>CAZOLI010000018.1:0-58704 GCA_964580675.1 uncultured Planctomycetia bacterium
ATCCGTCTTGGCGCGGGATTTAAGTACCGGGTCCGTCCGTCAAAGACCCCTTCCTGGCGGTACCTGGCCATCGGCAGTTCCGGCACACAGTACATCGTGGATCTGAACAAGAAGAAAAGAATAAAAAAACTTAGAAACGCCGGCGGGGCCGGAACAGATTGGCATCCGGACAAACCGTGGCTTGTGGGCATGGGAGAGGGGGTGCTCCGGATCACCAACGTAAAGACCGGCAAAATCATCAAAAAATGGAAACCCAAGGTAGACAAACGAAATATCCAGCATGTTCACGATATACGGTTTTTTCCGGACGGGAAGAGAATGCTTTTTACGTTAAATCCCCATAACACTGAAGAGAAATCAAGGATTGAAATCTGGAATGTCGCCAAAGACCCCCCTCGGTTCGTAAAACTGATAAAACGACCATATAATGATGAAATCTTCGGAAGAAATATTGTCTTCTCCCCCGACGGAAACTATTTTTCGTTCGATCAACGTCTTACACCGAAAGGAAAGGAACACATCACCTTCTGGAGCACGGAATCTCTTGAACCGGTTCGACGGTTCCCCACCTCCGAGAAGGAAATCGTACAGTTAAGTTTTCACCGTCTTTTCGGTCGAACGATATTGTTTGCTAAGGGATGTAACTATCTACTGGAGATGTATATCCTCAACGATGATTTTCGTATCGAAAAACGAAGCAAATTGAAGCTGAAAGAGTATATAATATTACAGGACCACGAAGTGACGGATCTGGACGGGTTGCCCATCGAAATGGAAGAACGAGGGGCCGATGTTCTCCTGTATTTTTTGAACCGGGATCTTCAGGAGGGGCTGAACGATCGAACGATGTTTGCCGAAATTGGACCGGGCAATCGTGTGGGGGATGCCACCTTCGGCCCGAACGGGGAAAAAATCTATCTTGCTACCGGAAGCGGAGATCTCTGGATTTATTCCATTAAGAAATTACTAGAGACCTACCGACGCTTCACCAACATCGAAGAATACTACCGGTGGAAGGCCAGAAAGAAGTTCGGGCAGGAACAGAAGGAAACCGGCGGAACGACAAAATAGCAACAACCCCACCATCCCCAACATCATCACGACCTCGTTGGTCAACGGAGCGGAACCTGTACTCGAACACCTCGGGACGTACCATACGGGTCCTCACGAAGCGAGTTTCTCCTTCTCTTCCACAAATGGTTGCACCAGTGTCCACGCGGCCTCCCGGAGGTACCGAACGTACTCGTCCTGATCGTATTCGAACTCCTCGGCCACGAACGATAGAGGCACCGCTCGTTTCTTCGGAATCTCGGCCGACCGGTCCCGAATGACGTACGAAATCATCTCGCCCGGCATCAGGTCCACGTCCGAATCCAGCAGCCATTTGACGGCACACGCCGAGACGGTGTTGTGTTTGTAGTCTTCCGGGTCTTTTGAAATCCGCGTCTGAATGGCGAGTTCCTCGGGGGTGACGTCGTGGTCCCGAACCCGCTGCACGGAGGCCTCCAGCACGTCCAGCGCCTCCGGAATGCGTTCCCGGTATTCCTCCGCCGAGGTGGCCCCGGACAGCACCGACAGCATCCGTTCCTGGGTTTCACACACAATGGCCGGCGTGTCCCGCCGCCGAAGAGCAATGCCGCGGCTTTTCACCGTCCCGTCCTCAAACACGCCGAAGTACCGGTTGGACACCCCGATTGTTGGGTTTGATTTTGACCGCACAAAGACGATCCACCGGAAGATTCCCTCCAGCTCCAGCGGCAGATCCACCTCCCGGGAAATCTCCCCGGCCAGCTGCTCGTAGTCCGCTCGTGTCGCTCCCTCCCGCCGGAGCCATATGGAATCCACGAGGGCGTGCAGCATCCGGTACCCTTTCGACTCCGCCATTTCCTTCGAGCGGAGGAGAATCTCCCGGCTTATGGCCGTCACCGCCTCGTGGGCCTCGATTCGTCCGAAACGAGCATTCTTATATCCCAGGTACCCGAAACACGTCACCAGTATCCACTTCAGGGCCGTCTGCCGCCGGTCAAACAGTTTCCGCCGGGAGGAATGATCGGCCCGGTCCCGTTCTTCCTTGTACGCCGATCGCATCTCCAGAATGGATTCCAGCACCTCGGGGATCAATCCCCGGCGATTCTCACAGACCCGGTATCCGGTTTCCGGCACCGTCATGCCGTCGCACTCCTCACAGAGAACGGTTTCCGGCGAGATGTTGTACCGGCTCATGATGGTCGGGTACATCGACGCGAAATCCAGTTCCGCGACGCTTTCGTAGAACCCGTGCGGGGGCACGTAGGTAAGTCCTCCTTTGTCAGAATCAAGGAGCACCGCGGCACTCTTAAACTGTTCCACTTCCTTTTTCCGCCACGGGATCATGTAATGGTGGGAACCGGCTTCGGCAAGCTGCATGGAACTGATGGCCGTTCCGGGACTTCGACGGGCGAGGACCTGAACGGGCATGTCGGAGACCCGCGCGAGCTGTACCAGTCCCGGGAGCCCGGATTCGGAGAGGATGAAGGAATTTCGCCGATCAATGTGCCACCGCCCCCGGAAGATGCGGGACCCGCCGTGGTACAGAATTCGCCCGTAGGACTCGTAATTGCACGCATCCGTGCGCCGCATACGAACGGTTTCGTCCCGGTCCAGCGGAAGGTTCACTCCGGCCTGCCGGGCGCGCTCCTGGATCCGGTCCACGAGGTACGAGTCGCCCCACTCCGTGTACACGAGGTCGGGGTCGTGCCGATCCAGAAGGGAGGAAAAGGTCTTCATGATGTCCCGATCGCTTCGCCCTTCCAGAAGCCGGGTTCGGCCGCCGCACTCCACCTCCAGCCCCCCTCGTTTGCCGTGCCGCGGGTTAATCCGCTTGCCCTGCAGGCGCACATGCATCGTCCGAAGATCCGGAAGAGCATAGTCCTGTCGCCACCGATCGTCCGTCACGCTCACGGACGAAACGCATCCGCCCTCCGTCAGCTTCACCCTCGCACGACCCATCGGAAACAGGTCCGACTCGTACAGATACAGCTGTTCCAGCGAAATGTCGCAGTTAAAAAACGACATGGACCGGCACCGGCGGGTCACCCGGGACACCGCTTTGGAAAACAGGAGCGGATTCTCCACCCGGACCTCCATCACGGGCACGAGCTCGTCCCGGAAGAACTCCCGCCGTCTGGTCCACCGGACCCGGACCCGGTCGCCAAACGGTTCCAGGACCGCCCGCAAATCATCGGGAGTCCGATCCGTCCCCCGGCAGTAAAACGACGGCCGAAAACGCTCGTCCGTCACCCGAAGCGGCTCTCCGTCCTCCTCCTGAAACCAGAGAACCATGCCGGAGGACACCGGATACAGATCGAACAACCAGCCGGTAAACTCACAGACACCGGGTTCGTACAGTGACACGTGTCTCACCCCCCTGATCAACGCGGAATTCGCTGCTCTCCAAACAGGACGCTTACTCGTCCTCCGTTCCCCCCTCTTCTTTTCCTTCCCCCTCATCGGGCGGACCGAGGGAAACCTCCGTCTCCCCGAGGTGTTCCCGAAGACGATTGATCTCCTTCCGCTGCTCGATCAACATGGAAAGAAGCATAATTTCCAGCGGCACCGAATCCCCCGCGTACGCACCGGCCGCCGCATGGTAGCGCGCGGCGGCAAACAGTTCGTCGAGCACCTCCTGATCCTCCCGGCGAAGGGCCCGTCGAAATTTCTTCAGCCGTCCCTTCTCGCGATCCACCAGTCTCGTAAAGGTCTCCAGTGTTCGTCCCATAACCGATTCTCCCGAAGATCAATCCAGAACGTCACGATTCATCCCCGTCGGTGTTCCCGGTTTCATCCGGAGAAAGGCGAAGGCGAACCGGGCAGATGGTTCCGAGGCGCTTCCGGAAATCTGCCCGCTCGCCTGCCTCTTGTGGAGGGGGATGTTCTATAAACACAAAACGACTGCGATCGCTTAGCTCATCAATTTTCTCCCGGCAGCACCGCAACAGGTAAAGCGCCTCCTGCCGGCTTACGTCGTCGTCGTAAAACGTGTGAAGCAGATCCAGAACAAACACGGCGCCCGGTCTTCGGGACGCGTCCCGGAGCCGATCGGGCGCTTCCTCACAGATCAGGTTCCACATCTGGTGACAGGTAAAACCGCGCGAGACTTCCACACGATCAAGGAACGAACGCGGCGGTCGGCCCAGGTAGTACGCCACCTTCGAAATGACGTACGGATCAAAGCGATTCGCCCCGTCAAGGAGCAACACGCGTTCCTCCGCGTCGCGATCCAGCCGGGCAAACACCGACAGCAAAGCGGAGGGAACCACCGGCGGCACCTCCTCTCCCGAACCCGCCGACGCGGAGATCAGCACCGGATCCGCCTCCCGCTCCCGAAGCACACGGCACACGGTTCCCACGGGACCCTCCCGGTTCTCCGGCACCTCCTTCTCCGATCGGGACGGCGTCTCCGAACGCCGGGATTTCGCGGCCGACCCCGTTTCATCCGCCGGTTTCTGCTCCGAAAACAGTGACATCTGCCGGCCGTTCTCGTCTGTTTTTACACCCATAACACCCAAAATATAAATGAAATCCGCCGCCTGTTCATCGTCCGTCACCGGACCTAACAATATACTAACATCTGAAGAGAGTCGTTTCAACCGGCGTGTTTGGCTTCGTTTCTCAGCCCCCGAATTTCCCGGTCCGTCACGGACGCCCAACGAACACATGACGGTCCCGGCTCCCGAACAGGACAACAGAAGACACTTCGCTTCGGACGGCGTCATCATCGCCGAACGGTCGTCTCCGTGTTCCGTTTGTCACTGCGATCTCGAGGAGGTCGAACGAATTCGGTCGGTCTTTTTGTCCCGGCGGAAGGTGAAAATTTTACCTCGCGAACGGGGCGATGCTTCTCCCGCGGTCGTTCCGGGCGCATTTGATATCCGGAATTTCCTTTGGTAATATTCTCTAACGAGACGGAATCATTTCTTTTGATTCGTTTGTCATTTTTGGCACTTTTCTTTGAACCCTTTTTGTGGAGATGGAGTCATGGCAAAAACATATCATCTGAAAGCAGGCGACGACGGGAACTGGAGAGTGGAGAACGCCGACTCCGGTCGCGCCCTTAAAATTCACGAGACGAAGTCGGACGCCCGGTCTCACGCGAAGGAAGTTGCGCAGAACCAGAACGGGAAACTGAAAGTGTACACCAAGTCCGGCAAGGTTCAGAACGAATTCAACTACACGTCGTAACCCACCCACTCACCGGAGCGTCCGCTACACCCTCATCATTCCAATCCGCCACACAGAAGGCGGCGTCCTCTTTCCGGCGCCGTGATCCAGAAAGCCTGCTGTTCCCCATCCCATCCTCCCGAAAGAATTTTGCTGGATCATTTCCCGGGATCCGGTACAGCAGGCTTTCTTTTTTGCCTCCCGGATCATTTCACAACAACGGCCGTCCCCGGGACGGTGACAAACACGATGTCGGGCGCGGCACATACCCATCCCCCAAACAGAATCACCGGTGTGATGTAGACCCTTCCCCTGCGGATTGGGAACATCACGACAGGAAGAGGAAGAAACGGATGAAACCAGGAGCCGGCGAGAAACGGGCGCCGGTGGCTCACTGGTTTTCCTTATCCGGCCCGGCGTTCGTCCGCCTGCAGGTACACCAGCAACATGCGAATATCCGCCGGGGACACGCCTGATATTCGACGGGCCTGTCCGAGGGTGGACGGCTGCACGTCCGACAGTTTCTCCCGGGATTCCGCGCGAATATGCGGCACGGATTCGTAATCCAGGTCCTCGGGAATGTTCATGTCCTCCTTCTCCTTTACCTTTTCGATCTTCTTCAGCTCCCGCTTGATGTATCCCTCGTACTTGGTTTCAATCTCCACCTGACGGATTTCGTCCTCGGTGAGATCAAGATCATCCACTTCCGGATGCATTTCACGAATGTCCGAAAAATCTTTTTCGGGCTGCCGGAGGTACTTGGCGAGGGATTTGCCTTCGTAATACTGGTCCTCCAGATAATCCCTTGCCCGATCGATCTGTTTCTGTTTTTTCTCGACGGCCTCCGCCCGCTCGTCGGAAATTAGCCCGAGCCGATGGGCATGCTCGTACAACCGCCGGTCGGCGTTGTCCTGGCGCAGCAATAGCCGGTATTCCGCACGACTCGTGAACATCCGGTACGGCTCCGTTACACCCTGTGTGACAAGGTCGTCTATGAGCACACCGGTGTAGGCCTCGTACCGATCCAGAATTAATTCCTCTTTGTCCAGAACCCGGCAACCGGCGTTGATCCCGGCAAGCAGTCCCTGGCATCCCGCCTCTTCGTAACCGGTGGTTCCGTTGATCTGTCCCGCGAAATACAGGTTGCGAATTTTCTGTGTTTCCAGTGTGGGTCGCAGCTGCGTGGGCTGCACAAAGTCGTACTCAATGGCGTATCCGTACCGCATGATGTCCGCGTCCTCAAACCCCTCGATCCGGTGGACGATTTCCTCCTGCACATCCATCGGAAGCGATGTCGAGATGCCGTTGGGATAAAACTCGATGGTCTCTCGGCCCTCCGGCTCCACGAATATCGTGTGGGAATCCTTGTCCTCAAAATTCGCCACCTTGTCCTCGATGGATGGACAGTACCGGACACCGGTTGCTTCGATCTGACCGGTGTACATCGGGGCCCGATCCAGGTTTTCCCGGATGATCTCATGCACTTCGGGATTGGTCCTCGTCTTCCAGCAGCGCATCTGATACTGATCAATCTCGTCCGTGGTGAAGGAAAATGGCTGGGGATCCTCGTCCGGCTCCTGTACCACGAACTCGTCGAAGTTCAGGGTTCGACCGTTTAACCGGGGTGGGGTTCCGGTCTTGGCCCGGTCCATTTCAAAACCGAGGTCCCGCAACCGGGCGGAGATGCTGTCCGCCGGAGGCTCCCACGCGCGACCGGCTTCGGTCTGGCTTTCCCCCATGTGAACAAGTCCCCGCATAAACGTCCCCGTGGTCAGAACGACGGTCTCCGCCTCATAGGAGACGCCGTAATTTCCGACCACGCCTTCGACTCGATCCCCGTCATCGGCCAGAATCAAATCCGTGACCTTGTCCTGGCGCAGTTCGAGGTTTTCCTGTTCCTCACAGGTTCGTTTCATGTACATGTGATACGCGTTCTTGTCCGCCTGCGCCCGGGGTGACTGTACGGCGGGTCCTTTGCTCGTGTTTAACATATGAAAGTGAAGTCCTACGCTGTCAATGGCTTTCCCCATCTCCCCGCCGAGGGCATCGATCTCCCGGGCGATCTGGCCTTTTGCCAGCCCGCCGATGGACGGGTTGCAGGACATCTTTCCGACGGTGTCCAGATTGATGGTAAGCAGCAGGGTATCGGCCCCCATCCGGGCAGCGGCCAGCGCGGCCTCGATGCCCGAGTGTCCCGCTCCGACAACCAGTACCTCATATGGCCCAAGTTTCATGTTTACTTCCCTTCAATCATGTGCAATCACTGACGCATCCGACGTTGCTTCTTCATGTTGCGTTTCAACCAATCGAACGTCCGGAAGGGCTGTACGCCGGAGTTTTTTTACTGTATTCTAATGAAACGACGTATTTCAACCATTCTTTTCTTCTTCCGGGTGTATTTTCGGTTGTTTCATTTCACGTTCATCCCGTGAAACCCACGTCGGAAAAACCACGATTTACACCGGATCAACTCGAGGACGGAACCTGTCCAATCTGTTCCGCTCCCCCGGACCACACACGTGCGTACGCCGGTTCCTATCATTATGGTCCCTGCTCCCGGCATGACCTGTTAATCCAGCATCCCCGGCCGACTCCCTCCGCCCTGCTGGACAAATACAAAACGTATTTTCGGGACGCTCATTCGGTGAAGGAATGGAAACAGGGCATGCTTCCGGTGTACCGGGAAATGCTCCGCCTGCTGAAACAACACCTCCATATACCAATGGAAAACGCACACATTCTTGACGCGGGCTGCGGCAACGGTGCCTTTCTTGAACTGCTCGAAACGACCGGGGCCCGACCGGTGGGGCAGGACCTTTCCTCCCACGCTGAATTGCCGGACGATCGCATTTACACGGAACCCATAGAAAAACTGTCAGCACGAACAAATAACCGGTTCCATGCCGTTACGGCCATTTACGTCCTGGAACACATTCCCCTCCCCGGGTCGTTTCTGCGATCCTGCCGGCGACTCCTGAAGGATAACGGCCTGCTTCTGATTCGAATCCCGAGAACGAGACCGCTGTATCACGTGGAGCGGTTCCTGGGGCTCGAGACCAACCTCCTCCATGCCCCCTGGCACCTTTATGATTATTCCCTCTCCGCCATGAAAACCCTCTTAAATGGCTCGGGGTTTTCCGTGGCCGGCACCGGAGGGGCACAGACGGCCTCCGCAAATCGTCTCGAGGCGTTTTTTTCCCAGACCGTTCGTGGACTGGAGGTGACCAGCCGTCTCTTCACCGGAACGCCGCTTGCCGGCACAAGCATCACCGTAATTGCCCGCCGGGCCTGATCGGTTCCGAACTACTCCGGCAGGTTTTCGTTCAGGCCATTTCGAATTTCCGTTTCCGAAATTTTATGTCCTTTCTTTTTCCACAGGATATCGTCCGTTGGTGAAAGAAGAACGATCCCGTGACGGCCCAGTTCGTACTTCCGGGGCTCCTTCGTTCCCCGCTCCGTGCTTGTTTTCACGAATTCCACGTTCATCCGGTCACTGTAATCGGACTTCAGCCCATTCACGATGGACTTCACCTTCCGGCAGAACTGTCAGCCCGGGATAACGTAGTAAACAAGTGTGGGCTGGTCGGTATCTTCTTTTTTCACGTCTTCCGTTTTTCCCGGGGTTTCCTCCTTCTGAGATCTATCCGGTGATTTTGTGGACCTGGGATTGGACGGACCACAACCCACCGAGACCGACAGAACGGACGCGACGAACAACAGAAGAAAGAACGAGGTGGAAAGACGATAGACGTTCTGTGCTGTCATTTGATTCGTTCTCCAGTAAACAACGTTCGACACCAAAACGAACAACGATATTCTGCTTCGTTACTTCGATTCCGATTCCTTCCCTTTTTCCTCTTCGTCGATGTGCTTTGCCAGAATTTGTTCCAGACGATGCTCCGAAATGCGGTGTCCGCTCTTTTTCCACATCACGTCTCCCCCGGTGGATCGAAGCACAAATCCGTGGGAGAAGTCGTATTTCTTCCTTGCCCTTCGACCCTGTTCGGACGAGACGTTCACAATTTGAATACGCAGTTCGCCCAGGTAATCGGGTCTTAATCGCAGGACCATTTCCTCCACGTCCCGACAGCTCGGACATCCGTTGATCGTGTAAAACACAAGTTCGGGGAGATCCTCACCATCGACCGGTTGCCTGCCATCGAAGTCCGGAATGGAGGGGGGGTTCTGTTCACCGTTTCCCGAAACCTCCTCGTTCCCGGCCGGGTTGGTTCCGGGCGAATCGGTACCGCTTCCGCAACCGGAGAACACGAAGAGACAGAGGGAAACAGACAGAATGCCCGCAACCCACACCGAATGTTTTCCGACCCGATAATGTCTGCTCATAATCCTTGCTTCGGCCAATGACCTTCGCTTGTTAGAAGGCATCATTATAATCTTTGAACAGGAATTTTTCAGGTGATAATTGACCAATATAAAAAGAATTCTTAACATGGATCAACCGGAAAGAATCGGACAATATCGACAAAACGACCAGGTTGCGCGAAGAACGGCCCAAAAATCGTATCCCTGGCAAACACGAAATATAACCAACCATCGGTTCCAAACCGGGACAGCGTAATCTCATCGTAACGGAGGTTTAGCATGGGTGACGAAATCTACCTCGACAACAACGCCACCACCAAACCATACCCGGAAGTGCTTGAAGCCATGAAGCCTTTCTACGACCGGTTGTACGGGAATCCGTCAAGCGTACACCAGAAGGGCAGAGAAGCAAAAGCGGCACTCGACGACGCGCGCCAGACGGTGGCCCGGCACCTGAATGCGCGATCACCGGCCGAGGTCGTCTTTGTTTCATGTGCCACCGAAGCAAATACTCTGGCCCTGCGGGGGTTTCTTGAAGATAGCGGGCCCGATACCCCTCACGTGGTCAGCACACGCATTGAACACCCCTCCGTCCTGAACACGCTTGAGCACCTGGAACAGACAGAAGCCATCGAAGTGGACTGGGTTTCCCCGGATCAATCAGGATTCGTCTCCCCCGGAGATGTCGAGTCAAAACTTCGGGAAGACACGGAGCTGGTTTCCGTCATGACCGCCAACAACGAAGTCGGCACACTGCAGCCCGTTGACGAAATTTCAGCAATATGCCGGGATCAAAATATCGTTTTCCACACGGACGCCGTTCAGGCGATGGGGAAGATTCCCCTGGACGTACAGGATCCGGAGGTGGATCTGTTAAGTCTTTCGGCACACAAATTTCACGGCCCCCCGGGCATCGGCATTCTCTACCGGCGAAAGGAAATTGACCTCGCTCCGCAACTTCGCGGCGGTGGACAGGAAGGGGGCGTTCGAAGCGGCACGGAAGCGCCTCCCCTTGCCGCCGGTATCGCAAAAGCCGTTGAGCTCTCCGCCGAACGGCAGGCCCGGACCGCAGATAAAACCACGACCCTCCGCGAAAAGCTCCTTCACGGTCTCCGGGACGTTTACGGGGACGACCTTCATCTTCTGACCCCGCTGGAGAACGCCCTTCCCAATACACTGAACGTGAGTATACCGGGTAGTGAATCCGATAAATTTCTGATGAAACTCGACTTAAAGAACATCTGTGTGTCGGCCGGCTCGGCCTGTCACTCCGGCGCAATTGAAGTTTCCCATGTGCTGGAGGCCATGGACGTTCCGAAGAAGATCGCCGCCCGATCCGTCCGGTTCAGCCTTTCCGGCATGAACGACGAAGAAGACATCGACGAAACAATTCGTGCACTTCGGGAGTAAGACCGGCACCACCGGCAACGTTCGAACCGGAAAACTCACAACAACAGAGTGTCCGACCGATTCCCGCCGCTCCTGCATGTGACAACTTCTGGAGATCCTATCCGGCCATGTCCGAACACGCCGCCAGACGAGTCCTCATCATTGTTGCCGGCGTCGGTTTACTGGTGCGATTTCTGCTCGTTATTTCCATACCGTCGTCCCCCCGTTTTCCGGACAGCCGGGAGTACGTAACCATTGCGGAGAACCTTCTGGAAAACGGCCGGTTTGAAAACAAGGACGGGGAAAAAGCAGCACGGACTCCGGTATATCCGATGGTTGTCGCCGCCACATTCTCGATCACCGGGCAACGGCCCGGAGCCGTACGGGCTCTGCAGTGTGTTATCGACACCCTGTCTATTCTTCTTCTGTTCCTGCTTGTTCTGGCGATTTCCGGATCAACCACTGCCGGACTGCTCGGCGCGTCTTTCTACGCCGTCTACCCCTCGATTGTGTACATGTCCGGAACCATTCTTACGGAACCGCTGGTGATTTTCTTCTTACTTTCAGGGCTGGTTTCCCTGCTGAAGATCCAAAGCGATCCCGAGGATGTATGGCCACCGCTGATATCCGGGGCATCCTTCGGAATGCTTGCCCTGACACATCCGTCCTACTTGCTCCTTCCCCCCGTACTTTTTGTCGTATCCTGGGCGTTTTACCGGCAAAAAACACATGCCGGAACCTTCTGTCTTGTCGGTGTCCTTGCCTTTTTCATAATGCTATCCCCCTGGATCCTGCGGAATCGGATGGTTCTTGGCGGGTTCGTTCCCGGTACCACAACGGCCGGCAAAGACCTTATCGAAGCATTCGGTCCCGGAGCCACAGGAGGTCCCCGCGGACGGACCATGGACCTTCCTCCTGTGCCGGCGTCCGGAGGTGAACTGGCACAGAACCGTTACCTGATCAGAAAAGGACTCCACCACATGTTCTCCGATCCGCTCCGGGCCCTCCGACTCGGTGCCATTAAATTCGCGCGAACCTGGTCACCTATCCCGAATTACGGACCGTTCCAAACCCCATGGTTTATCGTCCTCCTGGCCGGGCCTTACCTTTTCTGTCTTACTGGTGTCTATTTTTCCGTCCGGGGGAATCTTGTTCCGGAACGGCTCATATGGATTCTCATGGTGCCGATTCTGTACGTGGCCGCCGTTCACGCTGTCTTTATTGGTTCCATTCGATACCGCATTCCGGTCATGCCTCTGCTCATTGGGCTTTCGGCAACCGGGTTCGTTACCAGAAATTCGTTTCGTGGGATGTGTCGCACAATAACGACATGGATTCAGGAAAACAACGGATCCGACGGCGGCGAAAGCAAATAAGTCCGCTGGAACCACTCATTACGGATTTCCCGGCCTCTAACAGGCAAACCGTACCGAAGACAAAGACCGCTTCTCGCGACATTTTGCACGGATCTTAGGTTGAAAGATTTCCGGTGTTTCTTTACTCTACTACATGTTACTGTATTCTATTTGTCCTCTTTATTTTCATTTGGATAAGGTCGGTAGAAAACGTATTTCACGACAATATTTCCGTAAACGGGTCCATGCTGTCACCTGTGTGATCGGAACGTGTTCTGGGTGATGTCCACGTGATGCACATCAGCAGGGGGGATGAATCTGAATTGGCGGAGAACACCATACCAGCAAAAACGCCCGGGCTGAAATTATCACACCTGGGGTGATGCCCGGTATGAGGTCCAGCCGGGAACGTTACATCTACCCTGTTCCGGCCGCACAGGAAACCGTTACACAGATCCGACAAACGGACAGCTGGACGGAGCGGGACGGTTTCTCTATCTCAGAATGACGGGAGAAACAACGACCATGGAATTTGAGACGAAAGCGATTCACGCCGGTGTGGAACCGGACCCGGCGACGGGTGCGGTCATGACGCCCGTGTATTTCACCACCACGTATGCACAGGACCGACCGGGGGAACACAGGGGTTACGAATACTCCCGCACGGGAAATCCAACTCGAACGGTCATGGAGGAAAACCTTGCTTCTCTGGAACATGCCGAATGGGGTCTCGGGTTTTCAAGCGGCTGTGGCGCAACAAACACCGTTCTGAACCTTCTTTCAGCGGGAGATCACGTCATTTCCGGGGATGACGTGTATGGGGGAACGTACCGGTTATTTGAGAATGTGTACGAAGATTATGACCTGTCCTTTTCGTACGTCGACACCACGGATCCACAGAACGTGTTCAACGAGATACGGGACAACACCCGACTCGTGTGGCTCGAGTCACCAAGCAATCCGCTCCTGAAAATAACGGATCTCGCTGCTTTAACGGAACCGTTACAGGACGAAGAAATCATCACGGCCGTGGACAACACGTTTGCCACGCCTTTTCTCCAGAACCCCCTTGAACTGGGCGCGGACCTCGTGGTGCATTCGACGACCAAGTACCTGGGCGGCCACTCCGACGTGGTCGGAGGAGCTATTGTGGGTAATGATCCCGAACTGAAGGAAAACCTGGCATACCATCAAAATGCCGTCGGGGCGACGCCGGGGCCGATGGATTGCTGGCTCGTGCTCCGGGGGACGAAAACCCTGGCACTCCGAATGGAACGTCACTGTCAGAACGCACGTGAGGTGTCGAACTTCCTGGATGAACATCCTTCCGTTCGTAACGTTTTTTATCCCGGTCTGGAATCTCATCCCGATCACGACATCGCCCGCAAACAGATGGCGGATTTTGGCGGCATGGTTTCCTTCGAACTGGATGCCTCTCTGGACGCATCGGAATCCATGGTCTCCTCAACGGAAATCTTCACGCTGGCGGAAAGTCTCGGGGGCGTTGAGTCCCTGATTGAACATCCGGCCAGCATGACCCATGCGTCCATCCCCCGGGAGAAACGCCTCGAAATCGGACTGACCGACGGACTGGTCCGGCTCTCCGTTGGCGTGGAGAGCAGTCGGGACCTCATCAACGACCTCGAAACAGCCATAAACGAATCTCTTTCATAACACCGTTTTTTCGTTCATCCCGAATGGTTGATTCAGCCGAACATTTCGGAGAGACCCCCGGAGGAGACCTTCCGTTTGAAGAGCAGTTCGAAGGGGATTGCCCTTCCTGCGGGGCGACGCTACAGTTTGATATCATCCTTGATCTGTTTCGGAAGAAGTGCCGGAGCTGCGGGAAGTTTCCCATCCTTTATTTCTGGGGCAAAAAGAAAGGGCCCCACCTGACGGAAGACGTGGCCTATATGCTGTACGAAGAAAACCTTCTTTCCGAGAACGATCTCGAAAACGCGCTGCAGACCAAAAAGCAGACCGCTCATGTGCCCTTTGTGGAATTTCTTCTGTCGATTCAATACGTCACGTCCGGAGAACTGGAAGAGCTTGCGCGGAAGGTCGTTCCGGAGGAATGGATTGAAGGAATAGAACATCCTCAAAAACTGGAGGGAGAGAAGGCCGACGAGGCCAGGAAGGAGCCGCTTTCCCGTCATGAACTGGACGCGTTATTTATGCTGATCGACCAGGTCGTCTCCGGTTACGGGTACCCGTTCACCCGCATTCGATCACAGAAGTTAGAGCTGATCCTGAGAGGGCTCGGGGCGGACCTCACGGCCGGTGAGATCCGGACACGAATCGGCGAAATGATCATGAACCCGGGGAACTTTCCGGAGGAGCATACGGAGGAAGCACTGGCGAACTCGTTCTGTCGACAGTTTGAACTTCACTCACCGGACGAATTTGATCCGGCGGAAGCAAAGAAATGCGCCGAGGAGGTCGACGCCGAGGACGCGCGCGCCGGGTTTTTCGTGCCGGCCCGGAAGGAGGATGATATTCTCCAGCTGGCTATACCGGGTCACCTGATCGCCTTCGGGTTCGGCGCACTGTTCGATCTCTCAACACCGGCCGAGATCAGGGAGGCGCTCCAGATTCCCCTGTCCTTTTCCGTTCTTCCGGCCAAAACGATACACGATCAAATTGATGAGCTCTACGGGTCCGCACCGGAGGTCAACTTCGCGGATCTCAATGAACTGCTCCGTCACATTAACAGTGATGTGCGGGAAGAACTTTCCGAACGGATGGACACGGAATCCCTGAATACCTCCCTTGACGCCGAATCCGGGACAGAATCAACTCCTCTTCCCCGGATTCGATCCATTTTTGACGCCGGAACCATTTCAGGAGCCGAACCGGAGCAGGCCACGTCGCCGGTACACCCGGACACCATCAATACCTGGATATACCACCCGGACGCCGATCGGGTTCTTCCCGATGTCATCACACGTGACGAACTGGACATGCTCAGTATCTGGGTTGAGAACCAGTATCGAAAACCGGACCTCGATCTGGACCTCCCCCCCGAAGTGCCGGAGGTCGATGAACAACACTGTGAAATCCTTTACCGGGCCTGCAAACAACTACAGGAAAACGAAGAGATCAGTCCGGACGCCCTGGGAATTACGGAAGAGGTTCTGAATCTTGTTCCGCGCACAATTGCCGGCACATACCGATCGGTGCCCATCTCCGGAGCGGGTGATTACTTATGGATCGTGATGAACGATCCGGAGAATCGACAGAAGCGAAAAGAAATTGCCCTGCTGTGCGGATCACCGGTTATTGTTCTTCCCGGCACCACGACGGGCATCCTCGAAGTTCTCGTCCGTGATTACGGATTCGACACCTTTGCGGGAGGAGGGGAAACTACCGGATACGAACAACCTGCGCTGGAGGAGACCCCTGAAGAAGAACACGCCAGAACGGATTCGCCGGATCCGGAACTCCTTCGTCTCCTGCCCGAGCGAATCGCAGAAGAACTGCGGGTGGTTCCGGTGGAAGAACAACCCGATCGGATCATCGTCGCCTGTGAGACCATACCGGATTTTCTGGAAACGGAAATTCTGCAGGCCATCCTCCAGAAAAAAGTGGAATTTCGGAAAACCGAAGCAGAACAAGTTGAAGACCTCCTCTCCGGATATGAATCCAGCGGGCCGGACGTCCAAAGCGTCCCATCCGAAAAAACCAATGGCCACTCCCAGAAATCAAACGGTCATGACCTTGAACTGGAAACGGAACCGCTAAAGCTTGACGAGAAGGAAGTCGCTCAGCAACTGATCGATCGCATCGAAAGCAAGAAAACATCCGGACATAACGTCGAGATCGTCACCGATCAGGAAACGATTAAGAAGGACAAATTCATCTATACGGAAGAAGGCGAAATACGGGTGCGGAACGAACCGTTTGCCGTAGAAAAATGGCCCACTGCTCTGTCCCGGCTGTTTCCGGCCATTCCCATTCGTCAATCGGATGGAGACCTCATTCTGATCTCCAGGTCACTTGAGCGGAAATGGCTTCTTGAGGCCATTCCGCTGTTCTCGGGATCAAACTGCCGGATATACATCGTCCCGGCTCCCGCTTACGAAACCATCGAGGAACAGAGGAAGGAACTTCAGGATGAAACGGAGGAAGCCGTGGAACAATCCACCAGTGGAGCGCTGGACCCTCAGAACCTCTCCGACGTTCACGGATCCTTCCGGGAAATGGCGGAATCCCGGGAACTCCAGCGCCTCTACCTTCTCCTTCTCTTCAAGATGCTGGAGGACAACGTCGATCTGCGAATTCGAATTCAGAATGCCAGGGCGAACATCGAAGAAATCGACGCGGAACAAGAGGCCGTTATCATGAACCTGGAGGGAGGATTTGTCTACGGCATACTGTATGGTTTGCTTCGGCTTTCGGGCATTGCGTATCCGGATCTGTACGGAGAAAACAGCCGTTCCCTTCAACTCCTGTACGGGGGACGTGAACGGAACCTTCAGATTGTAAAATCCTCAACGGAGCGGGGGGAGGAGCTCCTCTTAACCCAGTCCGAACCGAGCGGAAATGAGTAATTGACACGGGGAAACATGACCGAGGAGCCCATATACCTGGACAGTGCTGCAACCACCCGACCCTTCCCCGACGTATCCAAAGCGATGCTCCCATACCTCGAGAACCGGTTCGCAAACCCATCGAGCCTTCACGAACCTGCGCGGGATGTTCGGGCCGAACTGGAGGACGCGAGAAAAGACATTGCTGAGGTCCTCGACAGCCAGTCTCGGGAAATCATCTTTACCTCCGGCGGAACAGAAGCCAATAATCTGGCGATCCGGGGATTGGCCCGGGCGAACAGGGACCGGGGAAACCACATCGTCTGCACCGAAATTGAACACAAATCCATTCTCCGGGCCGTCCGGGATCTTGAGGAGCAATCCTTTCACGCAACCAGGATTCCACCAAACGAACAGGGACGGGTTACGGCGGAGGCCGTCGAGGACGCCATTCAGGAAAACACGGCTCTTGTCTCCGTTATGCTGGCAAACAATGAAACGGGAACCATTCAACCGATCCGTGACATCGCCCGAATCACTCAGGATCGAGGCATATTGCTACACACCGATGCCGTCCAGGGCGCCGGCAAAATTCCGGGCGTATCACTCCGGGAACTCGCCGTGGACGCACTAACGATATCCGCCCACAAAATTCACGGCCCCAAAGGAGCGGGCCTTCTCTGTGTCCGTGACGGCATTAAGGTACAACCCGATATCGTCGGTGGGGATCACGAAATGGGCCGACGCGCCGGCACCGAAAACGTTCCCGCCATTATGGGATTTCGAACAGCACTCATAAAATCATCAGACCGGATCGAGGAAACACGGTCACATCTGGAAACCCTCCGGAACCAGTTGTTTGAAGGGCTCCGGGAAACCATTCCGGACATTCAGGTAAACTCCCCGGACGGGAACGTTCTTCCTTCCATACTGAACGTGTCCTTTCCAAAAGTGGAGGGCGAAACGATGGTCATTATGCTGGATCGAAACGGTGTTTGTGCGTCGACGGGGGCGGCCTGTGAGTCCGACCGGGTCGAGACGTCCCACGTTCTCCGCGCAATGAACTTTTCCCGGGAACGAACCCGTTCGGCCGTCCGATTCTCCCTCAGTGGCATGAATACTTCGGAAGAAATTGAGCGGGCTCTTGACGTCATCCCCTCGGTTTATCGGGACGCCCGAAATCTATAACAAATTGAAAATCATGGTTTCCCGATTACTTATTCTTTTATTTGCGAGTGGGAAATACCAGGAATAACAAAATTAGATCGTGCCAATGGAAAAATTTATTAGTACGGTTCCTGAACAGCTGGCTCATCTTTCGTTTTGGATTGATAAATTTTTGTCTTCGATATTTTCTTATCGATTATTTGTCCGCTACATATACCGTCACAGAACTCCATTCCATAGAAGTAATCGAGATCCTTTATTATCCTGTGGTAGCTGGTACCCACTACCTGGCTCCCAATTACATAGCGGGTCACGAATTGTTCTTTTTGCTGACAGTCGGCATTTCAGCTGGATCTTTTTTGTATGGACTGATCGTTTCCTCCCTGTTCCATTATTCTAAAAACCCGAACCATCAACCCGAGAAATAAATTACGTATTATTTTCCCGAAGTCCCTTCTAACGGCCGTACACAGTTTCGGGAACCGCACATTATCCGATATATATACCGTTCTCCATGACACCGATCAAATTCATCCACCCGTAGAGGATCTTAGACCGACTTCGAGATGTTCGTAACGCCGGAAGGATATGATCCGCCTCGAATCATCAGGACCCGTGCAAATTAAAAATATCGAGCCCCAGCGCCCGAATAATAATAACGGTCGAGGGACTCGGGTTCCGGAGAGAACCTCGGCTTGTCCCGGACGGCCGCTGGCGCCAGGGGGGTTGTTCAGCGGTCTCCTGGAAGAAGAAAGCGAATCGAACACCGGCAGATCATCAAATTCCTGGAGAAAACAATGACCCAGATCAAATCGTCCCTTCCCGTTCTGCGTTATTTATCGATTCTTTTTCTCCTTTCCGGTCTTTTCATCTGGGCCGGTTGTTCCTCCGGTCCACAGGAAGCTCCTTCCTACGATGGGTTCACGGACTCGGATCAGAAGGAATCCGTTTCTCTCGACAGACCTCAGCCCACGAACAAGGAGCAGTGGCCCAAGACCCATACGGTAAAAGAGGGACAAACCCTGTGGAAAATATCAAAACAGTATTACGGAACAGGGGACCACTGGCGTGAAATCTACAATCAGAACCTGGAGAAATGCAAGAATCCCAGGGACATTAAGAAAGGCACCGAACTGGCCATTCCGCGCGTTGAGACAACCGGCGAAAGCGTTCCGAAGTAGTTAGACCCCGGCCGTTAGATCCTGACCAGACCCCATCCGAAAAGTGGTTTGAACCGGATGTGACCGTGCCCGGGAAAAGAGAGGAACGTTATTTGTCCACGTCGACCAGCTTGACTTCAAAAATCAGATCCGCTCCCGGCGGGATCACGTCGTTGACCCCTTCGTCACCATAAGCTTTGTCGGCGGGGATATATAGCCGTCGGACGCCGCCTTCCTTCATTCCGTATAGGCCGTATTCCCATCCTTCAATGACCTGGCCTGTGCCCAGTTTGAACTTCAGGGGCTTTCCGTCCTCGTGTGAACTATCAAACTTCTTGCCCTTGCGATCCTTACGGGAGGCGTCAAACAGCCAGCCCGTGTAATGAACGGAGACCTGATCCTCCTGTTCGACTTTCTTTCCGGTTCCTTCTTTCAGATCCTTTTTGATCAATTTATCCACCTTTTCCGGTCGGTCCGATTCGGCAGCGTCATTTTCCTTCCCGTCCTGATCCTTCGTTTCCTCCGCCGCCTGTTCCTTGTCCTGGTTCTTCTTCGTTTCAGGTTCGCTGGAACAACCTGCCCAGACCAGCAGAACCATGACCGAAATCACAATTGCATACGTTCGTTTCATTGGCTTTGTCCTCGAAACCGTTGCGGAAAACATTTCTCGTCCATGCAGAGCATTCATCCCGGAATATTGTAACCAATTCGTAAATTCAATTTACAATCCGTCCCCCCTGATCGTAGACGTCAACACCCGCGACGGTGTCCGTTCCCTCCGTTCCGCTGGTTTTGTTTGCCTCGATGAAGAAGCCGGGGACCAACCGCTTCAGGAAGTTTCAGGGACGATGTTGTGTTCAATAGACGTTTACACGAACGGTAACGGCCAGAAATCGAAAACGATTTATAAAGAAGGACGTAAACGGGTTATAATTGGATTCTTCGGCCTTCCGAACGTACCGCAAATTTCTCGGGGAATTCCCATGCTGTTTCTCCTCTTCCTGCTGTTTACGGCCATTCCCCTGCTTGAACTGTACATTTTATTTCACATCGGAAGCCTTATCGGGATATGGCCCACGGTGGGACTTGTTCTCTTTACCGGAGCAGCCGGGGCCTGGCTGGCGCGTCGAGCGGGCCGATCCACACTCTCACGAATCCGGAACCGTATTTCGAAAGGCTCCATTCCGTCCGATGAACTTCAGGACGGCGTTATTATTTTGATCTCCGGAGCCCTCCTCATCACTCCCGGCGTCATCACCGATCTTGTGGGATTCGCGGGACTGGTTCCGGGCATCCGTTACCTCATGAAGAAACTGGTCAAATACCTCTTCTCTCGATTAAAATCCAGGGAAAACATCTTTTTTGAAATGAAGACCGGCGGAGGCTTTCAGCAGGGACCGGACGATCAACCCAGGGCGGAAATGGACTACGATTACGACGTAACCGTCGAAAAAACAGCGGAGGAAAAAGGAAACGAGGAATCGAAATAGACGTCGACACGTTGGCCCGCATCAGGTGTCCGTTACATCCTCCTCCCGGGTGCCCCTGTCAAGAAGGTCGGAGGTCACGGTTCCGGGGGAAAGATCCTCGACAAACACGGAGACCACCTTCTCCGGATTTAACTCCCCGCACGCGAACACCTCCAGTCCCATGTACCCTCGTTCGGGATAGGTGTGAAGACAGATGTGTGACTCCTGGAGAATGACAAAGGCGGTAATCCCGTTGCCCTTTTCCGGAAACTTGTGCACGACCGGATCCTGCACCGGATGCAATTCGCCCTTTTCGATGGCTCGCTCCAGGAGTTTCACCACCCGCTTCCGATCCTTAAGCGGACCCGGCTGCACCTCCAGCAAATCCCAGACGTGGTGAGAACCAATCGAGGGTGGCGAAGGTACATTTCCGGATGACCGGCCTCGATTATTCATTATACATTCCCCAGTCACGTTCGTAATACTGAACGAGAACGTGATTATTTAAGTGATTCACCTTGGTTTCCAGCTTTTGTACATCCTTCGGCATCGAGAACATACTCCCGAACACGTCCGGTGATAAATAACGCGTGTTCACCTTCAGTGACCAGTTTTTCAATGAAATGGGAGCGGGGGATGCCACAATAAATCCCCACGTACCAAAGGAGGGCACGTATGATTGAAACGGTTTTGCGTAAAGGCCGCTGTTACGATCCCCCGGATTGGTCACGGACGTAATGGTATTGTAGATACACCAGAAGCTCCGGGTACCCAGAAACGGTGAGGTGGCCTGTGTAACAAACACCCCGTCCCAGGTCATATTTTTCACGAGGAGTCGGTAGAACTCGACCGTGTAAAGCCGGGCTATGCTGTGGCTGTTCGGATCCGGAAAATCAAGAATTACCCGATCATACCGGGGCCGTTCCGGGTCATTTGCCCGTTCCTCCAAAAATTTCATCGCATCCCGATTCTGGACCTCCACCTTTTCGTGATTCAACGCATTATTATTAATATCCGTTAGGAGATCACGACGCGCAAAAAGATCCGTTACGGCTGGATCGAGATCAACGACGTCCACACGTTTTACGTCGTCATACTTGAGGACCTCCCGGGCCGATAGACCGTCCCCACCCCCGAGGATTAAAACGTTCTGGCGTCGGCCCGGCATGCCCATCGCCGTATGAACAAGGGGTTCGTGAAACCGGTGCTCATCAACGGTCGAAAACTGCAGGTTTCCGTCCAGGAACAATCGTACGTCATCCCGCCATCGGGTAAGAACAATCTTCTGGTATGGAGACTGGTGACGATAAATAACGGTGTCTTTGTATATGGCGCCCTCGACCCATCCCACGAGAGAGCCGGAAAAGACCAGGCCGGCAAGAAGAAGAAGCCCGGCGCCAGAAGACTGGTACAGGAGGGAGGTTCGTTTGTTTACGGCATCCCCAAGAAACAGGCAACAGAGCCCCGCTACACCGACGTTCATCAATCCGAACAAAAATGAGGCCCCGATTTGACCCAGGTACGGCAAAACCAGGAGAGGAAACGCAACGGACGCCACGAGGGCCCCCACGTAATCAAGGCCCAGAACGGAGGCAACGTTGACGCGGAGTTCCAGCTGTTCGTTCAAAAGCCGAACGACTAATGGTATTTCCATGCCGATGAACATCCCGACCAGCAGCGTCACCAGGTACAGAACCGGAAGATAATAGGAGAGGTACGTAAAAGACAGAAATAGAAACAGCGCCGAGCCGCCACCCACGATGCCAAGTAGCAGTTCAATACGAACAAAGGTGTCCAGCAAATTCTCCTCGAGAAACCGTGTCAGGTAAGCCCCCACCCCCATGGCAAACAGAAACCCCCCGATGACCAGTGAAAACTGCGTGACCGCGGAGCCAAGAAGGTACGCGGAAACGGTCCCGGCAATCAACTCATACACCAGTCCGCAAATCGAGATGAAAAAGACGGCACCAAGAAGAACAACCTTCTTGAAGCTTGCCCGGTTGCCGTCCACCCTCCCGGCATCTTCATTTTCCGTCGAACGGTTCGCGGAATCCATCAAACATTACACGATAGCTGCTGCAACGATTATGGAGAGCCCGATAGCAACCCCTGCCATAAGTGTCCCGAGAGCGGCATTTTCATCCTCGACCAGTTCCTTCGCAAGCGAAAACGGGGTCATTAATTCAAACAGACGATAACAAACAACAAATAGAACGAGACCGAGGAGAACGTACACCACCGTGGACACCACTTCTGGCAGTTTTACGCCGGCAAACATACCCCCCTTTCGGTTCTCACCCCGGGCTTCCGTTTCATTGTTCCCGGCATCTTCCGCACTTTGATTCTGCACAAAAACCACCTGATCGGCATCCGGGGAAGCAGCAAATAGTGACTGCTGGTTTGGCCAGAACAAAAAGACCGATGCAACAACACCAATGGCCATCAAACTGTACGTGTTGGCTGTTTTCATGAAACCCATGAAACCCTCCATACCGAAAAAATTAGCGAATGAACCTGCTCCAAACGATGCAGAGAACTTCTGTCCGAGGACGACGTCCATGAATAACAAACATGGGGATCATTTTCCTCCTCGATGTCCCCCAGTTGGCCAGAAATACCGGCTGCGATGCCCTCCCCGGTGATCGGGACGGGGACTTTCCCTGCGAAGACTTTTCGCGGACTCGGACGTTTTCGGCAAAAACACGCCGGAACTCCCTGCCCAAACTGAAAACACAAACAATATCAGAAACAAAATAACGTACACCCAGATTTTCCTGTTATTCATCCATTCCATCCTGCTAACGTCAATTAATCCGACCAGAATTTCTGGTGTCGACGAAATTTCAAAAACAGGATCACGACGGGCAAAATTACAGAAGCGATCAGGCCGAGAAAGAGGTACCGTGAGGCAAATGCTCCCTTCCGCAACCGGACACCGAGTTGATCCGGGGGACGTCCCCCCCGCCAGCCACCCCGTTCGGCCTGTACGGCAAGACGATACGATCCTGACTCTTCCAGACGAAACAATCCATACGTGTGATTCGATCCCTCACTCCAACTTTCCCCGCCGGACGTACCGTGGTAATACTCCAGCGTATCGGATAGCACATAAACAATTTCGTCATCATCGTTCAGCAGTGCAACCCGCACCCAGGTCCAGGAATTGTCCACGTCCGGAGAAATCATTTCCATGCGATAAATCTGGCCTCCTTCGTTCAGCTCAAACGGGTCCGTCCGGTAGACTTCACCATTTTTTGTCAGCTTCGCAATTTTTTCCAGTTTAAACCCTCCCGCCTGAACGACCTCTGGATTTGTGAACCAGTAAGAACAGAGCCATCCCAGCATAAAAAGAGCAACAATTGCGAGGGACGGAACAAACCACGTTCTTGTCCATTCCGGCATGGGTTGGGAAGCCACATCTCCCCTGGGTTCAGGAGGTGTGCCGTCCAGGTCAAATATTTCCCATGCCCGTTCGGGTTGCACATAATCGCCAACATAAATGTTCATCTCCCGTTCGGTCCACTCGGCGGACAGCCGGTGCGGGGGATTCACGGCGTCCATGTAGTGCACCGAATCACCGGTTTCGGCCTTCCACGGAAGTTCGCCTTCCACGTGGATCAATTCGGCTTTTCCGGTTTCGTATACGTAAAAAGTTGTCCCTGAAAGATACACAGGATCCTTCCAGGAGAGATTCCGAACGGACTGGTCCGGCGTGGATTTCGCCGGCCGGTACATGTGATAGTGGAATTTATACTCAGTAAACCACCAGTATCCTTTTTCCGCCGAATACAAACACCACTCATCCCACGTGTAAATCCCGTCTTTGTACCGGAGCCGACCAATGACCTCCATTTCGGCTCCCCGGTATGTGCCGGTGTCCCCGAGCTCAAGTGGTATTCGGGCCGAATGTTCCTCATCCAGACCGGCTCGCTCCTTGATGACTTCCTCCTCGTCCGGATCAAGGCGGGAACCACAGGAATCACAAACCACGGCAACCGCTCCACGACGGTTCCGGACCTTGAGGTTCGCCCCGCAGGAGGGGCATGTTAATGTCCGAATCTCCACTTCTTCCGAACCCGATGAACGCTTGCCTCCCTTTTCTTTCTCCCGGGTGCTCCTGCTTCTGGAAAGTTCCCCCCCGCAATAGGTACAGTTCTTGCGCGACTCACCGGGACCAAACCGAACCATGCGGTGTGCGTCACAACCCGGACAGTACACCTGCTTTAGGGTTGCTTCCTGTCCGTTACTTCCGTTATTCATTTGAGTCAAACCCAATCTCAATAATCGTTCCCTATTTCCCCCGGGCTGACGCAGATTTCCATCGACTCAGCCCTTGATCCCTCATTCGCTTTTCGAATCAAGATCTTCCTGGCGAAGCGAGACCCCCTCAAAAAACAGGATCTCCTGTGGTTCATACTCGATGCTGTACACGTTTCCTTCGTGACTTCCGTCCACGTACTGAATCCCATCCCCCGCTTTGGCCACAAAGGGCAGCTCCCCTTCGAATCCTTCCACCTCGGCCTCTCCTTTTTCCGACACAACAAAGGAATAATCTCCCACTGACATTTTTCCACCCACCTGCACCTCCTCGTACGAGGGTGGGGTTTCGCCGGGATCCACTTTTCGGCTGATCGTCAACTCCCCCGCATCATCCGCAATCCAGGCCATTTCCTCCCCATCAAGCTTCACGCAGTACTCGTCCCAGAACCCGCGACCCCAGTTGTAGCGAATATGGCCGAGGACACGATAGGAACGATCTTTGACGGTTCCCTCCTGCCCCACGTCGAACCGGGAGGATCCCGGTGCAAGTTTTGCCTCTCCCTGAAACTCAAAGGCCTCCCCCTCCAGCAGCAACTGACCATCACAGTAATCACACTTCACCATCCGGGTAAATCGATTGTCAACATCCACGGGGGCTCCACAGGATGGACAGGAAAGTTCTTCATTCATGAGTCCGTAATTTAACGGAGGATGAACACCTCATCGTTCCGTGCGAATTTCCTGGATTCGGATCACGTCCATTGGTCAGTTTATTTACAGGGATCGGTGGTTTCAACGAACTCATTCGTCTCGTCTTTGAACAGATCCGGAAACGAGAAATCTCGGCTTCGTGAACCTTGAAAAAGCAGGACCCGGTATTATAATCTAACGGAAAATAAAGAAAGAGGGAAAACAAGATGGATAAACCATCCGGTTCCCGCCGGGACACCGAAATCGATCCTGCACCAGAATCCTGATAAGGAGGCGCTATGGAAGATCGAGATCGTCAACTCTGGGACAACAGAGTCGCCTTCATCATGGCGGCCGTCGGAAGCGCAGTAGGACTCGGAAACGTCTGGCGGTTTCCGTTTGTTGCTTACCAGAACGGGGGGGGAGCCTTTTTCATTCCCTACTTCACCGCGCTGATCGCCGCCGGCATTCCGGTGATGATCCTTGAGTACTCCCTCGGGATTATATACCAGAGAGGGGCACCCGGTGCAATGGAAAAAATTTCCAGTTCATTTAAATGGGTGGGCTGGCTGGCCCTTTTTGTGGGATTAAGCATTTCCTTTTATTACGTCCCCGTCATGGGATGGTCCTGGCATTACATGATGGGATCCCCGGACTACACATGGGCTGAGCCGACGCAGGAAGGAACCGTTTTCATCGTCCCCTTCGAAACGTACAAAACGGAAAAAGAACGGGAACGGATCAGGAAAAAGCTCCGGGAAAACGAAAAAAACATCCGGTTGGTCAAACACGAAAACCGAATCGAAAACCTGAAACAGCGGTTGAGAGGCATCTGGGGACAGGACCAGGACATTACCTGGTGGTCCCGGAACGACATCGAGGACGCCAAATCATTCGTTCGCGGCATTTACAAAGACGGAGGGGCCACCGATCCGCCATCGGAGATCCGGGCCCTCCTCATACCACACGATTTCCTCGATGCCGAATCGGAGGAGAAAAATATCACGGTCTGGGCCGACAACTTTTACAACAGCAAACTGGAAGAACGGCGAAAA
The DNA here is from genome assembly GCA_964580675.1 of uncultured Planctomycetia bacterium. Taxonomy (GTDB): domain Bacteria; phylum Planctomycetota; class MHYJ01; order CAYXQY01; family CAYXQY01; genus CAZOLI01. Next base: position 26,597 of record CAZOLI010000018.1, read on the forward strand.
GACGACCCGTGGCTGACGGAAATCGAACCGGACCGGCGAGTTGAGTTGATTAAAATTAAGGAGAACGCGGAAAAGCACTTTAACCGAACCACTCTGGGAGGGTTCAATCCGGGCCAGTGGCAGAATGAGAATTTGCTTGAAACAGCCATAGATGGTCTGAAATCAGGACAGTTTCGAACCGAAGACCTTCAGGAAAAGCAGTTCATCAAACGGGTTCAGATCAAGGAGGGCGCCCCCGGTATCACGGCACAGGACCACGTGGATCAAAAAAGTATGGATCTGGAAATCCCCGTCACCCTCCTGAACGACATTCGAAACGGGAACGAGGGCTGGCGAAAGGACGTCAAATCTATCCTGAGCAAAGCCGGAACCCACATGGAAAAATTCGACGTGGACACGGACGGCAACATCAGCAAGTCCGAACGGCGCTCCATAGCCGCCTACCTCGAAAACGCAAAGAAACAGGGAGTTATAAACGTTCATTTCATTGAAACCCTCACCCCGAGAAGTGCAGAGGTATTTGGCGCACTTTCCCACGCCGAGAAACGGATGAACGAGGCCGAAACCGCCGAACAGGAGGAAACGTTCAAGAAACAGATGGACGAACACCGGGGCAACCTGGTTGCCGGTTTATCCAATATACTGAAACGACAGGAACAGCAAAACGGAAACAGGCACTTTACGAACCGTATGTGGACCATTAACTGGGAACTGGCGGGCTGGTCCGTCCTGACCTGGGTCATCATCTTCCTGATCGTGTTCCGCGGCGTGGAAGTGGTCGGAAAGGTGGTCATGCTTACGGTTCCCATTCCTCTCCTCCTTCTTGGTGTGCTGATTATATACGGTCTCTTCCAGCCGGGCAGTATGGAAGGGCTGAAACTGTACCTCGAACCGAACTGGCACCAGGTGGCCAAACCGGGGGTCTGGCTGGCCGCTTTCGGACAGGTGTTCTTTACGCTGAGTCTGGGCTTCGGGATCATGATCGCCTACGCAAGTTACCAGCCCGAGGACTCCGACATTTCCAACAACAGCTTCATGACGGCCTTCGCCAACTGCGGGACCTCCTTCTACGCCGGCTTTGCCGTCTTCAGCGTCCTCGGAGCCCTCGCCTGGACACTGAACGTGCCCGTCGAAAACGTGACCACGGCCGGACCCGGGCTCGTGTTCAATGTGTACCCCGTTGCCCTGATGGAAATGCCCGGTGGGTCCGTTCTGGGGATTCTCTTCTTCTTCAGCCTTCTCACACTGGGCATTGATTCCGCCTTCTCCATTGTGGAGGCCGTCATCACGGGGCTAAACGACACTTTTACGGAGACCCCCCGAATTACAATCGTCACCCTGACCTGCCTGGCGGGCATGCTGATCAGCGTTCTGTTTTTTTGCAATCGCGCCGGGCTCATGTGGCTGGACATTGTCGATCACTTTGCCGCTTCAAGCTTTGGTTTGCCCCTTGTTGGCCTGCTGGAATGCATTGCGGTGGGCCTGTTCTTCAACACCGAAAGCCTCCGGAAAAAAATTAACGAGCAATCCGAGATCTACCTGGGTTCCTGGTGGAACCTGCTGATTCAGATTGTGGTTCCCGCCGGTCTCATGTACCTTATTGGGAAGGCCGTCATTACGAAAGTGCAGGGCGTCTACGGCGGATACCACAAAATTCTGGAAAACTCGGTGTATCTTGGCGGATGGGGATACTTCGGGTTGCTTCTGTTTCTCGCCTTCCTCGTTTCCGGAAGTACCGTTGGAACAGCCTGGATCATATCCGGGGTGATTCTCGGGACCCTTCTAACCTTCGTAATGGATACGGTGATGATGGCCGTCATGACCACCGTCGGGATCATGCTTCTTCTTGGTGGTTTCCTCACCTGCCTCAATTACGTCCAACCCCAATCGGAGCAGCCGATCACGGAGGATGACCTGAAGGAAGAAGCCGAACGCCTGATGGACCAAACCCCGGAGGAAGACGAAGACACCGGTCCCGAGGAGGGTGACGACGACCGGTCAAACGAAAACGATGAACCGGAGGAGCCGTCCGGGCCCGGTGACATCACCGGATAGAGAACGCGGCAGGATAAAGGCGGTGGCTATTGTTCTTCCACGGAATTGAACTCCACCCCTTCCACTTCATACACCCGGTCCGACGACACGCTGTTTTCGTAAACTTTCGTGTCTCCCGGTCGAATCCGAATGGTCCTGCCGCTTTTGTCCGCCTCCTCCGGCCAGACCCGCTCCCCATTCTCCGACCGGTATATCGGTCGGATGGCGAAGGTATGGGCGTGCTGACAGTTGTTCTTCAAAAGGACGGAGACCTTCAAATGATTCGGGCCTTTGGTGTCCGAAACCGTCACGTCAATACACGCGGGAACACCGTTTTCGGCTTGCTGCAGAAGCCATTCCTGCTTCTCGGGCTCCTCGGGGGGGGACTGGAAAAGAAAGCATCCGGAAAACCCGAAGGCCCCGAAAACAACCACCATAAACAGCGACAATCGGCGGATCAAAACCGGTACAGAACCTCGAGACAGGTCCCTGGTCATGTTCATTGTTATTTCCAGGTCATCGAATATACAGAGACCGGTAATCTTCTAAGAACAGAAATGATAAACGATCATGAACCGATTCGGGAACGAAAACGGGATGATAACTTCACGCCCTCTCCCTTAATATGATCCTCCTTCCGCTGCTTTTGAATTTCCGATTTTATGTTTTTGATTCGTTTTTCCGAAACGGGATGGGTGCTGTTTTTTCCCTCTCCACTTCCTCCGGTGCCTTCCTTCTGCTGTCGTTTTAACACCCGGAGCAGACCGGACGGGTCGTAACCCGTGGAACCCGTAAGAAACACCGCCCCGCGATCCGCTTCGTGTTCCTGTTCCGGGGGATATCCCTCGTCCAGCAGAACGTCCTCTCCCACCTCCGTCGTAAATTCAATTAATCCCTGTGCCTGGTCACTGCCATCCCCCATGTCGCTGATGGCCGCCCCTACGTTTGCCGCTCCCTTAATTGCCTGCAGTGCTCCAGTTTTGTTTCGGCGTGACTCAATTTCTTGAATGATGTGCTGTGACTGTATGTGGGCAATTTCGTGGGCAAGCACACCGGCCAGTTCCGACTCGTCCCGGCAAAACGAAATTGCACCGGTGGTCACGAACACGTAACCCCCCGGTGTGGAGAAGGCGTTGACCTGCTCCGATTCTATGACACCAAACACGAACCTTCCCAGGTCATATCCGCTGTGCCGGGCCACGGTTTTTCCCACGAAGCTAACATACCTCGACAAGGGCTTATCCCGTTTGAGTGTTTTCTTCTTCAGAATTCGAGCGGAAACCCCCCGTCCGATCGCAATCTCATCCTCCACCGTCAGGTCCTCCCAGACCTTTTTGGCTCCCATATAAGCATTAAGACCCCCCGATACGCCCTGTAATACTTTTCCCACCGTTCCTGCTCCCGAAACGTTCACGGACGAAGCTACTTTTGCCAGCTGTTTGCAGCGAAGGCTGCTCAGAAGAAAAAGGACACAGAGAAGTACAAACATCCGTTTGGTGACTGCTCGACCGATCATTTCAGCTTTCCCTCCTGGATAAACTGCACAAGCTGTTCTGACTTCTCCCGGTCGATGTATGTGTTAAACTCCTCCACCCAGTTCAGAGCCTCAAAATCACCGTCCACCTTCTCGAAATTTTCCGAATCATGAGGGTTCAGCCCCCTGACTGCCGCTTTTTTTTCCGGTGCCTCCGCTCCACCCTTTATCGTGGCTCTCTGGCTCTCCTCCTCGAAGTCCTCCAGCCCCTGGAGAAATTCCTGTTCCCTCTGCTCGTACGACTTCTCCTCTTTCGGCTCCTGTTTCGTGGGATCGGATCGGGAAAGGGCCCCTTCCAGCAACCACCCTTCCGGGCCATCGGAGACAGCAACCCGGAGCCACCGTTCTTTCACGTCCTCAACGGACACGGGTGTTCCCCGGCTCAGCCGGGTTTTCGACTTGGACAACACGGAATCTTCTTCCCGAAGGGGTTCTCCCAATCGATCCACGTAACCCTCATCCCCCACGGCCCAGGTGGGCTCCTGGTCTTTTTCTGCCTTTTCCTGGGCCACAACGAACAGCAGAAACCCCGTCATAAATACAAGCACAAAAGCAAGAACCACATTCGGCTTTTTCATGTCAGCGTCCCTTCAGAAGCTGAAAAATCGTGTTATTCTTCATCGTTCCGTCCCGCCTTCTCGTCTCCGCCCTCCCGCTTCTCACTCACCCGGTCCATCCAGAAGACGGACGGGTCATCTTCGGGTTGTATGGAAAGACAGCTAAGAAAACAATCCATGGCCCGTTCATAATTCCCGTCCCGATAAGAAGTCACCCCGGCGTTAAACTCATCAGCAAGCTTTTCCAGCTTTTCGTTTTCCCCGAACCGGCATAGGACTTCGTGAACCATTACCTTTCTCTCTACACCCTTGACGGAGGTCCATCCGAGAGATCTTGTCACAAATTCATCGTCGACACGCTCCTTCGTCCGATCGGATATTAAAATATCGGTACCGAATTTTTTGTTAAGACCTTCCAGACGACTGGCCAGGTTTACGCCCTCGCCAATCGGGGTGTACTCCACGAATTCCTGACCGCCCATAAACCCGACCACGGTCGGGCCCGTATGAATCCCAACCCCGATCCGAACCGGCGACGGATGCGGAATGGATAGTTTGTTCGGTATTTCACGTGTCTTCCGTTTCATTTCCAGCGCCGCCCGCACCGCTTTTCGCTCCGGCTGGTCGATTCGCTGAGGTGCCCCAAAATATCCCAGGAATCCGTCGCCCATATATTTATCAAAGGTCCCTTCGTGAGTCAATAAGGAGTCAAGCATCTCGTCAAAATGATGGTTCAGGTAATCAACCACCTCCTCCGGGTTGTGGTCATCCGAAAACTCGGTAAAACCCCGAATGTCCGCGAACAGCACCGTCAGCTCCCTGGTTTCCCCCACTTCCGCCCGGGCGAGGTCAAAGTTGGTTTCAAGGTCTTCCAGAATGGATTCGGGCACCATTTTACCGAAATTTCGTCGGATTCGTTCTCGTCTCAGGCCTTCCGTAAAGTACTGGAAAAACCCCGTGAGAAGCAACGCCGAAAAGCCACCCGCCGCCGGTGTCGCCATTGGTAACACCAGGTAGAATCGCCGGAACAGTTCAACGGCTGTACCTCCATAAGCAATCAACGCCAGTACGGCAAAAAGCAGTTCCCATCGAACTCGCACAAACCAGGCCACGGTCACGGCGACAAGGACGGACACAAAGATCGTAATTCCGTAAACAACCCATGGTGGTGGATACGTGAGATTCGGCCCGGAAAGCAAATTTTCCACGGCGGTAGCCTGTGCTTCCACCCCCGCCAACTTTGGTGTCGTCGGCGTGCTGACCACATCAAGCGGACTGTCTTTTCCTTTGACGGAAAAGGAAGCGCCGATCAACACAATTTTGTCCGAAAAATCCTCCGGTGTCACGGCATCATCCGCCTCCAACTCATCCCGCCTGGCCTTGAATATATCCAGATAGGAATGCCTCGGAAAGGCCCTCGGGTTGTACCAGCACAGCGGCAAATTGCCGTCTTCATCCAGCTGAATGTTCCTTCCGGCAAATTTCAGCTGATAAAATTGTCCCTCCCTCTTTAATTTTGCCGACCGTCCTCCCTTTGTGGCCGCGGCCGACATGGCCAGCGACGGTACTACTGATTCCCCAACCCGGTTAAAAAGCGAAATCCGGCGGAGGACCCCGTCCGGATCACGGTTTACGACCACCGAGCCGGCCCCGTCCGCCGCGTTTAAAAATTCTTCAATGGGCGCACGAAGAATATTATACTCCGGATCCGGCAGTTTCTCGGACAGATGATCCCATCGATTCCTCCAGGAGGAGGGCAGTAATTTTTCCGGGGTATCGGCCGGGTTTTTCATATCCTGATAAACGGGGACAACCGGCTGAATATCATGGACGCCCTCCAGCGTGTCCTTCACGTAACCCAGTTCCCGTTCCTGATCACGACCAACCGGCTTCCGACGGAACACAACATCAAAACAGATGGCCGCGGGGTCTCCTTTACTGATAAAATCAAGAACCAGTTCGTGAATCATCCAGCGAAAGGGCCAGGATTTCCCTTTCTTCTGAAGGTATGAAATGGAAGCGTCGTCAATGGGGACGAGAACTACGTTCGGTTCCTCGTCGAGTTTTGCAGGGAAGGCTCGAAATCGAAGATCGGTGGTTCGACGCTCCATGTCCTTCAGGAAGTCAAACCGGGCCAGGTACATCGAGGCCAGCCCGGACAGGGTGCCAAGAACCACTGCCACAACCAGCCGTAATCCGGTTTTATGGAAGGGCATTACTTTTCCTCGGGAACAGGAGGATGATGCCAGTTGTTCTCGTCCTCCTTCAGGTCCTCCATGGACTTCCTGTACCGCTGGATCTGCTCGGATGCATCATTCGTACTGCTGGGAAGAATAATTTTCTTTGGCCAGTGGTTGCTGACCAGCGTCACCCGTGCGGTCAGGGCAAGAGCAAATATAAACAGACAGATAACGAGAGCCGTTCGGGTTTGCTCCTCCAGAGCTTTTTCGGCCTGCTGTTCAACCTTCTGCGAAAGTTCGTCATGGACCCGATCGCGGGCCATGTCAATTTTCTGACCACACTGTTCGCAGTAGAGGTTTTCCTCCGGGTTTTCCCGACCGCAGTGATTACATTTCATAACCGGTTTTTTGTATCTCCTGCTTACAAATTGCTGTCAAACCACTTTTTAAAGGATTCATCCGGATCATCGGCCATATCTATGTATTTCTCCCCGTAGTTTCGGGCTTCCTCCGGTTTGCTCTTCGTGGCCTTTGATTCCGCGTAATAAGCTATGGCGAGGTCGCGGTACGTCTTTGCTTTATCGGGAAACAGTTTCCTCGCTTCTTTCAGCCGGCGACGGGCTTTTGCCAGCCGTTTACCCGCGAATTCTCGACCCATGTGATAGTATACGGTGCCGGTATTTATCAGGACAAAATAACGTTCCTCATCCGACAGATTCATTTCCAGAACGTTCTCGAACTCATACCGGGCTTTTTCCAGTACCCGTCGCGCATCCCCGTTCTGGTTGTTTTCCAGGAACTGTTTGCCCTTGTCCAGAAGGATTAACGCCCTGCTTAAATTCAGCTCGGGTCGATCCCCGCCACCGGGAATTTTATGCTTTGCGTTTTTATAAAGCGTTTCGCAGAACCCGTAATCCCCCTCCCGCCGGTGACAGTTCATGGCAATGGCCATTTGAAGCTGAAAGGCCGATTCCAATAATTCTTTTCCGAGCCTCGAATTGCCCTGACTTTTGCCGCGCCTGCGCAGTCGGCTGGAAAACATGGCCCATTTTCGCAACGATTTCTGCCGGACCATCTCCTCCGATACATCCCCCTGCTGATAATATTGCGCGATAATATACCCCCTGTTCACAAGTGTCTCCGGTCGTTCCGGGTCAAGGAGGTAGAGGCTATCGTACGTTTTCCGGGCCGTCGTGTAATTGCCGTTTTTCGCCTGCACAACGGCCTGTCCGGCGTAGAGATCGGAAAGGGAGGAACGGTGAATCGGTTTCGGGCTTTCGCTACTGCTCCCCGATACCTGGCCGGCAATCTTCCGAAATATCTTTGCTGCGTTCTTGAGCGCTTCTTTCTTCTCCCCGATAAAGTAGCGGCGCAGTGCAAGCTGTCCCAGCTGTGCACGCACATCCATGCTCAGATGTCCGCTCGCCTTCGCCTTCTGAAGAAAGGATTGCGCTTCCTCAAGATGTTTCGCCTCCCCCGATTGACTGGCCCTTCGCAACCGAATAACAGCCCGACCGATCAGAGCAGCCGTCCGCATCCGTCCGTCATCACCAGCGGCTATTCGTTTGTAAACGTCGTCGGCACGATCAAATTTGTCCTCACCCACCAGCATTCGACCTTTTAAAAGCAGTGCCGGCGTCCAGTTCCCGTAATTGCTCAGGGCATTATCAAGAGGACCAATTACATTTCCATACCGTTTGCTTCCGAATTGCTGCAGCGCCTCCCGGTAACCCTGTTCAAAGTTAAAATAAAGCCACGTCGTCCAGCAAATGTACACTGAAACAATCACCAGAACACCGGAAACAACCGCCTCACCGATTGACAGGTTGGTCCACTTATAATTCATTACCTGTCCACCTTTCCAATAATGAGATAAGACGGAATGGGACCGAAGGCCCGGGAATCCCTTGTGTCAATGTTTCGGTTATCCGATAACACAAATAGGTGGTCCTCCGGTACCACGATGGTCCCCGTGGTCTGATCTCCCGGATCCTTTATGTACTCCTCCGGAACCAGTTTCCCATTACGCTTTAATTCTCCCCCGGAAAGCTGTATTTGATCACCGGGACGACCGACCACGCGACCGATGTGCTCGTACACCACTCCCCCCTTTCGGCGTGTGTGATAATGGTAGAAAAGAACAAGGTCCCGGTACCGGAATTGAGGAATGTTCTGGGCTCCCTTCTGATATTTTTTGAAACCGCCGGCCGTCACCGTCGGTTTCATGTAGTTGCCCTTCACACGGTGACAGCCATAGGTGGACCACCCGTAAAGAGCCGTCCAGAGAACCACTATCGCAATGATGTATTTTACGTACCGGTAAAGGACATGCATCAATTTCTCACACCGAAACTTCAATCACTCGAATCGATGGCAACAACTTTTTTCCAACCAGGACAGTGATCCGACAAACAATCCTCTCTCCTCCGCCCGGAGGTTCAGTAAAAGGAAGCAAATCCGTGAGAGCCAAATTCTCCTTCCGCACGCCCGCTAAAATAATATTTGTTCAGGAAAAGAGCCGTTCGTGAACCGGGAATCGCGTGCAAAGGAAGAGAACTTCCGTTCGAGTAATGGGCACCTGACCGGTAACTGCCAGCAGACAAAGAATCCACGGCTGATGACCTCTCCTAATTCTCCAGGAAGCAGACCCGGTTCTGCTTCAAGTTGAATCAATCGTCCCGCAATCCGGTGTGTCCGCCATTATTTACGGTAATGTTTCCGGAACTTCTCCACAGGTGGTCAATAATTCCGGGACGCTGTTTCGAACACTGCATTCAGATGGATTTATTGACCACGAATTACGGTATCAGAAAAAATTACAGTTTTCAAATATTCTCGTTCGACTTTCGATCGGCTGATGGTTATAATCAACACCCTGTTTTCCTCCCTGGGCCGGACATTGTTCTGTTCAGCGGTGAAGACAAGTATTTTCTTTCCTGAACAGATTCTTTTCGCGGGGGTCTGACCCGCCGGGGATGGAGACGTGGCCTGTTTGCTTGTTCCGAAAACACAAACATATCGAGACGAACTTCCTTTTTCACATTCTCAACTGCAGCAATGAACGCAACAAAGAAAAGACCATTGCTCGTACTCACCTCCATCGTACTCTGCGTGCTTTTTCTTGCCCGGACGCCCATCGCATCACAGGAGCATTCGGACGGTGCCAGCGACGGGCCTTCCAGTAACAATGAATCATCGAAACCGGGGGATCTCAAAAAGCAGATCAAATTTCTGACGTCGCTCCTGGATGGTGGAAATCCGTATCTGTCGGATTGGGCCCGGAAACAAATCATTGATTTCGGATCCCCTGCCGTAAAACCCCTCCTTGAGCGTCTTCCTGACGCAGAACCCCGAAAACAGTACCTTCTCTGTGAAATTCTCGGGGAAATAAGGGATGCAAAGGCCGTTCCCGCGTTATTGAAGCAGCTTGACAACAACAAGGCCAATCCGAGCGTCGCCTCCGCCGCGGCTCGTTCCCTGGGCAAACTGGGAGATCGGAAGGCCATAAAACCTCTTATCGAAGCGCTGGACTCCCCGGACACGGAACTCGTTTATCACGCCGCTCAGGCCCTCGGAAATCTGAGGGCGCAGAAGGCGGTGGATGAACTCGTCAAACTCGTGGACGACGAACGTTCCACTTTTTACGAAACCCGAATTGCCGCTGCGGCCATTGAGACACTGGGAAAGCTCCGTTCAAGGGAAGCCCTCTCCTCCTTTAAATCCATATTAACCAGCGACGAAAAAAACATGACGGAGAACGGTACGGGCCTTGATCTTCGATTTTACGTGGTCCGGGCACTTGAACAGATCACGCTGAACACAAAGGGGCCGATCAAAGCAGAAAAACAGGAGGATCGTGAGGACACCATTCAGAACTGGGTGAACTGGATTAACAAACAGATCGGCGAGGAGGATGAAAACGAAGACGAAGACCAGGAAGGCTCCGATGAGGAATCCTCGGACGAAGAACAGGAAAACAAAAATGGTGACTCCGAAAAATGAGGACCGGTGATCAACCAGGAAACGAACGTGAATCCGGAGACGATCAGGATCGTCCGGAAGAAACCAGTGAGGAGGAACCTTATGAGCAGACCTCGACGGTGGCCGAATCCGAAACAGATAAAAGAACCGTCGTCACCTGCGATAACCTGACAAAAAAATACCGTTCCTTTCTGGGCCGCCAGGAGACAACAGCGGTTGACGGACTTGACCTCGAAATCAAAGAGGGGGAGGTATTCGGCCTTCTCGGCCCGAACGGATCCGGAAAAACCACCACAATGAAATTGCTTCTGGGGTTGCTCCATCCAACGGACGGAACCGCACAGGTGCTAAATCGAGCCCCGGATCACGTCGCCACAAAAGAACGGATCGGCTTCCTTCCCGAGGAGTCGTACCTTTATGACTTTCTCACCGGAAAAGAGACCCTGGAGTTCTACGCAAGTCTGTTTGGCATGAGCCAAACACAGCAGGAAGAAAAAGTGGACTCACTCCTGCAGTCCGTCGGTCTCTGGGAAGATCGCAACCGGAAACTCAGTGAATACTCCAAAGGAATGTCACGGCGAATTGGATTTGCTCAAAGCATCATTAACGATCCCGAAGTAATTTTTCTGGACGAACCCACCGTGGGTCTGGACCCGATTATTGCAAGAGAACTAAAGGACCATATTCTCGAACTGAAGGAAGAGGGACGAACGCTCGTTGTCTCAAGTCACGTGCTTGCGGACGTGGAGGATGTATGTGATCGCGTCGCTATATTACACGATGGCGTAAAACGGAAAGAAGGAGAAGTCGACGAGTTGCTGAAAATAAAAGAGCAGCTTCAGGTTATCATTGATGCAGCCGGAAACATCAAACAGGCCAGGGAAGAAATTCGGACCCTCCTCAAGGAACGGGGGTGGACGGTGAAGAATTTTTCCCACCCCGGCCGGACCCTGGAAGACCTCTTCCTTACGACAATACAGGAATCCAGTTAATTCCTCCTGCCGAACAGGATGACCTCTACTACTGTGATTTCAGTTGCGCCCGGTTGCTGATGAAGATTCCGCGAGGATCCTCAACGCCAACGACAAATAACGGGGTATAACGCATGACAGCGGTCTGGAACATAGCACGCCTCGTGTTTCTCGAAGCCCACCGGAGGCGCTTTCTTTTCTTTCTGCTTATCTGCTTTATCGTCATCCTCCTCGTGCCGATTGTGCTTCCGGCAGAAGGCCCGGAGAAACGGATCCGGCTGGCCCAGTCATGGTCCCTGACCGGAATCACCCTGTTTGGACTCGTCCTCACGCTTTTCCTGGGTTCCATATCACTTCCCCGGGATATTCAATCGGGCCGTGCCAACCTCCTCGTGGCAAAACCGGTAAACCGATTTCAAATTCTGTCCGGAAAATTCCTCGGAATTGCCGCCGTATTGCTTCTTTTCACGGCCGTTACCGGTTTCCTCGGCGTCGTGCTGATCCGGGGCATCACCCTGATGTCCGACGACGGCAAGTCCCGGCGAACCATCCCGGCGGCCTACGATAAAATGAAGGCGGAAAAGTTTCGATTTTACCAGGAAAGCGCTGATTCCGGAGTCGTTTACCGCGGTCAAACGATAACCAAAGACGGCAAAACGTCCATGGAGATCCGCGGGCGAAACACAACCAATGTCCTCGCGGAGTGGGAGTTTTCCCTTCCCCCGAACACACAATATTCAACTCCACCAACCATCAGGGGGAAATTCAATGGACGGGGACCCGAACGGCGGTTCAGTTTCAAAGTTCGATTCCTTATTACGGCTCCGGTCGTCGTCAAAAAAGAAGGACGTAACCGGAACCAGGAAATACGGTGGGTTGAACAGCAGCGCGTACTGAAACCCCTCTCCCAGAACAGACCTTTTTCGTTCCGGCTTGATCGTGACATCCTGAAGAATTTCGGTCGAATAAGAGTGAGGATCGCCGCTGTGAACCCGGCCACGGAACTTCGTTTCACACGGTCCTCAATTCATCTGAGTGGGCCGCCCGGGAACTTCGAACTAAATTATCTAAAGGCCCTGTTTCTGCTGTTTCTGCTGTTTCTCCTCGTTAATAGTTTGCTCATCGCGATTACGCCGGTTCTCTCCACCCCCATTGCTCTTTTTGTGGGAACGGTGTTCTATCTGGTGAGTGCCATCCGGCCCTTTCTCGTGGAGTCCCTTGAAACCACCCGATCCGCCATTCAGACTTACGGTGGGGCCGGTTCACCGGGGCCGCATACCCCCACGCAGCAGTTCCCGCTCTGGCTTCTGCAATACAGTGAATTTATCACAGGTGTAACCGTCTCCATGGTTCCGGATATCGGACTCTTCAATCAGAGTTCACGGATCGTAAAAGATCTCGTTATTCCAGGGCACCAGATGGGGGCGGCAATGGGAGAGGCCGGCATATACCTGGTGATTTTCTTCATTGCCGGTACCTTTCTTTTCCGACTCCGGGACCTGTCATGATTCAATCACAACACAAAATATCCACATGAAGAACCGAAACCAATCATACGTGATCTGGATAACCACCGGGGTGCTGTTTGTTCTGCAGATTCCGGCCCTCCTGTGGCTTGATGGGACGGAACTCTCGGAACAGAAGAGACGGACGGATCCCTTCGCCACGAAACTCAATGTGCCACCGGAATACCTCGCCGGATACCTCGTCGGGAACCTGTTCGGTGCCTTTAAACAGGTGGCAATTGATTATTTCTGGATCAAGTACAAACGCTTAAAAGACCAGAAGCGGTACGAAGAAGCCGTCGCCCTCCTCCAGGCACTCAGCATACTTCAACCCAATCGGGATCGGATATGGGAACACCTCGGTTGGGATATTTCCTTTAACGTATCCAAAAAAGCAACGAACAAAGAACAAGAATGGCAGAAAATAATGGAAGGAATGAAGGTGGTGAAACAGGGTATGGAACGAATGCCGAACTCCTACCGTCTCCGGCTTCAGGCGGCCCAGATTTACTACAAGCGGATTCCTCAGGAAAAAAACTTCATGGAACGGGTCTGGCAGAAAAAACGGAAAGGCGGCAAACGGCAGACGACCTACGGCATTTCGGTGAACTACCTGAAACAAGGTCGTAAAATCGCTGCGGACCAGAACGAACTTCCGTTTTACCGGTCCCGTTACGGACTGATGGTAACATACTCGTTCTACGACCTGATCTACCTCATACATTACGGGCAGTTTGAGCGGGCCCTGAACACCATTTCCGAGAAGAAATCGCTTACCTTAGATCTTATTAACGACACCGGGGGCATGGAAAACACCTTCCGTCCATACCGGGATTATTACCGGACGTATGATCATATGCCGGACATTATACGGGCCGAACAAAAACTGGCAAGCATACCTCGAAAAAAACGGGAGAAGCGAATACAGGCAACCAAAAAACTCGCGAAAAAGTACGGCCGGATCTTTCACCAATATCCCCTTGGCGGCGGGAAGGAAGCGGCAAAACACATTATCTCCCGCATCCTGAAATTACTGTATTACGTCGATCAGGACCTGCGAAATTATTACCGGAGCGGCAGGGAGTCTTACCTGAAATCAGGACAGTCCCTGTTTGCCGACACCGTTAAACCTCTCGTGAGCAACCTGGTGTCCGGACGGGCGAACACGGCACAGGGCATGGTAAAAATGGCCGGAACCGATCTCGGCATTTTCTGGGAACAGATAAAATCGTACTATGAAACGGCCCTGGAACTGAGCCGCGTCGAAAAGGAATTGCGCCGGGAGAACCTCGGGGAGGAACAACGAAAGGAACTGGCCAGTAAGCAAAAATCCCTGGAAAGGGATCTCGAAACCATTTACGTAAAATTCATGGGATTGTATAATTCCAAACACTGGGGGTTCAGACAGGACTGGTTCAAGGAAAAAATTGACGCCATCGAAGAGACGTTGAACTTTGAGTAGACCATCCGCAACGGATGGTAAAACCCCTTATGTTGCCTTCCGGAAGATCTCCCGGAAACCCTCCTGATTAAGGGGATTGGAAAGAAAGCAGAAGGAAAGAACTCAGGAAGTACGTTCCGCCTGAGTCGCCTCTACCAGAGCATCCAGCTTGCCGATGGCTTCGTCTTCGGTGCGCGTTTTCATGCCACAATCCGGATCAATCCAGAGCTGATCCTCCGGAATAACCTCTTTGGCACGTCGAACACGCTCCTGGACGGTGGCCGTTGTTTCCACTTCGTGGTCGTGAACATCCAGCACACCGAAGGAAAGATCCTTGGTAAAGGGATTTTCCTCAAATTCCCCCACAAGGTCCAGATCACTGTTGGACAGCTCCAGGTCGAAATTATCAACCGGCAACTCCAGCATTTCCGGATAAATCTCCTCGAACACCCCATAACAAATATGGGTCAGGAAGTAGGCGTCAAGATCCTCCGTAACGATCTGAAGTGCGTCAATCACCGTCTGGAGTTCCTCCGGTCTCACGGACGTGGCCGGTTCATCGACCTGGATGATCTTCGCACCCGCTTCCACGAGTGCCTCGACTTCTTTTCGGACCTCTTCGGCAAGAGCAAGGGCCGTGCTGCGCCGATCCTTGTAGTATTCGTTGAAGGACCAGTCCATGATCGTATAGGGTCCGGTCAATATTCCCTTCACGGGTTTATCCGTGAGCTCGGAGGCAAATTTCCACCAGTCCACGGTAATCGGTCCCGGCCAGGAAACCTCTTCCTTGATAATCGGCTTGTAGTAATACCTGTTCCCATAGGAACGCACAAGACCCCCTTTCTCAAAACCGGGCATGTGGTCGGCAAAATACGCCACCATGTCCCCGCGGTACATCTCACCGTCCACGAGGATATCCATGCCCAGATCCTCCTGTTTTTCAATCCAGAACCGGGTGGCCTTCCGGCTTAAATCATCCAGTTCATCTTTGGTGATGTCGCCATCTTTGTGTTCCGTTCTGGCCTTTTTCAGGTAATTCGGCTTGGGGAAGCTTCCCACGGCCGTTGTGGGCATCCGCGGAACGTCAATGCCAAGGTCCTTCAATTTCTGTCTGCTCATAGCGAACTATTTAATTTCTCCTTAATCGAAACCAGCGTCTCAAGTTTCTCTTCTGCACGGTTTCTCGGCAACAGCTCAAGGCCCGTACTCGGAGAAATCGTAACCGAATCATGGTCCAATTCCCCGAGGTACGTGGAGAGCCAGTCCGAAACGGATTCGGGATCTTCCAGTTTCGTGTTACGCGCGTTTATCACACCGAGAACAAGATCCTGATCAACGGACGTTTCCGTCAGATCCTGAAGGACCCCATCATCCCGAACCAGATCCAGGACAATCTCCTCGACCGGGAGCTCCTCCAGAGACGGAAGAACCGTCGGAGGACTTCCATAGGAAAAGGAAGCGCTTACCGTCGCTTCGCCGGCACTTTCCTGAATTACGCCAAGGCCCTCCTGCATTAATTCCAGATGCTCCGGATGATCTTTAATCCCGTGTTCCTCCACCTGGATATATTCAGCTCCCATGGCCCATAAATTCGCCACTTCCTCCGCAAGGGCCCGGGCATACTGGCGGGTCAGTTCCTCCAGGGATACATCCAGCGTCTCCTCCCCGTCCGTAATGGAAAAACGCGCAAGGGTGTACGGACCGGTAAGTACCTGCCGGAGCGGCCTGTCCGAGACTTCCCTTGCAAACTGAAACTCATCACAAACGATGGGTTCGGCCCACTCCGGTTCGTCCAGCACCTTCGGCTGTCGGAAATAAAAGTTCGTGTCAAAATATCGAACCAGCCCGTTAATCTCCACTCCTTTGAGCTTTCGACACATGTGAGAAAACGGGCAGTACCAACGGATCATCCCATCCGTCACCTGATCCAGCCCCGTTTCCTCCTGTTCGTTGATCACTTCCTCAATCACAGAATGCTGGACCTCCAGAAGTTCCTCATCCGTCAACTCCCCCTGTTTCCAGCGGTTCAGTGCACGCCGGAGGCGCTGCTTCTCCCGGTCCTCTCCAACCCGGGGATAACTACCCACATTAGCAGTCGTTATCTTCACGGTTCTTATGACCAGAAATAGAATGAATAAAGCAAACGGAATCCAGCGGGAACGAGATCCGAATCCTTCGATTCGGATCCGCCCGGACCCCATCAGAGAACAGAAGATCACCCGGATGTCCAATTTTCCGCAATCGCCCGGTTTCGCTCAAATGCCGCAGGAAATGCACAAAACAACCAAAATCAAACCTTTTTTTGATTCAGAACCGGGCGTGCGTCCCCCCGCTTCCAGAATTGAATGGGATACATTTAATACAAAAGAAACGCCAATATCAAACACGTAATCATTCAGAGGCACTTCCGGAAAACCGTTGATCTTCGTCAAACGGCCGGTTCCGACCGAGAAGAGGTTCGTCCCCGCACACACCACCGGGAGAAGGATCATTCAATTGTCGATATTCACAATCTTTCAATTCGGTCTTAGAAGTCTATCGGACAAATTTTATAATATGTCGTCCCCCGGTACAGGGAAATCGGACGCCAGAACACGGAATCACCAGGAATTGACGTCCGGGAGGAGGAAACCCGATCCATCCCGCAAACGATCTGTTTCCTCACTCGTTTAAGTTTGTTGAGGGGAGAAAAGTCATCGAACGCGTAAACAAGAATTCGTTCCTCGAAAAATTAAAAGAGGGGAAGGAGGCGGCCTTTCGCACCCTTCTTGAAGAAATGGAGGAACCCCTTATCTCCTTTCTCTACCGATATGTTCAGAACCGAACAACGGCCGAAGAACTGTTCTCGGAAACCATGTCAAGAGTTGTGCAAAAAATTGAGGAATTCGAGCCCCGGGCCAAACTAACCACCTGGATTTTCACAATTGCCCGGAACCTGGCGATGGATCATCTGAAATCAGCCCGTCAGAACACCACCAGTACGGTGGACTTCGGTGAGGAACACACGGAAAATGTGATTTATTTAAATGATGTGCTTACGCAGAAAGGTGGAGATCCATCGGAAAATGTAACGCAGCGAAACGAAGAACAAAAAATCCAGAAATTAATGGCCACACTGAAACCGGAACTGAAAGAACCTCTTCTTCTCCGGTATTACGAACAGATGAAATACCGGGAAATTGGAAATGTGCTGGACATCCCCAAAGGAACGGCCAAATACCGTGTTCACAAAGCAATCAAAAAACTCGAAGAACGATGGGAGGAAGCCAGTGAATCCGATCGACAATCGCCCCCTTCTTTCGAAGACACGAAATGAGTGAAGCGTGCAGCGAAAAGTGGGATTCGGTCATTACCAGCTACGTCCTCGGTGAAATCGAACAGGAAGAGGAAGTGCAGCTCCTCTATCACATCGAGGAATGTGAGCATTGCCGTGAGGCACACGACCGACGGACGAACGTGACGGACGCCCTTTCTTCCTGGACGGCTCCCTCCTCCTCCCGCAAGCGACGGGAACGCGTTCTTGACGAAATGAAGGCCGCTCACGAATCTGTCGGTGAGAAACCCCGGACACCGGTGCGAGCCGCGGCGGTGGTTCTGCTCTTTCTGGTTTCCGGAGCAATTATGGGAGCTCTTCTCTGGGGGCTTGAACACACCCCGAAGGCATCGGCCACGGGAACCATTCAACTTGAAGTTCAGGAGGTGCATGGAGAAAACCTGATAATTCGTTCCGAAGGAGGCAGTCGGATCAAACCCAGAACCGGTCTCGTCCTGACCGGTGGCGAAACCCTTTGGGCAGGGAACAATACCTCGGCCGTCCTGACCTCCGGAAAGGGGGACCGGATCAACATACTGGAAAACACAACGCTTCGGATCGGCACCGGCACCTCCCCATCGGGTAACACGACGCTCTATCTGCAGAAAGGCATGATTCGGGGGCGAATAACGCCTCGTGACGACCAGGAACTGAACCTGCTTACCCCTTCGGGCCGGGTTCGAACAACGGACGCCTCGTTTGAATTATCCGTCAAACAATGAGCAAACGAATACTGATCGGCACGTTTTTCCTCGGTGTTCTGACCGGCTCGGCGTACATTCTATTCCACAACTACACCGGGACGACACCGGAGGATAACAACAGGGAAGCGGTTTCTTCACACAGACCGGAAGCGGAAATAAAAACCGGCTCATCGGGACAGGAAGAACAAATTGGTCTCCCGGAACTCATCCGGATCGTCCAACGAAAAACGGATCGATTGTTTCGGTACAACGCCTCCCGGCTGCGGTCCGTTCGCCTACCGAAACCGGATCCAGAACAGAGCGGGCCATCCCTTTTTAATGATCTCGTCCGGGAGCTCAACCGTCGTGGATACCAGATTCTCGTAATGTCGGAGAACGGCCGGACCGTTCATCGAATTCACGCCATGAACACGAACCGTCAGCTACCGGACGCCCCGCTTTCCCTCCGGGTTAAAAAAGGGAAAGTAAACGTAGAAACAGCAAGGGAAACCGGCACGGCGGAGGCCGGTGAACAGCTCTCCGTGGATTCGAACCAGCAAATTTCCATTACCAGAACATCCTCTACACCGATGCCTGCCAAAAACATCCACGACCGGCGTTCCGGAGAGGAAATGATCAGCGAAGAAAAGAAGGTACAATACATTCCCGCTGTCTTTTCGTTAAACCAGACAAAGAGTTCGGATCGGATGCGTGTTACCATGCCCGGAAACACCGAGGTCCCCCTTCTGACCGAACAGGGCCGAATGCTGGGACGTATCACCCTGCCTCACGAAAAAAACACCAGAACGTTAACCAGAAAAAACGGAAAATGGGTAATTGACCTTCAACTTCACCTGATACCTCAAAAACAGGATGACACACAAACGAACACCAACGATTAACACATCAAACGGAATGTCGGTTTTGATGCAGACACTTCTGTTATCCACCGTCTCCTTTTTGCTGATTGGGATCCTGCCGGAACCGACGATCTCGGCCCAGCAGAACAACGGCGAAGAGGAAGAAACGGTGAACGTGGATTTTCCAAGAGGTGTTCAGCTTTCCACGTTCATCAACCTGGTGAGCCGGCACACCAACAAACGGTTTATCTACAACAGCTCCGACGTGCAGGGGAAAGTCACGATTATCGCCCCTAAGAAAATTCCGAAAGACGCTCTCTTTCAACTATTTTTGAGTGTGCTTCAATCGAATGGCCTTGTAGCCAACCGGGAGGGACTTGGCGATAACGGAGAAGAGATCTGGAAAATCGTCAAGAAAACCGACCCGGGGACCCCTCATCCGGTCGTTACTGAAAAAGGGGAAGTGAAAGGCGGTCAGAAAATGGTCAGCAAGGTGTTTCGCCTGCAGCATGCAAACGCGAAGCAGGCCCAGGTGGCGATTGCCAACCTGGTGTCAAACCGCCAGGGCGGCGTGATGAGCATAAAGGCGGTGAATTCCATCATCGTTACGGATTACGCACCAAACATCAATCGAATATCGAGAATAATAGACCTCATGGATCGTCCCGTACAGGGGCCGGAGTTCGAAGTGGTGCAACTGGAATATGCGGCCCCGTCCCAGATGCAGCAACGACTGCAGCAACTTGTTCCCGCCATCGTTTCCGGACAGAACCAGCAGGGCGGGGGCGGACGTGCGCGACAATCCCAGCAGCCCAAAATCGTCGCGGATCCGGCCACGAGATCACTCATCATCACGGCCATGCCCGAGGAACTGGAAAAATTAAAAAACCTCATCGATCGGCTTGATCAGAAAGTGGAACGCAAACCCTCCCAGATGCACCTCTATCGTCTGGACAATTCGGACGCCGAGACAATTGCCGGTCAGCTCAGCGACCTTCTTCAGCAGGTCATGCAGGAACGGGAAAACCAGCAGGAAGGCCAGACGCAGGAAACACAGGCGCAGGTTCAGGAAGGACCCAGCATCGTCCCCGTTAAATCACAGAACGCCATCATGGTTTCGGCCAAACAGGAGGTGTGGGACAAGGACATCAAGCCTCTCCTTGATAAACTCGATCGCCGCCGGGCCCAGATTCTACTGAACGCCACCATCGTGGAGGTGTCCGGAACCATAAACAAGGACGTCGGTACGGAACTCGGCACCATCGATGACCCGGCGGGAGACCCGAGAGGCTTCGGATTCTCGACGACGGGGCTACTCGACTTTACCAGCGTAGACGGAGACGAGGTACCGGATCTCCGGGCCGCTGCTCCGGCGGGGGGATTGTTCGGCATCTTCAAGGATTCCAACCGGAAAATTCCGGTGATGCTGAAACTCTTTCAGAGTGATCAGATCGTGGACATTTCCCAGCTTCCCTACATCGTGACCAACGACAACCAGGAAGCCTCCCTATCCGTTAAGGAAGAGGTACCCATACGGGAAACCTCCCAGACCGACGTGTCCACCACCGAAAATGTCCGGTTTGAAGAAGCCGGTCTGGAACTAATTATCACACCTCACATCGCCGAAGAAAATTATCTTCGTCTGGACGTGGAATCGAGCTTCGACCAGTTTACGGGCGAGTCACAGGCGGAGGATCTCCCCCCCCAAAAAACCACACGGGAAATTCAGTCCCTCATGACGGTGCCGGACCGGCAGACCGTGATCATGGGCGGTCTGACGTCGCGGGTGAAGGACGATTCGGAATCCGGCATTCCGTTCCTGAAAGAAATACCCGGGCTCGGGTTCCTCTTCCGCCGAAACGAAACCGAAAGCCGAAAAACCACCTTATACATCTTCCTGACCCCCTACATTCTCCGGGACAAAAAATTTCGCGACCTCCGGTCCCTTACCCGGCCCAAAAAACAGGGGGCGGAAGAACTGACGGGACTGGACTTCGGGGAATCGGACGATATGGTTGGTCCGGGGGGAGCTCTCGATTCCCTGAATCTGCACTCCCCCTACACAAAGCGGACGCGTGAAGACACCATGAAAAAATTCGAACATCTCTTCAAAACATCACCCGACATAAAACCCGACACCGAATAACAATGAAGACCCTCGAGCGATTTGCGAAACAACTTGAGGAAGAAAATGGTGCCTCCCGACGGGATCTTGAGGATTGCTTTGACGAGGCCCGGAAATCCGGCAAATCCGTTCAGGAACTCCTCGTCGAAAAAGGGATTCTGACAGAAGAGGAGGCCCTGAAACAGTTGTCCGACTACCTCGACCTGCCCTTCAGGGACTCCCTCACCGGAACAAAAACCCCGGAACCGTACCTCAACAACGTCCCCGTCCAGTTTTCACGGCGAAACAACCTGGTTGGCATCGGAACGGAGAACGGCACCATCATCGTCGCCCACAGTGAGCCCCTGGACCTTCATCCGATTGACGAAGTGTCCAACATGCTCGGTCATCCGGTTGAACAGGTGATATCACCCCGTGACGAAATTGCGTCGGCCATCAACCGGGCGTACAAAGACAAAGTGGATGTGGTCGACGAAATGCTGGACGACATGGAAGAAGAGGACGTGGAAGATATCGCCGATGAGCTCGACACCTCTCAGGACTTGCTCGACCTGGCAAACAAAGCGCCGATCATCAAACTGGTCAACATGATACTGTTCCAGGCCCTGAAAATGAGGGCAAGTGATGTCCATATTCAGCCCTACGAGGACAAATTGCAGGTTCGGTACCGGATTGACGGCATACTGTACGACCAGATGACCCCACCCAAACGGGTCCAGGATGCCATTATTTCCCGAATTAAGGTAATGGGAGACATGGACATCGCGGAACGGCGTCTGCCACAGGACGGTCGGACAAGCCTTCGAGTGGGAGATCGAGAGGTGGACGTACGGATATCCTGCGTCCCAACAACCCACGGTGAACGTATCGTCATGCGTCTCCTGGACAAAAGTGTGCGTCTCTATGAGCTGGATGAACTCGGCATGAGCGAGAACCACCTCCAGCTCATGAAGAACATGATCAATACCCCGCACGGCATTATTCTCGACACAGGCCCGACCGGAAGTGGAAAAACAACCACCCTCTACGCGTCGTTAAGCCATCTGAGCAGCGTGGAGAAAAACATATTAACCATTGAGGATCCCGTGGAATATCAACTTCCGGGCATAAGCCAGATTGAAATTGCGCCGAAGAAAGGACTTACGTTTGCAAGCGGTCTCCGGTCCATCGTTCGTCAGGACCCGGACGTCATCATGGTGGGAGAAATCCGTGACCTCGATACCGCCACCATCGCGATCCAGTCCGCGTTAACCGGGCACCTGGTCTTCAGCACGCTGCACACCAATGACTCGGCCTCGGCGGTCACCCGTCTTCTCGACCTGGGCGTGGAGGCCTACCTCGTTGCCTCCTCCATCATTGGTGTGGTGGCCCAGCGATTGGTTCGGAAAATCTGTGATCACTGCAAGACGAAGTTCCGACCGGAACCCGAACGCATGGCCGAAATTGGCCTCAGTGAGGAGGACCTCCCGGCGGACGGCAAGCTCTGGCGTGGCGAAGGATGCAACCAGTGCATGGGAACCGGGTACCACGATCGGACCGGAATCTACGAAATACTCCCGATGAACGACCGGATCCGGGACCAGGTTATGGAAAAGAAAAGCGCAAGTGTCATTAAAAGCGGGGCCGTGGACCGAGGACTGAAAACGCTGCGCATGG
Organism: uncultured Planctomycetia bacterium; assembly: GCA_964580675.1. Lineage (GTDB taxonomy): Bacteria > Planctomycetota > MHYJ01 > CAYXQY01 > CAYXQY01 > CAZOLI01. Next base: position 49,437 of record CAZOLI010000018.1, read on the forward strand.
ACGGTGCCGAAAAGGTGGTGAAAGGCATCACCACCATAGAGGAGGTAATACGAATTACGCAGATGGACGTGGCCTGAATTATCCTTTTTCCAGTAATCGTTATGCCCGTCTATCAGTACAAGGCGTTGAAGAATGATGGTTCGGAAATGGAGGGCATCGTGGAGGCGGACAGCCCCCGCGAGGCACGTTCCGAGCTCCGGGAACGCGACCTCCACGTCAAGAACCTGAACGCCGCACTCGAGGAGGAGACCGGTGAAAAGGAAGAACGTTCGTCCTTCCGAAAATTTTTCTCCCGGAAAAAGGAATCGGAACTTGCCAACATGACCCGCCAGCTCTCCACGATGCTCCGGGCCGGCGTTCCGCTGGCCGATTGTCTGACGGCCCTGATTGAACAGACCGAGACCTACGGCATGGAAACGGTTCTCCGGGACGTCCGGGAAAAAGTCACACAGGGGGAAACCTTTGCGGATGCGCTGGCAAATCATCCGGATTACTTCGATAACCTGTTTACCTCCATGGTACAGGCCGGGGAGAAATCCGGCGAACTTGACGACGTAATGCTCCGGCTGAGCCGGTACCTGCGATCACAGAACCGGCTGCGTCAGCAGGTGGTCGCGGCGCTAACTTATCCCGCCATCGTTATGCTGATCGGGTTCGGGGTTGGTATTGTGCTTATGACATGGGTGCTGCCGCAGATCCTGACCATCCTGGAGGAAGGCGGTGGTGAACTTCCACTTTCCACTCAAATTCTCGTCACTATATCCAGCCTCTTCCAGTCGTACTGGTTCGTGTTTCTGGCAGTGGCTGCGGGCCTCTGGCTGGTGTTCAAAGCATTCGTCGCAACCAAACGCGGAAAATACCTGTTCGACCTGTTTCTGCTGAAACTTCCCCTTCTCGGAAAACTGTTCCAGAAAGCCGCAATTTCTCGATTTGCGGCAACCTTCGCCACGCTTCTGGAAAGCGGACTCTCGGTTATGGAATCCCTGAAGGTCGTTGAGGACATCGTGAACAACGAAGTGCTGGCCAATACCATCCGGGAGGCCCGGGAGGACATCATGGGCGGGTCCCGCGTGGCCCGGCCCATCCAGGAGGCGGAATTTTTCCCCCCGACCCTTGCCTACATGATCGGCATCGGGGAGGAAAGCGGCCAGCTGGAAGAACTGCTGGAAACGGTGTCCGACGCCTACGACGAAGAACTGGAGGTAACCACGGAGCAACTCACCTCCCTGCTGGAACCGATCATGATCGTTATTATTGCCGTGGGTGTGTTTTTCGTGGCCTTCTCGATTCTGATGCCTCTCATGGAAATGAATCAACTGTAAGTCAAGATCACCCCAATTTTCATCAGGTCCAATGAACAACACAAAACAGGGACGCAAACGCAGAGCAAATGCCGGATTTTCGCTTATTGAAATTATGGCCGTTGTGGTCATCATCGGCATCCTCGCCGCCGGGGCCGGTATCGTTGTTCAGAAACGTGTGTCACAGGCGAGAGTAACGTCCACGAAACGAACCATGAGACAGACCGCTGACGCCGTAAAAACCTTCAAAATGGACACGGGCCAGTACCCGCGCAGCCTGGACGACCTCGTCGAACAACCCAGCTACGTTGACGAGCACGACTGGAGCCAGTATCTGGAATCCGTCCCCGAGGATGGGTGGGGGAATGATCTTTCGTACGAACAGAGAGGTGGTGATTTTTCCCTGAAATCCCTCGGGTCCGACGGGAACCCGGGCGGACAGGGGGACGCCGCCGACATCACGCTGGAAGACCTGAAAAAAGACGATGACGAGTAACGGACCAGCAGACGTTTCAACACTTTGGTCTGGCGCGGCATTCCGGGAGTCGGGGTTCACCCTGGTCGAAATTCTCGCCGTGATCACCATTATTGGCATCGCCCTGATGACGGCCTTTATGAGCCTGGAGAACCTGACGCCGAAACACCGCCTTCGGTCCGAGTCGCGAAAGGTGGGATCGGTGATTCGCCGTGCACGAAACCACGCAATCCGTAAAGGCACCTTCGTCGAAATTTCGTACGAAACGGAACAGGACCGAATCCTCCTGTTTCCCGCAAGACAATCCGACTACCTGAAAAAAACGGACGACCGTCGGTCCTTCGACGACGAAGAAGATACCAAACAGGATCGGGAACCGCTTTACTCCTACAACCTTCCGACGTACATAAACCTGAAGGATGCGGTGGTACAGTCGGATGACCGGTTTCGGGAAGAAGGCGGAAAACTGCTGGTCGGACCCCAGGGATTCGTCCGTCCCCACGTCGTTTACCTTACGGGAGAGGAGGAACAAAAAATGACCGTCCTTCCAAATCCATTGACCGGTTCGATTCGTTATCGTTACGGCCACGAAAACGAAGATACCGTTATGAAGGATGAGCGCTCCTCCCTCCGATGAAAAACCACCCGCTCCCCTCACCGGAACCAAACACAGCGGCGAAAAAAAATGGAGGGTTTACGCTCGTGGAGGTCCTGGCGGCGCTGATCATTCTCGGCCTTCTGGTCTCCTCCCTCCTGAAAATACGGTCCAACTCCATAGATGAAGCAATCCTCGTCAAAAATTCCCGAAAGGCCTGGGAGCTGGCGAGGACCAAATATGGGGAACTGCGTGCCGAACAGGACCCGGAAAACATTCCGTCAGGGGGAAATTTCCCGGACCACGAAGGATACAGCTGGGAAACGTCGATTGAACGAAAAATATTGTCGGCTTCACCGCCGCCAAATGATCAACTCTTTAACACACCAGCGGACGAGGAGGAGCGGCGTGTCATCTTTCACGTGGTTCTTAAGGTGTTCTACCCCGGGCCGGAGGAGGAACAGTCCATAAAATTGATTATGTACCGTTTGCCCCCGGACGACCTCTAGGATCCCCCGAAATATTTCAATTCGTTAAACACCATGCATAAGAGGGAACGACAAAACGGTTTCACGCTCGTGGAATTGCTGGCCGCCATGCTTATCATGGGCATGATTTTGACCGTGACCGGGGGCATACTGGTTACGACACTCAAAGCCCGGAAAAACATCCAGGACACGTTCAAAAAAAGCAACCAGGGAGTGGCAATACTTCAAATCATGAGTCGGGACATCTCCGCCGCCACACGTCCCGACAAACGAATCAAAAATCAGCAGGGCTCCCCCCAGCCAAATATTTTCTACGGGAAAAACGACGGGTCGGGGCCGTTCGGCAAAGATGAGCTGGACTTCGTCACCACGGAAAACACGTGGGACCCGGCGTCCCGCCGATTCGCCGACATCAGTGAATGCGGATATCTACTGAAGGAAAATCCCGATGCGTCCAGCCTGTTCCGGCTGTACCGTCGATCACAGCCGTGGATCGACGAAGACCCGGTCCGGGGCGGCACGTTGACGAAGCTCCACGACCGCGTCGCCGCCCTGAACTTTGAATACCTGAAGCAGGTCAATAACAACAATAACAATCAACCTCAGACCCGGTGGGTGGAGGAGTGGGACGACAAAGAAGAGAAAGGACTCCCCCTGGCGGTCCGCATCAGCCTGACCGTTCGTCCGAAAACGGACGAGGACGATGACGCATCGGACTCGGGTCGGGAGAACGAGAAGACGTTCGAAACGATCGTTTCCCTGTCAACGCGCTGAGGACGCCCAACACGCCTTCGGATTATCCGTCCTCCCTGGCCCAGTCGTACGGAATGTCATTTTCGTGGGGCGGGCAGCGGTACTCATCCGGATCTTCATAATCATACACCGCCGTCGGGATGTTCAGAAGGAGGGCTTCTTCTTCGGAAATGCACTTGATCCCGTGCCAGACCCCTTCAGGGATTTTCAGCAGGGTTTTGTTGTGATCCCCGAGATAAAACTCATTTACTTCGCCACGGGTGGGACTTCCCTCGCGATCATCGTACAGAACCACTTTCATCATGCCGCGCAGCACGGCAAAGTGATCGGTTTGTTCCTGATGATAGTGCCAGGCTTTCACGACGCCCGGATAGGCGGTCGTAATGTATACCTGACCGAACTCCTCGTACAGGTCGTCGTCCCGGCGAAGAATTTCCATGAGCCGGCCCCGTTCATCGGGAATGACATCCAGGCTTTTGGTTCTCACTCCCTCAATCCGTTCGGGGGATTCTTCGTCGAACTGTTCTTTATCAACCATTTCTGGAGTTTCGAAGAAACGAATGCACTTCTTCCAGGATACAACCCAGATCCCGCTCCGGTTCGTAGTCGATCATCTCCTTGATTCGTGACAGGTCCGGCACGCGGCGCGGCATGTCCTCGAACCCCTCCTCGTACGCCTCTTCATAGGGAATTGTTTCAATGGACGCGTCGGGATTCACCAGTTCCTGGACCCGTTCGGCCAGCGACATAATGCTAATTTCTTCGTCGTTCCCGATGTTAAACACCTGTCCATGTGCCCCGTCTTCCCGGACAAGTCCGTACAGTCCCTGGACCACGTCCTTTACGTGAGCAAAACACCGGCTCTGGGTCCCGTCGCCGTAGACGGTAATCGGGCCACCGTCCATCGCCTGCTTGACGAAGCGGGGGATCACCATTCCGTACTGACCCACCTGTCTCGGCCCCACCGTGTTAAATATGCGGGCAATAACCACGGGCACGTCCTTTTCCTTCCAGTAACTCAACCCCAGAAATTCATCCACGGCTTTGGAACAGGCGTAGGACCACCGGGAGTGGCTCGTGGGGCCCATCACCATGTCGTCATCCTCGCTGTACGGAAAGGATTTTGACTTGCCGTACACCTCCGACGTTGAAGCCAGCAGAACTTTTTTCCGTTTCTTGGCCGCCATGTTCAGGACCTTCTTGGTTCCCGATATATTGGTTTCGATGGTCTGGACCGGGCGCTCCACAATCAGGAACACGCCAACGGCGGCCGCCAGGTGAAACACCACGTCGACCCCGTCCACGAGTTCGGCGAGGAGCCGCTCCTTCTCTATGCTGTCAATGGTGTATTCAAAACGGGGGTGTTCCTTCAGGTGACGAATGTTTTCGATGTTGCCCGTGGAGAGATTGTCAAGCACATGGACGTGTTCACCCTCGTCCAGCAGAAGGTCGGCAAGATGAGATCCAATAAAACCGGCTCCTCCAGTGATGAGATATCGCATTGGGACTTGTTTTTTCGAAGCAATTCCTGGTTCGATTCCATCTTACGGAATGCGCATGACAAATTAAACGGAAATATCTCAAACCGGAAAATGTACGGAACGTCGGTTACGGATGCGAGGAGGTGACAAAACTTGTAATTCATATTTCCCCCTGCCATAATTACACCCCCCTGAAACAGGAAATTGCTGCCGGTATCTCTCTGTCGATTTCGATCGAATCACCATGAACATATCCGTCATTGGAACCGGATACGTAGGATTGGTCACGGGAGCCTGCCTTGCGGAAGCGGGTCACAACGTCATCTGTGCAGACATTGACGAAGAAAAAATACAGGAGCTTCAGCAGGGAAATCTGCCGATTTATGAAGAGGGGCTCGAGGAGCTTGTTCAGGAAATGCAATCCCTCGAGCGCCTTTCCTTTACGACATCCACGCCCGAAGCGGTGGCGGAAAGCCGCATCATCTACATCACCGTGGGAACCCCGGCCACAAAGTCCGGCGAACCGGACCTGTCCGCGGTCGAGGCGGTGGCACGGGATATTGCGGGCTGTCTTGGAGACGAGTATCGGGTAATCGTGGAAAAAAGCACGGTCCCCGTCAACACGGGGGAACAGGTCGAATCCACCGTGGAGCGATATTCGGACCCCGGGGCTTCTTTTGACATCGTCTCCAATCCCGAATTTCTGTCGGAGGGGACGGCGCTCCGTGACGCGCGAAATCCCCACCGGATTGTCGTGGGGGTGTCCTCCGACCGGTCGGAGGAGTTGATGCGGTCGGTTTATGAACCTTTTGACGCTCCGCTGATTGTGACGGACGTCTCATCGGCCGAGCTGATCAAACACGCGTCGAACTCCTTCCTTGCCCTAAAAATTTCCTACATTAACGCGATTTCGCGAATCTGCGAACTGTCCGGTGCCAACGTGGAGGAGGTATCCCGGGGCATGGGCATGGATCCGAGAATCGGAAATCAGTTTCTAAACGCGGGAATCGGATACGGGGGATCGTGTTTTCCCAAAGACGTGGATGCGTTTTACAAGATATCGGACAACCTTGGTTACGATTTCCGAATTCTTCAGGAGGTACAGAAAATTAACCGGGAGCAGCGGGAGCTGATCCTCAACAAAATTGAGGACGAATTATGGATCCTGAACGATAAGAAAATTGCCGTTCTCGGGTTGTCGTTTAAACCCGGCACCGACGACATACGAGAGTCGCCGGCCCTTTACGTCATTGAGGACCTCCTCGAGGAAAACTGTAATATCTCTGCATATGATCCGAGGGCCATAGAAAATGCCCGGCGCGTATTGCCGGAAGACGTTGATTTTGCGGAGACCCCCGTGGACGCGGCAACTGATGCCGACTGCCTCCTGGTCGTCACCGACTGGCCAGAATTCGAGGAGCTGGATTACGACGAGATTCAGAACCGGATGACACACCCTCTCCTGGTGGACGGCCGAAACATGCTTGACCCGGATGAAATGAGAAAAAGGGGCTTCACCTATCATTCGGTGGGGCGGCCATAGTGGGAAACCGGGGCCCAAACCTGTGGTAACCGTGGAAGCCCCGCAGATTAATCCACCTGAATCCGTGCAAAACGAGCGGCTTTTCGCACCTCCTCCGATGGGTCCTTCTCCAGGGCAACTTTCAGCACCTCCGAGGCCATGGGATTTTCTGTTTTACCCAGTGCCCGCACAACGGCTACCCGCACCGTACTGCTCGATTCGTCCTTCAGTCGCTGACGAAACACCGATTCCACGTCCTCCAGCGTAATTCGTCGGTCCCGTGGTGCCGTCGGGTTCCCGGTGACAAACACCTCTCCGATGGTACGGACGGCCCAGGTTCGAATCCGTTGATCTTCGTGATCAATCACGGTTTTAACCGCCGGAAGGGCACGTTTCCCGAGTCGAACAAGTACACCGGTTTGCCGGGAAACGATCTTTTCGTCGGGTTCTTCTTTTTTCAGTGCCTGTACTACGTTCTTCACCCGCTCCTCCGGCGACAGGTCATCGGTTGGCTCCACTTCCCATACGGTTTCCTGCTCCTGTTTTTCGTCTTTTTCCCCATCCTTGTTTTTTTCGTCCTTGTTATTTTTCGAACTCCCCTGGTCTCCTGTTGACGTCACGGAGGCATCATCGTTTTCCGGACCGGTACGGGACGCCGTCCGGACAATCTGATACACAACGTAGGTAGCGGAAACCCCAAACAAAAATACCAGGCCGATCAGTCCCGCTTTTCGATACGAAAAATTCATTTCCTGAGGAAACACTAAGAAGCCGGATTGCTGTCACTCAGGTTCGCCTGGAGAAGTTCCCGGTCTTCTTCACTTTCTTCAAAACCCCGTTCCACCAACCATTCCTTCAGGCTTTCCCGTTCCGGATGCTCTTCGGGAACGACGTTATAAATATAATTCACCCCGATATCACGGGCCTCGTCTTTCAGCTTCTCCATAATAAAACTGCCAACGCCCTCTCCCCGTCGGTCCGGATCCACGGCAAGCAGGACTTCCGCATCCCCCCATGTGAGATCCAGCCACCCATAACCAACCACCGTTCCATTATCTTCAACCCGCCACCATTTTGACGGCAGTGTATCCCCCACCTCAAAATTCGTTTGCTCGTTCGGAAAGACCCCATCGCGAGCCCCTCCGATAATGCGTTCCTTGTCCTCGTCCCAGGTGGCCCGTTTTTCATAGACCCAGTTCAAATCAGACATGTTCGTCCTTCTCCATTTATTTCAAAAGCACAAAAAACGAACGCTCAACCAGATTCACAGCAACCATGCAAACGGGTTTGGGCATATTTATTATACCTGAGCTGCCGTGATCTTTTTAGCCTCTCCAGGGTGTCTCAGGAGACATTGGTTGTACCTCCCTTTTTTCCCGGATGGGGCATAATGACGAATCCCCGTCAGAGAACAGAAACACCGTGAAATAAAAAATCCCCGGCGTCCGCGAAAAGCGGAGCCGGGGAAAAAGTCTTTTGGCGCCGGTCAGGCGTTATTTGATGGAGGTGTAGTCCCCATCATTCTGTTTGGCCAGATCCTTCATGAAATTCACGAAGTTGTCCCGACGTTTCCGGACTTCCGGAAGATGCCCTTCAAGCTGATTTTTCGTCATATTGTCGACACCTTCTTTCGGCACGACCGGAATCTGGTCAAACCCGAGGGAATGAATGGTCACGTTCCGATCCTTGTTCCACGACTTCACGTCGTTCAGGATCTTCTGTGTGTCCATGTATCCCTTGTTGGATTTCTTGTTCGGGTTCATCGGTGCGCCGTCGGAAATCAGGTAGATGTATTTGGTTTCGTCGATATCAAAGGCCTTTTTGAGGGCCAGGTCCGTTCTCGTGGCCCCTTCTGCATTCAGAGAATAGACCTTCTTGATCATCTTCATGCGGGTCTTGTCGTTGGCCTTGATCATTTCACCTTCCACAGCAATGTCCACTTCGGTGCTATAGAAGACGAAGTTAAAATCGTTCCCCTCGGGAATCTGCATAATCAAATTGATCATCTCCCACTTGGCACGACCTATTCGTGAACGGGGATGTTCGTTCAGGTCCTTTTTTGTGATGGTCCGGCCGTCGGGAAGTTCAATTTGTTCGGGCGCTCCCTGATCATTTTCGTCCTTACCGGTTTCGGGTCCTTCATCCTCCTGTTTTTCGTCCCAGTATGCCATGCTTCCCGAGACGTCAAGGACGATGACGGCGTCATCCAGTTTGTCCTTCGCTACCGTCTTGTCAAAAATCTCCCCTTTTTCGTCCGATCCCGAATCGTCCTGAGCGGTGACAAATCCCCCACCGAGGGCCAGTAGAAAGACGGCCAATCCACAGAGTACGGAGAGTCTTCTTTTCATGGTGATGTGAGTAAAAACAGATTCAATTGGTCACACGGAATTGTATTCTGTCAAGGTAGGACACACCGTGCACAATATCAACCAGAATGGGCCTGTGAACGGTAATCCCCCTTTTTACCGGGTAAACAGGCAAATAAATGAGTCCCGGTTCAAACGAACCCCCATCCGAAATGATCATTGTCCCAGAAATATCCCGTCTATTTCAACTCTTTTCCAAACATAAAAGGGATTTCGACGGTGTCCGAAGCGGACACACGGCCGACAAAAACAGATTTTTCAGGAGATGATCGGGACGCTTCCGAAAC
>CAZOLI010000019.1:0-54340 GCA_964580675.1 uncultured Planctomycetia bacterium
CTTGACGTTAAACTTGCTCGCGTCAACGTCGCGTACCTGTGTTTCCGGTGCCATGATAATTTTTGGTGAATGAAGTGTGAATAAAGGTTCGAACGATAACCACGGATCGAGTCATTAGGCGGGTTGTTCCGCTTCGGATTCGGTCACGTCCTGTTCTTCTTCCAGTTCGATGTCCAGTCCGAGTTCGTCCCGGATGCCCTCGTAGCCTTCCTCTTCGAGTGTATGGGCCAGTTCGGCTCCGCCGGATTTGACGATACGGCCATCCATCATCACGTGAACGTGGTCCGGTTCGATGTACTCCAGGATGCGTTCGTAGTGCGTGATGAGGAGAACCCCCATCCCGGTTTCTTCAAACTGCCGGTTCACGCCGTCCGCCACCACTTTCAGGGCATCGATGTCGAGTCCGGAGTCGGTTTCGTCGAGGATGGCGAACTCCGGTTCAATCATCTTCATCTGAAGTACTTCGTTTCGTTTTTTCTCGCCCCCGGAGAAACCGGCGTTCAGGTACCGGTTGGCAAACTCTTCATCAATGTCAAGGTCGTCCATCGCCTCCATGAGCTGGTTTCGGAATTCCGTTACGGGAATCTCGTCGTCCTCTTCCCGCCGGGCATTCACCGCCGTTCGCAGGAATTGGTCGACGCGGACCCCCATGACCTCACCGGGGTACTGGAACGCGAGAAACAGGCCGGCACGGGCCCGTTCATCGGATTCCATCTCGAGGAGGTCATCACCGTTTAGGTTGACTTCGCCTTCCGTCACCTCAAAGGACGGATTCCCCATAAGACTGTGAGCCAGGGTGCTTTTGCCGGAACCGTTCGGTCCCATGAGTGCATGAATTTCTCCTTTACCGATGTTGAGGTCAAGGCCTTTCAGAATTTCTTCGTCACCGTCCTCGGACGGTTGGACGTGCAGGTTGGAAATCTTTAGTGTGTCACTCATGATTCAGTTCATGAAAAAAATCAAGTCCAATTAGCACAGAACATTTTATTTTAACAACCGGTGGACTGCAACCCATCAAATCCCCCGTCTGTTTAATCTTTAGTATTTCACTAAAGATTACTGTTAAAAAAACAAATGAACCGTTGAATCAGCATGTTACAGAATAATAATTTCGATTTCAAATTCATTGAAGTTGTTTTTTGAACGAAAAAGCAGAGGAAATAATAATTTGTCGATACGGGTTCTCGTGTGGGGCCCATTTACCGTATTTCCCGGTCAGGATTTCGGGTTTACTCCTCATCAAGACGATCCTGGGCCCGCCGTTTGGCACGATCAAACACATCAGGGGATGTTCTGTCGTCGTCTTCTTGTTCGGTGTCATCGTCTTCCGGTTCCTCCGGGGGTTCCGATTCCCTCGTTTCACCGGTTTGGCGTTTCTCCGGAGCCGACGCTTCGGTCACCGGTGACGTTTGTTCTTTTTTTCTGAAAAGCTTTATAACGCTTTCCGGGACGAGAGCGTTTTTCAGATAGCGAAGGAGGCGGGCGGGCTCGCTTGTTTTCCAGAGACCATAAAGGATTCGGTTCAGACGGAGGCGGCGCCAGGCGATTTCCAGAACCATGAGAAGGAGACCGAGCAGAGCAAGAAGGGGAATAAGCGAGGACCGAACCCGGGCGGTACCCTGTGTTTCGTACGCCTGCTCCGGGTTAATGCGCTCCGTTCCCCCCGTTATTTCAGCGATTTGTTTCAATATTTTTCCACCCTGCTGTTTCCAGTTCTGGTCGGAGGAGCGCGGTTTGAACTCGGGCGAATACGGGACGCCCACCGGGGGAAGTTCCCGGGCGCGGCCGTTGCCGAGACTGACGGCACCGATGTACAAACCTTTTTCCTTCAGGGGAACGTTTGCTTCCAGTGTATCCGGGCCGCGCCAGGTGAGGTCAACGGTTTTCGTTTTCGCTTCGTTCGGGTACACGATGCGGGCGGTTGGACTGTCGCCCACCACGGTCGACGTTCGCTCCGGGTCAAGTTCCACAGTAATGATTCCCGTGGACCCTTCCCGACGGAAGTCCGTGTGAATGTTCTCCCCGGACGCATCGCCCGAAAGCCATCGTGTGACGGAACTCATAAATCCCCCGTAATGTGACCAGTTCAAAAAGGGACCGGTATATTTGCCGTCCACCTCGAACGGAAGGGCCGCGGATCGACCGAGACCAATGTTCCAGTAGGCCAGTGCCGGATCCTGATCTTTGTTGTTCATCACAAGACCGGCTGATGCATTTTTTCGGAGTCGAGTAATGTTATAACCGCCTATTTGTGGGGGGTTTTCCGGAATGCGAGAACTAATGCGGCGAAAATCGGGCAGAAACTGGAGGGAAACGGGGTCCTCCTGGAAGGATCGATTCACCGTTATGGAAATATCCTGTACGAAGATCCGGGGCAGGTCGCGGGAATCGTTCGTGAAGTAGACCTGGCCTCCTCCTTTTTTGGCGACTTCTTTGAGAAATTCGGCGTGAGTGTCTTTATTTGTCCCGAGTCCCACAACACTGATGGTAATGCCCGCTTTGTTCCATTTTTGAACCAGTGACGGGACACGATTCCGCTGTTGGGAGTCACGGGCATCCGAAAAAAGGATGATGTGTCTCACGGCGCCCGAACTGTTCGAAAGCATTCCTGTTGCGGCCTTCAAGCCGGTCCGGACGTCGATGCCACCGCCGCCGGATCCAATTCGTTTTACGGTGGATAGGAGTTTTGTTGGTTGGTCACCAATTTTGCGAAGTGGTGAAACCACGTCCGGCGCGGTGTTTACGGCCAGAACCCCTACTTCGTCTCCGGGCAGCAGGGTTTTTATGGCTTCAATGGATGCGATGTTGGCCAGGTCCATTTTGGTTTTCCCTCCTCGTACGTTCGCCGCCATGCTTCCGGATCGGTCCAGGACAATAACCACGGAGGCGTTCAGTTTCCGGTGCTCCCGTTTCAGGTCCATGGATACCGGCAGTATCGGCTCAAGCGGTGATTCCCGGTATCCCCCACGGGCGAAACTTCGTTTCCCTCCGGTCATTAAAAATCCACCACCAAAATTCTTAACCCAGTTTTTGATGGAAGACATACGGGTTCGACCCAGGTTTCCACCGGACACGTTCTCAAGCACCACTGCTTCGTACGACATCAGTTCTCGAAGACTTCCAAAGGTCTCGTTCGTGGTCTGTACGTCGACGGGCAGTTTTTGTTTTTGAAGGGCTCTGACAAATTTGTCCTTCCTCGGTTGTTCCCCGGACTGTACGACCAGGATGCGCCCGGGAGCGTTTACACGGACCGCTCCCAATCCAAGGTTGTTCTCGGGTACCCGATCGTCCTCCCGGTTGATCTCGACCCGATAGGGATGTATCCCCGGTTCCTCCAGCCGATCTCGAAAAATCCACCGATTTTGCCCGGGATGAACGGATCTTTTTCCTTTAGCCAGCACGGACTTCCCGCGCATGACTCGGTACGGCACCGTTTCCTCGACGTCGGATTGTACCTTTACCGAGAACTGGAACGGCTCACCCGGTTCCACCTGGTCCGGCAGGGAGAGTTTTGTCACCGCCACATCTGTTCGGGGGCCCCTTGATAGGTTCCGGTAATCAATCGGGACGTTGTTGGACCGGGCCCACATGGCCATGGGGAGGGGGTTGATGGTGGTGTATTTTCCGTCGCTCAATACCAGAATCCGCCCCGGCACACCGGGGTGCATCAGGCTGTACGTATCTTTTAGTGCGCCATGCAGATCCGTGGCGTCACGGTCCAGTTCGGTTTTCCGGGTTCCGCCGCGGTCGCCCGGCCGTTTTTTCACCCGGGTATTTCCCCCGAATTCCAGAATACCAAGTCGGCTTTCCGACGGTTGAGATGCGCGAATTCGGTTGGTCAGTTCGTTCATGGTGTCCCGGGCCTCCGGGGATATGCTTCTGGATCGGTCCACAAGAACCCAGAGATCGATGCCGTTTCCCGATTTGTTCAGTGAAGGGCCCGTCAGGGCGAACACCAGGAGCAGAACGGTCAGCACGCGGAACAGGCCGGTGGTTCCTCCTCTCCGGATGTACTTGACCCAGAGAACGGCAAGTGGAATCAGAAGTAACAGGGCTTCCGGATAATGAAGGTGCATTGACGGGTCGTTACTGTACGGAAAATGTTATCGAAAGAAAAAAAATTCGGTTTTCGGTAGCTGTTTCCGGAGTGATCTTGCCGGTTTTATTCCGATGATTGTCACGGAGGGCCTCATCTATCGTCATGCGAATGTTTTTCCCATCAGGAAGTTGGTTCTTCTTCGGAACTCGCCGAGTGCTTCTTCGAAAGCAGAACCCAGTTTAACAGACACGCCCCGAGGACAAGAATCAGGAGAAGCGTCTGCAATGGCCGGGTCCGCCGTTTTTCAATTCGGGACGTATCGGTTCCCTGTTCGGTGTTCATGGTTTCGGCCGATAGATCTGTCAGGTTTGATTCTTCCGGGTTCATGAAGTTCACCCGGAAGTGCCACGTCTTTTTGGCGTCCGTTTCTGTGTTGGTTTTCTGAAGCCGGTAATTTCCGGCAACCGGTAACCGGTTCAATTTGACGGTGGTGTTATGTTTCAGTGATTCGGTCTGTTCGTCGGGGTGCACCAGTTTCCATTGCGTGTGTTCTCCCGATTCACCCGGTTTGTCCATTGTGGTGTTCAGCTGAACCGGCGAGTCAATCCGCCAGTTCTGACGCCGTGGACCGGGTATTCGGTCCCGGGCGATGTCGACCAGGTTCGACATGAGTATGGGCCAGGCGATACTCCGATCAATGCTTGAATCGCGGATGGTGAAGTTTGTGATGTATCTGTTGTTTTCTCCTTCGGAAAGCGAATAAAGCAATGGCACATCTCCGGAGGAAATCAATGGTGTTCCATTCCCGGGTGAGCGTTCCATGTTCACACCACCGAAGACCACGCCCCTGAGAACGGTGTTTTTTAACAGGGGATGGGTTTTTTCCACGAGGTAAGGTCCTCTGACCCGGCCGTTGTTTTCGGAGGACGTGGTTTTTAGGCCAAAATACGTAATCGGGTTGGGCGGAAACCGGTTCCGGTTTGCGGAACCCACGAGAAGATGTGGTGGTTGGTCCCTGATCTTCAATGAAACGTTCCGGTTGGCCTGCAAGGATTTTCGAACGGCGGTTCTTGCCGGTCCCTCCGGAAGTTCGATGCCGGCTCGAAGTACCCTCGTGTTTCCCGTCAGAAACCGGATATTGTTGTCCAGGTTGAGGGCGTCGTTGTCCGTTCGTAGCTGAAACTGCAATTTCTCGAGTTTGCCGCGAGGGATTTTTATGGTGGTCTTCCACGTGTCCATGCCATTCACACGAATGGATTTTTCCAGAAACGACCGGTCTTCTGCAGTGGCATTCACCCTGATGTTTCGCGGCTGTCCCGAGTAGTTTTTCAGGACCACCATGATCCGGTCCGTGTCACCGGTCGTGTTCGACGTTCGTTTTCCACCGATCCAGGCCACGTTATCAAGGGGTTTTCCGACGGATTTCCACGTGAAATCGGAGGGAAGCTGACCGGAGTACGCCTTCGGGGGCTGGTCCGTCAGGAAAAGGACTTCGGCCCCTTCTGCCCCGACACGAAAAATAGTTTGAACCATTTCGTCGATGTTGTAGGAGGTATGGTGCGGGTTCAGCCGGTTGATGACCTTCTTGGCTTCCCCGGGGGATAGTCCGGTGGAGCCGACGCGTTCCGGCGGGTACCCGGAGGCCACAATGGTGTACAGGTAATCACCGCTGTCCTCGGAGAGGAAAGATCTGGCTTCCTCCTTGATTTTTTGAAGACTGGTCTCCCCGTCGTTGTGCTCGGCAAGCATGGAGGCGGAGAGGTCGAGGGCGATAATACGGTGGGTTTGTTCGTGGAGAAAGGCCGGGCGGGCGAGGAGGAACGAAAGGAGAAGCGCCGCCAGAAGCTCCAGAAGCAGTGAACTTGATATGGGGGGACGTTCCAGACGCCGGCCGGTGGAGGGTTCTCTGGTTATCCGTTTCCAGAGGAAGAGTGCGGACACCGGTGACTTCTGATACCGGTGGCGAAAGAAGTGAATCGCCAGAATAACCGGTAAGGAAACCAGGGCAAGAAAACCCCAGGGATTCAAAAATGTAATTGGTCCCCAGTTCATCGGTTAATTATGCGATAAGTATGGTTGAAATTACGTCGTGTGAACGTATCGATATTGGTGTTCATGTTGAGGAAACCATTTCGGCCGGGAGCAGTACGTCACGAAACAGGTTTCCGAGGGACGTTTCCGCCGAACCCTGTGCAAATTGAGCTCCCACATAGGTCGCCGTTCTTCGCAGGTTATTTGACAGTGTCCGCAGTGCGTTTCTGTACTCACGAATCTCGTTTTCCGTTACGTAACAATTCATGGTTTGCCCGGTTTCCACGTCCGTTAACCGGTTTCCTCCGTCAAGGTCGGGGTTCCGCTCCGTTTCTGCAAGTATCTGGACCAGGTTCGTCCTGGCCCCGTTCCGGGCAAAGCGGGGCAGAAACGATTCCGGGTCCTCGGGGAACAGGAAGTCGGAAATGACGAACCGTACGGAGCCGCGGCGTAAAAGGGGGGATATGTTGTCCATCTGTTCCGGCAGGGTGGCGGTTCCCTGAAAATTCATCCGCCGCAGTTCCGAAACCCAGTTTCCCTCCAATTCACGGACGGAGGTTCCGGCAAAGATACCGGTGACGTCCATTTGCTGGTTTTCGGCCATCATCATGAGTGCAACGGCGGTGGCCTGGATCTGGTGTTTTTTGTCGTCCGTAATGGCAATGGACCGGCTTCCGTCAACGATCACCTCCACGCGAGGATGGACTTCCTCCCGAAATTGCTTGATTACGTAATTCCCGGTTCGTGCGTACGCATTCCAGTCGATGCGCCGGATGTCGTCACCGGGCTGGTACTCCCGGTGTTCCTGATATTCTATGGAGTTCCCGATTCCCGTCCCGCCAAATTCCCCGAAGGATCTTCCCTCCGGTCGATCGGGAACGTGGAGGGCAAACTGTTCCGATACGTTCTGTATGGGTTTTTCGTTCATTGTGATTGAAGATCCGCCTTTTTCAGATGATCGTTGATCTGCCTGGATCCGATAACGATGGAGGGAAGGAAAAGAAAAATTCCGACGGCCAGTGCGGCGGTATCCAGCATCTGCCAATTGATATCTTCCGGTTGCCAAAATTTGGTCAGAATGACAAAGGGATTAAAGAACGCAAGCGTTTCCGGGGCCGTATCGTTTGCGTCGGGAAACAGCAGGAGCCCGACCAGGTAGGGGACAATCATGATGATCATAATGGCGAGGAAGGTGATGCCCCGATACCACTTCTGGCTTTTTCCGGCGGAAAAGGATCGGAGCCCCCGCGAAACGTGGTAGCTTATGCCCACGTACATACAGAGATAGGCGGCCACTGTAAAATTGATCTTGAAAAATCGGGATTCCGATAACGGCGTTCCTTTCATCGGAAGGTACAGATGGATGATTACGAGCAGAAACATCATAAGCGCAATGCAGAGGATGCTGTACCGGTAACCGAAGGAATCTCCGGACAGAAAAACGGATCGGAGGTTTTTAAAACGGGAAGCGGCGTAGTTTTTAATTGATTTCCGGGGGATTCGCGGACGCTCGGTACTCCAGAGAAATGAGGTGATGGTGAGCAGGATCCAGAGGCCGATTAGAGTCGGAGCAATGATAAGGTCGTAGGATCGGGAAGACCAGGTCGCCTGTAGGACGGGATAGCAGAGCGTCAGGGGAATAATAAACAACATGGCCAGACGAATTGGCGCCGAACGGTTCCGGGAGGGATTCATCAACATACATCGGTTTGCCTCATACAGGAAGTAACAGGTGCATCCCCAGATCAGCAGATTATGACCGAGGTCCACCAGGAACTCAACGGTGCTGTACCCGAGGAAAACAGAAATAATGCTCCCCAGGTTAAACGACATGGAGCCCAGGTACACCACCATGGACCCGGAAACAAACATAAGGAAACCCATGACGAATATTTTGGACGCCCCTCTGTTCACGAGCATACTGCAGTAGAGGTAAATCAGGCACAGGAGAATTGTGTTGAGGACGATCAAAGCAAGTGAGCCCAGAATTACCGGAAACGATATCCCGCGGAGAATATACGAAAACCCGATAAAGGGAATCAGGGCGGAGATGAGAAGGAGGAGTTTTACCAGGCCCGCAAGGAGTTTTCCCCGCACGATCTGTCCGGGGGAGAGTGTCGTAACTTTTAACAGGTCCAGGGAGTCCCGGTCTTTTTCGTATACGTGAGACAGAAACACGGTCATCGGAATGCCACACAGGCTGATCACGCCCAGGGCAAGGAGGAGAACCCCGAATGCTTGGTCCCCCGCTCCGTAGGAGAGGACACCCTGCTGGGAGGTTCCAGCTCCTCCCATTGCGATGACGAAGATGGCCAGTATCAGCAGGCAGATATAGTTTATGCCGATGAATGAATAAATGTGAACCCGGCTGCGGACGGCCTGTCGAATCTCCCGCATCAGAAGCGGGTTCAGTTTGGTCTTCCACCAATCCAGGAATCTCGAGGCAAATTCGATCATGTCTATTGAAGGGAGCCTTCCGTCGCTTCCATAAAGATGTCTTCCAGGTCGTTTTGCTGAAATTTTACCTCAACCGGGTGCAGGTTTTTCTCGAGCAGGTTGTTGATAAATTCGGGAACATCCTCCTCGGTCCCCGAAAAATGCACACGGATAAACGGGGGCGAAGGCGTCACGTCGTTTACCATCGGCATAACGGCGAGGGTTTCCAGCAGGTCGTCCCCGCTATCCAGAAACCGAATTTCCAGTTCCCGACCCGGTGTGATTTCTTCCAGCGCCTCCTCAACTGTGCCCGAAACCAGAATTTTCCCCTGTTCGATGATGGCCAGGGCATCACAGATTTCGGATAGTTCGGCGAGGATGTGGGAACTGACCATGATGGTCTTGTCCAGCCGGGCCAGTTCTTTAATCAGTTCCCGGATTTCCACCCGGGCTCGGGGGTCCAGATTGGCGGCCGGTTCGTCCAGAAGGAGCACGTCCGGGTCGTTAATCAGTGTACGGGCAAGGCACAGCCGCTGCTTCATACCGGCCGAGAGTTTTCGAACCCTCCGGTTCCTCAGGTCCATCACGTCCGTAAAATCCATAATATGGTCCAGCGTGTTCTCCAACTCCCGTCCGGCCAATCCATACGAGCGACCAAAAAATTCAAGGTAATCGCGAATGGTCATGTTTTTGTACACACCGAATTTATCCGGAAGGAACCCGATGATCGACCGGACGGTTTCGGGTTCGTTGACCACGGAATGACCATTAATGTAGCCATCGCCTGAGTCCGGTGTGTCGAGTGTGGCAAGTATGCGCAGGGTGGTTGTTTTTCCGGCACCATTCGGCCCGATAAACCCGAAGACCTGGCCGGTCTCCGCCGTAAAGGAGGCACTGTCAACGGCTTTGAGGTCACCAAATGTTCTTGTCAGGTTTTTTACCTCAATCATTTTTTTGTTCCGAATCCGTTTGCCAGTGGGTTCCGACGACGACGGTACCGGCACCGTGGTAGTCGTAGGAGTCAATGCCGAAGTCCATTTCGTAAGGGTTTTTGCGAATGCCGAAGAACATTCGGGTATCCTTTAAATGATGTTCGTTGACAACCGGTTTGTGAACCCGATTAAATTCCCTGATTGGCTTGGGCTTGTTTGACTCCACCCCGGGATAGAGGAACCACCATTTCTTGAAGGGGTTCTCCGGCATGTGGTCTTTTCGATAGCCGGCGAGATCCCGGTTCGAGAGGTGCTGTTTTACCTGATGGTTCGAAACGATGCTGAATTTTTTGGTTGTGCCATCCTGGAAGTTTATGTCTTTTCCGGTCAGGCCTCCGGGGGCGTAAAGTGTGCCGTTTCGATCCACGAGAACAGGAACGTGAAGATCAAAGCCGAGTCCATTGGTCACTTTGTACGTGTTGTCGTTCAGTCGTTGGATCTGGAGCCGCCCGCGAAAATCCATCTGTTGCACACTTTCCAGGTAGTGGGGCGTACGGGCCGATGCCGGCTCACCGTTCAGGTACTGAGCATCGCTCTGCATGTGGAGCCACGTGGTTTGACTGACCTCTTCCCCTTCCTTCATGAGAGGATCCACAAGGGTGGATGGTTGGTATTTGAGTCCGCGAGATGGAGAAAGCCCCATATGCAGCAGATACCGGTTCTGCTGAACGGCCCGGTTCTCGGTATTGTGAATGGTCATCAGGGAATAGGATCGAACATCCGAGCCCAGGCCGTGTTTCAAAAAGTCCCAGGCAAAGATGATGGACGTTGCGAAAATGGACAGTAGGGGAATGGTCACGACAAGGAGGGATATTTTCTTTTTGTGTTTGAGGTACAGGTAGTTTGCGGGCCCAATAATGGTCACGAAAACAAACAGCAGGCCGAGACCGGTGAGCACGGGAATGCCGCGGAGTTCGTCAATCATTAACTGATCAGGAATGACGGGGGAGGCTCCTCGTCCCGATCCCGGGTTTTTCCATCCATTGCGATTCCACCACTGGAAGCGATTGTTTCTGAGAAACGAGAGGGAGAACCTCGAGAGATTTCCCGGGGACGTTCCTCTTCCCGCCGTTTTTCGAAAGTAGTTTCGCAGTTCCGCCGAGCGTTCGGAGCCGAGCAGACAGATGAGACCCTCCAGATACGTAAAACTTTGGGTGTCGCCCGCCAATTTTGTTCTGGATAGGGGCGAAGGAAGCCATTCTCCCGGTGGTTGTTTTTGTTGTTTTACGTCCGCGGGCACATCCGTCAGAACAAGATTCCCCCCGGAGGCCAGCCAACTGAAGAGGGTTTGTTTGGTGTCCGGAGACGCGCTTTTCAGGTCGTTCCAGGGGACAAAAACAGCGTCGAACGCGGATAGTGCTCGCCAGTCCGACCAGAGCCGGGAAAGAGCCACAGGCTGCAGGTACGGCGGATAAATCCGTCCCGCCTCATCGACGTCCATGCTGTATTGCTGGATTTGTCCCGGTCTCGAACCCGCAATCAGAAAATTTGTTTTGGTTCGTTCCCTTCCGGCCCCGAGTCGTAGCGTTGCAAGTTGTCCGGACTCTCCCTGATTGTCCGAGACCATAATGGAAATGGATTCCGTTCGTGGCCAGGCCGGACAGAGCAGCGTTATTCGCTCCGGATTCAGGTGTTTCGGGCTGTATTTTGCGCTTCGCTCCCAGACGGTGGCCATTACTTTTGACTTCCCGGTGGCCTTTATTTCAAAGGTTACGTTTTTTCGGGAGGGATCCACGGTGATGTCGACAGGGATCAGACCGCCGTATGGGTGCTTGGGACCGGTGTAATCAAGTTTGATGGTTCCGGTCCGAAAATTTCGGGTCTGGGAGAAAGCGGGCCCGGAGGAGGTGACGTGAAGAAGAAAAAGAAGAACGAGGAAAAGGAGCGCTTTCAGGAATGTAATACGTTGGTCGAATCCGGTCATGTCCCCTGTCTGGCTTTGTTTCCTTCAGGCCGTAATGTTTCGGGCAGGTCCTCCGAAAGGGTCGGCGTATCCTCGACAATTCTGTTGATGACGTCAAAGGCGGTCACGTCGTCGAGACGGGCCTCGTGATTCAGAATAATACGATGGTTCATGGCGGGGCCGGCCACCGCTTTGATGTCCTCAAAGTCCACGGCCGGTCGTTCTTCAAGAAGAGCGTGCGCGCGAGCGGCCTGACTGATACTGAGACCCGCTCTCGGGCTGGCTCCGTACTCGACGTACTGATCGATGAATTCACCTTCGCCTCCGTATCCGGGATGCGTGGCCGAGACGATTCTTGAAATGTAACGGGCGGCGGGTTTGGAAAGATGGATCCGCGGAACCATATCCAGGAGGTCCTTAAGCCGTTCTCCGGAACAGACGGGTTCCAGTTCCGGGGGGGCACCGGACGGTCGGCTGGTTAGTATTTTTTCAAGCGTGTCTTCCTCCACGGTGGACACCACCAGGCGGAACCGGAACCGGTCCATCTGGGCCTCCGGTAACGGATACGTTCCTTCCATGTCGATGGGATTCTGGGTGGCAAGTACGAAAAACGGTTCCGGCAGGGATCGTTGTTCACCGAGTACCGTTACGGTTCGTTCCTCCATGGATTCCAGCAGCGCCGATTGCGTTTTCGGGGAGGCGCGATTTATTTCATCGGCAAGCACAATGTTGGCGAAGATCGGGCCGTGGTGAAACTCAAATGTTTTTGACGTTTTCTCCTCTTCAATGATGTGACTTCCCGTGATGTCGGTGGGCAACAGATCAGGGGTGAACTGGATCCGTTCGAACTTCATGTCAAGCAGTTGGGAAAGGGATCGAACGATCTGCGTCTTTCCGAGTCCAGGAAGGCCCTCGAGGAGAACGTGTCCCCTGCTCAGCAGACAGACAAGCACCTGCGTGAGAAGCTCGTCTTTACCGAAAATTACTTTTTTAAGACCATTTAGAATCTCTTCGCAGAGACCGGCGGTCTCGGCAAGTTCCTGTTCGGAGAGAAGATCGTTGTTCCGGTCTTCGGTAACCATGGAAACGATGATTCAATCAGCGCAATCGTTGCGTTCCCGGATGCATCCGGAGGGAACGGTTTATTTGTCGTCGTTGCTTTTGAAATACTGTTTGATCACCGGATGGTAACGGGGGGAGATCCGGCGGGAGTTTGTCTCGAATTCCCTGTTTTTCCGGGTGCCCCCCCCCTGCGGAGTTGATCCTTCGCCGGGGGATTGATTGATGGCCCGCTGTCTCTGTTTTCTTAACACCTGGCTTTTTTCGGGATCCCCCACCTTCCCCTTTGCTTTTTTGGTTTTAAATTTTGCGTCGTTCTTCTTGGTTTCCTCTCCCCAGATCGACGGACCGCTCCCTTTTCCCTTGCCGGGTTTGCCGGACGCTCGAGGTTTCGGGGGTTTCATTCCCTTTCCCCTTCGGAATTTTTTCTTGCCGCTCATACCCGGAGCGGCCCCTTTACACGACGGTCACGTCCCCTTCCTGTGCATTTTCCTGTGTTTTTTGGCCAGTTTCTTCTTGAGTTTTTTCCAGGCTTTCCGTCGTTTTTTTCGTGCTTTCCGCCATTTCTTCATATTTTTTCGGGATAATTTCTTCAGTTTTCCGCTTTTCTTCATCTTCTGGAATTTCCGGGCCTTTTTGATGCGTTTTTTCATTTCGGGACTGGAGCCGACCCCGGAGTTTTCCAGTTGTTTGAGCGTGGAGGAAGCCGATTTTTCCAGATTCTTTTGTTGGACCTCGTTCGTGTTTCCGGGTTTCTTTTTGTTGTTTGTTCCGTCTCCCGATTGTTTCCCGTTCCCCGATTTCCCGGAAGTTGATTTGTTCCGGTTCTGTTTTGTGTTGCCGTCCGGTCTGCCTCCTTCTCCTTTTTTCGTCGACATTTTTTCCGCGACCTCCTCCGCCCGGCTTACGGCCCTTGAACTTCTCTCAACGGAACGGTTCACTTCCTTCTCGGCGGAGTCGAGCACGGCCCAGGGATTGTCCCGGTTTCGGTCCGATTGATCGCCGGACGTCTTCAGCTTCTTCAGTTTCTTCTTCAGACGCTCTGCTTTCTCCTCCTTCATCAGGTTGTTTTTCTCCACCGTTTTTATTTTTTCCAGAAGCTCCTCCGTTTTCTGGCTGACGAGAGGGTTCTGATTTTGATCGGCGTCCGCCTGACGAACGTCCGGAAGGGGGGTCACCCAAATAAGAGCAAGGAACAAAAGGGCTGGTCCAATCGATCGAAATACGGGCATCCAGTTCAGGGAGGGGAGGTCCCCGGGATGCTGTCGGGCCTGTTCCAGGACGTACTGTTTCCATTCTTCGCTATCGGCACCGGTTTCCTCCATGGCGATCAGAAGGTTTTTTCCGTCGATCTGACGGTCCAGAAGAGCGGTAATGTCTTCGTCCGTAACCGTTTTCCAGGAGGAGGTCAGAAGAGGAACGAGAATGCTCCCCGCGACCAGCACCCCACCATACAGGGAAAAGGACATCAACCCGGGGGCGAACACCCTTGCAAACAAAATAAGTGTTCCCCAGAGAAACAGGCTACCGGCGATCCATGGTGGAACGGAGGACAGAAATTCTCCAAGTCGGATCCGTCTGGTAAGCTTCGTTCGCAGTTCCTGCAGTGAGTAGTCTTTTCCCGGGTTCATTTTCTCCCGTTCAGTGAATCTGATGTTTGATTCCACCACCGATGAACAGGTGCAGTATAGGTAAAAACCGTCCGGATTGAAATACACGAGGTCCTGTTTAGCACCTGTGTCCTGCTTCCCGTGGTCGGACCGATTTCATCGTGAGAACGTTGACGAAGATAATTTTGGCGGTCTATTAGCCGTCATCGGAATTACGACCCGTGATTCGCTCGTAATCAAGGTACCATCTCCCGTTGTTTTTGATGGTGTGGATCTCTTTGATTTGCTTTCCAGTACGGACGTTGATAACCGCTCTGTCTCCGTTTTGCTCGATGGATTGAATGGTTCCTTCGTACGTTTTGTACGGGTTTTTCCGATTGTGTTTCTCCATGAGCTGAAATAGGTCATTCATGAAGGCCGTTTCGTCGACGTCCTTCATTAATGTTTCAAAGGTTTCTCGCATGTTCTGGTGGTTGGTGTTTGACGAACTCAGGAGGTTTTTTCTTCGTTTTCGGATGCCGTGTTTTTCCTCAATGCTTCGTAGATCCTCGAGCAACGCCGATTCGTTTTCCCGGTTCTGGTTCGGCAACATTTCCGGCATACCCACGGAAAAATAAAGGGAGCCGATAAATATGGCCTGGTCTTTCTCAGGAATCAGCCCGAGG
Source organism: uncultured Planctomycetia bacterium (assembly GCA_964580675.1). GTDB lineage: Bacteria > Planctomycetota > MHYJ01 > CAYXQY01 > CAYXQY01 > CAZOLI01. The sequence goes on from CAZOLI010000019.1 coordinate 14,736, forward strand.
AGTTTTTCGGCATCTTTTTGCTTAACGGCTTTCTGATACGTTCGGAACACCTTTCGAGGTGTGTTTTCGCGTTTGGATCCGCAGCCGGCAAATAGAAGAACAGCGAAGAGAACGGAGAGAAGACCGGAAATGAAGGCGGAACGTGCGGTGAACATGGTCATATGAGGAGGATCTGTCAGGTTATTTGTTCGAATTGTGAAGTCAATTCTTCAAGAACGTCCGGATAGACGGCCCGTGTTTTCATGTGCCCGCCGTCGAATTCCTCGTATTCGTGGTCCACATGTAATTCGTTGAGTTTGTCGTGGAGTATCCGGGCACCCAGCTGAAGGTGGAACTCGTCATTTTTTCCCACATTCATATAGAGGTAGTTCAGTTCCTTCAGGTTGTCCACGTGTTCTTCCACCATATAAACCGGGTCGTGTTGTTCCCATCTGTTCCAGACCTCCTCCCGAAACTCCCCTGTTTCTTCGTCGAAGGGGAGATCGAATGAACCGGGATTGTCCGGGTCCGGAGAATAGCAGGCGGACATGGCAATGATGTTAAACACGACAAAATCATTTTTCCCCTTCATCTTCCTGTTCCGGAATTCATCAAGCCATGCTTCCTTGGATCCTTTTTCCGTTATGGCATCGGCGGCATCGGGAATGTCCGGCATGTAACAGTATTTAAACATCATGTCTCCTGCATGACAGCCGATGACACCGAACGTTTCGGGGTGCTTCATGCCCAGCCGGAGTGCGCCATAGCCCCCGCTTGACTTTCCGAAGATGCCGCAACCGGACGGTTCCTCGATCGTTCGGTATTCGGATTGCACGAACGGAAGAACTTCCTCGATCAGGTAGGACCTGTACGGGCCCACGGCCGGAGAATTCATGTACTGCGAACCGCCGAGACTGGTTTTGCAGTCGGGGAACACCATAATTGCGGGAGATCCTCTGTTCTGTTGGAGGAGGGATTCGTACTGGTGGTGGATGCCCGGTACGAAGGTTGAATCTTTGAGGTATTTTCGTGAACTTCCCCCGAAGCCACTCAGTACGAAGAGAACGGGGTATTTCGTTTCGGTTTCTTCGTATCCCGGTGGAAGGTAGACGTGAATGTTCCGTTTGTGTGGATCGTCAAGGGGATTTCCTTCGAGTAATTCGCTATGATGCTCGCGAACTGTAACGCGGCCGTCCAGGTCGGTTTCATTCCAGATCATCATTTTCGGTTCGTGAACGAGGTGACACAGATCAGTCCGACGTGTTGAGGATGGAAACGGTGATGTTTCTTTTTTTGCCGTGGGCGCGATGTTCAAAGAGAAAGATACCCTGCCAGGTTCCCAGTGCGAGTTGACCGTTCTGTACCGGAATGGTTTCGGACGTGTTTGTCAGAGCGGAACGGATGTGGGAGGGCATGTCATCGGGTCCTTCCGTGGTATGCGTGTACCAGTTTTCTCCTTCCGGGGCAATGCGTTCAAAAAACTCCTCCAGGTCCCGACGGGCGGAAGGATCCGCATTTTCCTGAATCAAAAGACTTCCGGATGTGTGGTGGATGAATATATTGCAAACACCGTTTCCTATGCCCGAGCGTTTTACGATATCCTTTACCCTGCCCGTAATGTCCTCAAGACCTTTCCCGTCTGTTTGGACCGATATGGTTTCCTGCATGTTTAACGATGGTGGTGATGGTGACGGTGGGAACCGGAACCGAACCGGAAGGTCCCTTTCACGCTTCCAATTTCGAAGTTGCCTTTCAGGCGAAACCCGAAGTGACGGTGTCTGACGCTCCGCCGGGAACGAAATGTGGATCCGAATCCCGTTCCGCTTCGGATAATTGTGGGAGATGAGTAGTAAAAATAGGAGGGGGAGTGGTAATACCGGTTGTACCGGGAACGGTACGGAAACGAATCCGCTGGAGATTCGTAGGAGGATTCCTCGTCCCCTGCCCGCCGTCGATTTCGACTGCCGTCGTCGGAACGGGGTTTCCCCGACGTACCACCCGTTTCAAACCGCCCCTTCGCAATTCGACGGTCATCCAGGTACACCGAAATCTCCACGTTTCCGGCGTCAAGGGAAACCAGCATGATTTCAACGTGACGTTTCTCCCCAATCCGGAAGAGGAGCTGTTTGTCCGAAGAAGCGGTACGGATGCTCCACTGTCCTTTCTCCGAAGGTGTGTATAGCGTTCCATCCGGTTGAAGCGTGAAGAATTCCGTTTTTGGAACGGTGGAAACGGTAAAGGTTTTTGACGAGCGATCGACGGTGATGTACAGAGGTTCGGAACCCGAGTTTGAGAATGAAAACGAGGGTTGATCCGGTTTCCGGGCGGGTTTGTTTTTCTGGTTTGGTTTCTGCTGTTCTGATTTTTCCTGATCCGTCCCGGATTTGTCTGATTGTTCTTCGGCTGTTTCCGAGAGCGCTCGCGCTTTGTCAATGACCGATTCAGGAACTCCCCTGTCCTTCATTTTCTTTGCCTTCTCCGGTGTAATGTGTTCCACGGTCCCGATGATTTCCAGGTGTTCGTTGATCACGTCCGGTGTAATACCGTCCTCGTGCAGTTGAATGATCTCCTTCACGGATACGTCGTCTTCCGCAGTGGCCGTTTTTGTGGCAAACAGGAATCCTGTAAGAAGAACGACCAGAACAAGTGCCTTCCGTTTGTGGTTTCTCATGATTGTGAGGCTCCCCGTAATTTGGTATTTGGACCTGTTGTCAACCTGGTGGTTCCTCCGGCACCGGTTCGTGGCTACTTTTTCATTATAACAAAATTGTTCAGGATTTTGTTTAACTGTTCCTGGTATTGTTCGGGCTTTCGGGCAGAGATGTATTGAACCGTCATCAGCTGTTTCTTTCGGATCAGGCTCAGCACGTTCATGTAAAGTGTTTCCGGGTTTCCGTTCTTTTTAAAAAGTGCCCGGTAGCCGGTGTGGTCGTCCAGCTGCCATACTTGATCACGAACAAATCGAAACGAGGGGGCCCGGTAAATGAACTCATCAATATACAGGGTGCGCAGTGTTTTTTGATCCACTTTGTTTTTCGGGTTTAAATTCATGCAACCAATCGGTGTGGTCCGTTTCGTCAGAATTAAACGGTCGCCGGTACGGGGAGAAACAAGCACATCTTCCAGAAGAGCGGATCCCTTTTTGTCCATTTGTTTCCATCCTTCGGGCAACTTGATCCGGATGGCCAGTGATTCGTTGCGGTAGGTGTTGTTTTGAAGTGTTCCTCCGGCGCTGGTTTTGCGGTTTGCCAGACGACGATCGAGCTTTTTTTTCAGCGAATCCAGTTTATCGGGCAACGTTCGCCTTTCGTACAGACGTTTGCAGGGAATTAACAGATCTTCTTCAAGATAGCCCCGAACGAGGGATTCCGCGGCGCCGGGTTGATTCACTGGCTCCGTGAGATTTGTTTCCAGGTAATCAATCCCTTCTCTGGTTTTGTTGTTTTTGATCAGGCATCTCCCCAGCTGGCGGGCGGCCTGTTTGAAGGCCGGTGCGTGCGATGTGCATTTGCGAAACCAGGATTCCGCTTCGGAAAAATTATTCCGCCGGTAACATACCGTTCCGAGAAGGTACGTGGCGTCCGCTTCACCCCCTTCCAGTTTGATCGCCGTACGGGCATCTTCCTCAGCCTGTTTGAGGTTTCCGATATCCCGGCGAAGTTCTCCCCTGATGACGTATAGATAGGGTTCTTTCTGGTGAGTGTTAATGGCTTCTGATAGTTCTGTGATCCCCTCCCGGAGGTTGCCTTCCCGTTCTTTCTTCCGTGCTTTCTGGATGGTTTCCTCGATCCGCGGATTCACGCCCCGCGCGATAAAGGAGGAAATCCGGCGGATGCCCGGATGCCCTTTCAGTCCCGGCTGATCTTCCTCCATGATGTTTCGGGCCCTGAGCGGGTCACCCGTGATGTAGTACGTCTGCGCCATGGCCACGAGTACCGACGGATTTTCGGTGTTCTTTTTCTCCACGCACGAAAAATCCGTTTTCGCCTCTTCAAACCGGTTTTCTCGCCAGTATATGAGGCCCCTCAGGGTTCGTGATTCATCATGATCCGGTTTTTGTTCCAGAACGGTGGAGAGATGTGTTCGAGCGGTTTCCCGGTTGCCGGTATGCATATGAATTTTTCCCAGCAGGAGGTGTCCGCGCCAGTGTTCCTCGTCATGGTTCAGAATTCTCCGCCCATCCGCCCGGGCCTTCTTCATTCGATCGAGGGCGAGAAAAATTTTGCCACGCAGGAAGAGTGCCTCAACGTGGTTTTCGTCCTCCTGGAGGAGGGCGTTCAGGTATTGAAGAGCATTCCGGAATTGCCCCAGGTGGTATTTTTTCCTCGCAATCTCCATTTTGGACGGGTCTTCCTCCTGAAGCACCGGAGGGGACGTCACTGCCGGAGAAACAACAAGGAATCCCGGGACGAGAAGGAACCAGAAATGAAGGGAATGGGATCGGATCATTTGTAAGCATTCGTACGATCTGGCGGTAAGCCGAGTTAGGACCGCTACGACACCGGTGTTGCTGACGGTTCCCGGAGAGCCGAACGAACAATTTTGATGACCTGGTCAAACTTGTCTTGGCCAAAAGGCGGAATAATATATAGACCATCGATTTCATCCCTGATCTCGTCAATGAGTTCCAGGGTGATTTCCATGCCGAGTTTCCTGGCTTCCTCGTCGTCTTTTGCGTTTTCGAAAAGGGTAACCACGTCGTCCGGTAGCACGATGCCGGGAATGCTGCCGGAGGCGAAGAACCGGGCGTTTCCCTTGCTCGTGATCGGAAGAATGCCAACGAACTTCTTGATGTCGAGATGTTCCGTTTTCTCAAGGAGTTCGTCGGTCTGTTCGGTACTGTAGAGCGGTTGTGAGAAAACGAATTGTGCTCCGGCGTCAACTTTTTGTTCGAGCCAGTTCACCTGGGCGGTCATGTTCCGTCCCGGTGCAATTCCACCACCGTAGAAAAAGTTCGTCGGTTCCTCAATTTCGGATTCATTGAAGAGTTTCCCCTGGTTCATCTGATCCATCAGTTCCATGAGGTCGACCGAACTCTTCACGTCGGTGACGTGCTCGGCGTACTTGTCGTGGTCTCCAACGTTGGGATGGTCACCCGTAACGGCGAGAATTCCGTGGATGCCGGCGTGGCGACATCCGAGGAGCAGGCTCTGCGTTGCGATGAGATTTCGGTGGGAGGCACCGAGGTGCATGATAACCGGAACGCGGGTTTCGGACTGAATTTTGACGGAGGAGACCACCGGATCCACCGCCACGTTTGCGGCTGCATTGTCCGGTACGTCAAAGAACGAAATGCCTTCCCGGGACAGCCGATGTGCCGCATTGATGTACTCGGCCATTTTCATTTTCCGGGAAGGTCTCATTTCCACACTGATAAGAAGGTCGTCCCGATCCATCACCTCCGCTATGGGATTGTCCGCCTGATCGGAGAGATCCTCCGTCGAGACCGGTTCATCGAAGACCCGGATTGTGGTTACGGGTTTGCGCTCGGTGGGCGTCAGGTCCTGTTCTTCCACTGTGTCCACAATGGTACGAATGTACGACGGATCCGTCCCGCAGCATCCACCGAGAATGACGGCGCCCGCTTCAATCCACCGGGACGTGTATTTCCGGAAACTTTCCGGTTCGATGGAAAACACCATACGGCCCCGGTCAATTTCGGGAGATCCGGCATTCGACTGGACACTTATGGGTTTTGAGGTGACCTCCGAAATCATTTCGATGGTTTCGAGCATATCGTATGGGCCCCGGCAATTGGCCCCGATCACCTCCGCTCCCAGCTGATCCACACGCTGGGCAATGCGACGCACATCCGTTCCCGTGCCGGTTTTGCCGCTTTTTACACCACCGATCTGGAAAATAATCGTTTGATCCGTCTCCGCGGCCACCGTCATGGCGGACTCTGCTTCCTCCAGTTCCTGAAAGGTTTCGAGGACCAGCAGATCCACCCCTGCCTCAATCAGGGCCGAGATTTGTTCGTCGAAAATTTCGTCCATTTCGGCACGATTGATGTCTTCTTCCCCTGCGGCCGTTTCGAGCGGACCGACGGAGCCGGCCACCAGCTTTTCTTCCGGTGTCACTTCCCGGGCCAGTTTTACCCCTTCTTTATTGATTTCCCCGACTCGATCCGAAAGGCCGAACCTGTTCAATTTCACCCGGTTCGCCCCGTACGTGTTGGTCTGTATGACGTCCGCACCGGCGTTCAGGTATTCCTGGTGTGCCTGTTTGACAATGCCCCTGTAGTCCTCGTCCGTGTTGTACGAATCAACACATGCCTGGTAGTTCCCCGTTAGAAAATTCAAACGGGTGCCCATTGCCCCGTCAAAAAACACAATGCGGTTTTTTATTTCCTCGAGAAGATTCATGTTTGCCGGGAGAGTATCAGAAATTTGATCAGGTTATTCGTTGCTTTGTTTGTTCGGATCGTCGTTTCCCTCCTTCCCCTTTTTTTCCAGGTTCAGCGCTTCACCGGTTTCCCAGTGAGCGGGTTCGGGAATGCGAAAATAGCTTCGCACTTTTTCTTCTCCGTCCTCCTGGAGGAATTCCTCAAGAACAGCGAGGTTAAACGCAACGGTTTCGTATCCTTCAAACTTGGGATACTCACAATTCAGCACCACAACCGGTTCCTTTCCTCTGTTTTCGACGAGATACCGGTCAAACATGTAACTCCCGTAAAAATCACGGATCCACTCCAGTATGGTGTTCTGTTTACCGGTCAGGTCACCGGACTGCAGTTCGGGGTAGGTGTCCGTCGGGCGACACTGCCCCTGCCAGCGTTCCACAGGACCCATGACCTGGGGAAGTCGCACCTCAATTTTTTTGTTCATTTTGTTTTCCATCACGTTTTTTTTCTTATTTTTTCTATTCTTTCTGAAAACGTCTTTCCGACCGGAGATCCGGGACCTGTTATGAATGACCTGCTGGACGGATTGGAAGTAACCATCGGCAGTTACGGATTCGATGGATGTATTTTATTCCATTTTCTCCAGCAATTCCTCCGACTCCTTCGTCATTTCAGGGACGGTCTCCAGAACGTCTTCAATCAGTTCGTCGGTGACCACGTCCTCCGCCTCTCCCTCAAAGTTTAAAATTAACCGGTGTCTCAGGGAGGGTTTGGCCATTTTGCGGACGTCCTCAAAGGCCACGTTGAATCGCCCATCGGCCAGGGCGGCAATCTTTCCGGACAGCACCAGGGATTGCGCACCTCTCGGGCTTGCTCCGTGCCGTATGTACCGCGATACCGAAGATGGGGCATTCTCCCCATCGGGATGAGTGGCGTCCACAAGCCTGGACACGTAGTGGAGGATTTCGGGAGGTGTTGGAACTTTTCGAGAGAGTTCCTGTGCTTCAATGAGATCCTGCGCATCCACGGTATGTTCCGCCTGTGGTTCTTCGGCGCCGGTCGTTCGTTCCAGAATTTCGACGGTGGCGTCCGTATCGGGGCGGTTCAGGTTTAATTTAAAGAAGAACCGATCCGTCTGGGCCTCCGGAAGCGGATACGTCCCTTCCATTTCAATCGGGTTCTGTGTGGCAACCACGAAAAACGGATCCTCGAGTTTGTGAGTGGTGTCGCCGATGGTTACGGCCTGTTCCTGCATCGCCTCAAGCAGGGCCGACTGGGTCTTGGGCGTCGCCCGGTTGATTTCGTCGGCGAGAATAATGTTTCCAAATATAGGGCCCTCCCGGAAACGAAATGAACTCGATCCGTCATCACTGTCAACGAACACCTCCGTTCCCAGTATGTCGGCCGGCATCAAATCCGGCGTAAATTGGACCCGCTTGAATTCCACGTCCATAACGCGGGCAAGTGTCCGTACCATAAGCGTCTTTCCCAGTCCGGGAACGCCTTCAAGCAGCACGTGTCCGCCCGCTATGAGGGAGGTAATCAACTGGGTAATGATCTGGTCGTACCCGACGATCACTTTCTGAATTTCGGATTTCAGCGAGGAAATCCGATTCCTGATCTGTTCCACGTCCTGTTCCAGATTGTCGTCCGTATTCGTTTTCAAGAGAATCTCCTGACCGGAACGGCAATGTCCCGGATGTTGAGAATTGTCGTATTCAGCATATCGTTTTGTGAACCTTCCGAAGGAAGTACCGATCCACAACACTCCGATTTCCCCGGAAAAAGAGACCATCGTCCCGCCGGCCCTTTATTACGGCTCCTTCGTTCTTCCGGTAAAGATCTGTATGACGACGGTGATCATCCGTCCGTCCCGGCATGATCATCCGGTGGAGTTCACCATTTGTTCATACGCTTGCTATTACACAGGAAACGGGGCTTGAAGGCAAACAAGAACGTTGTTGAGCGGGGTGACGGGAGGACCCATCTCGGGCAACGGTAATCAGAGGGCCGGTGAGGTCTTTCACGGGGCAATCAACGGAACAGTTCAAATTCGTCCGAGCGATTTTTCTGATCGTCTTATCGTTTCAGGAAGTACAGGAAACCGCTGTCCGTTCCGGACAGGAGAAAATCAGGTTCCACAAGAAACCCGCTCCGGCCAACACCGGTTGTTTTGACGTTCCAAATGACGTCTCCGGTTTCGGGATGAAGGGCCTGAATTTTTTTGTCGGCGGTGGAGATCAGGACGTATCGGTCCGTCAGAGCCGGTGGGGCCGAAATTTGTGTTTCGTATTGTTCCTCGAGGAGTACATCGCCGGATTCTTTCTCAAATACACAGAGCGTGTTGTCCCTGCAGAGTAGGACAATCCGGTTATTTTTTATGAACGGCCCGTAACGAACCGGTGAGGAAAGTTTTTTAACGGTGCTGGATTCCTTCGGAATGGGGGAAATTCGAATGAAACGGCCGTCCCGCAACCCGGTCCATATCACGCCCCGGGAAGCAGCCGGTGTTCCCACCGGTGAACCATCAATTCGAAAACGGCTGCTTTTGTCCAGAGTTCCACTTTCCGGGTTTATCTTCTCGACCCGCGCGTCCGCCGTAATCACGTAATGGTTGTTTCCGGTATTTATGACCCGGGTTGTGGGATGATTGTTCAGCGATATGCGAGCGGTCTGTTTCCCGGTACGGGCGTTGACGACGTAAACGGCGTCGGGCACGGCCGGCACGAATATATAGTTTCCCCCCTTACTTACGGATGGGGGAAAAAATTGATCTCCGTTCAATGTTCGGGTCCAGACTGTTTTTTTGGCCGCCGGCTCAAAGCAATACAGTGTGCCTCCGGGGGAAAGGACATACGCTCTGTTCCCGGACGACACGGGCCCGTACTTGATCCTCGAAAGATCATCGATCACCTCTGTATTGATGATCCGGTTCCCGGGGGTTCCGGTCCAATTTTTTCCTGTTTCGGTGATCAGGAAAATTGTGCCGTCGACAAAAGCCGGGAGCGTTGAAATAGCGGATCCCAAATCCTCCGACCAATGTACCTGTTTGTTAAGATGGACGGTGATTTTATCGTCAATTTTAGGGTGGACGGAAATTTTCTTTGTCTCGAATGAATCCATATGGACGGTATACTCAGCGTTTTCGTTCAGGGAAACTCGAAGGTAAAGGGGGGCGGTTCCAATGTTCCGGTCCCCCTTACGGATTCTGGCCCCGGAGGGAATGGTTTTGACGTGTACCGGCATGCGTATCTTGCTCGGTGGAACGGCCTGATTGTACTCCGAGATAACCTTTTGCAGTATGTTCCGGGCTTCCTCGGCCTTCCCCTTCTCCACGAGTTCATCCGCTTTCTCGATGAGGTTTTCCGCCTGTTCCTGCTCCTCTTCTATGGTCTGGATCAGGGTTCTGGATTTTTTGATCACCGGCTCGTAATTTCGTTTTTCCGCCCGGCCGATGAGTTTCTCAAGTTGGGTTATCAGTTTATCGTAGGAAGGAAGATCACTTCCCTTGCCCTTGAAAGCGGCCTTTAATTTCTGGAATTCCCTGTCCAGTTTCTTTCGTTTCTGTTCTTTTCTCCGACGACGCCGGTCCATTTTTGTTTTGAGGTCATTCAACCGTTTGCTCGCGTCGTCTGCAAGGTACGAATACGGGTAATCGTTCAGGAACTCCTGGTATTTTTCCCGGGCCTTTTTGAATTGTCCGTTGTGGGCGTGATTCCGGGCGGTGTTTGATATCTGGCTGAACCGGTTCTTGCTCTGGATCTGATATCGGCCTATAAAGAAGGCGAACAGAGCCAGGAGTGCGATGCAGGCAATCAATATGCGGTTTCCTGTTTGTCGATTTTCCTTTTTCTGTTTGTGTTCGAGGAATTTTTCAACCCGGCTGGCTAACTCACCGGTCCCCTCCGCAAAGTCGCGAAATTTCTCCTCCACGGGCCGTCCCTGTTGGTCCTGGTCCGGGGAATAAATGTGGTACGCTCGATCAAGATGTTGATCGGCGCTTGAATGACGTCCGTTCACGGCCGCCACCCGGGCCCCGAGAAGGTGAAGTTCGTAATCATTCGGGAATCGATCGATGAGCCTCGACAGGAGCCGTCGAGCTCGCTTGTAGTTTCCGCTCTCCTCCAGGTTTTTGATTAATTCCGTTCCCCGGGACCTTAATTCCTGATCCTTTTCCAGATCGGCAAGGACCTTAAAATACATCTCCTGGGCTTCTTCATTTTCAGGATCCGTCCGGCATGCGTTTTCAAGGAGCTCCCCGGCTTTCTTCTCGTTTTCCTTTTCTCGATGGTATTTCGCGGCTTTTAGGTACATGCGGGACGCGGCCTCATTTTGGTTTTCATGATCGAGAACCCTGGCGTATTCACCAATGACGTCCGGTTCGTCGGGATTTTGCTTCAGGTGCTGGCGGTAGAGGTTAATTGCCTGCTGATGTTGGCCGGACTGTTTCCGTTCGCGTGCAGCATCGAGCAATTTATCCGCCGGATATGTGTTGATTACGTCGTTTTCCAGCAGGCGATTCACAATTTTGAACACTTCGAATCGTCTGTATATGTAGTCCTGCAGGATGTTCTGAACACATTTTTGTTCCTCAAGTTCAGCGACGACGTTTTTGATGATTGCGTTTTCGACCTGGTCGTCCCCCTCGGGAATATCCTCGGAGATCATTTCGTACACCATTGATGAGGAAACCCCGTTCTCCTGAAACCGCTGAAATTCCTCCCTCCGGGTCTCGGCGGCATTAAAGATGTGGTCGGATTCAAGTTCCAGCCGGAAGGGGGGTTTCATCTGTTCTTCCAGTTGAGGTGTGATGTCTTCGTCGTCGTAATATTTATACGAGACCTCCTCTTCCAGGAAGACGTCGAATATTTCTTCGTAAATCTGGATGCGAATGGCCTGCTTGATCTGATTGTCCCCCACAAACCCCTGATCGATTAATACTTCCCGGAAATTTCGGTGATCGGATTCCTTGATCTGGTGGGCATTTTCCAGTTGTTCCCCGGTGACAAAACCTCTCTGGACGAGAATGTCATCCAGGATCCAGACATCCCGATCCACTCCCAGAAGCTCAATGGTGTCGTTATGGGTATAGCAGAACACGTGCTGTCCGTTGTACGAAATCGCAAGCGATCCTTTGTCTTTCCGTGCGACAATCCGACGGAACAGATCAAGTGGATTTCGTTTGCCTTGTTCATTCTCGTTGCCCATGTATATCCGTTGTAATCTGGATGATATGTTGTGACGGGGGCTGCGCGGATTGAGGTGTTATAAATCGAAACACTTATGGTTGGAGCACCCTGATTTTGCAACAGAATAATTATACAGGGTTTTCCCGGAAATCTCTAATTTTCGGGGGATCGACAGGGCGGCGATTGATGAACAATTTTGGTTATTTATCCAGACCCCATCTGAAGTGTAGTATGAATCTCAGCGACCCCCGATTCCTGGTAGAGCGACCCATTGGTGGACACAGAGAGCCCCCCATATTTCGTGTGGGCTCTTATTCTTTCAGAGCCGGACTTTTCTCGATGGTTTCATCCGCGGAGATGGCGGTGATCGCCGAAATATTCACGATTTCGTTCACGGAGGAGTAGTGGTTCAGGACGTTTACGGGTTTTTTCATCCCCATGAGGACGGGGCCCACCAGCTCCGCTTTGGCGAGGTGCTGGGTGAGCTTGTAAGCGATATTTCCGGATTCGAGATCCGGGAAGATCAGGATGTTGGCATCCCCCTGTATCTCGGACTGGGGAAAGGATTGTTCGGATATTTCGGGAACGATGGCGGTGTCCGCCTGCATTTCGCCGTCGATTTTCAGGTACGGGTCCCGCTCTTTCACGATCTGGGTGGCTTTGGCCACTTTTTCGGCTCGTTTATTGTTCGTGGAGCCGAAATTCGAGAACGAAAGCATGGCGATTTTCGGTTCGATGTCGAAGAAGTGATCCACCATGCGGCCGGCCATGATGGCAATTTCGGCCAGTTCTTCAGGGCCGGGATCGATGTTGACCGTTGCGTCTGCGTAAAACAGCAGACGATCCTCCAGGACGAGCATGTACATGCCGGCGACCCGTGACACGTTTTCCTTTAACCCAATAATCTGAAGGGCGGGACGAATGGTTTCGGGATAGGACCGGTTAATGCCGGAGATAAGACCGTCGGCGTGTCCTTCACGAACGGCCATGAGTCCGACGTAATGCGGATCTTTGAGCAGGCGCTTTGACTTTCGGATCGTCATGCCTTTTCGGTTCCGGAGGGCAAACAGTTTCTCGACGTAATTGTGTTCGTTGACCATCTGCTCCGGATCCAGCACCTCGATTTTGGAAAGGTCGAGCTCAAGGTTAAGGTCATTTATTTTTTGGTTGATCTTCTTCCGCTTGCCGATGAGCACCGGTTCGGCGATGTCGTTATCGCTGATGACCCGGGAGGCACGAATAATCTGTTCTTCGCGGGCTTCAGGAAAGAGGATCCGCCGCGATCGGTTTTTGGCCTGGTTGATGACCACTCGCATTACTTCCCTGGATCGACCGAGGTACTTTTCAAGGGAATGTTTGTAGCGGTCGAAATCATCGATTTCTTTTCGGGCCACTCCTGATTCAATGGCCGCTTTCGCCACGGCCGTGGCCTCTTCAAGAAGAATTCTCGGGTCAAGGGGTTTTGGTATCAGGTAATCCGGACCAAAACTAAGGCGTTCCTTTTCGTAGGCCTCAAGAACTTTTTCCGGGACGTCCTTTTTGGCAAGATCCGCAAGGGCCTCGGCCGCGGCGACTTTCATTTCTTCGTTGATATCGGTCGCACGAACGTCGAGAGCCCCGCGAAAGATGAACGGAAAGCCGAGCACATTGTTTACCTGGTTCGGGTAATCCGATCGGCCGGTTCCCATGATCAGGTCATCCCGCACTTCATTGGCCTTTTCCGGAAGAATTTCCGGATCGGGATTGGCACAGGCAAACACAACGGGATTGTCATTCATGGATGCGATCATTTCCTGGGAAACAATTCCGCCGACCGACATGCCGAAAAACACGTCCGCCCCCTCCATCGCCTCACCGAGCGTGCGGAGATCCGTGTCTCTCGCCACTTCCTGTTTGTATTTATTAATGTCATCCCTTCCGGTATGGATCACCCCGCTGGAATCGGTGACCACCATGTTCTCCTTTTTGACGCCGAGACTCTGAAAAAACCGCGCACACGCAATGCCGGCCGCACCGGCTCCGGATATGACCACACGGACTTCGTCGAGTTCTTTCCCCGCGACTTCCAGCCCGTTCATGAGGGCGGCTCCACCAATGATTGCGGTCCCGTGCTGGTCGTCGTGAAATACGGGGATGTCCATCGAGGCTTTTAAATCTCGTTCGATGGCAAAACAATCCGGGGCGGCGATGTCCTCCAGGTTAATTCCGCCGAACGTTGGTTCAAGAGTCTGTATAAGCGATACAATCTGATCCGGATCCTCCGAATCCATTTCGATGTCAAATACATCCACACCGGCAAAGCGTTTGAACAGTACGCCTTTTCCCTCCATGACCGGTTTGCTGGCAAGTGCTCCGGTGTTGCCGAGGCCGAGGACAGCGGATCCGTTTGATATGACCCCGACGAGGTTTGCCCGATTTGTATAGCGATATGAGTCGTCCGGGTTCTCTTCAATTTCCCGAACCGGATGTGCAACCCCGGGAGAATACGCAAGGGAAAGATCCATCTGTGTCAGGCATGGTTTGGTGGGCCGAATTTCCACCTTTCCTGGACGATCTCCTTCGTGATAATTCAGTGCGTCCTGTTTTTGAGAATCCATTATCGCTCCTGTTAACCAATAGTGCGTATGAGATCCGGAAATGCGCGAAGGGCGGGATTCTAACAGAGATAATGCCGTGTGTCAACGAATTCGGCGATTTATTTGAGCGACAGGAATGGCCGATCAATGCCTGAAATAAGCAAAGTGCACAAAGCAATTTATCGAGATAACGGACTTGCATTTTCAAAATTGGAAAACGATAATGTTGTTTCCCTCGAAGAGAAAAGAAATTAGTATTACCTATTTCCGGAGACCTGCCAGGAATGGTTCCCGCCGTTATGAGACGAAACAAGGTGAACCTGTTCGCTGTGCTGATCGGGATTGCGTTGATCCTGGGATGTAGCAGCGGAAGTGACAGAACGTCCTCACCGCCGGAATCCGTACAGGATTATGAGGAAGCACCGGATGTGTCACCGGAGCCGGAACAGACAAACAGCGGGGAGACAACCATTGAAAAATCCGATCCCGGACCGGTGAAAACGGACCGGAAGGAGGAAGACGAGAAATCCGGTGCCGAACGTGAATCAACGTCGAGGAAATCGGAAATAACGGAACGGGAGACGGATAAGGATGTACCCCTCCTCCTGAAATTCGGTCGCCGTGTGCCCGAACGGCTCTTTTTCCAGTTTGATGATCCCGAACCCGGGCTCCGGATTCGGTTCGGGTATCGAAGCACGGACGAGAACCCTCGGACACTCGGTTCCCTGGAATACGCGGTTGTTGGGACGGATGGCCGATTTCTCTGGATTGAACAAATTTTTCGGTATCGTGATGAGCAGAAGCGATATCGGCTTCTCGTGGACGAGGAGGGAAAAGTTCATCAGGTCTTCCGAATCCATGAGGAAGATCAGTCCCCGGAGCAGCAATCCGTTTCGACGTCCGTTCCCGGGTTAAAATTGGCCAACCGGAAAAAACGGGAAGGTTCCAGAACGTTTAACGACCGTTCTTACAGGGTGTATTCCTCCGTTTTCCGGCTGATCCACGAGGAGAAAAATAACAGGATTAATGGATATTCGGCGGTGGGTCTTCCCTTTCACTTTCCGGATCGGGACGAAGGGCTTCTCCGGATTGCCCATGAAGGTGTTCAACTTGTTCTCGAGGAAATTGTTTGGGATGCAAGCGCGAGTGTGAAGCTTCCATATTAATTCCTGTAGACGGGAGTCACGTTGCACTACGAGAACAAATTTGGTAAACAAAATTTCGCGTCGTCCCGTTCGGGGCGAAGGAAGTACCCTCAACAAATTTCGGGGGCCTGTCATGACCGAAGATTATGATCACGAAAAACGGGAGTTTATCCGGGTAAGCGCGGAAATTCCCGTAAAATACAGGTTTATCTGCAAACACAGGCAGGACGAGGAACTCGAGAAAACATACGAAGGCAAGACGAGGAACCTCAGCGGGGGCGGATTGCTTCTTGAGGGAAAAATCCCACTTCTCCCCTGGGTCCCCGAGATGTTGATGAACAAGATGAAAGTGGCGGTCCGGGTGGAACTTCCGGACGCGGACGAACCCGTGGAGGCCGTTTCCCGTGTGGCCTGGATCGAAACACTGGACGAATACACACACCACTCCCACATCGGCCTGAACTTCAAGGAAATCACGAAGGAAGATCGAGACCGGATATTTCAGTACGTCATTAACTCCGAGGCTCCGGAGTAACGGCGGTTTATTCGGTCCTCGTCAGAACGCGAAACCCGGGGCGGAAATGGGGAGGGATTTAGCCGGATGTGGCCACGAGGTACAGGACAGCCATTCGGACGGCGAGGCCGTTTGTCACCTGCCGTAATATGACGGAATTGGGACCATCAGCCACTTCGGGTGTAACCTCCACACCACGGTTTATGGGGCCCGGATGCATGATCAGGATGTCGTCCTTTGCCTTTTCCAGGCGTTTTTTGTTGATGCCGAAGAGCCGTTTGTATTCCCTGATGGACGGAAATAAATTGGCCGACTGCCGCTCCAGCTGAATTCGAAGCAGGTTCAGGACGTCCACTTGTTGCAGCACTTCATCAAGATTGTGAGAGATTTCCACGCCGAGGTCCCGAAATGTATCCGGGATAAGCGTGGAGGGACCACAGAGTATCACGTCCGCGCCAAGCGTGGTCAGGGCGTGAATGTTTGATCGGGCCACCCGGGAGTGCGTAATATCGCCGACGATTGCAACGGTGAGGTCTTCAATGGATCCTTTTGCCTCCCGTATGGTATAGGTATCAAGCAACCCCTGTGTGGGGTGTTCATGAGCTCCGTCCCCCGCATTTATTACGCAGGCATCGATCGCGTCGGCGATGAGGTGGGGAGAGCCGGGTTCGGAGCACCGGTACACAAAAACGTCGACCCCCATTGCTTCGATGTTCCGAACGGTGTCCCGGATGGTTTCTCCTTTTTTGATGCTGCTTTTCTGGGCGGAAAAACTCACCACGTCGGCACTCATTCGTTTCGCGGCCATGCTGAAGGAGGTTTTGGTCCGGGTGGAGGGCTCGGCGAATAAGTTGACGACCACCTGTCCCCGGAGTGCCGGTACTTTCTTTACGTTCCGGGTGGACACTTCTCCAAAGGAACTTGCGGTGTCCAGAATAAGGTTGAGTTCGTCGGCACTTAAATCCGAAAGACCGAGCAGGTGCTCCCGATTCCATTCCTGGTCTTCCTCCCAGGTTTCGGAGAGGGAAAATTCCTCGTCTTCCACCTCCTGATCCGTTTCTGATTTTGTTTTCCGGTCTGCCTGGTTTTTGTTGTTCATTGTTTCGTTGAATAATAATAAAAATGGGGCCGGGAAGGACCGATAACACTCCCGGGTTCGACGGCCGGACGTCGTGTTATGATTTGCCTTCCTCGATGAGGCCGTGCTGGTCATCAACTTCCTCAAGTCGAAGTCGGACCATCCGGTTTGCCGGCACATCCATGTTTTTTCCCACGAAATCCGGGCGTATGGGTAGTTCCCGGTGGCCCCGGTCCACAAGGACTGCCAGTCGTATGGCATCGGGCCGGCCGAAATCAAAGAGTTCGTTCATAGCGGCCCGTACGGTGCGCCCTGTGAAGAGCACATCGTCCACCAGCAGTATTTGCTGTCCTTCCACGTCAAACATAATTTCCGTTCCTTTTACGTTCGGACGGGGGGCTGAGGTTGATAGGTCGTCCCGGTATAACGTGATGTCGAGCATACCGAACGGAACGGAACGATCGGTTTCTTTTTCAATTCGCTTCTGAACCCGCCGTCCCAGCGGCACACCTCTTGTCCGGATGCCCACGACAGCCAAATCCGGCGTTGCTTTTACCTGTTCCGTGATTTCGTCCGTCCAATCTTCCAGCAGTTGATCGAGCTCCTTACGTTCCATTAATTTTTCCGGACTGGCGGACATGGCAATTCGATCCTGTTATTTGCGGTTCGAAAATGCAGAAACAATATTTTCCGGGGAGGTCAAACGTTCCGTGTCTAGCGGGAACGTGAACCAGTGGTCCGGCCGGTGTTTACTGTTATCCCCAACCTGGAAGGGAATTTATGAGATCAAATTCGTTATAGGAGAACGCGGTAGCACACTCGGTGAGGCCCTCCCACTTTTTCGAATGGGGTGTAATTATATACGATGTTCGGGACAACCAAAAATACCGGTTCTCCCGGGGTTCTGATTGGTTGTAACCTGCTATCAATCAAAATATAATTAGACCCTATTTCACTCGTGGCACAATCCGTTTTACTTCAAATTTATAACTCAACTGATACGTTATGGTAAGTTTTGAGGACTTCAAGAAAATGGATTTCCGGGTGGGCCGTGTTGTGGAGGTAAACGAACATCCGGACGCGGACCGGCTGTTTCTGCTCAATATCGATGTGGGAGAGGAAGAACCCGTCCAATCCGTTGCGGGCGTGAAGGGACATTATTCGGCGGAGGAACTTGATGATCGGTTCGTCGTTGTGCTGCGAAACCTGGAGCCGGCAACGATTCGTGGCGAAAAGAGCGAGGCCATGTTGCTTGCGGCAACGGGGGAAGATGAGGTGGTGATTGTACAGCCGGATCCGGATCGGGACGTTGAGCCGGGCACCACCATAGAATAACCCCGAACGGCCAGGTTCGTTCCTCCCGAACACCCCAATTTCAACCTGATATTCCCGGTACGGTAGGATCCCTTCCCGTCCGGCACCGGTCTGCCGGACAGCTCCTGATTCCCCCCTGGACCATTCCGGATATGTTTGCCCCGGCCGCAGAACTATGTCGTTGGAATCTTTTGCTACCGATGAATCGATAGCTTTCCTTTTGGTTCCCGTTCCTGTGCGGGCATCGTGTGTTTGGCCCGTTCGCAGAAGGCTCATCTTCCTTTTTCAGACATAACAATTCGTTCAGGTCGGGAGGGAGGGAATGTCGATAAAAACAACGATTAAGTTTCTACTGCATTGGCAAACGGACCGGCCCGTGTTGAACGGCCATCCTGAAGTAGCGGTGGTTTCGTCTTCGATCCACCGTCTTCCGTAATTAATCACCTGATTGAACGTTCATTAGCAGCTCATGGGAAAAGACCGGGACACCGGAGGATTTTTTCTGTTCCTGTTTCAAATCGTAGTGGTTCTTCTCCTGACGGAATCCGTTCTGGTGGGGCAAATCACGGTTCAGGTGGAGCTTCGAGATGGAACGGATGTAACAGGAACGCTTCGGACCATAACGGATCAGGGCATTTACGTCCTGAAGGTCGATGAGGAAGAAAAACGAATTCCAGACGAGAAAATTTACGTTGTGAAAGTGGTTTCGGGAATGGAGGAGGCCGGGGAGAAAGCGGATGAGGCGTCGGATAACGCCCTCTTCCCGCCCAAGCTCTGGATACCCGGTCGGGAGTTAACCATACCCGAAGGTAATTTTCTGGATGTATATCCCGGGAAGGAGGCCCTGAAACGATACCGAAACGGCCTTGAGCAGGAGAAGAACGGGAATTACAAACAGGCGGAGAAAACGTTTCGCAAAACAATAGAGAAAAATAAGTGGTTCCTGCCCGCGCGTCTCGCGCTTGGCCGGGTGCTCATCCGGAGGGAAAAGTACGAGAAGGCGCTGTCCACTTTTGATCGTGTCCTGGATACGGACAATGCCGTGGCACCGGCCTGGCGGATGAAATCCGTGTGTTACCGGCGGATGGGGAAAGACTATAAATATAACCAGGCCGTTCGGAAATGGATTCACCACAATTTCGAGAACGGCGAACTGGCGTATCGTCTTGCTCATTACTGGCTCGACCGCGGGGACGAAAACCGCGCTCGGCAGCACTGGTCTGAGTACCGGAAGTTCGATCCCGAATTTTCGGCGGATTACGCGGTGGAAGGGATTTTTCTGGAGCGAATTCGACAGAAAGTCAACCGGGGGCACCTGGAGGAGGCCCTGATTATTTCACGGAAGTTGCTCCAGAAAAACAAGCTCATTCTTCAACAGGTCATGGAGGTATTCGGTGACCCCTCGCGAGTGGTGAACGAAAAAGTGCGAACGCTGATCAAAAACGCGTCGTACCGGAAGGCCGATCGAACCCTGGCCCGGTTGCTTCAGGTATCTCCCCCCATCTACAAAGAGCTGAGGGACCACGTGAAGAGCAAACGAAACGAGATCGTGCCCGAATGGGCCAGTCACCTTCGGGAGGAGACGGGTCGTCTGATCGAGGAAGGCCGTGTGGTCACGGCACTGAGCCGGTTGCGGAAGGCCCTGACCCATCAACCCAAACTCCGTGATTACCTGAAGGACCACCTGGAAAACGTATACAGGAATCAGTTCAAACGTGCGATCAGAAAGCAAAACCTGGACCTGGCAACAACGCTCATGGAGACCATGGCGGATGACCTGTCCGAGGAAACTTCGAAGGAGCTGATCTTCTCCGTTATCCGGAACGCAAAAAAGAACATATTCAAAAAACAGAACGGCTGGTCCACCCCCATACTTCAGCTCGAATCGATTCAGAAAATGGTCGACAAGAACGCGTTTCCCGAAGGACTGAACGAAGGAATTCGGGAGACGCTCGCTTCCGCCTACCGGAAGATCATGAAACATTACATGAGGGAGGACAAACCGCTCCGGGTATTTGAAGTAATTACGCGTGCACGGTCCATCGTATCAATTCGGAAAGAGGATACGGAAGTTCTTGTGCCCTTGCTCCTGCAGGCCAGCAGGATGTTTTTGAAAAACGATCGGCCGGAGAAGGCCCTGGAGGCGGCCGAGATAGCGGCGTTTCTTGCCCCGGACAAATCCGCTCCCCGGAAAGCAATCGAGAAGGCCAGGTATAACCATGTGCTGAAATACGCGAAAAGTGATTTTCCCCTGAGGGATCGGATAAAACGGTTGGAGGAATACCTGAAACTTCCGAGGGCGGCACGTTTTGAATCCGCCGTCCGTGAACAACTGGCACAGTTAACGGAGACGCGGGATCGGCTGGCGAGGGAGAAAACCCGGGATGCAACAAAGTACTTCCCCCTTGAGGAGGGAGCGACGTATACCTACAGCCAGGGGGAGGACACACAGATTCGCCGGGAAATTGCCTCCGTGGAGGAGAAGGAGGATCGGATCGTGGCCGAAATCAAACAGACACGCGGGTTTACCGGTCAGTATCTGGGGAGACAAAACCGATTCCAAGTTGTTTTGACGGAAAACCTGATGTATATTAAAGAACAGGTGAACCAGAAATACGTACAGATGAAATTTCCGGTTCGCAAAGGAAAATCCTGGGCCCAGCAGATGGACGGGGTGGTTCACAGAAGACGGGTTGTCAGCAAAAAAGAAACCGTCCGGACGCCGTCAGGGATGGTTTTTAAGGATTGTCTCGCTATCCGAATGCAATCGGGATTTCAGATGGGTCAGGAGGAAGACCTGAACCCATCCAGCGAAATAACCGAATATTACGCCCCGGGAATCGGACTCGTAAAAGTTTCGTTCAATGACAGGTCTTCCCAGTTCGAAGACATCTACCTCGTCGACTATCACTTTCCCGAGTAACCGCCGGTCCGTCATTTCTGTTGTTCTGGTCCTCGTCGTCCTGTCGATGGGGGGATGTGCAATTTTTTATGGCGGGCCAAAAGAAAAGACCTTCCCAACCACCCCGGATAAAACGTATAAAACCTCGCTGCAGGTTATGCGGAAGGAATTTGGCATTAAACAGGCAAGCCGAAAAAAAGGCCGGATACTGACACAGTGGAAGGTGAATCCGGATCAGCACAACACCAAACGAACCCGGATGATTGTCCGCGTCAGGAAGGCCGGCGGAGGGAAAAAAGGATCCACGGTCCTGGTGCGTTCCGAACAGCAATCCACGGACAGCTGGCGACAGAGTTTCAAGCATTCGGAGGGAGAGTGGGAATCAGAAGGGCGAAACAGCGAGGCGGAAAAAGCCGTTATGAAGTTGCTGCGGACCCGAATTATGTTTGAGGACAAAAAACGGAAGGCGATCAAAGAGGCGGAAGAAGGGGAGAAGCTTGACGAACGGCTTCGGGAAATTGAGGAAAACGAATCACGAAAAGGACGTTGAATACCACGAACAGGAGCCAACATATCAGCTCCTGCGGCTCTTACATTGCACAGAGGTCCTTCGTTTCCGTGCTGTTGTGCGGCAGTCTTGTTGTGCTGGCGCCGGTACTCATTGGTGTTGCTGCCTGTTCGGGAGACAACGGCACCCGTACTGCGGAACGCTATCAGGCTCAGATTGACGGAGCGACTGCTGACCTTGAGGTAGCCGTTACGGGCCGGCAACGAAGGCAGGGCCTGCGTTCACGCATGTCCCTTGATGATAATGAAGGCATGCTGTTTGTCCTTCCGGCCACCGTCCCCGGTCTGTACGTGTTGAACCGGAACCGGTTTGACCTGCCGCTTGATACAGCGTTCGTGGATTCGAACGGCAAAATAATAAAAATTCGGACCATAAAAACCGATGAGGACCGTGTCGTGGATTCGGGCGGACCTGTTCAGTTCATGGTTCAAATGCCCGGTGGGTGGTTCGCCGGGAACGAAATTGAAAAGGAGGCCCATTTGAACATTCCGAAACGGTTTGTTCGCGCCGCCGAATGGAACGGGGAACGGTTGCGAAGAACGGAAATAAACGTGGGGGGGCGGAAGGCTGTGGTGGAAGTGGCTGATGATTCCGGTGAGCACCGGCGCGGATTAATGTTTCGTCGTTTCCTGCGGGAGGATCACGGGATGCTTTTCGTGTACGAGGAACCGGCGGAACGGTCCTTTTTCATGAAGAATACGTATGTTCCTCTGGACCTTGCTTATATCCGATCGGACGGTACCATACTTGAAATCCACCAGATGACGCCATTGGATGAATCGGATGTTACCTCAAGTGAACCGGTTCCCTACGCGCTGGAGATGCCGCGCGGCTGGTTTGAGGAAAACGGTGTTGGACCCGGAGATCACGTGGAGCTCAATAATATAGAAACGGACTGAACACCATGAGTACCTGTGTCTATAACGAGAAGCGAAAAGGAGACCGGGAATGTCCGGCCCTCGGCGGGAAGATCTGTTCCAGGTGTTGTGGCCGGGAGCGATTAAAGGACATTCAGTGTCCCGAACATTGTGTGTGGCTTCAGAGAGGAATGCGGAACCATCGAAAGAAATACATGGATTCCGGAGAACTCTTTGAAACGAGTTTCTGGAATTGGCTGGACAGCGAAAATTTGACGCGATCCCGGAAGGGCGACTTTGCCATCGCCGTATTTACCATTGTTCATGGATACCTCAAACAGCAGGAGGAGCCGGAGAACCACGTAACGGAGGTGGACGAAGCGGTCGAAGCGCTGAAGCGAAAACGAACCGGTTCCATTGTGTCGGTCGAATCCACGACGAACGCGCTTGCCCGACAGCTTGGCGAGGAGCTGGACCGTATGGAGGAAGCCGTCGGGGACGAGGACCGGTGGCAGGACCTCGAGTCCGAATTAATTGAGCTTATTCCGTCATCCAGGGAGTGGAGCCGGGAGCAGGATGAATCGTATCCTGCATTTTTGCGGGAATTCTTCACCAGATTTTACCTTCCGGAGTACAATCCGGTGGAACAGAACAATCTTTACATTCCCGGTTCCGGCGGGGAGGGCCGGTCACGGCCACAGGAAGGCGGATCGTCCATCATTACCTGACGGTCCCGCATCCCGGGCGAAGACAATCTGACAGATTTGCCCATCCCATTTTGACAACTTGTCTTATTCTGTCTTCCCTGATCACTACATCTGAATACTCCTCATAAGTATAATATATAAAACGGCTTACGAGGAGTCATTTCTATTTTTCGTGGCATGTTGTTTGCTTTTTATTCCGTAGAGCAATCATCGTATAGCCAATAAGAGCGAATCCGGGTAAATTATAAAGAGAGTTAGCTATGGCAATACAGCTTCGATTTGATCAGGAAGCCAGGGAAAACGTAAAGAACGGTGTTGAAAAAGCGGGGCGGGTGTTGAAGACGACCATCGGACCCCTCGGGCGAACCGTCGTGCTTGATCGTGGATGGGGGTCGCCAAAGATTCTCGATGACGGAGATTCGGTTGCCGATGACATCGAGTTGATTGATCAGTTTGAAAACATTGGGGCCCAAATGGTTCGGGAGGCCTCCAAAAAAACGAGTAAAGAAGCAGGTGACGGAACGACGACATCGGCAATATTAACAGAAGGCATATTTCTGGAGGGCATTCGACACATCACGGCGGGCGTGGATCCAATGGCCCTACGTCGCGGGCTGAATCATGCCGCGAAACTGCTGAGTGACGCAATTGAGGAATTGAGTCGTGAAGTGGACGAGGACGAAATAGAGCGCCTGGCAACCGTGGCGGCCAAGAACGATGAAACCATTGGTGGTCTAATTGCGGAGGCCTACGATGAAGTAGGCATGGACGGGGCCATTTCCGTTGAGGAAGGAAATCAGCTTGACAGTGACCTCTGGGTGGTAAAAGGAATGCAGTTTGACCGGGGGTACCTCAGTCCGGAATTTGCCACGGACGAAGCGTCCGGCGAATGTCAGCTGAACAATCCTCTGATTCTGGTTTATGAGGATAAGATCTCCAGTGCTCAGGATATTGTGCCTCTGCTTGAGAAGGTGTCCAAACAGGAACGGTCGTTCCTCGTCATTGCCGAGGACGTTGAGGAGGAAGCACTCGCCACGATGACGGTAAACAAGAAGCGGGGCACGGTGAAGTGTGCGGCGATCAAGGCTCCGGGATACGGGGAACGTCGAAAAGAGATGCTCCGGGACATCGCCACCATGACAAATGCCGAGCCGATCTTTGAGGACCTCGGCGTTGAACTGGATTCGGTAAGCATCAATCAGCTGGGCGAGGCGAAGAAGGTGAAGATTGATTCGGACCGGACAACGATTTCCGGTGGCGCCGGATCACAGGAAGAGATTGATGCCCGGGTCTCTCAGATCAACAGTGAAATTGAGGAGACCGACTCCAGTTACGATCGTGAGAAGCTCGAGGAACGTCGCGCCCGGCTGGCGGCCGGTCTGGCCGAGATTCGGATTGGTGCCGCAACGGAACCGGACCTGAAGGAGAAGAAATCCCGTGCCAAGGACGCCCTGAGCGCCGTTGAGGCGGCTCTTGAGGAAGGCGTTGTTCCTGGCGGGGGTGTTGCTCTTCTCCGTGCGGCCGAAACCCTGAAGAAAAACAAAGGATTCAGGGGCGATGAAACCGTCGCCGTCGAGATTCTCAAAACGGCTCTGGCACGGCCGCTTCGAAAGATTGCGGACAACGCCGACTTTGATCCGGACCTCGTGGAGCGGAGGGTGCGACAGTCGGACGAGAAGAATTTTGGTCTCGATGTTGTGACCGGCGAATACGGGGACATGGACGAATTCTCGGTTCTCGATTCCACGAAAGTGGTCCGCTCCGCCATTGAAAACGCCTGCAGTGTTGCCGCACTGCTGCTCACGACGGAATGTACCATCAGTGAGCTGACCGAGGAGGACGATGATGAGGAGGAGGAAGAACTCTCCGATAAGGAGCGTGCCCGGGAAGCCGGTTACGTTGAATGATTGATCTGTGAATGATTCGTTCGTTTGAGAGTTTGACATTTTCGATGAACACGTTTCAGGAAACATCACCATGAACATCAAACCGCTGGACGATCGCGTTGTACTGAAAATAGAAGAAGCCGAGGAAAAAACAGAAGGTGGCATTGTGTTGCCCGATACGGCGAAGGAAAAGCCACAGAGAGGTTCCGTGGTTGCAGTTGGCCCCGGAAAATTGCTGAAAAACGGGGAGCGGAAAGACCCTTCCGTTGAGGAAGGAGACAAGGTCATCTTCGGAAAATACGCAGGAACCGACGTGGAAATCGGCGGCAACGAGTACAAAATCGTGAAACAGGACGAAATACAGGCTCGTATAGAGCTTTAACGGTTTCTGCTCCCATCAGTTTGCATGGTGATGGGGCTCGAGGGGCGGAGGCTCCCACCGGAGATGCCACATGAAAAATATTCCGAAAGAAATACTTATCCGGCCGGGAACCTCCGCCGCTCCACGACGAAGAACGAAGAGCATTTGCTGGCGATAATCTACATTTCTCACCAGATATTCAGTAAAGGTAATCATGGCCAAGCAGGTTCTATTTGACACGGACGGAGAGAAAAAGATTCGCGAAGGGATGGAAACACTGGCCGACTGTGTGCGCATCACCCTGGGACCCACGGGAAAGAACATCATCTACAAGAAGGGGTTTGACGATGAACCCACGGCCAGTGGCGATGCCACGTCCATCGCGGACGAAGTTGAACTGGAGGATCCCTTCGAAAACATGGGAGCCAGTCTCCTGAACGAAATCGCCGAAAACGTTAACGATGAAGCAGGCGACGGTGCCGGGACGGGTATTCTGCTGGGCGAAACCATTTACCGGAAGGGTCTTCGGTTTGTTGCGGCGGACGCCAATCCGATGAAGTTGCGCACCGGTATTGAAAAAGCCGCGAACGCGGCCGTTGATCACGTACGGGAACAGGCCCGTGACATCGACGCGGATGACGAGGCCCTCCGGGACGTGGCCACAATTGCGGCCAATGGTGATGAGGAAAAAGGAGAACGGATTGCCGAGGCCGTACGCGAAGTGGGATCGGAAGGCATTATCTCCGTTGAGGAAGGCACCGGCATTGAAAGCCGTCTTACGCTTGTCGACGGTCTGAACTTTGACAAAGGATACATGAGTCCTCATTTCTGCACCGACAAGGAAAACATGATTGCGGAATTTGAGGACGCTTACATACTCCTGTACGAGGACAGTCTGAACCAGGTAAAACCGCTTCTGAAGATCCTCGAACAGGTTGCTCAGCGTGGAAAACCACTTCTTATTGTGGCGGAGGACGTGGAGGGGGAAGCCCTTACCGCCCTGGTATTGAACCGTCTTCGTGGCACGCTGAAGTCCTGCGCGGTAAAAGCACCGGCTTTTGGTGACCGACGAAAGTCCATTCTGGAAGACATCGCTGTGCTGACCGATGGCCAGGTGGTGTCCGAGGAAAAGGGACTTGATCTGGAAAGTCTTACACTTGACCACCTCGGCGAAGCCGGTCGCATTCGCGTGGATGAAGATGAAACTGTGATTACGGACGGAAAAGGTTCCGAGGAACAGATCGACAAACGAATCGAACAGATTCGGAACAAGATGGAGAAGCCGTCCACCTCTGATTACGACCGGGAAAAACTCGAAAAACGCCTTGCGAAACTTCAGGGAGGCGTTGCAAGGATCGAGGCAGGAGGCGCCTCCGAGTCGGAAATTGCCGAAAACTGCGAAATTTACCAGGATGGGGTGAACTCCGCTCAGGAGGCCCTTCGAAGCGGTGTTGTGCCCGGCGGCGGTGCCGCATTTATCCGTGCCCGGGAGGCCGTGGAGAATCTGGACCTTGAGGACGACGAGGAACTGGGAGCCAGCGTGGTTATCGAGGCTCTTGAAGAACCCCTCCGTCAGATCGCATCCAATGCCGGTATGGCGGGCTCGGTGGCCGTGGAAGAAGTGGCCGAAGCCGATGAGGATACAGGGTTTAACGCCCGGACCGGTGAGCTGGAAGACCTCTTTGAGGCCGGTGTGCTCGATGCCGCGGAAGTGGCCGTAACGGCCCTTGAGAACGCGGCGAGTTTAAGTGGAACGATACTTACCTCCCGGGCGTTTCTGACGGATCTCGACGCCAAGGAGGATGCTGTTGAAGGAAGCATGAACTAAACAGCGTCCGGCTTCCGTTCCGAATCAGGTTTTTCAACGTAGAGAAATACACATGCCGAAGGATTATTACCAAATCCTCGGGGTCTCTCAGGATGCCTCCCAGGACGAAATAAAGGAAGCCTATCGAGAACTCGCCCTCCAGTACCATCCGGACCGCAATCCCGATCAGGAAAACGCCGAGGAGAAGTTCAAGGAGGTATCAGAGGCCTATGATGTCCTCAGTGATCCGGAGAAACGACAGGTCTACGACCGCTATGGTCACGAGGGTCTGAAGGGACGTGGAGGCCGTTCTGCTGGTTTTCAGGACATCGAGGAAATTTTCGAAGCCTTCGGTGATGTCTTCGGCGAACGTGGAGGAGGGGGAGGAGGCGTCTTTGAGGATATCTTTGGCTTTGGCCGTGGAGGGTCCAAACGCCGGAAGTCGGGCCCGTCCATACGGACGAACATGGAGATTGATTTTGAGGAAGCGGCCTTCGGTACCTCGAAGGAAATCACTGTTGAGCGTCACGGCATCTGTGAGGAATGTGAAGGGACCCGAACGGCCAGTGGCGAGTCACGCTCGCGATGTCCAACATGCAGAGGCAAGGGAGTCGTTTCACGGAGTCAGGGGTTTTTTAGTGTACAGCAAACCTGTCCCAAGTGCCGCGGGGAGGGGAAAGTAATTGATAACCCCTGTGAGAAGTGCAACGGATCCGGCCTTCAGCGGGAATCGAAAACGGTTAATGTAGAGATACCGGCTGGAGTGGAGGATCGAACGAGACTTCGTGTTCGGGGGGAGGGGGATATTGAACCCGGCGTTGATCGACGGGGAGATCTCTACGTGGACGTTTCTGTTCGGGACCATGAATTTTTTGAGCGACAGGGAAATGACGTGTTCTGTGAGGTTCCCATTTCGTTCAGTCAGGCTGCTCTTGGCGACGTTATAACGGTTCCCACTCTTGAAGGAGAGGAAGAACTTCGAATTCCGGAGGGAACACCGTCCGGAGAAATATTCCAGCTGGACAACAAGGGAGTGCCGGAAGTTCGTTCCGGTCGACGCGGCGATCAGATGGTCCGTGTTTTTGTGAAGGTTCCGGAAAATTTATCGGATCGGCAGGAAGAGTTGCTTGAAGAGTGGGCGGAAACAGAAGACGTCGACGTGACTCCTCAAAAACGTGGTTTGTTTGAAAAAATTAAACAGATATTCTCCTGATAGTACCATGAGTGAGGAAGAAGAGGAAAACGAAGAAGAACTGGACGCAGAAGGTTCCGAAAGTTCCTCACCGGAGGATCAGGCGGATGGGGATTCCTCCGGTTCGGACGAGCAGTTGCCTTCACAGAGGGAGGATGGGGAGACCACGTTTGTTGAAATACCGGTCAACAAATACAGCGACCTCCAGGAACGGGCCCGGGAGCGTGATGAATACCTGGATAAACTTCGCCGGGTGAGTGCCGATTACGACAACTATCAGAAACGAATGAAACAAAAGCGCAGGGAGGATCGGGAACAGGCCGAACGAAAAGTGATTAAAAACGTAATTCCCGTACTTGATGACTTTAACCAGGCATTACCGGATGAGGAGGAGGAAGACGAGGACGGCGTCATCCAGGGGTTCCGTCTGATATACAGAAAGTTGCTCGGCGTGCTGGAAGAACACAGCGTTGAGCAGATAAACGAATCGAATGTTCCGTTCGACCCGGATCAACATGAGGCCGCATCGTTCATCGAGTCAGAAGACGCGGACCGGAAGATGGTGCATGAGATTATCCGTCAGGGGTACCGCATCGATGAACAGGTTATCCGCCCCGCACGTGTTGTCGTGGCCAAACCACCTGAAAGCAACAAGGAATAAACCCGGTCCGGTCTACACTTTCCAGACGTCTTCACGGTCCGATCCGACGTCCTTCGTCAGATTTCTGGAATCAAACACAAGGCGGCCGTGTTCCAGAATCTCCTCCGGATCATAGAAGGAGTGGTCCGTTGTGATAACGACGAAATCATAATTGCTCATGATTTCCGGGTATCCCGAAACGGATTCTTTTTCGAAGTCATAATGCCGGAGGCCCTCTATTTTCGGTACGTGAGGGTCGTGATAATCCACTTCTCCCCCGCCATCTTCGAGCTGTTTCATAATCTCAAATGCGGGTGAGCCGCGGGTATCATCGACGTCCCGTTTGTAGGCAACGCCCAGTACGAGCCCGGATGTCTCCGATAGTTCCATGTTCTGTTTCTCCAGGGCCTCCGTAATCCTGTCAAGAATGTATCCGGGCATGGAGGTGTTGATTTTTCCGGCGAGGTTGATCAACTGTGCTTCCATGTCGTGCTGCTCAGCCTTCCAGGAAAGGTAAAACGGGTCGATCGGGATGCAGTGACCACCCAATCCCGGGCCGGGATAAAACGGATGGTACCCGAATGGTTTGGTTGAGGCCGCTTCAATCACCTTCCATACGTCAATGTCCATTTCCGAAAATATGATTTTGAGTTCGTTGACCAGGGCAATGTTGACGGCCCTGTAAATATTTTCCAGTAATTTTGTCGCCTCGGCGACCTCGGGATTGTCCACGTCGACAACACCCACGGTGATTCTCTGGTAAAAGGCACGGGCCAGCATGGAGCTCTGTTCGTTGATTCCACCTACGACCTTTGGAATTTTTTCCATTGTTAGCTTTTCGTTTCCCGGGTCCTCCCGTTCCGGGGAATAGGCGACGAAAAAATCCTCTCCTGCTTCGAGCCCGGATTGATTCAGCACGGGAACGAGTTCATCCCTCGTGGTTCCCGGATAAGTCGTACTTTCCAGTATAACAAGCTGGCCGGGACGCAGTCGCTTCCGGATCTGGTTCCCCGTTTTTTGGATGTGTTCGAGATTGGGGGTCCGTTCGTCTTTCAAGGGGGTGGGCACACATATGAGAATGATGTCCACTTCCTCCAGCCGATCAAAATTATCGGTTGGATGGAACCGATCGTGATCCAGCATTTTCTGGATGTGATCGGAGGAAACGGAATCAACGTAAGAACGGCCGTCTTTTAGTGATTGTATTTTATCCGGGTCCACGTCAAACCCAACCACACTGAACCCTTTTTTCATCACGCTGCTTGAAAGCGGCAGTCCGACATAGCCCAGTCCAATGACCCCAACCCGGGCCGTGCTATCTTCAATGTTTTCGCGTAATTTGTCACCGTTCATGAGATCCTCTGTAAAAAATCTACGGGCGTTGAAGGGAAAGGGACTCCCGGAGCGTTCACAGGTCGGTCGACCATATCTTCATTCGGCAGGTTTTCGGTGTTTCTTTATCGTAACGTTCATCGTAATTTGCGGTTTGCCGTGAGAAGGACGTGGATTACGATTTGCCGGTGGTCCGAAGAACGGGGCCGGTTACGGAAAGGAATTTGGAATGAACCCGGTCGTTCCGGTGGTGATCGAAGTATCTGTACCGGTCTGTATGGTGTTTTCTTCGAAGGCGGCGAGTTGTTGCTGCCGAACCGGTGCGATTATGTGATCCCGGATCCGTCTTGTGCCGTCCGCCGCCGTATACCCCAAAACATGAAGGCTGAATGGGAGAAGGACGACGCATCCGGGTGCGGTTTGATGTTCGGTCCGGTTTCGAAGATTACTGATGGTTCCTTACTTTGTGTGTTTTTTAATGCGGCGGAGTCTTTTGAATAACGTTTCGATGTCTTTGTGTACCTCCGGACGCTGTTTGACGACAAGCAAACCACTGTGCATGTGTATGGATACGTCTTTTCCGGGAGCCCAATCCCCATCTTTTCCCGTGTGATTTTTGATGACGTCCAGAAGTTGCGGCCCCCGTTTCATGATGCCTTCGGAACCCTGATTGTAATCATCCAGCGGATTCGACACGTCGCTTCCGCCAAAATCAGGCCGTTCCATATCTTTCATGGGTCGTTCCAGTGTAGCGGAAAAAGAGGCCGGGTAGTCTTTTGACTTGTGCAGCAGGTGGCGAATGTCGTAAATACGAATAACCGGGTCCCTTGCTTCTTTGCCCGTCGTGATCTGAACGACACCGTTTTGATAGACCACTTTCAGGTTCAACCGATTCATGAGCAATTTCAGGGCATTTTTGAGGGGAAGGTCCTGGATATGAATGGTCACGCGCAATTCGTCCGGATCCTTCTGTTCTTTTACCTTGTCGCTCAGGATGAAGTTGAAGTTCACCTGTCTGTTAATTCTATCCACGACTTCGGAAAGCGGTTTGTTGTTGAATTTCCAGGTAACGTTCTGACTCTTCAGAATTGTTTTTATGGCGTCGTATTCTGTTACGGTTTTTCCCCGGCGGTTGTTTTCGTTCTGCGCTGTGAGCGGCGAAGACGATGCAATGAGAACAAAACTTATCAGTGCCAGATAATGATATGTAATGTATTTTTTCATGGGCCCCTGAACAGGAACAGTGACAAAATGTTTTTTGACGCCTCTCTCACATGAATAATACCGCAAATATTGTTCCGTTAAAACCCAAATGTTGCATATTAACGACGGGTATCCGTGATTTTTTACCGAAAAAATGGGTTTTTCCCGGGTTGTTTATAGCCATCGTGCAAAGGAAAAAAATCCCCGTCACAACCCAAAACTGATAAATTTGTTTACAGAGGCCCACCAGATTGTTAAACACCTTTACAAATATGGGTTCGGATAAAGAAAAAAGGGAGAAAAGGCAGTTTGCCTTTTCTCCCCGAAGTTTTTGTTCCGTTTTTCGGTAAGGCCGCCGTCGGTGTTTAGCGAAACTGACGGAGACGGTCCAGGAATTGCAGAATTTGGTTGTGAATGTCTTCACTCTGCCGCACGACAAGGATGCCTTTTTCGTTCAGGCGGAGGGTGACGTCGCTGGAACCTTCCCAATCTTCCTGGGAACCAGTATTGTTTTTGATCAGTTCCTTCAGACGTCGTTTGTCGCGGAGGATGTTTTCACCGCCTCCGCCCTGTTCGGTGAAGCTTCCGCCGAGGAAGCCTCCACCGCCTCCACCGCCGCCTCCGCCGCCCCCCTGGTCGTCAGGGTCTTTCAGTTCCAGTTTGGGGCCGGGGAAGTCGTTCAGTTTGAACATCAGGTCCCGGATGTCGTAGAAGCGGAGAACCGGCTGTTTGGCAATTGCCTTGGGCACAACTGTTACGGCACCATCCTGGTAGACGGCACCAAGTCCCTTCATTTTCAGAATAAGCTTCAGGGCCGAATTAACGGTAATATCATCTAATTTAATGGTTATTTTCCGTTGATCGGGACTCATATTCTGTTTTACCTTTTCCGACGTGATCAGGTTGAAGGGAACCTGTTTGTTGATGAATTTGATGACATCTTCAATACGCCGGTCGGATACGTCAACGGAAATCTTCTGATTTTTAAGCGCGGATTGAATCTCTTCGTGTTTGGTGAGTGTTTGTTCTCCACTATCGTTCTGGGAGATGGCGGGTTGCACGGCAAAGGCGGACACGATAACAGGCAACAGGGCACCGAGAAGGAATTTACCGGTCGAAGTCATTCCTTTCTCTTTCATGATCAAACTCCTGGATTCAGGAAAAGAATTATGATTCACCGAACCACACAATAATATAGCAATTACCGGGTGTCTATTCAAGGGGAGTGTCCGTTTTTTCCGTTCTGTCCGTCCGGGCGCTGATCTTGCGGGTTTTATCAAGTTCTGACGGGGGCTATCCTGTTTGTTTTCGTTGCCCCGGTTTTCGTATTGTAAACGTTGGATTTCGTTCTTACGTTTGGAAATTATTTCGGAAACAGAGATGGTACCGGAAAACGGCAAACGGACGGAGCTGGTTCCGCACATGCAGGAATTCGGCGTTTCTGTTTTTACGGAAATGACGAAACTTGCCCGAAAACATGACGCGATTAATCTGTCCCAGGGATATCCGGATTTTGACGGTCCGGAATTTGTTCGTAAGGGCGCCGAACAAGCGTTGAACGAGGGCCGAAATCAGTATGCGCCCAGTATCGGCGTGTCGACACTCCGGGAAGCGATCGCCGATCACTGTCGGAAGCAGTATGACCTCCGTTTTGATCCCGAAGAGGAGATTACGGTATTTTCCGGAGCCACGGAAGGCATATTTTCCAGCATTCAGGCCCTGGTGGAGCCCGGGGATGAGGTGATTCTGTTTGAACCGTACTACGATTCGTATCCCCCTTCGGTGGCCATGGCGGGTGGAGAACGGGTCTGCGTGCCGGTTTCGTTTCCGGAATTTGAACTCCCGCTGGACGAATTGAAATCCGCCGTCTCCGAACGCACCCGGGCGATCATTCTGAACACACCGATGAATCCGACGGGCAAGGTATTTACAAGGGATGAACTTCAATCCCTGGCGGAGGTCTGCAGGGAACAAGATATTCTGGTCATCACCGATGAGGTGTACGAAATGATGACGTTCGGGGAGAGTGAACACGTGCCGATGTCCTCCATTCCGGGAATGAAAGATCGAACGGTGATGGTTTCCTCGGCCGCGAAGACCTTCAGCGTCACCGGCTGGAAAATCGGCTGGGCCTGCGCGCCGCCTCATCTGAGTAAGGCCATTCGCAACACCCATCAATTCGTCACGTTTTCCAGTGCCACCCCCCTTCAGTTTGGCGTGGCCAATGCTCTTCAAACCGCTTCTGATTATTACGAGGATCTTCGTGAGGATTATCGTGAACGGCGGGATCTTCTCTGCAACATCCTCGAGGAAACCGGGTTTGAGGTCGTGGTTCCCGACGGCACGTATTTCGTTCTCGCCGATTTCTCCCCGTTTGGATTTGACGACGATGAGGAGTTCTGCCGGTATATCACGAAAGAATTACGCGTGGCGGCGATTCCCCCCACACATTTTTACGACCACAAAGAAGAGGGGAAGACCCTTGCGAGATTTGCGTTCTGCAAGGATCTGGAAACGCTTCAGGAGGCGGGCCGCCGACTCGAGCCCCTGAAGTCGAAGCGTTCGTAAATCTGGTTATTTTGAAGGAAACCTGAGGCCATGCACATATCGCTACTTCAGTGGGACACGGCCTGGGAGCAACCGGAGAAAAATTTTGACCGCGTCCGGGAGCTTTTGGAAGATCGTCTGGCGGTATCGGATCCGGACCTGGTCTGTCTTCCGGAAATGTTTGCCACCGGGTTTTCCATGAACGTGGAGGAGATTGCCGAGGAGCCTGATGGACCGACCCACGAATTTCTCAGTGACCTGGCCCGTGAACACGGGATGTTCCTTCAGGGTTCGGCCGTCCATCGTTCGGGCGACCTCGGCGAAAATATGGCCTTAATTTATGATCCGGACGGAACGCTGGTCTGTCAGTACAGCAAAATTCACCCGTTTTCCTACCTGGACGAAAACGAACATTACCGATCCGGTTCCGAGGTACGAACCGTAAACATCAACGGGTTCACGGTTTGTCCCGTGATCTGTTTTGACCTCCGGTTTCCCGAAATTTTTCGAAGGGGCGTGGTGCGCGGAGCGGACCTCTTTCTGGTGCCCGCCAACTGGCCGTCGTCACGCCTTGATCACTGGCAAACGCTTCTCCGGGCCCGGGCCATTGAGAACCAGGCCTTCGTCGTGGCCCCGAACCGTACCGGAGAGGGAAACGGACTCCGCTTTCCGGGGAACTCCATGGTGGTGGATCCCTGGGGTCAGGTCCGATCCTCCATGGGCGAGGAGGAGGGCGGAATCACTGTGGAGATCACTCTGGATGAGGTGGTGGAGACCCGCCAGGAGTATCCATTTCTCCGGGACATGAAACCGGAGCTGATCGGGGATCCGGACGGGAAACCCGGGAAGAACAATTGATGTCGGCCCCGGATGTGAATATTTTTTTGGTTTCCGACCGAACGGATTCTCGTATTTGACCGATAATATTTCTGAACCGAGGTGAACCGTAACAGACGTTTATAGGAGATTGTTCCGGAAGAGAACGTTCGTATGAGATGCGATGACAGCGGCCGGGAAATCGTAATAACTGAATTGTCGAGAGGTTTTTCTAATGAGCGACGAGAGTGACGCCGTTGATCCATTCGAGGAGTTTCGAAAGAAACGGGAGGGGAATCGGGAGGACGATGCCGCGGACGAAGAGGACGGGGAGAAAACATCGGCGGACGACGGAGACGAAGAGGCCCGGGGAGACGAAGAACCCGAAGAAGGGGATCAGGTTGTGGATATGCTGAAAGAACAGAGCGGTGAAGAAGAGGATCTTCCCGAGGGGTTCTGGAGCCATCGATTTGAGATGGAGGATGAAGGGCCGGGGGAGATCGAATCGGACCGTCCCGAGGGTTTCGAATCCCACCGGCTGACGCCGGAGGAACAGGAGGAGATCCAGGAAGAAGCGAAGGAGGTGGATAAACCTCCCGAGGGGTTCAAATCTCATCGCTGGAACACGGGGGAAGCGTCGGACGAGGAACAGAATTCGGATGAATCATCGACTTCTGACGAAGAAGAGGAAGACAATGAATAATAACCGGGAGCCGGATGACGTGCTGAACAACCTCCGGTCGTTCCTGAAGGGAAAACGTTACCTGGTCATCGGGGGCACCGGTTCGATCGGACGGCTCATTGTGGATGAGTTGCTTCGCGCGGATCCCGGTGTCGTTCGGGTGCTGAGCCGGGATGAAACCAAGCAACTGCAGATGAAGGAACAGCTGGCCAGTGGCCATCCGGCGTTTCAATCCGAAAAGATCGAGTTAAAGAAAAACATACGGTTTCTTATTGGGGACGTCCGGGAACGGGAACGGCTCGAACGGGCAATGCGGGACATCGACGTGGTCATTCAGGCCGCGGCCATGAAGCACGTTGATGCATCGGAATACAACCCGTTTGAAGCCGTACGGACCAATGTGATCGGGACCGAAAACGTCATCAACGCCGCCCTCCAGGTTGGGGTGGACCATTTGATCGGCATCAGCACAGACAAGGCCATCAATCCACCGTACGTGATGGGGGCGACAAAACTGTTGTCCGAGAAATTACTCACCGCCGCAAACCGCTGGACGGAGACAACGGCGGTTGGGTGTGTTCGGTTTGGCAATGTGCTCGGAACCCGGGGATCGGTGGTTCCGGTTGTTCTCCGACAGATCAAACGAGGAGGCCCCGTCAAAATGACGGACCCGGATATGCGGCGATTTTACGTCACGAGGCATCAGGCGGCCATGCTGGTTCTTGAAAGTCTTCGTCGAATTTCCGGGGGCGAAATTTATTTTCTGGACATGCCGGTGGTACGAACGGGAGATCTTATTCGGGTGCTGGTGGATGAGTTTGCTCCGGTATTTGGGAAGGATCCGGAGGCAATCAATATTGAAACCGTTGGGCACCGACCCGGGGAAAAGAAATTTGAACGGATCATTACCGAGGAGGAGCGCCGTCGTGCCGGTGTGGTGGCCCCCCTTCCGATGTCGCCGGCCGGTGATGGCGACACCGAGTTGGACGTGCTGTCCGAGCCGGCACTCGGAAAAGTGGTGCCGCTTCACCAGTGGGAGGAGGTCCAATCCGATGCCTCCTCCGATCCCGGGGAAATTTCGGAAACGGTGGTCGATTCCGAACAGGCGGAACCTCTGAGTAAAGAAGAGGTACGAGCACTTGTTCAACAGGCCGTTACCGATCCCGAGGATGTCTGAGGAGATATCACTTTCCGCACCGGATCTAACC
This sequence comes from uncultured Planctomycetia bacterium, assembly GCA_964580675.1. GTDB lineage: Bacteria > Planctomycetota > MHYJ01 > CAYXQY01 > CAYXQY01 > CAZOLI01. Next base: position 51,582 of record CAZOLI010000019.1, read on the forward strand.
GATCGTGAACGCCGGGCGGTGTCCGAGGTACTGAACGGTCACCGGCTTTCCCTGGGACCAAAATTAACGGCGTTTGAAGATCAGTTTGCCGGGTTTGCGGAAACCGAGCACGCCGTTGCGGTCAGCAGTGGCACGGCCGCCCTTCACGTGCTCCTCCTGGCACTGCTTCAGAGAGAGCCTGGGGGCGATGGAGAAACGGCGGAGGTTATTACCACTCCTTTTTCGTTCGTTTCCTCCACCACAACGATTTTACACGCAGGGGCCCGGCCCGTGTTTGTGGATGTCCATCCGGAAACGCTGAACCTGGACCCCTCCGGGCTGCAGGAGGCGGTGACGGAGCAGACCGCCGGTATTTTGCCCGTACACATATTCGGGACCCCTGCTGACATGGATCCGATCAACGACGTGGCGGAGGAACACAACCTGTTTGTCGTCGAGGATGCCTGCGAGGCGATTGGTGCCACGTACAAAGGCTCCAGAGTGGGAACGCTGTCGGACGCCGGCACGTTCGCGTTTTACCCGAACAAACAGATGACGACCGGCGAGGGGGGGATGGTGGTAACGGACCGGGAAGACCTTGCTCAAGCATGCCGTTCTCTTCGGAATCAGGGACGAAATCCCGAATCGGACTGGCTCCGTCATGACCGGGCCGGTTTTAACTACCGGATGAACGAAATGCAGGCCGCGCTCGGTGTGACGCAGCTGGAGCGAATTGACGAGTTGCTAGCCCGGAGGAAATCCGTTGCCGAAATGTACAGCCAAAAACTACGACATCTGGAGCAGGTGTCCCTGCTTCCTGAATCGGAGGACCGGACCCGATCCTGGTTTGTGTTTGTCGTTCTTCTGGATCCGGACCTCCCCCGGGAACAGATCCGGGACCACATGGCGGAAAGCGGCATTGAAACGGGCGTGTATTTTCCCTGTATTCACAAACAACCGTTTTATCAATCCCGCTTCGGCCATGAAGAGCACCGGTTTCCGGTGGCCGAGGATGCGGCCCGGCGAACACTGGCGTTGCCGTTTCACAATCATCTGGACGAAGAACAGGTGAACAAAGTCGTGGAAACGCTGAAGGCCGGGATTCAGCAGGTGTAATCCTCCTCCCATGCCGAACGTTGCCGTCATGGAATCGCCCCGGAACGAATCGGAAAGTACCCCAGCGTTCTGGATGGCGGTCTTTCTCTTTCTGTCCGTGGCCGGCCTTTACCTCCTTTCCATGCCGGGATACCTGAGCATGGACGAGGAATCCATGTTTCTCGTGAGCCGGAGCATTGTTGAACAGGGGGACGTCAATATTGAAGGAGGGCTGCTGGAACGTTACACCGAATCCCGGGGGGTCCGTGGAAACCGGTACGCCGTTCAGGAGATCGGGCACCCGGCATACGGAAGTCTCTTTTACATGCTTGCAAGGTCCACGTCCGGTGTCGTTCCCGTGGAATACCACCCGTTTTATAAGCGTATTGTGGTTCAGTGCGCGGGTCCTGTGGCCGGGGCCGCCTGTGTGGTTCTCCTGTTTCTTTACCTCGGTCACCTCGGTTTTTCACCGGAACGTTCGTTGTTCTTTTCCTGCGGACTGGCCGTATCCTCGCCGTTCTGGGTGTACGGATCGACGTTTTTCAGGGGGCCCGTTCTGGCGTTTTTCCTTCTGGGGTTTGTTTTTGCCGTCAACGTTTTCCTGAATACCGCGTCCACGCGTTCCTTTTTGCTGGCCACTCTCAGCGGGGCGGTGCTCTGTGTGACCAAGGCCATCTATTTTCCGGTTTGCGTGCCGGCGTTGATCGGGATCGTTCTCTACCGATGCGTGTGGCAACCCGTTTCGCCGGATCGCCGCAGGGCGGTCCACCTGCTCCTGGGGGGGAGCGTGATTTTTCTGGGGGCGGCGGGGATTGATCTGTACTACAACATGGCTCGATTTGGTTCAATGCTGGAAACCGGATACGACCTCTCCGAGCGATTTTCGAGTTCGGTGCCAATCGGGCTGTCGGGAATGCTCGTGAGCCCGGGGAAAAGCCTGTTCGTGTATGCCCCACTGCTTCTGCTGGTACTTCCTGGTTTCGTGGTTCTGTACAGAAAGCGCCGTGTTCTGTTCCTGGTTCTTACGGTGATCGTTCTGTACCAGCTACTGGTGTATTCGGGATGGTACCTCTGGGGAGGGGGGTACGGCAGCTGGGGCCCGCGCCACGTGGTTCCGGTATTGCCGGTTCTTTTCGTTGTTTCCGGGTTTGGATTTGACGCGCTCAGGACTCGAATTTCATCCCGTGCCGGGGAAGTTGGTTTCGGTATTGTCGTTGGGGTTCTGTTTCTGGCCGGTGCGGGTTTGCAGGTGCTCGGGAATCTCACCGGTGGAGAACGAATGGGGCCGTACCGAAACGGCAAACTGACGCTCCAGGAAGAGCGCTGGACGTTCTCCGGTAGCAGAGCACTTGGTTACCGGGGCTGGGCATCACTCGGTCATCTCCGGTGGCATCGTATAGCGGATCCCCCTGATTTTACCGTTTCCGTTCAGCAACCCGACATGAAAAACGTTCGCCGCGAAACCCCGCGACTCTGGTGGGTTCTTCTGTATCGGCTGGGTTTGCCCGTGTCCTATCTGTCGCCGGCCCTCGTGTTTTTCGCGTTCTTTTTGTTCGGTGTCATCGGGCTGGTGTGGGTTTGGTCGGTAGGTTTGTTTCGGGGACAACCGTCCGGGGGATAGCGGCGGAGTGGTTTACCTTTCGGAATAGATTTCGTAAAACGTGTGTCGTTCGTAAGAAGATCAA
>CAZOLI010000019.1:54440-57914 GCA_964580675.1 uncultured Planctomycetia bacterium
CGCCGTCGCTGTCTCATTGCCGCGGACGGATTCTACGAGTGGAAGCAGGAGAACGGGGGGAAGCAGCCATACTACATCCGCCGGGAGGATGATGGCGTGTTCGCGTTCGCCGGGCTCTGGGAATCGTGGGAGGACGAGGAGAGCGGAGAATCCCTCGAGACCTGTGCCATTCTGACCACGGAACCCAACAAGCTGTTAAAACCAATTCATAATCGAATGCCCGTGATACTGCATTCCTCCCGGTACGACCGGTGGCTGGATCCGGAGGAAGAAGTGGACCAACTACAATCTTTTCTTACCCCGTACCAATCAGACGAGATGGAAGCCCATCCCGTGTCCACGTACGTCAACAACCCCGAGAACGACGATGAAAACTGTATTGAGCCGGTACAGAAGCCTTAAAGACAGAATCCGAATTAATGCAACTTCTGTTTCGTTCGAGTGGGTTTTGTTCTTCTCTATTTGAAATTCATGAAGGGGAATTAGCCGAGACGAAACCATGTCGCCAGTGCAGATATATTCAGAAACGATTAAGAAAGAGAACCGGTGACTGATCAAAAGGCGATCGTCGTGGGCGTCGGTCCGGGGGATCCGTCCTACCTGACCCGGCGTGTCCGAAATCGAATACAGAACGCAGAACTTGTGGGGGGTTTTCGTCCGCTCTGGAGGTTGTGGGAGAAGAATTGAATACGGAGCCGAAGGTTCTGGAATACGGGAACCAGAAGGAAGCCATTTCACAGTTGTACCGGGAGGCGGATAAGGAAACGCCGGTTGTGGTGTGCTGTTACGGAGATCCCACCGTGTCCGACGAAGAATACATCAGACGGTGGCGGGACGGGGGATTTACCGTGCGCATAGTACCCGGTGTCAGTTCCGTGCAGGTCGCCCGCTCCCGGGCAGGCATCACGGCGGAGGATTCTCATTTTTTTACGTTTCACAGGCGGGGAGACATCGTGGCGGAACAGCAGGAATTCCTGGAAACCGTTCGGGCGGGCAACCGGCATGCCATCGCTCTGCCCCATCCGGGTGATTTTATGCCCGGGAGCATGGCGGCGTGGCTGTTGGATCACGGGATCGACGGGAACCGGCGGGTTGTTATTTATGAGTCCCTCACGTTGCCGGACGAGTCATCGCATGAGTTGATGATCCGTGACCTTTCGCGCCGAACGGATCTTTATCATCACCTGTCAATTGTCATTGTTTTTTCGGACCAGAACAACGACACGTAATTCATGGGAAAAAGAGGGGGGCAGTTGAGATAGAGATTCGGTTCCGGCGGTGGTTCGGTATCTCCTGCGGTACCGGAAATCCGAGCAAACGAAAATCCCCGGTGCTTTTGTCCTCAAAGACGCAAACAACGAGAAGGAATAAAACAAAATTTTTTGAATATTAAACAACTGGTTCGTTATTTGAAACATATAATGGTTCAGGAGATAGTGATTTCCATTCCTTCTTTCCGAAATTACGGGATCAGTACCTTCCCGAATTCGTTACGAACCTGAAATGTTGTTTCGCATCCGTAACGATTTTGTGAGATAAAAAGAAATTCAATAACATAAAATTTGAGGGGTTTCTGTACGATAACCCCCGAATTATGCTGTTTATAGGGTATTTTCCCGATAAATGGAATAGATTTTGCAACTTTTCATTACCGAGTTTGGGCATTTGGGACACATTGATCAGGGGTCAGGTCATGAAAAAAATACTCTTGTCCGTCGGTATTTTGCTGTTGACGATCGGAGGAACAAGGATGTCGGTGACAGCACAGGAGAAGGACAAGGTGCCGGAGACGATACAGACCATTATTGAAAAGGTGGAAAACGGGGAGTACGGGTTAACGAAAGAACAGGCGAAGGCGTTAAAATCCCATATTCGCGCTTCGGAACTTTCTCGATCCCGGTCCTTTCTGGAACAACACGGGGATTTGAATGCGAACGGCAACATGGATGGGTTTGAACGTGATTTCATTCAGCGGATGGTTCAGCAGGGCGCGAAAGAGTTCGATAATGCCTGGAAGGGCATCAAAAACGGCAAAAAGGCCCTGGATTTCATTCCACCCGGACCCGGTCGAAAACACGCGAAGGAGGGAATGAAAAAAGGAAAGAAGGGCATTAAGCGTGGCAAGAAGGGCCGGGACCGAGGTCTGGACAGGCTGGAGAAGGCCCTGAAGAAAGCCCATCAGGCCCTGCAGCGAGCGCGGGAAAAGCAGAAGGAAGCGGCCGAGAAAGCGAAGGAAGCCGCAAATCGTGGCAACGGCGAAGAGGCGGCCGAAAAAGGAAAAGAAAACGCCCCTCTTGACTCCCTTGAGAAGCAGTTTGACCGGGATAACGATGGGTCCTTAAACAAAGCGGAACGACAAAAGATGGAGGAGCACCTGAAAAACCGGCCGATTGCGAAATTTTCCCGTTCCCTCCGGAAGCAGTTCCTGGACGCCAAAAATGAACTCCTGGATCAGCCAAAGGGAAAAAACCTCCGGGACAACCCGGTGAACCTCCTGGCCAAATCGCTTCGGACCGAGTATTTGCAGATGGTCTCCGAACGAGCCGAGGAGGCAATGAATGGCGCGGACCGGAACGAAAATGAGAAAATTGATCCCCCGGAGGAGGCCGAATTCGGTAAACAGGCCCGGGAGAAAATCGGTGGTGAAGATCATGCCGAACACGGGGATGACCGGGGAGATGATGCGAAAGAAGACCGGCCGGGACGGGAGGACAACCCCGGTTCGGAAGGAGGGGACCGGGGAGGACCCCCGGAAGATACCCCCGGAAAGGGAAAGAATGAAGATCGTGGAGGGGGACCCCCGGAAAATACGCCGGGACCGGGGCGGTAGCCTGATAGGATTTTGCCAGTTCATTGACAAAATGGCATAATTTTGTTAATTTCTTCAAAGAGAATGGGGAATTACGAACATTATCAGTTTTCGTTCGGTTTTTTCTTCAATTTCCGAGGCAACGGCCATGAAAAAGACACATCTTTCTCTGTGTCTGATTGCTGTGGTCGGGCTTCTGTACAGTTCCGCCCTCGCGGAAGCGGGCCCGATGTTTGAGGAAAACAGCAGCGAAGAGGAGAAGGCCGAAGCGGTGAAAACGCTTGAGAAGGAAATGGTCCGCACGTCCGTGGACGAGGAGGACACCGAACTAACGGAACGGGCAGACCTTTCCGAGGAGGAAGTTTCCTTCCTCGCCGGCAACAAAAAAGCGCAATCAAAGGCTGGTTCGACAACCGTGGCACTTCCTCAGGTCGCGCTGGTGACCGGTATCGCCACGGCCGGCGCTGTGGTCGCGGACCAGGCGAGCAACAGTCCGGTTTTTTAACGGGGATCAAGAGGCGAACGGCAACTGTTCTCCTTTCTCTGAACTATTACAATACCACATAGGATATTAACTGTTATTGGCTGTGTGACCATTTTGGGCAACTCAGTATTCCTGGGTTGCCCAAAATTTTTTGATCGGGAGGTTCGAGAGCAAATCGGCC
>CAZOLI010000020.1:0-8607 GCA_964580675.1 uncultured Planctomycetia bacterium
GCGAGGGAATGGATCGATTGGAACGCACCATTGTTGTTGAGCCCTGGATCGCCACGTGAAGCACGCACTCTGGACTACGACGGGGAACACCACAACAAACATGTTTTTACTCCTAACCCCGTCGTATTGACCTGTGGGAAAAGGTGAGCTTTTCAGATGGGGCCTATTTAACCTTGAAAAAAGGATGAAAGTGGCTCTATAATCCCGTCGCGGATGCATTCTGTTTCTCCGGGAACCCGAACGGTCAAAACGTTTTCCCCGGAGGTTGGCTTACGAATTTATGGATTCCTCAAATGGCTACACGAAGAGAAATCCGGGACATCGAAACCGTCGAGGAAATGGAGGAGTGTGAGGAGCTCCAGAAGAGCGTCTGGCGGTTTGAGGAACGCGAAATTGTGCCCGTGAATGAACTCATGACGATGAAGAAAAACGGGGGGATTATGCTGGGGGCGTGGGACACCCGCCGGGAGGAGATGATCGGGTTTTTGTTTGGCATGCCCGGGATAACCGAAGACGAAGAAATTATTCATTGTTCCCGCATGCTCGGTGTCATACCGGATCACCGGGAATATAACCTCGGGTTTCGACTGAAGAGGGATCAGCGGGAACGCGCTCTGGACATGGACATCTCCAGGATCACCTGGACGTATGATCCGCTCCTGAGTGTAAATGCGTATTTCAATCTCGAAAAACTGGGTGCGGAGATCACGGATTTTGAGGAGAACCTGTACGGAAGCAGCACGAGTTACATGAACCGTGGCTGGGAAACGGACCGGTTCGTCGTCTCCTGGAACATTGCATCCGAGGACGTCGAGCGCGTGATTGAAGAAGGAGAGCGCGACACGCCGGACGTGACGGAAGTTATTGAGGATGATGAATATACCCGGGTGAATGAAGTGGAGCGGGACTACAATGACATTCCGAAGCCGGTTTCGGCGAACCTGGATTATCGCCGCTCCAACCTCATTGTGGAAATTCCCTACAACGTGATGTTTATTAAGTCCGAGGACCTGGAACTGGCCCGGGAATGGCGAAAACACGGACGGGCCATCTTCAAGGAATACATGAGGCGGGATTACGAGATCTCGGCGCTTGTCACGGGCAAGGTGGACACCCGGAAATACCGTTCCTTCTACCTTCTCACTCGATAGCTCCTCGGATCATGTTCACCGGGGAAGGGGATCACCGTTCGAACAGTGGATCGTCTCTGTGCGAAATTTGGGGTTATTTCTTCAGTTGTTCATCGTCTTCGGGTTCTTCGCTGGTGTGACGGATGATTTCGCCCTCCATCATGTAGATCACGTCCTCGGCGATGTTGCAGGCGTGGTCGGCAATTCGTTCGAGGTACCGGGAAATCGAAATGTTCTGAATGGCCACGTCCGCCACGTCCGGATCGTCCTGGATCTCATCAATGAGCACTTTGAAGGTCTTCCGGTGCAGGTCGTCGACCTCGTCGTCCGCCTTTCGGACATTGCGGGCAAGTTCGCCGTCCGTTTCGATCAGCGACTTTAAGCTTTCCTGCACCATGGAGCGGACTTTGTCCGTCATGGATTTGAATCTGTCTTTCATGTCCAGTTTGTTCTGTGCGGATATCGTGATGACCCGTTCGCAGATGTTGGAGGAGAGGTCCGCGATCCGTTCGAGGTCGTTGTTGATTTTGATGGCCGAGATCAGGAAACGCAGGTCGCTTGCAATGGGCTGATAGAGGGCCATCAGTTTCAGGCATTCCTCCTCGATTTTGATTTCGTGTTCGTCGATGACGTGGTCTTCCTCCAGGACGGTCCGGGCCAGCTCCTCGTCCCGTTCGAGGAACGCTTCGATGGCTTTTTCGATGGTTTCCCCCACTCGCTTTCCCTGTTCCAGAAAGCTTTCTCGCAGTTCGTCCAGTTCCTTATGGAAGTGTTCTGACATGGTGCTGTTTTAAAACAAAAAGAAAATTTCGAACCGAATCGGTCCCCGAGCGGTGGCCGGGATAATTGTTTGACGAAGCCAAAATTCTCTATTACCCGAACCGTCCCGTGATGTAGTCCTGCGTCATCTGTTTTTTGGGTCGTGTGAAAATTTTGTCCGTTTTTCCCCATTCGATGAGTTCGCCTTTGTACAGGAACATGGTGTAGTCCGAGACCCGGGCGGCCTGTTGCATGTTGTGGGAAACGATGACGATGGTGTATGTTTTTTTCAATTTATGGATGAGGTCTTCAATTTTTGACGTCGCGGAGGGATCCAGCGCGGACGCGGGTTCGTCCAGGAGAATAACGGAGGGTTTGGTGGCGATTGCCCGGGCTATGCAGAGTCGCTGTTGCTGACCCCCGGACAGATCCATTGCGGATTCATCGAGCCGGTTTTTGACTTCGTCCCATAGCGCGGATGCCTTCAGGCTTCGAACAACGGATCGCTCGCGCGGGTCCTTGCTCTTTTCGAGTTCTTCGGGATTGTGATTGTTGGACGTAAAGAACGAAAACGGCGGAAAGTCGGTCAGCCGCGGACGCTGAATTTCCATGCCGTAGGAGACGTTGTCGTAAATGGATTTCGGAAAGGGGTTCGGGCTCTGAAAGACCATCCCGACCATTTTCCGGAGCTCCACAGGATCAACGTCCTCGCGCAGGATATTTGTTCCATCGATACGAACCTCTCCTTCCACTTCCGCGATGGGAATGGTTTCGTACATGCGGTTCAGCGTGCGCAGAAACGTTGTTTTTCCGCATCCGGAGGGGCCGATGACCGCCGTGACTTTCCGCTTGGGAATTTCGAGGTTTACGTCCTGAAGGGCCTGCACGTTTCCGTAGTTGAAATTCAGGTCGTTAACCGTGATGTGCGGTTCCGGTTCCGGACCGTTTTCTTCTTCGAGGTCTACTTCATTGCCACATTCGGGACACGTAATCGGGTCCTCGGCATCGTTCTTTACCTCGAAGGTGGCGTCACATTGTTCACATGTTACATCAATGATCATATCTCAATCATCCAGCAGTTGTTACTGTTTTTTTCGAGCCTGGTAGCGAATAATAATTCCTCCAAGATTCATTGTAAAGACCAGAACAAGAAGTGTGAGGGCGGTTCCGTAGGCAATCGGAAGTACTTCATTGGGAGAATGATGCTGTGTTGCGAGGATGTAAAGGTGGTACGGAAGTGCCATAAATTGGTCGTACACCGATGAGGGCAACGTGGGCAATGCAAAAGCGGCTCCCGTAAACAGGATGGGCGCGGTTTCTCCCGCCGCCCGGGAAAGTCCCAGTATTGTGCCGGTGATGACCCCGGGCAGGGCGTTTGGCAGCACCACGGTCCGGATCATTTGCCAGCGGCCTGCCCCGAGTGCAAGCGATCCTTCCCGGTATTCATCCGGCACTGTTTTCAGTGCCTCTTCGCTTGAGGTGATGATCCATGGCAGTGTCAGGAGACCAAGGGTTAACCCCGCCGATAAAATGGATGTGCCGAAATTAAAGAGATCCACAAAAAGTGCCACCCCAAACATCCCGTATACAATGGACGGAACACCCGAAAGGTTTCGGATCGCAAGACGGATCAGACGGATGATGGTTCCCTGTGTGGCGTACTCGTTCAGGTAAATGGCGGCAAAGGTCCCAAGGGGAACCGCGAAGACGATCGTGATGAAGCTAACGTAAAACGTCCCGACAATCGCCGGAAAGATACCCCCCTCGGTCATGCCCTGACGCGGAGACTCCGTGAGGAATTGCCAGTCCACAACCCCGATTCCTTTGTACACGATGTCTCCGACAATGAAACCGAGAATCAACAACACCAGAATCCCCGTGAGGCGAAGCGTTGTGAAACCGAGGAACTGTGTGATCTTCCGCCCTTTCATGGCTAACCGCTTCTTGCCCTCTCCAGGAAAAGATCCGCAGCAAGATTGATCAGGAACGTGATCAGGAAAAGCACAAGCCCAACGACAAATAGAGCATGGTAATGTGTGGATCCATAGGGGACCTCACCGAGTTCCACCGCTATCGTGGCCGTCATGGTGCGGACGGAGTCCAGAAAGCCGGATGGCATAGCCGGGGAGTTTCCGGTGGCCATCAGTACCGCCATGGTTTCCCCGACGGACCGTCCCATGCCCAGCATGACGGCCGCGATTATGCCGGACAGAGAGGAGGGAATCACCATTTTCCAGGTGGTCTGCCAGTCACTTGCTCCCAGGCCCATAGAGGCTTCACGGTAGTTGTCCGGCACGGCGTTCATGGCATCTTCCGATAGACTGATGATGGTGGGCAGGGACATCACGGCCAGTAGGATGGACCCGTTCACCGCGTTCAGGCCATTGGAGATGCCGAAGAAATCCGCAATAGCGGGCCCGAGAATCGTAATGCCAAGAAAACCGATGACCACCGAGGGAAGACTTGCCAGAATTTCGATGGCGGGTTTTAGTATTTCACGAACGGTATGAGAGGCCACCTCGCTCAGATAGGCGGCGCACCCGATGCCGAGCGGTATGGCAATAATCATGGATCCCACCGTCACCATCATCGTGCTGACAAACAGGGACAGGATCCCGTACTTCTTTTGTTCGATGGAGGTTGGTTTCCAGGTCTGGCTTCCCAGGAACTCCATGATCCCCAGCTCGCGAATTGCCGGCCAGGACTTGACGGCGAGGAGCACGAAGATGCCGAGCAAAATGACGATGACCGTTATCCCGCTTCCCTTGAAGAACCACCGAATGGCCGTTTCCTTGGCCTCCCTCGCGGAGGAAACGTCCAGGTTGTACGACGCCCCTTCTTCCTGGTCCGGAAAAACGGATGGAGGTTCGGTGTCCGAACGATCGTTTTCGTCAGGTTGGTTCATTCTGGACCTTCGGGTGGATTGGATACAGACCGATTTGACATCCAAAAATTATGAGTTTTCCCCGGGAAAATCAAGGGTGCGGTGTAGCGGTGAAGACCCGGGGAACCGGATATTTCGCAGACCCGGTTATTTGTTGTTTTTCTCCGAAAATCCGTTCTTTCGATTTTGCTCCCGATATTTTTTGGACACGGGGAAAAACCCCTCTTTCCGCACAATTTCCTGTCCCTTTTCGCTCAACTCGAACGAGATAAAATTCTGCATGAGTGGGGTGTTCTTATATTTGTTCCGGTCCACCCACTGGTAGAGGGGTCGGGCGATCGGGTACGTGCCGTTTTTCACGGCGTTGTTCTTCAGCGGTGAGACATAGGGATCTCCTTTTTTTCGGGCAATTTTTACAATCTGCACGGGTTGATTTACCTCGCCGTCCTCCGTAATGTAACCAACACCCACGTAACCAATAGCCGCTTTGTCCGACTTTACCGCTTCCACAATTTGACCGTTTCCGTTCATTCGGTTCATCTCCTGGGTGTAGTCTCCCTCGACCACGTGGTCACGAAAGTACACGAACGTCCCCGAGTTGCTCTGGCGACCGTAGAGCGATATGTCCTGGTCCGGTCCACCGAGATCGTTCCAGTTTGTAATCTCACCTCTATATATTTTTCGTAACTGCTTCAGGGTTAATTTCGTGACGTCGTTTTCCGGGTGCACAATTACCGAGAGGCCGTCCATTGCAATAACAACCGGCGTTGGATCCAGTCCGGCGTTACGCGCCTGGTTTTTCTCGTCCTTCTTCATCGCTCTTGAGGCATTGGCGATGTCGACCTTCCCGTTAATCAAGGCGGCGATACCGGTTCCCGAGCCTCCGCCGGTGACGGAGATGCGAGCATTCTTGTTCTGGTTCTGGTAGACCTCCGCCATGCGGCTCACCATGTTCACTTCCGTGTCGGAACCTTTGATGGAAAGCCCTTTTGATTTGTTCCCACAGCCTGTGGTCGAACCAGCAAGAAGCAGGAGTGCGGGAACAACAAAGAGAGCGGAAAGAGTTCGTAGGGGAATATTCTTTGTCATGTATTGTCTCCTCATAAGCGAAATGCTCTGGAATGATGAAATTCTTTTTGGAACGACGGAATTTTACCGGTCGATAAGTAGAAGTTCAATGTGTCGTCAAATATATAACTCAATCGATAAATGAAGTAAACGTGGCCGAGGAACGAATTGTTCCAGTATTACCGGATTCGTTTGGATTTAGACCATAATTTAAAATTTGTATTTGCGATTAAGATATTTTCTTCGCCGTAATTACCTCCGGTCATCCCTGTTTTGACTTTGGTTCCGCTTATAATTTTTGGGAAACTTGTTCCGGAACGAATTAACAACGAGTGCCTTTTGAGGCATCGGCTACTCCTCAATTATTCTTTGGAAGAGCCTGTTGCGAAGTTTCTCTTATCCCTCTGGCAAGACAGGCCCAGTTGTCCTGTGACCGATCCTGCCAGGTAATCAGGTTTGTACAGTTTTGTTGTGTCAGTCGCTCCGGCAATTGTTTCTGCACGGATGTTAGCGAGTCCGCCGTGAAAAAAACCCGTCCGGTTTTTCCGGGAACAGGGTCCAGTATTTTGACAAGGACACGAAACATGTCGTACTGCGTTACGATGCCCCGTAATTTTCTGTCTTTGTTGATCACCGGCAGACAGGCCACCTGCTTATGGAACATGGCGCGGGCGGCGTTCTCCACGGGCGTTCCGGGGTAACAGCACACGACGTTTCGAGTCATGGTTTCCGAGACCTTTTTGTCGTTTCGTTCCCGCTGCAGAAGCCCTTCCCCGGACGAGTTTCTCATCAAATCCGTTCGCGATAACAGCCCGATCAGTTCCTCGTTCTGAGTCGTAACGGGCAACCGGCGAATTCGATGGGAAAGCATTCGTTTCCATGCGGTTGATATGGATGCGTCCGGTTCGATGGATACAACGTCTTTGGTCATCCAGGTTCGTATAAACATCTTCTCTCCAGGTAAATCGAATTCATAAGTAGATTGTGTATAAACGACGTCAGCCAGATTATTTGTTCCCGGATCGACCGATTGGATAAGGAAGGGATTTCGTCCGGGGAAGCAAAAAGGACGTGTGGGGGAATAGGGAGGGGGAGAGAAAGTAGTTAACCGAATCGGCCGGTTATGTACTCAGCGGTTTTTTCATTCTCCGGGTTTGTAAAAAGTTTTTCGGTGGGGTTGAACTCTATTTTTTCTCCTTTGTACAGGAACATCGTGTAATCGGAGATGCGTGCGGCCTGCTGCATGTTGTGAGTGACGATCAGGATGGTGTAGGAACCCCGCAGTTGTCCGATCAGTTGTTCAATCTTTCGGGTCGAGGCCGGATCGAGAGCGGAGGTCGGTTCGTCCAGCAGGAGAAGCTCCGGCTCCATGGCAAGTGCCCTTGCTATGCAGAGTCTCTGCTGTTGTCCGCCGGATAGTTCCATGGCGTTGCTGTCCAGACGGTCCTTCACTTCCTCCCACAACACGGATTTCTTCAGACAGTTTTCCACGATCTCGTCCAGGTTTTTCTGGTAGGAAAGCCCGTGAAGGGTGGGACCATATGACACATTTTTGTAAATGCTTTTCGGAAAGGGGTTTGGTTTTTGAAACACCATGCCGATTTTCCGGCGAAGCCGGACAACGTCCGTTTCCTGTGTCAGTATGTTGTCCCCATCGAAAATTATCTCACCATCAATTTGACAGGAATCGATCAGGTCCGTCATCCGGTTGATGGCGTTCAGGAATGTGCTCTTTCCGCAGCCGCTTGGCCCGATAACAGCGGTTACCTGTTTTCTTGGGATTTTCACGGAGACGTCTTTTACGGCTCTGACGTCGTCGTATAAGACGGAGAGATCACGAATTTCCAGCAAAGGCTTGTTCTGCTCTATATCGGGTTCATCCCGGTCTTTGACCTGTTCGGAGAACCGGGAAAGGTTTCTGTCCGGGCTGGTTGTTTCACCGGCTGTGCCATTTTGGTTATCCACCGTTATCTCCTGAAGTAACGTGTTTTCTGTGTCTGTCATGGATTGCTAGTTTGTTCGGGCTCGAATAAATATTGCAAAGCCGTTGAGCATGAACAGGACGAAAAGCAGTAAAAGAATTGCCAGGGCGGCCCGTTCCTCAAACGCCCGCTGGGGCATCCCCCACCAGGAATAAATCTGGGCCGGCATAACGGTTGTTGCGTCGGTTGGTGATGTTGCCGGACTGGGGACAAACGAGATGAGACCCACTATGATAAGCGGGGCTGTTTCTCCCATCGCCTGGGCAATCCCGATGATGCTTCCTGTGAGCATGCCGGAAAGGGAGGAGGGGAGCACATGGTGAATCACAACCTGCCAGCGTGTGGCCCCCATGGAAAATCCGGCTTCCCGGACGGAGTCCGGTACGGCTCGCAGAGCCGATCGAGAGCTGATGACGATAATCGGAAGTGTCATCAGAGAAAGGGTAAGACCCCCCACGAGAACGGATGACCTCGGGATGCCGAAGAGGTTTATAAAAGCGGCGAGCCCAAGTACACCGTACAGGATGGAGGGGATGGCCGCGAGGTTGTTGATGTTGATCTCGATAAACTGTGTGAGAACATTGTCTGGGGCAAACTCCTCGAGGTAAATGGCGGATAGAATGCCGATGGGAACACTGATGAGGAACACGATCGTAAGAACAAAAACGGAACCAATAACGGCCGCCTTCATACCGGCTGTCTCCGGCGTTTTTGAGTCCCCCGAGAGAAAAAATATGCGGTTGAACTGGAGCTGAATCCGGTCCTTTCGACGCAAGCGATCCAC
>CAZOLI010000020.1:8707-57441 GCA_964580675.1 uncultured Planctomycetia bacterium
CCGTCCAACTTTGTCCAGCATTTCCACGGTTTTTTTCTGGTCGTCCGTCAATCCTCTGTATTTGATGTCGGCCATGTAATTTTGAAGTTTCTTCGACCCCGGAACCCAGATTTCCTGCGTATTCCCCATTTGGTCCTGATTTGATTTCAGTTTTTGTTTCATTTTTTCCAACCCCGGTTTGCCAACGAGCACGAGCAGGTGATCACGGGACACGGTATACGACGGAGGATCCGTCATGTAGGGAGGAAAATTTTTCCTTGAAAGCGTGAAGGAGGAAAGCCCCTTTTTCGGACGTTCCTCCACGTCTTCCGAGAATTGAACCGGAATTTTTATGCTGGTGCTCTGAATTTTTGTTCCGATGGATTGAATTTCAGTGGAACTAACGATGTTTCTCACCTTTTCGGGAAACGCCAGTTTCGGTTCATTTGACGTTTCCGGACTGAACGTGACGGTCGTCTTTACCCTGGATTGCCAGAGTGCGGTATACCCTCTTTTTGCGAGATCGTACAGAAAGAACAATAGAAACGCTGCCGCTAATATAACCGATATTATAGAATATAGTTTGAATCGAAACCCCTTCCTTTTCCGCTTTTTGAGCTGAGAGCGATCCTGATCAGGTTGCTTCATATCGTTTCTTAAACCGTCTGACGAGAATGGAGGATGCGATGTTCAGACAGAGCGTAAAAACCAGAAGTGCAAAGCCAAGCGCGAACGCTGATAGGGTCTGGGGGTTATCGTATTCAAGATCCCCGGTGAGGTTGTACACAATCTGAACGGTCACCGTGGAATTTTCGGTCAACGGATTGGCGGTTAGTTTTGCCGTAATTCCGGCGGCCATGACGACAATCATGGTTTCTCCGATGGCCCGGGAGACAGAGAGGAGTATCGCTGATATGATGCCGGGGAGAGAGGCGGGCCAGACCGCACGTTTTATGGTTTCGGCCTGGGTTGCACCAAGTGCGAGTGAAGCTTCCCGTAGCGCATTCGGCACGGAACTCATGACATCGTCGCAGAGGGAGGACATGAATGGAATAATCATAATGCCCATAACCAGGCCCGGGGCCAGTGCATTTTGATAACTGGCTTCAAGAGCAACCGGTTGGTTATTTATGGACAGAAGCGGAAGCAACCTGTTGTTCAGCAACCCTTCCAGAAACCCGGTGCCCTGTACAATGAGGGGGGCCACCGTCGTAGCCGCGAAAAATCCGTATACGACCGTGGGTATACCGGCCAGAATTTCGAGGATGGGTTTGACCGTTTCCCGGATATATTTCGTGGCATATTCCGACAGAAACGTCGCGGTCATCAAACCAACGGGGACGGCCACGCACATGGCGATGCAACTGATAAGAATCGTGCCCCAGAACAGGGGCACGGCGCCAAACGAGGAGTCGGCCTGTTCCCCACCTCTACCGGCGGATTCGATAAAAGAGCCGCCCGGGGCCCATTTTGTCCCCGTGAAGAACTCCCAGGGACTCACCTTCTGAAAGAACCGGAAGGTTTCAAATAATACCGAGAGAAGAATACCGAGAGTGGTGAGTATCGAGACAATGGCTGCGAGAAGCAGTACCGTATAAATAACGTGCTCGCAGATTTCGCGGGCCCGCAGTGAACTATGGATGTATCGGTTGACCGGCCATAGGAGCAGAAGTGGCAACAGAACCCAGATTGCCACGTAAACAGCACCGGGGAACGCCACCACGCCGCCAAGCTGAAGAGATTTCAGGACCACGAAGAGAAGAAGAGGAGGGGCAAAAATGGCGATGATCGCAAACCAGCCGTAATAATCGGGCGTGGCCTCCAGTTGATTGTCCTGTGCAAGGAGGGAAAGGCTTTTTCGTTTTCCCAGGTAAAAACTGAGCCAGCCAGTGAACGAGCAGATGGCTGCGGTGACAAGAAGCACCAGAAATGGATCAGGAGATGCGTCAAACATTGCTGATAGAGCGTCCCGGGAAATCGTATGTTTATTCAGCGACAATCAAATTCGTCACACGCCGGATTCTGTTTCCTTCTGATTCAAGATCGAACGGCGAAAGGAAAAGGGAAAAGCGGAAGAGCCGGCTCAGGCAGGGGAGACGGCTCTTCCTGTCGAAAATACAGATACGACCGTGCCAGAGGGAGTCGTTACTTGTTTTTGGTGAACCCGTTTTCCTCCGCGTACTCCTGAAGGGTGGGAAGGGTGCCGTCTTCCTTCATTTCGAACGGTTCGAGTTCGAGTACGCGCTGACGGGAGGCTTTTCGAAGATGTTCCGGAAGCGGAATCAGGCCCTGGTCGAGCAGTTTGCCGTCCGGACCGATCATCTCTTCGCTCATGAAGAGCTTGATGTATTCCCACATGCCGTCCACCTTTCGAAGGTGATTCACTTTTATGTAGAAGTACAGGCTTCGGGAAATGGGATAATCCCCGGAGGAAATCGTCGAAGGCATGGGTTTGACGCCACCAATTTCCGCTCCCTGAAGCTTGTCCCGATTCTGATCAAGGAAACTGAATCCGAACACGCCGAAGGCCTTACGGTCCTGTTCGATTTTCTTGACAATCAAGTTGTCGTTTTCCCCGGCGTTTACCCAGGGCCCGTCCTGTCGAATCTGAGTGTACTCTCCATCGTACCCGTTGATCTGAACGGTGGCCGCTTCAAGAACAAGGTCCTCGAAGGCGTCCCGGGTACCGGAGGTGGTCGGTGGCCCGTAAATTTTGATTTCACGATCCGGAAGGGAGTTATCGATCTGACTCCAGTTTTTGTACGGGTTGTCGATCAATCCGGAGCCGTCCGGGTTGGGCACTTTCTTGGCCACGGCCAGTGTCAATTGTTTCAGGGAGATATCCACCGGAGAATTATCCACGTGTTGAGCAACGGCAATGCCGTCGTAGCCGATGACGGCTTCCGTGATTTTTCCCACGTCGTTTTTCTTGGCTCGCTTGAATTCACTTGTTTTCATTTTCCGGGAGGAGTTGGTGAGGTCGGCAGTGTCCAGTGATGCTCCTTTTCCCCAGAGTTTGTGTCCCCCGCCACTTCCCGTGGACTCGACTACGGGTGTCGGGTACCGGGTGGTTTTGCCGAATTGTTCGGCCACGAAACTGGAAAACGGATACACGGTACTGGAACCGACGATCCGGATCTGCTCTCGAGACTCCTTGTTTTCCTGAGCTTCAAGAAAGGAGCCTGAGAACAGAACCATGATCGAGATTGCCAGACCGATCTGAAAGAATCTGTTTAACGCATTATTCATGGTTCTCAGGAGAAATGTGAATGAAAAAAGTCGATCGAAACGTTCCGGTTTGAGTCTCGTTCGTTGAGTCCTCAATCCGGGTGTATGGTCATCTTAACGTTGCATCGATTCGCGATTGTTCCACCGTTCCCGGATTGTGGATATTTTGAAGAAAGAACCCACAACCCGAGGTGCATGGGACCCTGCGTCAACCCCTTCTGATAGGGAGATGAGGAGAGACACTGGTTCGGTAACAGAATTGTGTTTCTGTTTCTCAGGATAAGGAGGAACCAGTTTGCCATGCAGTCTCGGGTTGATGGGCATGATTTTCTCCAGTTGCCGTTAGAAGTCGATCTGGAATCGGGTGGTCACAAAGTCGGCGGTTCCGTCCGCGCCTCCAACCCCGTTGGTCACATCCGCTCGAACGTAGTTCAGCATGATGCGCGTGGCGGGGTTGAGGTGCCAGTTTATGCCAACGGTAACGTCATCCAGTTCCCCATCATTGGTGTCGGACAGGTCCATGCTCGAAAACCGTGCGGCGATCTGCCAGGCACCGGGGCCATCGTCCTCTCCCATGAAGTTTCTCTCAGGCTTGACGCGGTCGAAGGAACCCCCGTCGTAGACGTTGTGTTCCCCGGTTAACCAATACGACGCCTGAATGTAGTAGGAGTCGTAGGAAGGATCTCCGGCGGATTGGGAATCCACGTCGGCCTGAATCCATTCCGCACGGGCGGAGAACGACTGCCAGACCGTCGCCGCTTCCAGGCCAAACAGCGTGATCCCCTGGGCGTCTCCGATTGTTCCGGTGTCGACGAAATCGTCAACCACGTGGACCTCCGGTCGGGAGTCGAAACCGGCACCGCTAACGGACCTGTTGGATGCTCCTGCTCCAACGTGAACAAGCTGGCTCCGGTCCTCGTTTGTGTACGGAAGAAACGTGAGGCGGCCGGTGGCGGCGTAGTTGCCCTCTCCCCGTGAAAACCGACCATTGGTTGTGGAAGACCGGAAACCGCCAACGGCGTAATTGAGCTTGTCGCCGGCAGCACTTCCACTGAGGGCAGCTCCCAGGGACCGGCTCGGTGCAAATCCGGTTGGTAGCGCTCGCTCCATGAGTTCGATGTATTTCGAGGAGGTCAGCTCGTCGAGGCTGAAGGGCTCCTTGAACTGTCCTGTTTTGATGGACGAATTTTTAATCGGTGAAGGGAAATCGATATAGGCATCTTCGATTTCCACCGGGTTGTCGGAGAAGTCCACCTGAAATTTGTATCCAACAGTGTCGTAGAGGGTTCCGGAAGTAAACAGTCGGGCCCGTCGGAATTCCGATCCGCTGTCCACACTCGTGGTGTCTCCGGTGACTCCTTCTATACTGTTTTCCACGTTGTCGTCAGCGGATGTCAGGGCGACGTCCCACATGATGCGGCCCCCGAACCTCATCTCGAAATTGCCGTCGGCGGTTTTGAACCGCAGTTTACCACTTCCATCCGCTGTGTAGGCCTTCAGATCGTAGTCGTCGGACTGGGCCGAAAGGGGACCCAACCGTACGTCTGTTCCGCTGGATTCGGACGATTTTTCGGCGGAAGAGTCGACGGTTTCGTCTTTTTCCGTTGAGTTCCCGGCAATGACGTTCCCGACGATTGTGCCAAAAAGCAAAAATGGTACTGATAGAACAAGAAGAATGTTCGTGTTGTTTGAGCGCATGCTTCGTTCTCCTTCTTAATTTCAGTAAATGAGGGTCGATCGGAACAGAATCCACGATTCGCAATCCGGAATCCCCGGTGTTGGACGATCTGATCCACCGGCAAAGCCGGCTGAAACCGGACTCCGGATCAATCGATTCGTTGTAAACGTCACGCAGATTGTGGATTGTTCCAGAATATCTGGAGCGGATCTGCAGTCTCCTGCAAGTGTACGGGACAGACCTTCGGTAGAGGAGATAATGAAAGGAAAAGGGCTGAACTCGATGATCGCTAACCGGCCTCAATTTAACTTGCGTCCTGGGGGATTGTGAGCTTCGCCGGGGACACCTGGCGTTGATCGGCTTACAATGGAAACAGGAACCTATTCCTGGGGTTGAGCTTTGTGGAAAAGGAGCGGGAAGTCTCAGTGATGGGCCGTGGGAAGGCGTCCGTCTGTTTGGTGTGGAACGTTCCCCCGCCAGGGGACACCCTCCCATGATGGGAGGGCTGGTGGGTCAGGTGAGACTTGCTTACTCGGAATAATTCCGAAAGTAACCCGTTTGTTCGGCGAAGCCGGTCAGCTTATCTTCAAGCTGATTCCTCGCCCGGGACATCCGGGAACGAATCGTACCGAGGGGACAGTTCAGTTCATCTGCTATCTCCTCGTACGTCAAATCCTGAATGGCGTATTTTATGAACACTTCCCGGTATTTTTTGGAAAGACCGAGCAGAGCGTACTTCATCCGGTCCGGCACGCACTGGTTCAAAAGCACCTCCGGTTGTTTCTGCATGGCTTCCGGACAGCACTTACCACCTGTGTCCGCGGTCCTCTTTCCAATCGTCTGAGCGTACTTTCTCTCTCGATCGGATTGACGGTCCCGTTTCCGGTACTCATCAATCCAGAGGTTTTTCAGGATCTGACTCATCCAGGCACGGATGTTGGTTCCGTTCTCAAATTGGTCAAAATACCGAAGGGCACGTAGGACCGTTTTCTGCGTAAGATCCTCTGCTTCCGTTCGGTCCCCGGTCAGATACCGGGCGAACGAAAAAAGGTAATCCATGTGCGGTTTGATCGTTTCCTCAAACCGCCCGTTGTCGATTTCGTTCATAGCCCCTTGTCTGTTCGAATTGAGGTGAATGAAACGATGCGAACGAGGTCGTTTCAACACAACCTCGGAATTTCACCTAAACGGTACCGGACCGGGAAATTGTTCCAGCTCAAACGAATGATCTTTGTATTGTTCGTGAGCCCGGCTGAAAAAGCAATAGAAAGGCCTCCCTTTTACCGGTTGGAAACGTCTGTATCCAGTTTCTTTTCCTGTTTCCGGGCTGTTCTGGACAGCTGAAGGAGTTGATCTTTGTTCATGTCACTGGAGACAAAAACACAGACGTATTCGTTGTTGCCCCAGTAAATCATGTTGTTTTTGCTTTTTCTGTCGGAGATGAGGGTAAAATCGCCGGAGGTGGACACCGTTTTGTCGGAGAGTTTGAGCTGTTCCGGAGAAAACCAGGACCGTTTCATAACGACGTACGTCATAAAATTATGTCCGTCGCTCTCCTTTTTCGGAATGCAGTACAGTGCGTAGAAGAGGGGATCGACCAGTGCCCCAACACCCGAGGGTTCGGCCTTTCCGTCAAGTATTTTACAACTGTATTTTTCAAGGGATGGGATGGATACGTCACGGGAAATCAATTTGATTTCGTCCCGATAACGTTCCTTGAGCTCCTCCGGGCGTATTTCGGAGAATTCGTCCGGATTTTTGTTGATGTTCTTTATCGTCTGGTGTTTTACCCGGTTGTGCAATTCCGGCATATACCGGACGGCTTCGCTGGGTTCGGTATCTCGTTTAATGTACAGGCTGAACACCGCAAGGGACAGGAGTGCGAAAAGAAATATGGCCGCTGAAGCCGCCGGAGCAATTGATTTTAATTTGTTCCGTATCTGATCCAGACGCGAGCGAGATTTCCTCGCTTCCCCGGCCATTTCCCGAATTTGCTCTTCAAGGGTCTCCGGTGCTTCCCGGTTGGAAAGATGGGTTGAAAGGTCCTCCAGGTACGCCCGTTCGGTCTCGAATTTCTCCTGGCATTGATCACACATGTTCAGGTGATTCAGAACCTCCACGTTCTGCTTGGTGTCCAGTTCGTTGTCCAGAAGCGGATAGATGTATTTCCGGGCTTCGTTACAATTCATGATGTGTTGCCTCCCTTTTGTTGATTTTCATTACGTTTCGTTTCACTGGTTTTTGCCGTTTCTCCCTCCTCGTCCAGGTATCCCCGTGTCCGGGCAAAATCCGACAGTTCCCGTTTCAGCTCCTGACGGGCCCGGTAAAGTCGGGACATGACCGTTCCCATCGGACAATCCATAATGTCCGAAATATCTTCGTATGACAGGTCCTGTATGGTGTTCAGGAGAAAAGCGATTCGGTAGTCCTCGGGCAAATTCATGACGGCTTCCTTTACCCGGTCGGAAAAGAACCGCTCCATTAATTTGTCGTGGGAAAGAAGTTTGGTATCGGGCCATGGCTGACTTCCTTCCTCCGAGGCCGGTTCATATTTTTCGAAGTCCGTTGAGGATGGTTTTTTCTTTCGTTTTCGGTCGATCATCAGGTTTTTCATGATTCGGGAGGCCCAGGCACGAAAGTTGGTTCCTTTTTCGTATCGATCGAAATTATTCAACGCTTTTTTCATCGTTTCCTGTACCAGGTCCTCGGCCTCGGCCTCTTCTCCCACAAGGTAATACGCAAAGGAGTAAAGCCGGTCAAGATGAGGAAGTACAATTTCCTCAAACTCGTCAAGACTTGCCACGATTCCCCCGTTTTCTGTTCTGTTTTTCCGCGAAATTTGACGGAAAACCCGTCGCTACTTAGCGCGAAAAATTCGGCTTCTGATATTCGTTCTGAATTCTTCACGTTATAATAACGGATACATTTCCTGTTTTATTTCACGAGAAATGTGATTGATGGGCGGCAAGGGACACGTTTCCGGAGGGGGGCAATCATTCTGGAGGTGGGGCAGAGATTGCAGGATTGTAACAGAGCGAGGTCGTTATTCAGTCCGAACCCGTAAAATGCTGGTGTTCAATCGGTTTTCGGTCATCACATTCCGTGTATGTTTCGTGCCAGTGAGAAATATCCTCATCCTCCGGGTGCCAGCAGAGGTACACAATTCGGTCATCCAGCATCGACGGAAAATTTACCCATCCTTCGTCAAAATCCTGGAATTCGGCCCCGAGCCCGTAAAGTTCGTCCAGGTAATCCGTGAGTTCTGATTTTAACTGCTCGATGTCCGGATCCGTTTCGTTTTCGGTGGTATCGGGATTGGGAACTTCCTCCTCCTGTTCCGACCACAGGGACTCCATGCGTTCTTTTAGTTTTCGATGACAGGACATGACATCCTCGACGATCGGACGGACCAGAGGAAGGGTATCCCGGGCTTCCTCCAGGGAAAACAGGCGTGTCTCCGTGTCCGGTTTCTCAATGTCGGGTTCGGACATCACGAACGAGGAATTTGTTGGTAATCGACGGATGCGTTCCGCTGTCCGGATGAACAAATAGACCTCACACTATTCATATTTTATTTTCTGTGCCGATTTAATTCCAGTCTCAGCTCTGGTCGGGTAACCAGAACCAGAACCGGGTGCCTCCGGATTCCCGGTTCTCCGCCTGTATGGTTCCGTTGTGACTTCGAATAATCTGAGCGGTGATGGCAAGACCCAGACCCGTGCCATCTGCTCTGGAGGAATGGAAAGGTTCAAATATGTTTGATACTTCCTCCTCCGGAATACCGGAACCTTCGTCGAGAACCTCCACGCGAACACCGTTCTGAATCACGCTTGTCATCACCCCTTCTTCGTTCCGGCGAAACGACGTTTTTGTTTCGTTTCTCGCCACAATTTTTATTTCCTCGTCCTGCTCGGTATGTTCAAAGGAATTCAGTAACAGGTTGTAGAAGACCTGCTTTATCCGGTCGGGGTCGGCGTAGATGTCAAGGCCTTCGGGGATATCTGTTTTGATGTTGGGGTCACGATCCGATACCTGCTTTTGGGCCATCGCGACGACTTCGTCAACAATTTGATCGAGGGAGGTGGTTGTTCGATCCGGCGATCGCTCCCGCGCAAAGTCGAGGAAGTCGTTCACAATTCGATTTACCCGATCGGATTCCCGGAGGACAATATCGATAAGTGCGTCATCGGGGGCTTCGGTATTTCCTTCTCCTTCCTTCATTTCCTGTATGGCGCCTCGTATCGAGGAAAGTGGATTTCGAATTTCGTGTGCAATGGAGGCACCGAGATTGGAAATGGTTTCCAGTTTCCGGGCTCTCGTCCGCTCTTCTTCGGCCTCCACCCGGGCGGTTACGTCCCGGAGAAAGAGGAAGTGAAAATGATCTGATTGATAATATCCGGGGGCCGGAATCGGATCTTCACTTAGTGTGATTTCCAGGTATCGTGGATCGTCATCGGGCCGATCCTGTTGCAGTTCCCATCTTCCGGACTGATTTTGGTTCAACTGGTTTTTGATTTGTTTCCACAGGGACGACGGCATAACGTCCTGAATTTTCGCTTCACTTTCGGTATCGTCCTGGTTCAGGTACAGAGCGGCGAGGTTGTTCATCGGGTGGAGGCGGCCGTTTTCCTCGAGAGTACAGACCCCTTCCGCCATGTTGTTGAGAATTTCCTGGGTCAGGTAACTGGAGAGGGACATCCGCTCCACGAGCCGTCCCGACAGATATCCGACCACGTGAAGTGAAAGCCCGAAGGAAATTAAGTATGGGAGGACGGTACCCAGGGTTTGACTGTATCGTCCGATGTAAATTTCCGGTACATACGGAAGGACGAACCCAAGGCGTTCGGACAGGACGTAGACAATGGAAACCAGACTGATCAGAATGGTGGCGAGGGAGCCTGAAAACAATCCTCCTTCCGGCACCGTAACCAGGGGTGTGTAAATGACCGTCGCAAAGTAAAGAAATGAAAAAATACTGAAAAATATTCCTCCGGTCAGGTATAAAATAATGGTTTCGAAGACGAGGTCCAGGATAATCTGGACAAAAGCAAGCGTGCGGAAGTGGGATCCGGTCCGGAGCCAGACAAAGTACAGAAGGTTAATCGAGCAGGCCACGAACAGCGTTATATAGTGCGGCATACTGTCGTGGATTCTGCCACTGAAAAAGAGGATATACGAGAGGCCAAGCAGACTGATGATAAACCGGGAGATGATCAGCCAGAGCAGAGCGTTTCGGGATGGTTCCGGATCCTGAAACGGGGTCGAACCGGAGGTATCCATACTGAAGCTGATACGTCAGTAGAGAACCGGGTCTCTGGGGAATCGGTACGGAGTTACTGGACAGCTTCCTGAATGTTCAGTATTGGCAGGAAAATGGCAAGCACGATGCCTCCCACCACAATACCCATAACGGAAATCAGGAGAGGTTCGATCAGGCTGGTTAATTGCTGTACGGTGGACTCGACCTGCTGGTTGTAGAATTCGGCAATTTTGTCCAGGAGATCTTCCAGGGCACCCGCTTTTTCACCAATGCTGATCATTTTTGTCACCATCACGGGAAAGACCCCGGTCTCTTCCAGGGGTTCACCGAGCTGTTCTCCCTGCCGGACCTCTTCTTTCGCGTCAAGGACGGCGTCTTCAATGATCCGGTTTCCCGCCGTGGTTGCGGTGATCTCGAGGGCACCAAGGATGGGGACCCCACTTCGAATTAACGTCGCGTAAGTCTGGGTAAACCGGGCGATTGCCACCTTTCGAAATAACGGGCCAAAGATCGGGACCTTCAGGAGGATCCAGTGGAACTGTCGCTCTCCCCAATCGGAGTTTTTCCAGAAGTAGAAGAGCACACCAATAACAGCCAGAGCACCCAGCATGGGCAGGACATTGGATTTTAAAAAGATGCTCAGGTTAAGGATAAACTTCGTAATCCAGGGGAGCTCCATACCAATGGTTTCAAAGATTTTTTTGAACTTTGGCACGATAAAGAACATCAGGCCACCGGCAATTAGGAAGATCAGGCCAAGGGAAACGACCGGATACGTCATGGCGGATTTGATTTCTCGTTTCAGCTGTTCCGCCGACTCCAGGTATCCGGCCAGCCGGTCCAGGACGGTGTCGAGGTTTCCGCTTGCCTCGCCCGCTTCGACCATACTGACGTAAATTCTCGTGAAGAGCCCCGGATAATCTTCAAGCGCACTGGAAAAATCACCACCGCCCCGGACGTGTTCAACAATTTCATTGAGGACCCGGGTGAAGCCCGGATCGGTTTGCTGTTCCGCAAGCACATCCAGGGATTCCATGAGTGGAATACCGGCCCCGAGCATCGTGGAAAGCTGCCGGGTGAAGACCGCTATTTCTTCGGGGCCCACTCTTGGACTTGGTGGCCCGAGCAGGCCCCCGAGCGTTTTCCAGCTGGCTTCCGCCTTTGCTGTCTCTGTTTGATTTGCCATATTCTTCCTTTGATCAGTCAGCCATTGTAACGCGAAGTGATTCTTCGATTGATGTTTTTCCTTTCAGCACGTTTTTTAGAGCGCTCTGCCGCAGGGTCAGCATCCCGAGTTCGTTAATGGAGTATTCCTTCAACGCGTGGGTGGAAGCTCCGTCCAGAATCATTTTTCGAAGTTGCTCATCCACTTTGATTGTTTCCAGGATGGCGAAACGACCGGTGTACCCTTCGAGGCATTGATCACAACCGACGGCTTCGTAAAACGTGGGGTCATTGGAAAGTTGCTCTTCCGAGAACCCGATTCGAAGCAGAAAGTCCCAATCCGGCATTTCCATGGGCTGTTTACAGTTATCGCAGAGTTCCCGCATAAGCCGCTGAGCCGATACAAGGTTTACGGAGGAACTCACCATAAAATCATCCACTCCCATGTCCGTTAGCCGGGCAATGGCGGAGGCCGCGTCATTGGTGTGTAGAGTGGACAGGACCAGGTGTCCCGTTAACGCCGCTTTTACGGCGATGTCCGCTGTCTCAAGGTCTCGAATTTCTCCCACCAGTACGGTGTCCGGGTCCTGTCGGAGAATGGAGCGCAGTGCTTTTGCGAACGTCAATCCCTGGTCGTCTTCCACCTGCGTCTGGACAATTCCGTCCACCTGATATTCGACGGGATCTTCGACGGTGACAATATTTTCCTTCGGGGTCTGAACTTCCTGTATGGCCGAATAAAGCGTGGTGCTTTTTCCGCTTCCCGTTGGGCCCGTTACCAGAATCATCCCCCAGGGTTGGTTGATGGCTTCCCTGAAGTGGTTCAGGGCCCGCTCCTCGAAACCCAGGTCATCAAGATTCATACCCAGGTCCGAGGAGTCCAGCAGACGCAGCACCACTTTTTCTCCGTGGACGGTCGGAAGGACGGAGACACGAAAGTCAATTTTCCGGCCCTCGTACTGCATCTGAAATTTGCCGTCCTGCGGCTGCCGGCGTTCCGCGATGTCCAGATCCGACATAATCTTAATTCGTGAGACCATGGCGGAATGTAGTTTTTTCGGGGGCTCTATCTCGGTGGAGAGAACCCCGTCCTTTCGGAATCGTACCCGGATTCTTTTCTCGTATGGTTCGATGTGAATATCACTTACGCCTTTTTCGAGAGCATCTTTAATAATGGTGTTCACAAGCCGGACCACCTTTGATTCCCCGGCCTCCTCGCTGATTTCCGAAAGGTCGACCTCTTCCTGCTCGTCCTCCTGTAACTCCAGGTCATCTGCCTCTCCTTCCTCCATGTCCATTTCCATATCCATGAAGGTCTGCAGGGCTTCGTCCTCGTCCTCCCGGTAAAATCGGTCAATTGCCTTTTGGATCTGTCGTTCCGTACTGACAACCGTCTGGATTTCGCAATCCGTAACCAGGCGAATATCGTCCAGTTTCTGCAAATCGAAGGGGTTTGCTACCGCTATGGTCAACAGATCGTTTGCTCGGGCTATGGGAAGGACGTTGTAGTACGAAACCAGCTCAACGCCCATCGCCTCCAGTGCTTCTTCTTCTGGCTTGATGCGTTCCAGATCAACGGGGGGGATATCCATCTCCAGGCCGATGTGACTAATTAATTCGTCGGAATTCACCAGTCCCGACTTCACCAGTTCATCGGCCAGTGAAACACCGTCCTCCCCCATCTCCTCGGTCTCGTCCACCACTTCGTTCACCTCCTGTTCGGTGGCGAGGTTCCGATCCAGAACCACCTTCTGCACCCGGCGATCAAATGTGCTTAACATAAGTTACTCATTTCGTAAGGTATTCACCCGGCATGAACACATGGCGTGGACGTCGAATCGAAAAAATCCAGCCACTGAATACCGCTCGGTAGCGAGTTTTTGTTCCCTCCACACCCTGATTGCAGAATACGCTTTTGATCTTGATTTGTCAAGCCTTTTTGTGGAGATGGGCAAGAATTGTGTCGAAATCGGTCAAATTCCGGCTGTTTTTATCGATCATATTTCGGTGTGTGTGTCGCAAATGAACAGAATAAATTTTTTGTGCCGACCTGATCATTTATGGTGTTTTGGCTATTCCTCGGAGAAGAACCAGTCAAACACACTGGTGTCCCCGCTGTCGTCTTCCCCGTCATCCGGGGAT
Organism: uncultured Planctomycetia bacterium; assembly: GCA_964580675.1. Lineage (GTDB taxonomy): Bacteria > Planctomycetota > MHYJ01 > CAYXQY01 > CAYXQY01 > CAZOLI01. Next base: position 22,159 of record CAZOLI010000020.1, read on the forward strand.
CGTCGTTTCGCTTTGCCTTTTTCCTCTTTTTCTTTTTTTATTTCTTCTTTCTTTTCTTCTTTCTCCTCGTCTTCTTCTAATTCCCCGGTTTCCCCGTCCTTTAATTCCGGTTGCGGCGTTTCCTTCGAAGAGTCCAATTCGTCTCCTTCTGCTACAGCACCCTGTTCTATGGATTGATCCGCTTCGGATGCGGATGCATCCTGGCCATCATCATTCGTGAAGGACTCGAGACTTTCCTCGGTTTCGTCGATGGAAACCGGTTCCGGGGGGGCATCTTCCTCTGCCTCCTCTTCTTCGGACACCAGTTTTACGTCGGTGTCCGGTTCGCTTTCTAACACGTCGTCGATGTCGTCCACCTTCTCCTCGTCTTCCTCCACGGATGTTTCGGGTTCATCCATCTGGTTTTCCGGCACGGGCTCCGGCTCTTCCTCGGTTTCTTCTTCCTGTTTTTCGGGACGATATTCGGCATCTCCGGTGAGCACGTCCGGATCAATCTCCAGGTGTTTTTCGAGGGCCTGATCAAGTAGTTCATTCTGCGTTACGACGACCTGCAGTTCACCGTCGATCAATTCCATGATTCGTTCAAATAGTTCTTCCGTGAAGTAGCAGGAAACCGCAACCACAACAACTTCACCGATTCGGTCGATGGGAAGAACCCGGTGTTCGATCATAAACTCGACCGGTATGGAATCGATGGCCTCCCGCGTGGGATAATAATTCATCACGTTCACGTACGGGAGGCCGAACTGCTTGCAGAGGACATTCGCTATTTCGGTTTCGGAGGTATGCCCGAGGTCAATGAGGATTTTTCCCAGGAGGTCCCCGGATTCCTGCTGTTTGTTGAGGGCCTCCTGAATTTCCTCCTCCCCGATAACCCCTTCCTCCCGTAAGAGTTCCCCCAGGCGTTTTTTTGTGAGCTTTTGAACGTCAACCATCCGGTATCACTGTGCTCAAGGGAGCACGCAAGTGTTGTTTGAGCCCCAAATTACGATGTCTGTTCCTGTTCCCGTTCAATCAATCGTTCAAGTTCTTCCGGTTTGTCCGATCGTCCTATTACTTCTTCGTAACTGACCTCACCATCCATATATAGTTCGGTGAGACTGTGATTCATCGTCTGCATTCCCATCTCACCGGCGGTCTGCATCACGGAATAAATTTGGTGCCCTTTGTCTTCCCGAATGAGGCTCTGAACCGCGTCGTTTCGAAGCAGTACCTCACAGGCAAGAATTCGACCATTTCCGTCCACTTTCGGGAGTAGTTGCTGACAGAATACGCCTTCGAGCGTGAAGGAAAGCTGGGTTCGAATCTGTGATTGCTGGTGGGAGGGAAAAACGTCAATCAACCGGTTAATGGTCTGCACGGCGGTGCTGGTGTGAAGCGTTCCGAAGGTAAGGTGACCGGTTTCCGCAATCGTCAGTGCGGCTTCAATGGTTTCCTGGTCCCGCATCTCACCGATCAGGACAAAATCGGGATCCTGGCGCAGGACCGAACGAAGAGCGGGACCAAATCCGTGTGTGTCGGCCCCTATTTCCCGCTGGTTGACGAGGCATTTTTTGTTTGAGTGGACGAATTCAATCGGGTCCTCAATGGTGACAATATGACCCTGGCGGGTTCGGTTTATGTAGTCAACCATGGAGGCGAGCGTGGTGGATTTCCCGCTTCCCGTTGCACCGGTAACCAGTATCAGGCCTCTTGGTTTGGAGCAGAGCGTTTTACAGACGTCGACGGGGAGACCAAGCTCATTGAAGTTGTAAATTTCTTCCGGAATGAGCCGGAGAACAACGCCGATGGCTCCTCGTTGTTTGAAGACGTTCGTCCGGAATCGTCCGAGACCGTCGATGCCAAAGGAGAGGTCCGCTTCCAGGTTCTCCTCAAATTTGGCAATCTGTTCGGAGTCCAGAACGCTGTAAATCATCTTCTGTATTTCCTCCGGTTTCATCGGGTCGTACTCCGTGTCCACGAGTTTGCCGTCGACGCGGATGCGGGGACTGGAGCCGGCGGTGATGTGAAGGTCGGACCCTCCTCTGTCCACCAGTGTGTTGAGCAATTCCTTAATATTGGCCATGGTTGTAGAGCCGGAAATTCAGTTGATGAAAACAGCGAACTGGACGGCCGTTATTCCTCCTCTTCTTCTCGCGCTTTCTCAACAATTTCTTCCTGTTTGGATTTTGGCACCTGTTCGTAATGTGAAAATTCCAGATCGTAAACACCTTCTCCACCCGTCAGCGACCGAAGCTGAGGTTCATAGGTAATCACTTCGGACAGGGGAACAAGGGCACGAATTGTTTGTTGATCCCCCTTGGACTCCATGCCTTCAATTTTTCCCCGTCTGGAGTTCAGGTCGCCGGTAATGTCTCCCATGTAGTCTCGCGGAGCCGTTACGTTCATTCGCACAATCGGTTCGAGAAGCGTTGGTCCGGCCTTGGAAAAGGCCTCTTTGAACGCCTGAGAAGCCGCTCGTTTAAAGGCTTCTTCCGAGGAATCAACCGGATGATCATCCCCATCATATACATCGACGGAAACGTCGGTAATTTTGTAACCCGCTTTGATGCCCTCGTCCATCGTGTTTTGAACGCCTTTCTCGACGGAGGGGATAAACTTGGTCGGGATCGACGCTCCCCGAATGGAATTAATAAATTCGAATCCCTCTCCCCGGGGCAGGGGTTCGATCTCCAGGTGAACCTCGGCGTACTGTCCGCGTCCCCCGGACTGTTTTTTGTGCCTGTACTGGGCGTCCGCCGATTTTGTAATGGTTTCACGGTAGGGGATTCGGGGGGGTTTGGTTTCCACTTCGACGTCGAACCGGTCCTTGAGCCGATCCAGAATTACCTCCAGGTGAAGGGTACTTAATCCCCGGATGATCAGCTCGTTCGTCTCTTCGTCCCGCTCGCTTTTGAAGGTGGGGTCGACTTTCGAGAGGGTCTTGAGGGACGAACTCAATCGCTGTTCGTCGCCTTTGCTCTTTGGTTTTACGGCAAGTCCCACCATGGGATCGGGGAGATCCATGTCCTCAAGAATCAGATCGGACGACGGATCCCGAATGGTGTCGCCGATTTCACCATCCTCAATTTCGGTAATACCGATGATGTCACCGGGACCGGCATCGGACACTTCTTCGTTTTCTTCCCCGAACGGCAGAAACAGCTTCCCGGTTTCGTACGTTTCGTTGTTTCCGGCGATTTCGAGCGTCCCCTCTTCACTCTGTACGGACCCGGTAAAGATCCGAACGTAGTTGACCGTTCCAATGAATGGATCCGATACAATTCGAAAAACGGAGCCGAGAAACGGTTCATCCGAACCCACGATCACCTCTGTTTCTTCTTTTTCGTACTGTACTTCGTCCGGTTCGTCTTCTTCGTCCGTTTCTTCCTCTTCCTCCTCTGCCTCTTCTTCCTGATCGCTTTCAATTTTCTTCATGACGTACGCGTCGGGTGTCGGTGCTTCGAGCGGGGAGGGACCGGCTTCCAGAATAAATTCCTGTAGCTCGGAGAGCCCAATTTCCTCCCGGGCACTTGTAAACAGGACCGGATGTACATCCCCGGCCAGCATCGCCTCCTGGATGCCGCGGTTGAGTTCATCGGAGGAGAGATCTTCATCGGCGAAGTACTTTTCCATCAGTTCTTCGTCCGTTTCCACCGCCGTTTCAATTAATTCTTCCCGGTCGGCGGCAAGCTGATCCTGAACTTCCGGAGGGGCTTCGTCCAGGCCTTCAAGTAGCGAGAAAACCGTCCCCACGTCCTCTCCGCTTCCGTCCGGATAGTTATATGGAACGGCCCCCTCTCCGAATGCTTCCTGAATTTCGTCGAGCAGTTCCTGTAAATTCAGGTTTTCCTGATCAATTTGATTGACCAGAATAAATCGGGGTTTGTCCTGCTGTTCTGCTATTTCCCAGACTTTCCGGGTGTTGATCATGACACCGGCCCCGGGATTCACACAGACCCCGATGAGGTCCGCGGCAAAGATGCCGGCGTGTGCGTGTCCGATGAAGTCCGGATACCCGGGCAGGTCAATCAGGTTTACGTGGTGATCATCGTAGGTGTAATGAAACAGACCGGGATGTATGGAGTTTTCCCGATCCTGCTCTTCAGGAGTGTAATCCGATTGCGTGGTTCCGTCCTCGATGGAACCAATCCGGTCGGCAACTCCTGCTTCGTAAAGCAGAGCATCCGTTAAGACCGTTTTACCGGTGTCACCGTGTCCGGTTAGAGCAATGTTGCGAATGTTTTCTGGTTTTCGGTCTGACATGGATTGTTTACCTCCTGATTGGAATTATAACACAGAATACCAGTGTTTTTATAGCGAATTACAGGTATTTTCGCCCGGGGGATCGCAGGGGTGACCGCCATGAGGTGAGATTCCTGACGGGAAACTATTACCCCCTTGCTGGATTTTAACGTTTTTCAGGTGTGGAGGGCGGGGCTGGTTCAACTTCCCGGCATGATGGTGATTTCAACGCGTCTGTTTTTCTTTCGACCCTCGGCATTCTCGTTGGAGGCGATTGGTTTGACGTCCGCGTGACCGACCACCTGGATGCGCTTGCGACTGATTCCTTTGTTGATCAGGTGTCGGGCAACGGTAATGGCCCGTGCGGCCGAGAGGTGCCAGTTTGTTGGGAACCGATCCCCGGATTCCTCTATCGGCACGTTATCCGTGTGTCCTTCGACCCGAAATACCATCTCTTCGTCGAGTTCGTTCAGAACGGGGACAATCTGTTCCACGGCTTTTTTTCCTGCTTCTGTCAGTTGAGCCGACCCGGACCCGAAAAGCACAATGTTTTCCAGGCGAAGCCCCGTTCGACCATTTACCGTGATCTTTTTTATTTTATCCTGTAACCGGTCCGGTATTTCCAGATCCAGGTCCGAGGTTCCGGAACGGTTGTTTTGCCCTCCGGAGTCCATCTTTTCGCGAAGCTTGCGCAGGGTTCTTGCCAGTTCCTGCTGTTGCTGCCGCAGCCTGTCGTTTTCCGTCTGTAATTTTTTGTTTTGCTGTTCGAGTTTGGTGATCCGGGCTTCCGGGTTGTTCTGTTTCGTTCCGTCTTTGCTGGCGGAAGTACTCGTACAGCCCACGAACACAAGCAGCGAGATTCCCGTGATCGCACAGGCTCGGAATAATTGTTTCATGTCGGATGATTGAGTGAATCGATGCTGTGAGAATACCGTCGACTGTGGAACCGTATATCCGTTTCCGTAACGTCAGGATTACGGCGGAATCCCCCCTTTGAAGGGTGTAGATTATTGGATTTAAAAAGGAAATGCAACCTGATACGTCTCGTGTATATAAACAAGAAGATCATGTCCCCGCAGTACCATCACAGCGGCCCCGGCCGACAGGAACGGACCAAACGGAATATAATGTTCCCGGGTGATCCAGAGGTTCACAAGTCCGATCACCGTGCCAAATATACTGGCCAGAAACAGGATCAGAATCACGGATTTCCAGCCAAACAACCCTCCGAGCCCCGCCATCATTTTGACGTCCCCCCACCCCATGGACGGTTTCTGAAAAACGACTTCACCGAAAATTTTGAGTCCGTAAATAATTCCTCCCCCCACCAGAATACCTATTATAGATCCGGTGAGTCCATTGAGGGGCGCGGAGCCAAAAATTGGTTCCTCAGGAATAGCCAGGAAATAATGAAAATGGTCCGGGTGTATCAATGCAATGATCGGTCCCAGAACAATGCCTGAAATGGTCAGTTCATTTGGAATGATGCGAAATTTCAGGTCGATGAAGGAGATGACGGTCAGAGCGGAAATAATGATTAGCCGGAGTCCCAATTCCCCCCACAGATAGGCTAATTTGCCCAGAAAAAGAGTTGAAACACCTTTCGTCGGATCCGAGTTGGCCGTGAAAAAATGTTCGAATTCCCCCGACCACGTGATGTACACGAGGACGAACAGAACACCCGATAGAAGCTCCACCATTGGATATTCAAAGGAAATCTCCGACGCGCAGTGTCGGCACTGGCCACCCAGGAAAAGATAACTCAGAATCGGTATGTTGTCGTACCATGCAATAGGTTGACGACATTCCGGACATTGCGACCGAGGGGTAACAACGGACATGCAGTTTCTCGGGAGCCGGTAAATACAGACGTTTGTAAAGCTCCCCGCCATGAGTCCGAGAACAAACACGGTCGCCGGTAAGAGGAGACCAAAATAACTGTAAGGGGTCAAGGTCGGTCGGAAGGAATCAGGCGCATTTCTGTTTCGTCATTGATCGGCTCCACCGGTGGGGCGGATCCGGATCAGAACGGCGCGAATTTCCTTGTCATTATTCGTAATTGGGGTGATAAGCATGAGGTGTTTCCGTTCCTTTTCTGCCGGGGTAAAGGTTTTGGATTGCGTTTCATTCCCTTCCATCACGCTGGAAACCTGGCTTTTGATGTCGATTCCGTTAATTTTTTCTTCCGGAAGGTGATCAACGGAGGTGGCTCGAAGGGAGTGAAGTTCGGAGCCAAAAAAATCGACGGCCGCGTTGTTGAAATGAATGATGTTTAGCTGGTCATCAACGCCAATGAGGATGTTTGGGTCCTGCTCGAAAATCTTCTCGTACATCCGGAGGGTGGCGGTGGAGGTTTCCAGTTCCCGGTTTTTCTGCTCCAGCTCCTTTACCGTTTCCTTTAATTTTCGGTTGCTCTTTTCCAGTTTTTTGGCGTATTTGTCAAGGGTTTCATCCTTTCGCTTGAGCACCTTGATCATGCCACTTACATCTCCTCCGTTTTCTTCTCCTCCCTCCTCAAGCTGCTTCTCCAGTTCGGTGATGGTTTCCTCCAGGTTATGGATTTTCTGCTTGAGGCGCATGTTTTCCTCGACCAGGTCTTTTTTCGTACGTTCTTCCCCGGTCTGTTCGGATTCATTCATGTTTGTTCACGTGAACAAGTTTGGTGATGCCAAATGTTTCGGTTTCCCCCCGCCGGAGTCGGTCCGGTAGTTTCCCGATCCGGACATCGGCCGGACATTCCAGAATGATCCGGCCGTTCTGCTGGAGAAAGCGGTCTTCCGCAAGGACCTTGATCAGGCCCATCATATGTCGGTGACCATCAGAAGTCCGATATACGTCATAAGGAGGCGTTAAAAAATACAGATCTTGTTTTGTTTCCGGCAAATTCTTCAGCGTTTGCGGATCCAGCAAATCCAGTTTTCGGCGTGCGCATGCGTCGGAAACCCCGAGACGGTCAATGTTGGTCCTGATCAGTTCCAGCGCTGTGTCCGAATTGTCCACAAACAGACAATGACTCGCTCCTCGGGAGATCGCTTCCAGTCCTACGGCCCCGGTGCCGGCGAAGCCATCAAATATTCGGGCATCTTGAACGGCATCCCCCAATCGGTCAAAAAGGGAACGACGGACACGGGAGCGAAGAGGTCGAATATCCCGGTCACTCGGCGTCTTTAATGAATGACCCGAATATTTCCCTCCGGTAATAACCAGATCCTGTCCCTCCATAAATTATATATTAGATTGTGAGGTATTGAGTTTTCAACCACCTTCACGGTCTGTTTGTCTGTGTTTTCTGGCCGTTTGCCTCATGTTATGGATTGCCTCCTGCATGTTATCGGCCCCGAAGGTTGAGCTGCCCGACACAAACAGATCGGCGCCCGCCTCGGCGGCGGCGGAGATGGTGTCCGGGGAAACCCCGCCGTCCACCTCGATGAAAAAATCATGCTGCTCCTTCTGGTTGTTTAGTTTCCTTACTTTTTGGAGGGGCTCTTCCATAAAGGATTGTCCCCCGAAACCGGGCCAGACGGTCATGACAAGGGCATGATCAATAAGTGGCAGCAGGTTGAACACCAGAGACGCCGGGGTAGAGGGGTTCAGGGTCACTCCCGCCCGGACCTCCTGCCTGTGACAGGTCTCGATGAGTTCCCGGGCCCGGTCAAACGCTCGTTCCAGGATTTCGTCATCAACCGGTTGATTCACCCGTATCCCTTTTTCCTCAAAGTGGAGAGCTGATTCCGGCAACAATGCCTCGATGTGGAAGGAGATAAGATCGGTGCCCGCATCTATAAAATTCTGGAGGTATTTCCCCGGGTCCATAAGCATGAGGTGTGTATCAAGAGGAAGATCGGTGTGAGGACGGAGCGCCTCCACAACGGACGGACCAATGGTGAGGTTGGGAACGAAATGGCCGTCCATCGGATCCACGTGGATCCAGTCCGCCCCGGCCTCGCGGGCCCGGGCAAGTTCTTCCCGGATACAGGAAACGTCCGCGGATAGGATGGAAGGTGCGAGGATCGGGGGATCTATGGTCTTCGGTTTCACGGCGGCCGTGAAGGATGATTTATTTATCGGGCAGTGCTTCAATGCCGGGCAGTGTCCTGTTTTCCATGAACTGTAACAGGGCCCCGCCACCGGTACTTACGTGATCGAATTGATCGGTTACCTCGTAGCGGTCCAGGGCCTCGGCTGTTTCTCCACCTCCGGACACACGGGTGGGTTCTTCGAGAGAGGCGATGTGGCGGGCGATGAGTTCGGTGCCGAAGGAGAAATCATCGTTTTCCACAATGCCCAGCGGCCCGTTCCAGAAAATGGAACCGGCGTCTTTTAAGTCCTCTTTGTAGGATCGAATAGCGTCCGGGCCGATGTCCCCTCCAACCCATCCGGATTTGATTTCGTTCCGGACAATACGAAGAACCCCCGTTCCGTTTTCCAGGTTGTCCGTAACGAGATGATCCGGGGGCAGTTCAATGTCGACGTCCTCGCTTTCCGCGGCTTCGATGATCTCACGGGCGGCGTCAATAACCTCGCTATCAAGTTCGTAATCACCGGAATTTATGCCTTTTGCCTTCAGGAACGGAAAACTCATGGCCCCGCCGACAAGAACCCGGTCCAGGTTCGGCAGAAGGCTTTTGATCATGCCGGTCTTGTCCGCTATTTTCGCTCCGCCAAGGACCAGAAGGAACGGTTCCTCCGGGGCATCAAGAATATCCGAAATGTAGGATATTTCGTCGTTTAAGAGCAGACCGGCTCCGGCTTTCTGTACGTAGTTCGGAATGCCTGTGATGGACGCGTGGTTGCGGTGAGAGCTTCCAAAGGAATCGTTTATGTAAATGTCCGCGAGGTAGGCTAGCTTTCGAACAAAGGTGTCGTCGTTTTCTTCTTCTCCCGGGTGAAACCGAAGGTTTTCCAGCAGGAAGACGGATTTAGGATCTGCGTTTTCAATTTGTTCCTCCACTTCGTCGCCAACGCAGTCGTCCAGCTTCTGCACGTTTTTCCCCAGCTCATTCTGGAGGGCCACGGCCACGTCGTCCATGGTTAGGTCCGGGTCCGGAGCACCATCGGGGCGTCCCCTGTGTGAGGCAACGATCGCCGTACCACCGTTGTCAATGACCTGTTGAATCGTTGACACGGACTTCCGGATCCGGAAGCCTGGTTTGTCGTCTGACCCGGAGCCGGGGGGCACATTCAGATCCGCACGAACGAAAACGTTTTCCCCTCCAACATTGTAATCGTGGATGGTTTTTTTCTTCATGGTCTTACTTCGAAAATAATGAGAAACCGGACCCTGTTTCGCAGAATGATGAACCGGGACCACGGGTCATCCTATAAATATCTCCGTTTTCCAGACGGGCCCCGATTGTTTGAAGGGCAGGGTCAACCTATTTTATCGTCTGTTTCCAAAAAATCAAAGGTCCCTTTTTTTCTCCCGAAATATCCTTTGAATTTTGCGTTCTTACCCTGTATAAATATGGGGATTTGTCTGTTTGATGGAACACTTATTTGGGAGGTCAGGATGAGGCTAAGAAGCACATTCTTCCTGGTTTTTTTGGTGTCGTTGGTCGTGGTGCCCGCCTGTTCGGAAAGCAGAAGTTTTCTGAGGGAGGGCTACGACATTCGGCGCATCCGCAGTGTGGCTGCTGTGGAGGTAGAGGGCGCGAAGAACGAAACCATTGGCGAACAGATTGCTGATATGTTTGCCATGGAGATGCACAAAAAAGGCTATAGATCTCAGGCATGGCATCAGGTTCGGACGCGTCTGCAACGACAGGACCTGATTAATTCAGATCTGCCTCGCCGGAAACGTCTCCGGAAAATGGGCAACGTTCTTCACGTGGATGCTCTGGCCACCATTCATGTCTATCGTGCCGGTGGTGGTTCATACGATATGAGCATCAAACTGTTCGATGCCCAGAGCGGGAAGCTGGTCTGGACGGCCGGGGGATCCGGTGAACGGCAGAGCCAATCGATGAGTCGAGGAGGTCGACGCACACATTCTCACCATGGTTCCACGGACAAACAGAACGGTGAACAGCAGCGTCTCACCACCGCCCAGCGCAACCAGATTGAACGGTCGATAAAACAATTGCTTTACGAACTTCCGGATCGTCGTTAATGGTTCGTTTTCGGAACGCTTCAACAGCTGAATCATGGATATTTTTGTTTCCCGAAAAATTCCGGAATCCGGTCTGGAACTGCTTCGATCCGAAGGATACAACCTTGACGTGTTTCCCGGGAACCGGCCCATTCAGCACGCCGAGCTTCTTGACGGAGTACGTGGGGCGGACGGTTTGCTCTGCCTGTTGACCGATGAAATCAGCCGGGACGTTATTCGGGAAGGAACCGATTTAAAGGTGATTGCCAATTACGCGGTTGGGTACGATAACATCTGTGTGGATGCGGCGACCGAGCAGGGGATTCTCGTGACGAACACGCCCGGAGTGCTGACAAGGTCAACCGCCGAACTGACCTGGGCACTGATTTTCGCCACGACACGGCGGGTGGTAGAAGGGGATGACTTCCTTCGGGAGGGCAAATTTAATGGGTGGTCGCCCACCCTCCTTCGGGGTCTTGAGTTGCAGGGTCGCACACTTGGCATTCTTGGTGCGGGCCGCATCGGTCGGGAGGTGGGTCGCATCGGTGATGCCTTCGGCATGAATATTCTGTATCATTCCCGTACGCAAAAACAGAAATTTGAGGAAGAAGCTTCCGCGAAATTCGTGAACCTTGAACCGCTTTTGGAGAAGAGTGACGTGTTGACTCTTCACGTTCCGCTCACGGACCGGACGGAGGGGCTTCTCGGGGAGGAGGAACTTCAAATGATGAAGGAGGGCGCATACCTGATCAACACGGCAAGGGGGGCCGTGGTCGATGAGACCGCACTGGTGTCACTGCTGAAGGAGGGGTATCTTGCGGGAGCCGGATTGGACGTGTACGAGAACGAGCCCGAGGTTCATCCCGAATTGCCGGAACTGGACAATGTCGTACTGTTGCCGCACATCGGGAGTGCCACCCACCGGACGCGGGATAAAATGGCGGAAAAAGCAGCGAGAAACATGATTGCGGGGCTTACGGGAGAAGAACCGCCGGACCTTCTAAATCCGGAGGCGTTCCACAAACACGAGGGATCAGCAAAATAGGTGGTGAGCCCCCTGCTTTTGGCCGGAACGACGTGCGCATTCCGAGTTAATTTTCGTTCGAACCCTCCGATGTTCCGTCCTGTTTTCCATTGTCTGGTTGCAGTTCCGGTTTTCCGGAACGGCTCCGGTCTCTGCCGTTTTTTCCGCCGTCGCGGGGAACGGATCGGGAGTGAGCAAGAGGTGGTTTGTCCCGGCCCATGAATTTTTCGGGATCCACGGACCGGATTTCCTGGTGACCGTTAAACGTTGTGACGAAGTAAATACGACCGTCCGGACCCCAAACGGGATGCCATTCCGCAGCGGGTGTGTCCGTGATCCGGTTCAGGTTCACACCGTTGCTTTGGATAACCCAGATGTCTCCCGAGCGTTCCGTTGAGGCCCGGTCGTCCGATTCCTCCGTTTTGACGGCGGTGAATGCTATGTACCGTCCGTCCGGGGACCAGGAGGGGTTTCGAATCTTATACCGTTCACTCTGATAGATGTTCCGGACGTTTCGGCCCTGAGGATCCGACAGCCAGAGGGAGGTACCATCTCGTCCGTTTGAGGTTTGACCTCTGACAAACGCAATCTTGTTTACGAATGGGTTGTTTGCGTTTTCCTTTTTTCCCGACGAAACCGAGGACCAGGCCGGCTCCATTCCCGGTCCGAGTATCGTGGGCTGGTCCGTTTTGAGGTTCCACGTATAAATATATGTGTTTCCATCATCCAGGGTTGAGGCAAATGCAAGGCGGTTTCCGTCGGGTGAAAACGTGGGATGAAGGTCGTTCGAGGTCTCCCGTGTTACCTGTCGAATGTGACCGCCGTTGCTGGCGTTCACGATGTAAATGTTCCAGGATCCCTCTCGATCCGAGGAGAAGGCGATTTTTGATCCGTCCGGAGAGAAGGCCGGGGTTCGTTCCTGCGATGGTCCGAAGGTTTTCTGTACGCTTCCTCGGCCGTCAATCGGTTTCAGGAAAAGTTTCGAGGGCCGGGAGGGATATTCCGCGATATATGCCATTTGAATGGCACTGGCATCGATGGCGGGCTGGTTTGGGCGCCGTTTGTTGAGGAAGGTATGGGTTCGCAGCGATGTGTAATTCTCCTTCTGTTGGAGAAGTCCCGGTTTGTCCGTGACCGGAAGGGGAACGTTGCCGTCGTGCTGATTGTTCATCGCCCCGCTTTCCTCCTGTCCCGGACTGTTATTTCGATTCTCTGCCGGTTCTGTCTGTTTTTGTGCGGTGTCCTCCGGCGGGGTCTGACAGGAAAGAAGCGTCAAAAGCAGTAGGGGTAATAAAAACAGGAAAAGCAAACCACTATTTCTGATCTTCTTTTCCACGCCCGGGGGGATAGAAGTGATCATGATATGTTGGTAAATTTGAATTCGTTTACATTATCGGACGGGGAATTGTTAAACTTAAGCGGTAAATGACTTCGACAATTTCTTGGAATGTTGTGGTTCCCCCGTTTGTTTTGTAAGAAGGGATACAGGTCTCATATCTTGGATACCTCATGTCATGAATAACCGGGAAGAATCCGAACACGAGAAACAGGTTTCCTCCGAATCCGGAGATGAATCCGGAAATCAGGGATGGCTCACGTACTCCCGGGTTGCCATACTGAGCACACTGGGGGTGGTTTTTGTCCTTTCGGCGATCCTGGTCGTTATGGTCGTTAGCACCGTTATCTCAAACACCGGATCGAACGAGAACAAAGAGGAAGTGAACGTCCTCGAGGACAGTGGTAACCGGTGCGTGGTCTGTCATCGTAGGACGACACCCGGCATCATTGAGCAATATGGACACAGCGACAAGGCGGCGGCGGGGGTTTCCTGTCAGGATTGCCACGAAGTGAATCGCGATTATCCGGGGGCCGTCTCTCACCAGGGCACGTTTGTTCTTCCTTCACCGACCCCTGCCGTCTGTGCGGATTGTCATCAACAGGAGGTACGCGAATTTAACCAGAGCCGGCACGGCATTCCGGCATACGCCGCTATGTGGGGCACTGAAAATCTGGACAAACAGCATCAGGATCTATTTGACAACATACCGGAGGCGAAAAAACCGGTTAACAGCGCACGGAACGCCCTTTTTGAGCAGGAGGGGCGAAAAATAACGAAGTTTGCCTGCGAAAAATGTCATAACATTGGAAAACCACGAAAAGATGGGTCCGTTGGCACCTGCCAGAAGTGTCACCTGCGACATCGATTTGACCTGAAGCAGGCGCGCAAGCCGGAAACGTGCAATGCCTGTCACATCGGTCCGGATCATCCTCAGTTCGAAATATATGAAAATTCGCCTCACGGCATCTCCTACCACACGCAGGGAGAAAACTGGAACTGGGAGGCCGAACCGGGAACCCAGACGGTCAAGGATTTTTCAGCTCCAACATGCGCAACCTGTCACATGAGCGGTTTCGGCAAATCCGCAACGACACATGACGTTGGGGATCGTCTTTCATGGTTTCTGTTTCCGCCCATTTCCACCAAACGTCCCGGCTGGCAGGAAAACAGAAGACGGATGAAGAACGTCTGCCTTACCTGTCACAACCAGAATTTCATAAACAAGTTTTACCGGGAGGCGGATGAATTAACCACGGAAGTAAACGAATGGGTGAGAAAAGGCCAATCCTACATGGAACCGCTGCGGGAGAAGGATCTCCTTACGGAGAAGAAGTTCGATGAGCCCATTGAATACGAGTATTTTGAGCTCTGGCATCACTGGGGACGGACGACGAAATTCGGGGCCTGGATGCTGGGTCCGGACTATACACAGTGGCACGGAGCCTACGAGATGAAGCGTTCCCTGTCCGAGCTCCGGGAGATGCGGGACGAGATACTGAAAAAGCACGGTTATGAGCCTCCCGGGAAGGACGAGGAGGAAGGGAAGGATGACGAAAAGAACGGAGACGATACCGACGGGAAGTAACTGGACCCCATCCGAAAAGGGGTGTGATTTGCCATGCGAGACAAGACCAATGTTGATTCCCCTCTGCAGCTAATTCATCCCGGGTTCGGGTATCTGGAAAAGGCAATGCCGTTTAACAGGGATCAGCTGGTGCTGCTGCTGGTGGCGGTAAACGAAATTTTCCTGGGACTCGATACGTACCTCTCACACCGCATCAGTGGAACGATTGTGGTCCGCGAGTGGATTCCTGTTTTTTTTGGACCGGTTGCCGGAACAGCTCTTCTGATTGCAGGGCTTGTTGCCGTTCGATACCGTCGCGTTGCCTCGACGGTTGCGTCTCTGTTTCTTTTGGCCAGTTTTATCGTGGGTTTGCTGGGCGCGTACTATCATTTTTCGTACGCCGTTCGACCGGCGGCTCCCGCCGGGTATCGGGTCACCCTCCCGGCCCTTATCTGGGCACCGCCGGTTCTGGGGCCCCTGTCGTTTTCTCTGGTCGGATGGCTTGGCATCTCCGCTGTGTTTCGGGAAGAGCCCGAGGGGAGCGGAACACTTGTGTTTCTCGATTCCTGGCACGTAACGCTTCCCTATCGAAAAAGCAGGGCGTATTATTTCATTGTGAGTCTCGGGGGCCTGATTGCGCTTATCAGCAGTGTGCTTGATCATGCAAGACATGGTTTTGATCATCCATGGATGTGGCTTACGATGGCCGCGGGGTTATTTGCCTCCCTGTCGGCGTTTGGCCTCGGGTGCCTGGAACGTCCGAATCGGGGGGATTTTATCACGTACTTTTCGGGAATGGTGCTTCTGCTCCTACTTGGTCCGATCGGCCTGTATTATCACGCCATGGCGAATTTAACGGAGGGAGGGCATGTGGTGATCGAGCGCTTTATCCGAGGTGCTCCCCTGATGGCGCCGTTCCTGTTTTCGAACATCGGGCTGATGGGATTAATCGTGCTTTTTCCGGCGAGTACGGCGTCGGAGGATTCGAATTAAAATCACAAAATCGTTGTCAATGGTACTACTCTTTTTCGTTGATCGGTCCGATATAATTTCGGGCCACGACAATGTGGTCAAACCAGACGCGGGAGATGTGACCCTCCGGAGCCTTCGTGATGTAAACATAAGGCCAAATATATGTAATTTTTAATTCCTCTGATGTTCGCCAGCGGAATCCCTGAAACGGTTTGTTCCCCGGAACTTTCGTTCGACCATCCTCCCATTTATAACCCGGTCCCTTTTTCCCCGGATGGAATTTGTCCCAGACCCACGTTCCTTTTGGGAAGCCTTTTCCGAGGTGGCTCACTTTTTTTCCGTTCACCCATGCGGCCAGTTCCCCGTTCGTATCCCCGGTATCGTTAAGTTTTACCATTACTTCAATGCAGGTCCACTTCCCTTTCTCGGCCGTTAACCTGTCGTCCTGTATAAACGAATTTCCCCAGGTTTTTCCATTTGGCGGACTTCCCCGCATCTCGTTCCAGTAGACGTAAAAGTCCCACCGCCAGTCTTTACCAAACGGTTCAAAGCTGACGTTGAACGATTCGTCTCCCGATGGCCGGTTTCCCGCATCCATCTGTGGCCATGGCTTCGGGGGATTGTCACCGCCGATTCCGGTTCCGAAGTGGTGCAGTGGTTGACAGTTTGATCCGAATCGGACATACATCCGCATGAATAACTTTTCGTATCCGTATTCTCCGTCGCTATTTTTTAACCGCCGGTACAGGTCCACGGTGGAGGTTTTGCCACCGATGTGTTTCATCAGGAGGGATCGAGAACCCGAGCTGCCATCGGGGGTCCGGCCGGTCAGTTTGAGTTGTCCTTTTTTGTGACCCCGGGCTGACTCCCACCGTTTCATGGTTTTTTCCATGTTCTTCTGTTCAAACTGTTCGCAAAATACCACGCGATCGTCCGATTGTATTCCTTTGTCCCCGTTGTATTTCGAAGCAATTCCGTTTGTTCCTTCCGGAAGTTCCGATTTTTCGTTCTGACCCTGGAGGGAAACGGTGCCCAGGAGAAAAAAAGAAAAGCATAGCACGGTCGGGACGAAGAAATTGGGGAATAAAATTCTGAAGTGCTTCCACATGGCTTCTTCGAGGAGAACGGATCAAAACCTGATGCATCTTCGCGTGTTTTCTTCAATGCAGGAGGGGTTTGTCAGAAACCCCTCAGGCAGAACACAGGCAGAAAGAGGCGCTCGGGGGATGGATCACCCGGCGCTGAGGATAACGCGGAATTAAAACGATCCGCTTGCGGTAAAGGAGTAGGATTCTCCTTTCAGGTCTTTCGTGTCTTTTCCGGTGTATTCCTCGAACTGTCCTTTGTCGCTGGATCCTTCCCCGAGGAACATCAGGCTGGATTTCATGACGTATTTTCCGGTTTTCCGGTTCAGGAACACGTCAATTGAACCGAAGCCCCAGTCCTGTTTCTGACCGCCGGCCACGATCCGGAAGTGGAGGATGTTTTCATCCTTCCAGTCTTTTGCTTCTTTCTGAAGCTCGCCGAAGTACTGTTTGATCTCTTTTTGTTCCTCCGGAATGCGTTTGCTACCGGCCAGGGAAACCGACTGTATGGGCGTTTTGTTCACGCCTTTTACCGGGTCCTTGCCGCCGAGTTTGTTGACGGTGCCGGCAACGGCCGGATGGGCGCTTCCCTGTTTGTCCTGCAGGTTATCCCGCATCTTTTCAACGATGGCGTCTCGAACCTGCTGTGCGGAGGCAGTGTCGGGATTCACGTCCGATTCCACGTCCATTACGTTGTACCGGTTCTTCTGCCAGTGTTGTTCGGGGGACTGGCTCTGTGCGGATTGCCGCACGTTTTCCAGTTCGTTTTCGAGTTTCTGCATTTTTTGCTGATCGGTCCATTGTGATGGATCAATTTTTTCCTGGACCTGGTTGAACTTCTGCTGGGCCTGGGCCAGTTTTTCCCGGGCTTCCTTCAGTTTTTCCTCGGTCTCTTTTGCCTTTTCCTCATTACCGCTTTTTTTCGCTTCCTCCAGCTGGGCCTGCCGGTCGGAGACTTCCTGGCTGGATTTGTAATAATCCTCCTGGGCCTCCAGGTATTCCTTCTTGTCCTCCGATACCTCTCCCTCTTCAAGGGTATCGAGCTCTTCCGCTTCCGTGTCTTCGAGGGCGGTCTGGGTCAGGTCGTCCGTGGTCCCTTCGTCGGCTTCCACGAGTGAATCTTCCACCTCTTCTTCCGAAATATCGTCACTGACCACGCCGTCCGATTCCACCAGTTCCGTTGTTTCCTCCTCCGTGGTGTCGTCCGTCGTGGAGTCTTCTTCCTCTTCCGTTGTTGATGTGGTCGAGTCGTCATCGTCGGAGTCGTCGGTGGTTGATGTTTCAACACCGGAGTCGTTGCTGGCCGAGTAGATGAGGCCGTTTCCGGAACCGTCGGGTTCGGTGGGATAGGTTTTGGAGTATTCCTCGAAATCCGCCGAGAGCCCATCCAGGTCATTGTTGTTCGGATCGGTGGAGTACACCAGCCAGCGAGCACCGTTCGTCACGCTGATAGCCCCGGAGCCAGCAGTGTTAAAGAAGTCTCCTTCGGTGCCCAGGATGGCACGGTTACCGCTTCCGTCAACCGAAACGACGTCGTTCAGAAAGAAATCTCCCGTTGTCAGAAGGGTCAGCGAATTACTGCCAACGTCCACACTGGCATCCACGGTCATGTTGCCCCCTGTGCCAAATCGTAAATCCATTCCATTTGTTGCAATGGGAGCGGAGATGGTTCCGGCACCGGTATTTTCACCCCCAATTGACACCCGTCCGGCCGTAATATTGTTCAGTTCCGTGTCCGAGAGAGCCAGCGTGTCCGTCAGGGTATCCGACGTGGAGCCCAGGTCGACCTGGTCTGCGTCTCCGGAAAGATCCGGCCGGATGAACACCTCCTGATTCCCACTGGAGCCGGCCGTTAGGGGAGCACCGATGTTGATGTTGTCCGCTTCTAAGGAGGCGTTGTCGCCCGTTTGGATGGTGTCGGAGTTCGATATGAGCCCTTCGTCCCTCTGGACATGTGTGGCAAAAGTTCCTGCGAGACTTACGGGGGCCTGGAAGCGGACGTCGCCCTGGCTATCCACGAACATATCCAGGAGAGGTTTGTTTTGGCCGATGCCGGGGAAGTTGAGGTCCGATGTTCCATTTTGTCTAAGGCGAAGTGTATAGGGACCGCTGCCGTCTCCGTCAATGGGTCCCCCAAATGTATAGCTGTTTGCACTCATCTCCGCAAAGCCATTCAGGACAATGTCGTTGTTGTAGTTCTGGTCCCCCGTGGTTTGTACGGACGCGTTGCGAAATTCGGTGAAGCCGTTCGAGTTGGTTGTCAGGGATGCCAGCGGATTCGTGCCCCCCATGGGGCCTCCGAAAACAGTTTGACCGCCGGTGGCTGTGTTGAGGGTCAGGGCGTAGGGACCGTTGCCATCGCCTTCTGCACCGTCCGCAAACTGCAGCGCGGGACCTGCATCGATGGTTACGTCGGACGCTAGAATTACTTGATTTTTAAACTCAATATTCCCACTTGCCGTTATGCCGGTCGTCTGAATATTCGTGATACCATCCGGGTTCAGGTGGAGGTTGTTAAGAGGATTTGTGCTACCAACATCTCCGAGAAATGTGGTCTCGCCGGAATTATACGTGTCCAGGGTCAGGTCCCATGGACCGCCTCCGCCTCCGTTTCCGTCGATCGTGTCACCAAACGTGATGGTTTTTGCGTCAATAGAGGCGTTCGTGAATAGCAACACACTGTTTCGAAACTGGACTTCCTCAGACGCTGAGATGACGCCGGTATCAACTTCGGTGACACCATCCGTGTTTGTGGTGAGGTTCCGGAGCTTGCTCGAATTTCCGACGGCACCCGCAAAGAGTGTGGTTCCCCCACCGCTCGTGATCAGGGTCAGGTCCCAGGGTCCCGAGCCGTTCCCGTCGACCGGACCGCCGAAGCCAATGCTTGCGGCGTCAATGGTGAGATGATCTCCGAGGATCACCTGATCCTGCAGACTCAGGTCGGTGCCCACATCGATGAAGTCCGTGTTGATTTCGGTAGTGCCGTCGGCGTTCGTGGTAAGGCTGTTGAGAGGATTCGAGTCTCCAACCTGTCCGAGGAAGGTTGTGGTTCCGCCGCCTTTTGAGTCGATGGTCAGGTCCCAGGGCCCCGAACCATTGCCGTTTATGCGGCTTCCGAACTCGACATGGCTCCCGGAAATCGTGGCATTTGCAGCAAGCTCAACCGGTTCATTGTAGGTCTGCTCTCTCAGGGTCGTTACTGGCGAAGACAGCGAGATCCTGCCGCTTACTCCTGAATCATCGGTTCGTAGATGATGTAACCCGTCGGGGTCGGTTCCGGTGATATTGGCACCGCCCACTTCCTTATCAAAAATCGTGTTTCCATTGGGGGTGTTCACCGTCATTCCCGGGACGGCCGATCCAGCGGAACCATCGTCCTCCGCATCGACCACATCCGCAAAGTGAATTTTTCCCCCCTGTGATTCCAGGACGTGGGTCGAACCCCCATCCAGTTCGAAGGGACTATTGAACACTTGATCCCCAGTGGTATTTAAGGTGTCTCCAACGAGTCTCACTTTATCCCCGGTGGCTGTAAGAGTTCGAAGGGGATTGGTGCCTCCCACTTTTCCTTCGAGTGCAATTTCGCCTGCGGTTGCTTCAAGCGTCAGATCCCACGGTCCATTGGAATCTCCATCCATTGAACCGTTGAAAAAAATCGAACTTCCTCTCAGCGAGACGTGGTTTCCAAGCTGTACCGGCTCCTGAATGTTGATGCTGTTAAGCGTCTCCATATTACCACCGATAAACAGGATGCCACCAATGGTCGTGTCGTCGGTTTCCAGGAACCCGAGGCCATCGGGATCCGCATCCGTAACACTGACCTGACCCACACCTCCTCTTAGTTCCGTGTCCCCATTCGGGGTCCGAGTTGTAATTCCCGAAGCAGTTCCTGCGGTACCGTCGTCGTAGGCGTCGAGAGTTTGTTCCATGATGATGTCCCCGCCGGTGGATTCGACTATAGGATCATTTCCTGCGAGGACGGCCCCCCGGTACCGCTGAGTTCCCGATGTTGTGACATCCCTGCTGATGCCAATGGACGAGGCGGATACATCAACGCTATTCAGGGGGTCGCTTTGCCCAAGCGAATCGAGGAGTGTTCTGCCGGTCCCGGCGTCCACAATAAGGTCCGACGGTCCGTCGATGGCAGCGGTTGTGTCCATATGGATCTCGTTGTTTCCCGAGCTCGTATCGAGGACCATCTGGCCGGTGCCGGTTTTAACGGCATTGAATAACTCCACAATCCCGTACCCTGTTGAGATGTTGAGGTCACCGCTCTGGCTTTTCACGCGGCCAATCATGACATCACCAGGAGTGCTTGAGTCCGCTGCGGTCGAAGCCTCAATGTTCAAACTTCCGGTTCCCTGCATCTCAATGGTCAGATCTGCTCCGTTGACACCACTCGTTAGGTCAATGCCACCGGTGGTGTCGCCAAGGGAGGAATCGTTCCTCGTGCGAAGAGTGAGGTTGATATCCGTCGGAATCAGGATGTCCCCGAACCCATCACCGCTATCATCCACGAACGCATTCGTCGAATCCACAAAGATTTCATTTCGGGCTTCGAGGATAATGTTGGACGTGGCCCCTTCCAGTTCCGACTCGTAGACTTCGTATAATGCAGCCGGATCGTCACCGAAGAAAATATCACTTATATCGTTGCCGTCCGGATCCGAGTCGTCCCCGTCACCCGTACCTCCCACAAGGGCAATTTCTGCCGGATCGAGCAAAAGAGTTCCCATGTTTCCTTGCGGGGCGGTCAGGTCCGCGGTTCCTTCGTGGAGGAGGGCGCCGCCGGAGATTTCGGCGAAACCACCGTCTCCTCCGTACCGGCCACCGCGCGCCGTCAGGGAGCCGTAAAATTTCGTGTTCTTGTTGGACCACACGATAATCGATCCGCCGTCGCCCGATTCCACGGCGTCGGCGCGAAGGGAAACGTCCGAGCCCACATAGGTGCGGGCCGCATTCCGGAGGGGCCCATCACCCCGGCGACTTCCCCCGATGTTGATGGTTCCTCCTCCGTTGGTTCCGGATGTATCCACCGTGAGGTCCGTTAAAATTACATCGTTTTTTCCCAGGATCTGTACCGTTCCTCCGGTGGAACCCGGGTCCAGGTCCGAAGCGTCCAGGGTACCACTCACGAAAACCCGGTTGTCCTCAGCCTGTATTTCAATATTCTTGGAATCCACTTCGCCCTGGTTGTGAATGGCCAGGCCGTAGGTGTCGCCGGCGCCGATGCGGGTGTGTCCTTTTCCCGTCTTCAGTGACCCGCTGTTTTTTACCGCCGCTTCGTCCTCGCCGGTCGAAGCCGTCCCTTTCAGGTAGATGTTGCCGAGCGGGTCTCCCATGTATACTTCGTCCCCCGCCTGCATGGTAATAATCCCGTCGTCCGCCACGATTTCGCCGCGATTGACCACCCGGTTCCCAAACAGGTGCACCTGGTTCCCTTTGATTTTGCCCATGTTCAGAACCTCCCCGTCCAGGTCCGTAAAATGGTCCACCCCATTCAGGAAATCTTCGTTGGACATGTGTCCGGCCACGGCGTAAAGCTGTGCAACATCCACCATGGCTTCACCCCCAAAGTAAATCCCGGAGGGGTTGGTCAGGTAGACCTTTCCATTCGCAATCAGGTTCCCTTCGATTCGGGTGGGATCTCCGGAAAGGACGCGGTTCAGGACGCGGGCGTCGGATGACGGTTGAATAAACTGAACCGTTTTGCCCTGTTCAATGTCAAAATGTTCGTATTCAATAATACTGTTGTTGGAGGCGGTGATTTCGGTGCGGTCGCCGTTTTTCTCCACGTTTACGTCGCCTTCCACCACCTTCTTTACGTCGGGATCCCCCGCGTGAAGTGGGGCTAATCCGGCGAAGAGGATCCCCATAATAACCACAAAACGAATATGGCCACGCAACTGGAACAGGGTCGTGGCAACCGATTGAAAAACGGACAGAAGACGGGAGAAAAGGGACATGAGTATTATTTTTTAATGTATCCGGGATTATGTTTGCTCACCATCCAGTGAGGGGGTGTCGGGCCGTTTTTCTCTCCTCCCCTCATTCAAACTATACTATCACATAAAACACACGAAGCAAATGTAACCAGGTTGTGAGCTAGTATGATAACGTGATGGCGAAATGAAATTCGGATTCGCCGCGCTGGTGGTCGACGCCGTCCAGGGGTTCCATGGCGTATCCCCAGTAGGCCTGAACCCGGAAGTTCTGCTTTAAGGAGAGTTCGGTTCCGGCACCGACGCTCCATAACTGTTCATGGGTTTCGACCCCGAGTGAGGTGTCGTAATTGGTGACTTCGCCCGTTTCCGTAAATACGGTAAGAACGGCGTCCCAGTCCGGCATGCCGAAGACGTGTTCCGGCGCAACGCGGAACGGGGTGTTAAACACGGGAATTCGGTCGGGGTCCTGGTCGATGGGAAAGATTCGCGGCAGGTGAAAGCGGTATTCCGCCGACACCACATAACCGGAATCACCGCTGACGGCGGATTGGGGATAACCTCGAACGGTATGCAAACCGCCGATGACGAATTTCTCCTGAGGGATCAACCGCTGATCCAGGGAGTGCTGACCCTGTCCACTTAATCGAATTTCGTGTGCAAGGGTTGAGGTGTCCGGGGACTTCGGGTTTTTCCACTCCTCTTCTCCGTATATCAACGGTTCCAGGTAAAAACTCTGGCTGATCTGTGCGCTCGGCAGGATCCAGTCTCGTTCGACGTCCGTTCGCCCCAGATTGCTTATGTCGTCTTCATCCGTACCGGCCAGCTCCCCGACGTTTCCATCCAGCTGAAACGATCCGCTGGTCTGAACGATTCGTTTTTTTCGTTCCAACTGAAGGCCGAGCGAGGGTTTCAGGAAGTCTTCGTCACCGGTGATCCCTGTTAACTCATTGTCCACCTGAATGTTTTTAAATTCCAGCCCGCCGTTTAGGTCCAGAAACCACTTTCCGGATTGATGGAGGTTTGCACGGATGCCGAGGCTTCCTCTTGTGGTTTGACCCGTAAAGTCCGCATCGGCTAGCCCAACGTCGGAGGAGGTGAATTCGCTGTAGCTGCCGGTTATGCGACCGCGGGTTCGCCGGTCCTCCGTCAGGGGTGTTTCATAGGACGCGGTGCCGGCCGTATATTCATCGAATCGGGTGGTGGAGATGTCAAGGGAAAGGACGTCGTCGTTCCCCGAGAGTTGATTGTGAACAAAACTGTATCGTTCAACAATATTTCGGGTATTTTCCGTGCCGGTGTTGGAAATCTGTCCGACGGTGCGCCAGGGTTTTTGTTCGGCCACCCGGTAATTTAATTTGGCTTTTCCTTTTTTTCCGCCGGAAACCGCGATGCTGGCATTCCGTCCCGGGTGACGGTTCAGGAAGTTGATGTACCGATCCAGTATCGGTCGAAAAAGGAGGTCCGGGTAGTTGTCTTCATCACCGGGCTGAAGGGGGGAGTGTTCCCGGATCCACCGGTGTGCGGGATGGTTCTTTTTTTTGTCGTCGGGAATGCGATTGCCCCGTGCTTCGGTGTTGACCGATTCGATCTGCGCAACGTGAATCAAAAATCGAAGGTCTTTATTGTCGTCGGACCGGAGATCGGTTCCCCGTCGATCGATGTCCTCCGGATGGGGGTTGACGTAAACCCCCATCAAGCCACGATCCTTCAGTGCCTGAACAAGGGACCGGGAGATGACCTGGAGCGCTCCCGCTGAAATGTTTCTGGTATCCCGTCCCGAGAAGAGGGATCGAAGGGTAAATTCTTTTCCTTTTCCTGATTTGCCGGGAGCGGTGATGGTGTCACCCTTCCGAACCAGGCGAACACCTGTCCCCCGCAAATCCCGTAAATGTGGTTGATCGGGGTGCTGGCGGAGGTATTCGAGTTCCAGGTTCGTCACCGGATAAAGTTCTGTGGCGTCGGTATCGGACCGGTCCGTTTCACGCTGTTTGGTTCCGGTTTCATTTGCCCTGTTTGACCCATCGTTATTGCTGTCCGTTGACCGGCAACCTGCGGAAACCAGGAGAACGGAGACCATGAGAAACACCACGATCATTCGAAGAATCTCTGGCCGGGTTGGGTTGTGGTTGCCCTTCCTGTGATGTGTTTCCATTTGATGAGGAGGGGGGTTTGAGGATCAAATCACGTCCCAATCATTTAATGAGGGTTACTTCTTTTCCGGTTCACCCTCATCAATCATTTCCACGAGCGTCTCGATGCTGAACTGATCCGGTGTGATTCGACGGAGTGTTTTCAGTTTCATGTTTCGGATTACCCGTTTGCCGACGTCCACGGAATCGATCTTTCGAAAAAGGTCCGTGAGCAGCTGCAGTGTTTTCCGCACATCACTTAACGCTTCTTGATCCCGAACCATGGAACGAAACTTCGCGGAATCTATCGATTCCTTGCCGGTTTCCGAGCGGTACGTTTTAATGGCATTCTGGAGCTGCTTTTTTAGTTCGTCGTCACGGCGTTTTAATTTGATGACGTTTTCCGATTCGTCAACGACCTGACGCGTAAAGATGGTACGGTACATCCGTCGAAGTTCCTGATCGATCGCTTTTGTTCGCAGGTTTAATTTTTTGTAGGCATTTTTGAGGTCCTCGTCGGCGGATTGTGTCTTGCCTTTCTCGGATTCTTTTTGAGACGCCTCGAGGTCCCCGCGAAGAGCAAACACACGCGCCCGAAGGTATCGAGCCCGGGGTTCAAGTTCCGGGGCAAGTTCAATGGCCCGATTCAGGGCCTTTACCGAGTCCTCGTAATTTCCGAGCTGTACCTCTACCTGTCCCCGGGCAAGCCAGACACGGCCTTCCTTTTCGGGTGCCTGTTTGAGGGCCTGCAGAGCCGCACGCCATTTTTGCATGCCCTGCAACGCAAAACCCTGTTCCCGGTTGAGGTTTTTTGTGTCCGCACCAAGTTGCCGTGCGGTACTCACAGCGTCAAGAGCGTCACTGAAAAGCCCGAGACGATTCCGGCAGAGACCGATGAGGTACCAGGTTTCGGCCCGGTCCGGATTCTCTTTGGCCATTTCCTCGAGCTGTTCAAGGGCCAGGCCGTACGCGGACCGGGAAATTTTGGCAAGGACCTCTTTCCGGTCGCTCTCCTCCTGGGCCTGGACGGGCTGGAGAACAACGCCGAAAAGGAGAATGATAACCGGGAAGAAATGAGGAAGCCGACTCATAAATAGAATCCGGGTAACTATTACTGTTGTAAATTCACAACAAATTATATAACAGGAGGCCTCCACGAAATTCAACCGAAAAAAATTTGGTTCTCTTCCCGCGTTGTTTAAGTCGCCGAACGGGATTCCAGCCGGGATTGCACCGATTGCAGTTCGGTCCGGAGCAACTCATGCTCATCGTCGGCATCGGTGTCGCTGATAAGTGAATTTGCGTGTTCGAGGGAGTCCGCCGCCTGTTCCGGGTTTTCGAGACACAGGTGGATCCGGCTTTGTTCCAGATATATTTCCGCTTCAACGGGCGGTTCCACCGCAACATCATCAAGGAGCTCAACCGCGGAGTTAATTTCCTCCGCCGCACGTTCCAGGAGCGATGCCTCGTCGTTGCTTTTTCCGTTCAACGCGTCACGAAGAGCATCAACAGCTCGGTCGCGCAGCTCTTCGTCCCCGGGTCCCTCCGCCCCGGAAAAGAACCCGGCCGCCCAGCGAAGAAGAATGGCATGATGTAGTCTCATATGTACTTCCAGATTCCTGTAACCGGCCTCTTTTACGAGGTTCATTCCCTCCTCCGTAAAACGCAGTGCCTGTCCCGGTTCGTCACCGGTCAGGAGGGATTCCTCTTCCGGATGAGCAAACTGATTTCGAAGCAGTTCCGCCAGGTTGGACAGGGCAATAGCGGTACCGTAGGGAAACTCGATTTCTTTACTTCTTTCCAGTTGCTGTTCGTAACAATTTCGCGCAAGATCGTAATTTCTCCGTTCGTGATACACGAACCCGAGATTCCCCAGTGCGAGGATCTTCCCGCGCTGGTTACCGATGCGTTCGCTCATTTTGATTTCTTCTTTAAAGCATTCCCCGGCCCGATCCAGTTCCCCCCGTTCCAGGTACACGAGCCCCAGTTGTCCCTGTGCCGTGGCCTCCCCTTTTTGGTGCCCGATCTCCCGGCTGACGTCCAGGTAATTACGGAAGCATTCCTCGGCCTGTTCCAGGTTTCCTTTCTGCAGGTAGACCCCGCCCAGATTCCCCAGGACCCCGGCTTCGCCAAATCGACGGCCTATCGTCTGGAACAATTCATGCGTTTCCTGAAGAACGTTTTCGGCCTCGTCCAGGTTCCCGAGTTCCTGATGAATCATACCGACGATGTTCATCATCGGTCCGGTTTTTGAGCGCTGTTCCCGCTGAGACCAGAACTCCACGAGGGAGTTTTCGATGTCGAGGGCCTCCTCGTAATTCCCGGTGGTATAAAGGAGCACTGCGCGGATGTGGTTGATCTCCGCAATATCTTCCGGTTCCAGGTCGTAGATGTTCATCAACTCCGGCTGGTTGCCCTCCTCGATGGATTCCAGGAAGTCAAGGGCTTCCACCGGCTGGCCCTTTGCTTCGCCCACAAACCAGAGCTTCCGGCTAAGCCAGTTTTCAAACAGCTGATTGCGCCGTTCCTCGGGAAGCCGTTCTTTTTGATCCACGAAGGAATCCCGAGCTCTGGTGATCATCGTCTCCGCCTGTTCCATTTCTCCTCTTCGTTCCAGCAGGTCGCTTTCAAGGAGAAGGCGCCTTGTCCGGAGTTCCTCCGGCAGGAGGTTCCACCAGCTATGCTCCGTGACTCCGGAAGTCCGCCGGAATTGAAACCGGCTGATGTAGGGGGGTTCGGGAAGGGAGGCAGGATATTTTTCTTCCACGTTCTCCAGTACCCGGTCCATTTTTTTCAGTGTGGACAGGGCTTCCTCAATTCGTCCGAAGTTTTTTCTGCAATCGGCAATGGCGAAGAGAAGAACGGCCTCGCGGATTTGCAACCGCTGTTTGAGGTTGCCACTGGGATCCCAGGATGGATAAATTCGATCCCAGAACTCTTCGTCCTGGTTGTCGATGGCATGGTTGTTTTCGTGCAACCCGAACAGCGAATTCCGGAAGTCTCCCACGGCTTCTTCGAGCCGGTGGCTTTCGTGAAGTATCCATCCCGACTGTTCATATACCGCCCGTGCCTCTCCGGGATTCTCCGATTCCTTTAAACTTCTCCCCTCAAGGGGCAGAAGAACCTGAGCGGGCTGTTTCGGGTTTTCGACGGTGTCCAGTTTGTTGTCACACCAATCGGCGACTTCCGCCAGCCACCGCTTACGTTCTCTGTTTGTTGCCCGGGATTCCGCCGCTTCCTGGAATCGGGCATTTTTGAAGATGCCTTCCCGTTCGTCCTGGAGAAAGGACGATTCCTCCATGAACGCAATCTTGGCTTCCGTCAGTATCTGGAGGGATTCACCGAGGTCGGATTCCTCGTCGTCCCATATTCTGCTCAGGGGAGAACGGAAGAACCGTTGCCCCATAACCCCTCCTCGTTTGGCTGCCTCGATGCTGATCCGAGGAAGTTTTTGAAGCCGGGCGTCCATGACCTCCCGAAGCGTACCGGGGAACTCAACGTCCTCCCAGGGGACGGCCAGCCTCCACATTTCGTCGTCTTCCTGCTGTTCAAGGAATCCGCTTTCGTGAAACTCAAGTATGGTTTCGACCCCGAATAGTGGGTTTCCCTCGCAGTGCTCGGCGACCGACTCGGTAACCTCCTCCGATATGCCACCGGGAAGTATGGTTTGAAGTGCCCGGGAAAGTTCATCGGTCTCGAGTTCGTCGAGTGTGAATGAATTCACTCTGTTGCTTTCGTTCCCGTTTTCCGCCGGATCCCGGTTAAGAAAGTTCTGAAGATGCTCGTACCAGGTGGCGGTTTCGTCAAATTCCTCCTCTCGAACCGTGGCAAGGACCGTGACGTTTCCCTCCCAGGACATGTCGAGTCCCCACTCAAGGAACCGGGCGGTTAGTCCGTCGGCTTTCTGGACGTCCTCAAGACACCAGACCAGGGGATCTTCTGTACTGATCCAGTCCATTAAGTTTTTTAACTCCAGCCAGGCTCCTTTTACTTTTTCATCTCCTTCAAGTTCCGCAATTTCAAAATCTTCCCTTTCGACACCGAGGAGGAACGAGAAGAACTCCGATGCCTGCTGGGACCGCTCGTCATCCAGCCACGTTCCGTTCCGTTCTATTTCGTTCAGAATTTGTTGATGTACCTGTTCCGGATCCTGCAGGTTTTCAACCCCGAAATGCTCTCTTACAAATTGACCGGTTCCTTCCACCATCCCGGAAAGCATGGTGTCGTACTGGACCTCGGACCATTCGTATTCGTTTCCCCGGACATAATCATGTACCTCCCGGATAAGGCGGCTTTTGCCGAGCCCGGTTTCACCCCGGACAAAGACAATGTTTAATCCACCAATTTCACTCCCCTCCTCGATCATCCGGCATATGTTATCCTTCTCCGCATCGCGTCCCTCAAATTGGGACCTCGTATAGATGTCTCGCTTGGCCGGCTCAAGTTCGGCATTGACCTCATACAGAGATGTGGGTTCGGTTTTTCCCTTTAATTCCACTTCGTCCACTTCCGTTAAATCCCACTGTCCCTTTAGATCACGGGCCACGGGACCGGAGATCAGTACCCCGCCTTCCGGGGCCTTTCCTTCAATCCGGGCCGCCGTATTGACGGTGTCCCCCATGACGGTGTATCCCTCGCCGATCTGTATACGCATAACCTCACCGGCGTGAACTCCCACCCTGAGCTGGAATTCCATGTTGTTCTTCTTTGAAAATCGTTCAATGGTATCCTGGAGTCGAAAACCGGTTTGAACGGCTGTTCTCGCGGCATGCGGATCCGGACGGTCCAGCCCAAACGTGGCCATGACCGCATCACCGAGGTACTTGTCCACGGAACCACCGAGATCCCGAACCGTGTTACCGAGCTGTTCAAGAAGGTTGCCGACCACTTCCGCCACAACGTCCGGATCCCGTCCTTCGGAAAATTCGGTGAATCCTTTGATGTCCGCAAAAAGAACCGTTGCATAACGAAGTTCACCCCGTGGATCCCTGTCAAGCCGTTTTTGTTTAAAAATAGATGATTCCCCACCCGATGCGTTCGAATCATCCTCCCCTTCAAGCGGAGAACCACACCACCCGCAGTAACGAACAGGACGATCAAGGTCCCATTCTTTTCCACAGGACGGGCATGAATTGGTGCACATAACCGGCGCTGGTTTATTTGTTCGATATTGATGAAGTGATGGCCTGTTGCCTATTCCTGATGCTTCTCAATATAATGTACCTTATCATTCGTCGTAGAAACAATCATTTTCCCTGCCGGGCAAAATGAGCGGTCT
This sequence comes from uncultured Planctomycetia bacterium, assembly GCA_964580675.1. Taxonomy (GTDB): domain Bacteria; phylum Planctomycetota; class MHYJ01; order CAYXQY01; family CAYXQY01; genus CAZOLI01. Next base: position 51,807 of record CAZOLI010000020.1, read on the forward strand.
GTCCCTGTGCGTGTCCCGCTGATCGAATCCGAGAGATTCTTTTATAACCATAAAGGAATAACGAACGACGAACTTCCCCCTTTCCGGTTCGTCAATATTTCGTAGAGGGAGACCTGATGAAGGAGGAAACGGTTCGGCTGGTGAAGCGGGCACAGAACGGCCATGATTCGTCGTTTGCGGACCTGGTCCGCCTTTATACGGATCGTGTCATGGCCATCTGTTACAAAATTGTCGAGGAAAAATCGGCGGCGGAAGACATGTCACAGGAAATATTCCTGAAGGTGTACGAAAAACTGGATGATCTGGAGGACCCCGAAAAATTCCCGGCCTGGCTCAGCCGAATTGCGAAGAATCATTGCATCGATTACCTTCGGACCAATCGAAATCATCCGTCCGTTGAACAATTGCAGGAGAGCGGATTTGAACCAGGGATAAGACGGGAAACGGAGCTGCCACCGGGGGAGGTTGTTGAATCGGAGGAACTATACGGTATCGTGGTGAACACCATCGAAGAAATGAAGGATATATACCGTGATCCACTTATGCTGAAGTACCTTCACGGGAAGTCGTACAGGCAGATAAGTGATGTTCTTGGCATTGCGGAGGACACGGTTCGTACAAGACTGTACAGGGGACGGGAAATATTGCGTGATCAATTGCAGGACCGGGTTCCTGAATTTCATTCCGTACTCGAGAAATTATGAATTGCTCCGAGATCAAAACACAGCTCCATGAATTCGTGGATGGGGAACTTGACGGGGACCGTAAGGAGGTTGTAAAGGAACATCTTTCGGGGTGTACGGAATGCCGGAGGGAATACGAAGAGCTTCAGAAACTGGATCGTCTGACGGAGCTGTCGTTTCGAAAACGATATTCCCCCGGGAAGGTTGCGGGTGCCGTTATGGAAGAGATATCGGACCGGGAACCGGAGGCCGATGAAGGTGATTCGGACGGAACCGACAGAGCAACTCCGGGGAGATCGCTGATTGCGGCATCGGTGCTGCTGTTTGTTGTTTTGGCCGGTTCGCTGGTCATTCATTTCATCCAGTACCGGATGAACAGGACACTCAAAGAGCAGCTGGCCGAGGCGAAATCATCGGATAAGATCCCCTCTGAGACGACGGACGAAAATAAGGACCCGGGCAGGGGAAAGACCCGGAAATTGAAGGAGCCGTCCCCCTCGTCCGTGGGAAACGATGCCTTTCGAGAACGTCGGGAAGGAGGAGAATTTGTTCAACCCGGGAATGTGCCCTACGAGGACCTTCCAATCAATAAGGATCGAAAGGAATTCGTCGAGTCCGAAAAGGAAGGAACCGACAAAGGGGGTGATGAAGAAGGTGATACCGACCCGGCCGCGGAGAAATCGGAATCCAATTTTGAGCGGGTTCCCGTTGATGGTTGGGACCGGTACGGTGATCCACTACCGAAGGGGGGGCGGTTGAGGCTGGGTACCCGGCGATTTCGCACGCCGGGAGGCACCCGGCGGTTTGTTCTGGACCGGCGAAAGAACCGAGTCATAGCATCCACGGGGTGGGGCAAAGGGGGAATCATCATCTGGGACCAGTTTACCGGAAAGATCATCAAGCAATTTAAGGTCGAGGGGTTGCAAGCCGGTCTTCGCTCCATAGCACTCTCTCCCGACGGTCAAACGCTGGCCATTAGTTCAGAAAAACGTAAAAAGAAGAAGGACGAGAAAGACCACTCCCGGATTTTTCTGATTGACCTTGATCGGGAAACCGTGGTCCGGAAATGGAAAAGCCATGTGGGACCAACGAGCGAACTGGTGTATTCGGCGGACGGAACCCGGCTGGTGACCACGGGACAAAAACAGCGGGGCATGTCTTTAACGGGGAAAAACAGGATGTTCAAAGTTTCTGAACCGGAGAAACCGGTTCGGGTGTGGAACCCCGAGACAGGGAAGGAAATTGCTTCGTACGACATGGAGGAAAAATCCCCTAACGCCGTTGCGATTACGTCCGACGGCAACCTGGTGGCGGTCGAGGGACCTGAACGATCGATTCACCTCTGGAACCCGGAAAAGAACAGGCGAAAAGCAACGTTTAAAGGTCATGCCGGGAGTGTTACGACCCTCGATTTTTCGGAGGACGGGAAGGTGCTTGCGGCCGGCAGCAGCGATTCGACCATTTCTCTCTGGAATGTTGAAGAGGAAGAACAGATCGGAAGCTTTATCGGTCACGAAGGATCGCTGGATGACGTTTCGTTTGCTCCCGGTTCACGTATGCTGGTTTCGTCCGGTGGGGATGACGGGAAAGCGGAAGTAAAGGTCTGGAGTACGAAAAGACGAGAACAGCTTCAATCCATCTCCATTCCCGAATACCGACGCGGCATTTCGCAGGTGGAATTCATTGGCAACGGTAGTTCGATCCTGACAACCGGAAGTGGGGGAGCAATTCGGGTCTGGGACGTCTCCTCCGGTCGAGAGGTGTCTCCCCGTGTTGGTCACAATGCGTCCGTCCATTCCGTGGCGTACTCTTACGACGGTTCATACATCCTGACCGCTTCCTCGGATGATACCGTAAAAATCTGGCGTTCGGCGGATGGGGAATTGCTCCAGACCTTGAAGATTGACAAAGGGGACGGGCCGGACCGGTACAAACGGGATCTTCGATCAATGATGGTTTCGGAGGATCACTCCACGCTCGCCCTGGGATTGCGAACCGACGTGGAACTGTGGAATCTGGAAAAAGGATATCAAATCGAAACGAATTTTGAAAAATCTCCCCGCGCAAAATACCTTGCGATCTCCGCGGACGGAAGCCGAATTGCCTCGCTCGCCAGTGGAACCATATCCGTGTTTGACACGAACACGGGCGAGGTCATTTCGGAGACCGATGCACCGGTGTTTGAGAAATACAGACGAACGGATGTGAAAAGCATTTCGTTTCGAAACCGCGGGACGGAACTTGTTGTGGGCGCCTATAAGGGATTTCGTGTCTATGACGTGAAGAACATGGAAGGGAAAAAAGAACGGTTGGTGGCTAAAGAGATCGAGGACGAAGAGGAGAGGGTCTGGACACAGGAACTGGAAATTTGCCGGGAGACGGGTTGGACGGCTCTGGCCCTTTCCACCGATCCGAAACCAACAATACAGATCTGGCGTGGCGGGGATCGAAAGCCAATCCGGGAGATTCTACTGCAGAAAGATGTTTCCGTGGAATCCCTCTCGTTTTCGCCGGGGGGATTTCTGCTTGCTGCTGGCACGTCAAAAGGAAAGTTGTTCCTTTATAACGTACTTACGGGAAATAAACTGGCGACCGTTGAGCAATTCGGAGAGGTGAATGCCCTTACGTTTTCCCCGGATGGCCGGGAGCTTGTGTCCGGATCCGATACGGGGAATGCCCTCGTCTGGTCGGTGTCGGCGGCCATTGCCGATGATCGTCTCACCAGAACCGATCGGGAACAGCTGTGGAAGAGGTTCCTGAACAAAGAGGGACGGCCATCCGCGGCGGCGGTGTTGGAACTCGTCAACCGGGATGCCGGCAGGTTTCTAAACAAACAACTTGATCAACTTCTTGAAAAGCATCCCGATCAGGATCCGGAAGTGCTTCTCGACAAACTGCGCATGAAAAATCGCCGGAAGCGTAAAAACGCAGCGAACAAACTCCGGGATCTTGCGGTACGGTATACCCCGGTTATGAGACAGGTTCTGCGTCGACGAAATTCGGAGGACAACCCGGAAGCCAAGAAACAATTAACGAATGTTCGGAATCACGCAAATCAACCTTTTGAGGTAAAGGAGAACCGGGAAAAGGTGCTCTTGCTTGTGCAGTTGCTGAGTCTGCATACAACGGAAGTTGCTCGAAATTTAATCACGTCAATCGCGAGGTCCACGGAAGGAATGCTGGAACAGGAGATCGCGACCCGGAAGCTGGATCGGGGCTTCTCCGGGGAAGACGAAAAGGATGGAGAGAAGAACAGGCCCGATCAGAAATCCAGCCAGGTGTTGAAGCACACCTCCCCCGGCAGTCCCGAGGATTTTGTGGGGGAGACGCTGGAGGACCTGACCCTTTTCGAATACGGAAACAACCGGAAGATCTCCATCGGTGATTATCAGGGGAAAGTGGTTCTTCTGAATGTCTGGCGTTCCTGGTGTGGTCCCTGCCGGGAGGGAGTGAAGCACCTCCGGAAATTGCAAAACAACACGCGGCAGGAGGACCTGGTCATTCTCGGGGTGTCGAATGAGCCCGAGAAAGACGTGACCTCCTTTCTCGAAAAACGAGGAATTAATTATCCGATTCTCCGTGAGAACACGGCCAGTCGAACGGATCTTTTTGATGCAGTTTCCGGCGTACCGACGACCTTCATCATCGGTCCGGACGGTGTTGTGAAAGAGGTGTTTACGGGACCACGCTCCCAATTTTTACTGAAGAAAAAGTACCGGGAATATCGCAAAAAACGCCACTGACGGTATAATCGCAATTGCCCGTCAGATCTCGCCGTTATGGAGAACGGGTTTCGGAGAGGTTATTTTCGTGAGGACCATAAGCTTTGAATATCGTGGCGTTTGCCGGATATCTTCTTCATTCCGTCCAGTCATTCACGAGGAATCACTCGTATGATCGGGGTTGACTACGTCCAATATTTTTGGCTCCTTTTCGTATTCCTGGCCTTTTATCTAATCGGCCGGCATGATGAGGACATCGGTCCACTGACCGGCGTGATAATGGGCGCCGTTATTGTCGGAGCACACATTTACGTTGGGGGAAGTAACACGTATCTTCTACTGTATGGAGCGGGGGGATACGCTCTATTATGGATGTATAAGCTTTTGCTCTCGAATCCAACAACGCTTTCGGGCAAAGAGGAGCGGAACGAGGAAAGCTAATGTTCCTCCGGTCGAATTCGGTTCCGGTTTTCGTCCGCGAGGCCCACCAATATGTAATCGGTTTTTCCCCGGTATTTGAACATCGCGTATTCGGCGGAGCGGTACCGGTCGTCCGTTCCTTCCTGGATCATGTAGCTGGCCGGAACAATCGTTTTCTCCCGATCCTTCCGGCGAAATTTGACCAGCTTTTCGTTTTCTTTCAGCGGTTCGTCGCCGTGGATCCGGACAAATTCAGCCACTCCGTACTGGTCCGGTTGAATGACCGCATACCCTTTTTTCTTCGAGGTCTTTTCGAGTTTATCGTTGATGTCGTATCGTAACCGCATGTAGTCGCCCTGTATGAGGGATCTCGGATCCACCGGAGCGAGCTGGACGTACACCACCTCGCCCCGGATCCGCAATTCCTCCTTTTCGTAGATGGCGTAATTCATCACCGCGAAAACGAAAACGGCCAAAACGAGCATCAGGTTTCTTGGCTTCATTGTTCTGTAGTGAGAATTCTGTTCCACGATTCTTTTCGCCAGTTTACGTACGCCCCGCCCAGCAGAAGAACGGCACCGCTCGCCATCAGGATCCAGGATTTTTTCAGAAGCGAGGTCTCCATGCTGTAGTAGTAAAGGAAGAGGAAGACGGGTAAAAGGCATCCTCCCGCCGACAGGAAAAATCGATCCCGTCGCTCGTATCCCAGGAGAAGAAACCCGATGGTTAACAGAATCCCGGGCGCCGAGATAGCGGCCAGCAACAGCACACCTCCCGTCGCGAGAATGTACGAAAATCGCTCGGGCCGCC
>CAZOLI010000021.1:0-3324 GCA_964580675.1 uncultured Planctomycetia bacterium
TTTTTCATTTTATTTTCGACATCCTTTTCGTTTCCCGGTTCGAGAAATTTCAATTCGGATGCATACCGAAGGAGGGGAATCACTCCAGGGGAACGAATCCCGAATCAATCCCTGTTGTGGTTGGAAATGGTCTAATCACTTGCGGGATCTTTCTTCGTTCTTATTCTTATCCTTCCTTTACTGGCCACAGTAATTTTATTAGAGAATCTATCCAGATCATATTGCTGTAGCAGATTCACAATTATCTCTTTGTAAGCCACAAGACTGTCCGTGGCAGGACGAAGCAATAATATTCCATTATGTGAACCGGGTGGGTATTTTCGTATGTCCCCAAACTCTTTGTCGGTCGTAACAAAAAACATATTTTCATTATCTACCATTTCCCACAAATCAGTATCGTTCCAGCCGGAGGCTCCCTGCTCATCTACCGTCCAGACCTGATGTTCACGGGAGGAAAATGGTTCCTTCAACGAATGCGAAAGCATTTCGTCCAGTTTAATCCGCACGGATCACGCCCCGAGTTCATGTGTTAAATCTCCCCGGGCAGATTCTGAAGCATATCTCAGGCAGGCTTTTATATCTTTTTCGTCGATCTGGGGATAGGCCTCGAGGAGATCCTCAAATGACATTCCATCCGCCATGCTTCCAACAATCGTTGAAACGGTTATTCTCGTTCCTTTTATTGTCGGCTCCCCATGTACAGTTTCGGGATCTGTTGTGATACGGTCCTTCCAGTTGTCGTCTTCCATTGGATGGCTCCTTTTATTTCGGATTCATATATAATTATCTCCGGAACAGGACTCAATTTGAAGCATGATAATGGATCATTCGATCGACTGCACCAGGGTCCTGAGGACTTCATCCCTGCGCATTCGCCGGGACGTTTCGGAAAAAGACCGCTTTACATAATAACGCGAAATTTGCGCCTTCTCCGGTCTTTGTAAACGGGCCGAGTGCAAGGATTTTGAGGAAGAACCCCATGTTAATAGGTATTGTAATTGATGGGGTCAACACATGGCAAATGTTCAAAAGTTGTGAGAAAAGGTGAATTGGGGGGTCTTCCATAAATTCGAATCTTCGAAAATTTGAATCCCTTTCAGAAGGCTCCCCATGCTCAGTGTACACGATGATCGTAACTCTCGTCAACTGCTGGAGGGAGGTGGTGGAGCTTGTGAGGAAAGGGGGTGTTGAAAACGATGCTCCACTGTATGCAACTCGGGGAGGAACCGCCGCGTTGCATGGCATCGATAACCACCTTTCCCTTCTTCTGCAGAAACCGGCTTGGTCACTGGGGCGTTCCATACGATCCAAAAACGTTCTCTCCCTCCCCCTTCCGACGCTGGCTTTTCTCCACGTCCTGGCGCCTTTTCGTTTTTCTTTTCCGTTCGTTTTTCGAATTTCGAATTTCGTATTTCGAATTTTTTGGTTGAGCGAGGGAATGGATCGGTTGGAACGCACAATCCATATCCGGGAAATGAAAACAGGGTTCCCAGTCTTTTGGGTGAGGAATAACGTTGATATAATCAACGGCCCATGGGAAGCGAAAGCTCAAATCACGACATTTCGGTGTTCGGCGTCCGGTATCCTTTTTATTTGAGGACGCTCCCCACGGGCCTCGGCCTGGTCCTTGTAAGCTTTCTGTTGATAATTCCTCCGGCGGCGGCGCAGGAGGAGCCGGCATCCAGCGGCGAGGAACGCATTCGACGGTGGCTCCGGGATCAGGAGGTGCAACCGGTTCCGGATGGACGAAAAATGATCAGGGAGGCGGGGGAACCCCTTTTCCGATTCGTTCAGGTCGCGGATCTGCATTACGGGAATACCGCGAAACACCGTGCGATTACACGCCGGGTTTTTCACTACGTCAACCAGTCCGTGGAACCGGATTGGGTGGTGTTTACGGGGGATAACGTCACCGCTCCCGGTAAAGGCTCTCACCGGGCTCTGAAGAACGAGCTTCGGAATCACCTCGATGTGCCCCATTACATGATCCGGGGGAACCACGACGCCAAAGGGTTTCCGGAGGTGTTTGGAAGTTCCCGGTGGCGCTTTGATTACGGTGGCGTACAATTTATCGGTCTGGCCCTGGATTACGCGGCGGGGCGGCGGGGTTCGGGCTGGTTTTCTTCCCGGACCATCCGCTGGTTAAAGAGGCAACTGTTCCGGACCGACAAACCGGCGGTGGTGTTCCTCCACGAACCCATCTGGCCGTTGATGTTTCTTGACGCTCCCCGGTTGTTCGCGCTGCTGGCCGCTGATTCGGACGTGGAAGCGCTTGTGTCGGGGCACCTGCATTATGATATATCCCATGACCTCGGGGCCTTCCGGCAGGTGGTCGGTCCGAGTGTTCCGTACCGTGACCGTCACCCCATTAAGGAGTTCCGGGTGTACCGGAACCGGATCATCATCGCCACACACGAGATCCACGATGGTTCGTATCGGATCTCGAACAAGTACCAGGAAATTCCGCTTTCCCATTCGCTGTCCGGCGTTTCCGATCCGGCGCCAGAAAACAAACAGGAACTGTCGCCGGAACCGGTGACCTACGTTTCCGTGTTTTCCGAATTCGTCGACCGCACGTTCCGCATGATCAAAAGGCTGGCTCAGTTTCTCCAGGAGCTCGAGGAATGGTCCGGAGGGATGAGCGGGAGAGGGTCATCCCGGGCAGCGCCGGGTCCGACCACCTGGTAGCGAGCCGACGGCGTGCCGGCCGGGGAACGGACTACGTTTCCGGCCGGGTCACCAGGTAATACAGCGATTGCTGTTTCCGTTTTTTGATCACCCGAAAACCATTCTGTTCGAGCATGGTCTGCAGAGGTTGGATCGAAAAAAACCGGCTTCCCATGGCCGCCATCCACTCGCCGGTTTCCACGAGATTTCCGATGGGGTCGTCCGGGTTGATCTCCTCGATCACGAACCGGCCATCGGGCCGAAGGACGCGGTGGCATTCGGCAAAGACTTCATCGGGCCCCGGCATGTGATGAAGCGCGTCCGCTATCACAATTCGATCGAACCGGTTTTGTCGAAACGGCAACTGAAGTGCGGATCCTCGAACAAAGGTAAGTTCCGGCCGTCGATGTGTTCCGTGGTCAATCATGGCGCGATTCAGGTCCAGAATCGTCCAGGTACTGTATCGGTCCGGGACCACCTCTTCACTGACGGTTCCGCTTCCACCACCGACGTCCAGGACCCGGCAGTCTCCGTCAAGGTTCAGGGCGCTGACCAGGTAGGATCGGTTCAGCATCCGGCTTAATGCGTCGCAGATGGGGGCGCCGATCGAAAAGTGCCAGTTGGGGGGAGTGGAGTTCATGGGTGCGTTCGTTCACG
>CAZOLI010000021.1:3424-51627 GCA_964580675.1 uncultured Planctomycetia bacterium
GGTCCCGCCACGGTCCATGTGCTGGAAGGACGGCTTGAGTTAACGGTGGAGGGAAATCGAACCGTCATTAAGAGCGATGAGATCGGTGTGCTTGAACCCGGGGTGTCCCATGATGCCACCGCAAAGCAGAACACCACGATACTGCTCACGTTCAACGAGAAAGGATAGAACGGCGCATCATTGTTTGAGGTGAACCGTTCCTTCTGTCCTTACGATCAGGGGTTTCTGTTTCCCTCTTCGATGCAGGAGGTTTTATCAGTCGTTTGCCTCAAATGATTTTTTAGAAACCGATTTTTGACGGGATTGACAGGATGAACAGGATTATACAACGAAGACATCTTCGTCATTTCCATTCCCGAAATTTCGTACGAAATTTCAGGGGATGATCCGGCTTCCCGTTTCTCCGGGTGCGCCGAATCGGGGAATGGGGGATATGATGAGGATTCGTTACCGTTTACAGATTGTGATCGACAGGAGGTCACGCATTCCGTATCGGGCGGTTCTGAAAGGAAAAGAACGATCCGGAATTTTGGTTTCCGACGGGGAATTCCCCCGGGAGGGCAAATGGTTTTGCCAACCTGTGAATTTTCACCAATTTCTATTGACGTGTTCTACGGTGCAACGTATTCACTTTTTTCGTTCCGGGAAAATGTCGAAGGGGATTCCTTCAGATGCGGTTTTGTCCCGATCAAATTGACGTAATCGTTTCCGGAATCGCCGGGAAAAGTTATCCGCGCTGATTTGAAAGATGAGCGTTTTGCACCGTTTCTGACGTTCTGCATTCCCGTCGTTCAGACCCGTTCTGAGCGCCGGAAAACATTTCCATCCGGCGTTTCGCAGTTTGGACGCCGCCTCCTTTCTTGTGGATAACTCTTTTGCGCCGAGTTGCCGGACAAGGGATCTGTACTTCTTTTTCTGATCCTCGTCAAGGTCCGGTTTCGTGTTGTCCAGCCAGGTGTTGACCACCTGTTCCGGGGAAACGGAATTTCTTAATTTTGTAATTTTTTCGTCGATCCCCGTCGAACCCAGTAGCCCGGAGGTCAGGTCGACCACCTTGCTGGCCCCGGCGAGGAGAATATAGGCTTTCGGGTTCTTGTCCCGTTCCCGATAAAATTCGGAGAGCATGTGGGCGGAGGAGGGCAGCATCGAGGCATCCAGAATATCCTCAACGGTCGCTCCTTTTGTTCCCTCTTCCTGTATTTTGTGGGCGAAACATAACGATAATTTCAGCAGGTGACGTAATTTTGGCGCCTGTTCATCGGAGACGTCCAGATTCGACCGGGCAAGGACGTTGATGAACCGATAGTCCGCCGGGTCGAGACCCTTCTCCCTCTTCTTGTACACGATCTGGAGCAGTGCGGAGGGATCTGAAACGAGTGGGTCAAGGTGTTTCGGGTTTCTTATGTGGCGGAGGAGCGAATATCGTTTTTCTGCTGTTCTGCCAAACAGGGAATTGGTCAGGTCCGACAGGACCGAAGACGTGTGAAGCATTTTTGGTTTTTCTTCTGCGACAAAGAACAGGAGTTGCCTGAGGAGGGAGTGCTGTTCTGCTTTCCGAAGGCGTTCTATCATGTCGATAAATTTCGTTTTCCCGATGAACCGGGATGTCGAATTGCCGCAGACCTTCTCTCCCACTGAGAGTTCATGCTCTCCTTTTTTCATCTTCTCCCGAATGACCTTTGCCAGGTCCGTTGCCTTGTTGATCCGGTTTTCGTCGAAGAGCTTCATACAGTAGTTCAGTAGCAATTTGACGTTCTTTATGGTTTGACGTTTCCGGTAAATGACCGATCCCGCCCGGATCCCGGCGTTCCAGGTAAATTCGATCACATCATTCTCCAGAAGTTCCCGGGAGGCCAGTTGACGGTACAGTTTGCGGAGGGCGGTGAGGATTTCGTCATCCACTTCTTTCTCGTGATCCAGGGACTGGTTCACGAAGACGCAATGGAGGAGGCGGGCGCGAAACAATCTGTGCGTGGGGGAATCTCCCTGTATTTCGTCGGAACGGGGCCGTCCGTCCTCCGGAAGGGGATATTCCCCCTCCCCCCACTTCTTCAAGTGTTTTCCGGACGATGGGTCATCGTCTTCGTTGTCCGGATCACAGGTAAACCCAAGGGCGTATGAGCCCAATGACGATTCCTCTTCGGGATATGGGTGATCCAGCGTCGGACCACAGAGCGAATCAAGCACCTGGAGATTGGTTTGGACGTCGGCGGTTTCCTTCATTCGGGTCAGAAAGGCGGAAATCCGTCCGGGCCGGTAACCGGGGGCAACGACGTCCTGAAATTGGAACCCCCGTTTGACCACGGTGAACGGAAATTTGACCTCCATATTTTTGAGCAGCGTTCGTCGCCTGTCCGAGTTTACCTTCAGCCGGGCGGCCAGAGAAAATTGAAACAGTTTACGAAGAACGGGCGTCGCCTCCTCGATGTTTTTCGGCGGGGAACTGTTCTGGTAAATATGCCGCAACGCGGCGTTTACCTTGATCTCATTTTGATAGTTACTGGCGTTTTTATCGCCGTCGGAACCTTCCCCAAGATCCAGCGGGTCGTCGATTGTTTCATCGTCCGTGATAAGTTCTTTTTGCATGCGTTCCCGGATTTTCGACCGGCGAGAGTAGTTGACATCGTCGTTTTCTTCGGTCCCGTCGGGCCTGACCAACGGTGTCACGTTTATTTTCCGGGTCCACTCCGGTTTGGACATTTGATCGGCCGGTTTCGTTTGAAACCGGTAACACCTCATTTTGTTCACATCTTTTCTTCCATAGGAGCCGGTTTTGGTCAGGGTCATCGTTTTCGGCACCGGGACGTCATTTACGTTTTGATACGACGACACCCTGGCAATCGTGTACATCTCAAGCCTGTCAAATTCCGTTTTCAACCGCTCGAATCGGTTGGTTTCCGGGTTCAGGTAGAGCGTCTGTTTTACCTTGACCGGTTGATCCTTCCGGCTCCATTCGAGGGTTCTCTGGTAAACCCGGTCCACCTGCTTTGTTAGTTGTAATCTTGTGTGCGCTTGTTGATCACCGGCGGTTTGAATTTGATGAACGGAGCCTTCGTACAGCAATTTCCGGGGATAGAGGTTGTATTCCAACAACCGATGTGTATCGCCACGCAGCAGAAGCTGTTTGCGGCTCCTGTTCTTCTCCGGCTTTTTAGGCGCATTTACCTCCCGGGTCCAGAAGAGGTCGGGCTGATCCGGGCCACGTTGAAAATACGACATCATGGCGGATCGCTTTCGGTCGGTGCAGGAAAAATTGAGCAGAAAACTGGGATCATGTTTCTCTTCCACGTCGTAATCGCCGAATGAACGGGCGGAGATAAAATGACCCGGACTGTAGCGATATGTGCCGGCGCATGTGTTCAGGTTCTCGCGATTTGTCCGATCCAGAGTAATATAACGAAACTGCAAACGAGGAAGAGATTTATTCTTCTCCCGGACCTGTTTGATGAGCTGTTTCAGGGTTGGTTCGTCCTGTTCATCTTGCCGTTTCGACGTCTGTCCCTGAAGATTCGCCCCGGAAAACAAAATGGCAAGAGAAAGCAATACCGTCTGAAAAAGCAATTTATTTTCGCGAATCACTGTTCCGGACAAATGAACTGGAATGAAAAAAAAGCGTTTAGAATCAGCAGTAGTCATTTTCAGCATATTTAAGAGCAATTTCCATTCCAGGAAAAAAGAACCGAAAAATAAACCATATAAAAAAATTTAGCCAATATTATTTTATGTATTAAAATATCTATCGGCTACGGTGCATTACAGTAGGGAACAGTCCTGAATGTTGATGACGGACATGTAAAACCATCTGTAAAGGAATTTTACCGGTGTGATCTGTCCCGGACATCGAGACTTGCCGAGCTGTTCAGACCATTATTACCAAAGTTTTTGCGGTAAGGGAGCATCGGGACTGTTTCCGTCCACGGCAAGATTTATAATAAAAGGACCAATCAGCGTCCGGGAGCAACGGCTTTTCGGATGGAGCTGTCCGTATTTCATCCGGCGGAACCCAATATTGAGAAATAATTTTTGGACCTGAAAACGAAGTGAAGAACGAAATTGCCTCCGATCTTAAAAAAGAGGGGTACAAAATATTATCCCGGATAAGCCAGGGGGGAATGGGGTCCGTTTACCGGGGAGAGGTCATGGGTTCCGGGGAGATTGTGGCCATAAAGTGTCTTTCGGAAGAAGAGACCCAGAACGGGGAACTCCGAAAACGGTTTCTGCGTGAAGCCCGGGCGCTCGTCAATCTCGAACACGAAGGAATTGTCCGGGGCCGTTCAGCAGGTGAAGCGGGAAACACCCTCTACCTGGTCATGGAGTACATCCAGGGACCGACCGTGCGAGATCTGCTAAAAGAGAATGAACCCATAGAAGAACCAAAAACACGGGAAATTACACACCAGGTCGCCCGGGCGATTTCCTATGCACACCGAGAGGGGTTTGTTCACAGGGACATTAAACCGTCCAACATCGCCCGGACCGATCAGACGGTGAAACTTCTTGATTTTGGGCTGGCACGTGAACAGCAAAACGAACAGGAGACCCTGACAAAGAAGGGGGAATGGGTTGGGTCCCCGAGGTACATGTCTCCGGAACAGGCGATAGCGGACGGAACGATCGACGGTCGAACCGACATCTACTCACTTGGCATCACGGCCTATCACATGGCCACCGGCACTGTACCATTCGAAGGGGAAACGTACCTCGCGACCCTGTCAAAACACATTAATGAAACACCACCTCCTCCCGACCAGGTTCATCCCGAAGTCAGTCAGAAGTTCAGCAGTGTAATAAAGAAAATGATCCGGAAACACCCGGAGGACCGGTACGGGGACACCGGGGAACTTGTGGAGGATCTGGACCGGATAAAGCAGGGGAAGAAGCCGAAACATGCCGGCGATAACCGGCAAGAGGAGGTACCGTATACCGGATCCGGGACGGTTAAATCTTCCGATCATGCTCCGGTGAAGAACGGGAACAACCGAATCACCCACACCCTCTACGGCGTATTTCTTTTTGCTATTCTTCTGACCGGTGGATGGTTGTATGCTTCCGGATGGCTTACGGACCGTCAAAGCGGCCAGGGAAATAACGGAAACAGCACCGCTGAGACGGAGGCGTCATCCGGTGTGGACCTCCCCGGTCCCGTTCAGAAACTGATCAACGGCAAAATATCCCCCGGGGGGAAACCCGGGCACCTGGCAATTGCCTATGATTTTTCGGATGAAACTCACTTCCACGACTGGAACAACGGGAACAAAAAGGCCGTTCACTTTGATTATAGACGGGATCAAATTGCCTGGGGCCCGGGCGGCTCGTTAAAATTTCCTCTCCTTTTTTCACCCGGCGTGAGATTGGACGTGGATGCTACGGTTCAAAGTGGAGGACACATCGGTTTGTCCTTTGAGAACGAAGACAAAACGCAGGGACTGCTGGTTGTTTTCCCGGTTTCGGACGACCGCGACGCTCTTCTTGATCACTGGTACGTCGATGACGGCGTTCAACGGGAAACCCTGGATCGAGCACCGTCGTTCTCTCTTTCGGTGGATCGGACGCATGATCTGTTTTTTGAATACACAGCCGATGCCATCACCTGTCAGGTGGGTGGAGAGGAGATACTCCACTCGGACACCGGGGAAATAGACATGCCCGTTCGTCCCGGATTCATAAACAGGGAAGCGGAAGGAACCATTGATGATATCCGAATCAGCGGCCGTGTGAATCGTGACTGGATTGCGCGTCAATCGAAAAAATGACCGGGGAACACACATATAAAATATTTGTTACGGATCAGGAGGGAACGGTACTAATCGTCAGGGAATGGGATTCGGCCAACGAACTGCTGGTCGGCCGTGCCGATGAGATGGATCTCCAGCTGAGGGATCCGGACGTTTCCCGCCGCCACTGTCGCCTGAAACGGGAGAACGGTCGGATTCTGCTGGAAGATCTCGATTCAACATCCGGTACGATGCACAGAGGAGATTCGGTGGACCGTCTGGAGATTCGTCCCGGCGCCGTATTTGAAATATCAGGTTACCGGCTGCACGTCGAAAATGGAGAATCGGCCGGTTTGGAGGGAGAACGGCGGATCAAGCCCGAGAAAAGCGAATCCGGCCGTGTTCTTTTTCAGACCCTGCGCCGGGTAATCAACTCCGAATTACATCTGGAGGAACTTTTACAGGTCCTCATTGAATCAATGGGGCAGGCCGCCGGGGCCTGGCGAGGGTTCGTTATTCTTCGGGAGGAAGACGGGCAGCTGGTTCCGGGAGCCACGTACGTATCGGAGGCGGCGGAATCGATTTCGAGCGAGCCAGGAGAAGAGGAGAACATAACCGAGGAGGTCATGAACCAATTTTCACGGTCGTTGATCGACCAGGTCATGGAATCCGGCGAGCCAATCCTAACGGACAACGCCGCGGAGGATCCGGCGCTGACTCGCCATTCCACCGTCCAGAAACTTTCGTTGAAATCCCTCCTGATCGTGCCGATCAGGGACGGGGACGAACCAATCGGTGCAGTGTACCTGGACAATCCAGCCGCGGTAAAACAGTTCGACGAGAGCGACCTGGAGATTGCAAACCAGATTGCGGAGGAGGTGGCGGGCTCCGTCGCAGGGGCCAAACAGTTTCGGGACGTTCGGGAAGAACTCTCCACGGTTCGGAATCGTTTCAGAAAAACCCAGAAAAAATTACAAAAGACGTATGATTACGACCGGATTATCGGAGAATCCGATGCTATACAGGAGGTTTACCGGATGCTGGACCGCGTTATTCCCACGGAAATGAACGTGGTCATTGAGGGAGAAACCGGGACGGGAAAAGAACTCGTTGCAAACGAAATTCATTACAACGGCCCGAGAGCGGACGGCCCGTTTCTCGCTGTGAACTGTGCCCGATCGGGTTCACAACTGCTGGAGAGTGAACTGTTCGGACACAAAAAAGGCGCATTTACAGGGGCACGGCGAGAGAAGCCCGGCCTGTTTGAGCAGTCGGACGGTGGAACGCTCTTCCTTGATGAGGTCGGTGATATGAGCAGCGATATGCAGGCAAAATTACTGCGGGTAATGGAGACACAGACCGTCCGCCGTCTTGGGGGGGAACGCGAACGTCCCGTGGATGTCCGAATACTCTGCGCGACAAACCAACCGCTCCCCGATTTAATGGATGAGGGCTCGTTCCGAAAAGACCTTTATTATCGATTAAAGGAAGCACGGATTCTCCTCCCGCCCCTGCGGAAAAGGACGGAGGACATTCCTCTCCTGGTGGATCACTTCCTCGAAGAAATCATTGAGGAGGAGGGTCTTCCGGAAAAGTCCTTATCCTCCGATGCCATGAGCGAAATGGCAAAACGGAAATGGCCGGGGAACGTCCGGGAGCTCCGGAACGCCGTCCGCCAGCTGGCTCAATTTACGGGGGATGAGGAAACCATCGAGGTCGAGCATGTTCAAACGCACCTTGGGAAACCGGAACAATTCGATTCCGGGAGGGACGAGTATCAGGAATCGGATCAGGAGCCGGAAACGAACAACCCGGCCGAACAGTCCTCCGAACCGGTTCGAAATCTGGAGAAGGTCGAGGAGATTGAGATCAGAAAGGCACTGGAAAAAACCGGTGGAAATCAGCGTGTCGCCGCTGACCTGCTTGGTATTCACCGGTCCACCCTGCACAGAAAAATGAAAAAGTACGACATTGAAAAACCGTAAATCGCACAACGATCGGTGTTTGTAATCAATTGAAAACAGAATTCACAGTTTGCAACGATTACCGGTCCAGAATCCGGCATTGTTGTAATGTTCGGCAGCTCCGGGGAGGTTCCTATGAATCGATCGACACGGTAAAAACCCCGTTTCCATCCATTTCCGCAGAATTCTTCGGTTTTTTTGTGAATTCACGCCGGCCGGCATAGAACTTGCGATTTAAATACGTGTCCGAAACACGTCCGGACGAATAAAACCCGATTCGGAGAACCCGTTGTCCGTTGCGACCGCATAGACTCATCAACTCACCACGACAAAGAAAAATGAAATTCCTTCGGAAATGCTCGTTAATTCACACAAACATTCTATTTATCCTCGGCCTCGTCTTCCCCTGGTTGGTTGCCGGAAATTCGCTACTTGCTCAGGAGAATTCTTCCCGGGACACAGAGGAGCAAATTGTCAGAGAAATGGTGGAGTCTCTTCGGGGATCAAAAAAATTCATTTCATTTCAAAACACATCGCTGGTTGACGCGGTTGGCGTGTTCGATGATTGGTTACCGGCGAATGTTATTATTGATCGCGATCACATTTCTTCCCCCGGAGAGATCCAGGTAACGTACGAAGGTGGTTACGAAGCGCCGAACCGGGCATTTCGGCGGGTCATGGAAAAATTAAAATTGGGGTACCGTTACAACAATAAAGGCCACCTCGTTCTCACGTCACGTGATGATGCGAATAAGGAGAAACGGCGCGTAAAAACGAATCTTCAAAACGAGAACACCTCCATACAGTTCAGGAACGCAACACTTACCGATGCTCTCTCCTCTCTCCGCCAGAAAACCAACCTGCATATTCTGGTTCGGAGATCGGCTGAATCCAGCGGCCGAACCATTTCCGTTAAGGCAAACAATGAGTCCTCAAAAGAGATTTTGACGTCGATCCTTGAGCCGTTCAACATGGATTATTTGATTACGCCAGAAGGGGTCATTATCGTTGCGGAACAGGGCACCGTCGATTCCCTGGATGGCAGGCCAAATGTTCTACATCGGTCTCCACCCGGGGTGTTCTTTCGGAGATGTGTCTTACCGGACAATATCCAGCCGGTATCCCTGCCCGATCTTCAAAAATATATGCCGATGTTCTGTGGTCAGTTGTCGATGCCCCACCAAAATGAAAAAAATCGGGATTCGATTGGACGGGGAAGTTTCGGCCGTTCCGAAAAATCCACGACTTCCGAGGAAGAAGACGAATTGTATATTAAAATTGACCAGTCAGCCATTCCTCGACCGGCTTTGGTGGTGTCCCAGGGTAACGTGGACCTGCCGGAGATGTCCGGGAAACGAGTGCTGGAAACAATGCTGATGGTGATGGACAACCCAAACAAAGAAGAACAGGACGGGAACAGGACCAGGCTCACATACACCGTCAACGAGAACCACTGGATTGTTCTTACGCGGGAGAACATCAGAACGAACGAAACCAGATCTGAAGAAAGCTCGAATTCGAATGATTAAATGAGCCGGTTGCGCGAACGTGATGCGGCCGCAGTTTGAGCACCACTGGTTTGCTGCAGCCACATCACGTTTGTGCAACAGGCGCAAAAGCGAATTATCACAATTTGTTACAGGAGGCGATCCTCATGAATCGCATACGAAATGTCTCAATTGTCATGGTTCTTATCGGTCTCGTTGGTATTTCTCCGGCACTGGCCCAGGAAAACGGAGGCAAGAACGAAGAAAACGAACAAACGTCCGACGATGCCTCGGAGGACATGGCCGAAGAAGTACGTGACGGTTCGTCGATCAACTCCAAAATCACGGTTCAGAAAGGTGACCAGTTCAAATACAGTCGGGACACGGGTTGGGTTGTCGATATCCTAACCCAGCACCCCGCTCAAAAATCACAGGTGATCTCGGGATCCAATTCGTTTCAGGTTGACCTGGATTATGTGCTGACCGCCAGTAAAGTTCAGGAAGAAACCATCACATTTCGGATCGGAATTCGAGATGCCACCGTCTCTCACCGGTTAGTTACCAACACTCACAAACGTTCACAGAACCGGAAGAACAAAAGCTGGGAGATGTCGGACGACGCTGATCCCGTGACGTTTCAGATCACGACCAACCGCCGTGGACGTGTCCTCTCCGATCCGGGAAGCGACTTCTCGAAAGCTCTTGAGGAGCGGGACTGTCCCGGTCACCTCCGTCGAATAGTGGCACTGGTCCTCTGGGGAGAGGATAAATCCGCCGAATTTCAGAAACTGCCGGAACAAAAATTGAAAGCCGTACAAAAGGTTCTGGAAAATGTGGGGGACAACGAATCAATCGGGGAGAAACAGGCGAACTACATGAAGAAATACATTGAAACGGTTCGAAATCTGAAAGAGAAAAAATCGACACGGTTCTCACTTTCGGGAGGCCCCCTCCTTCCCGCCTCGAGCAAAAGGGAAGGGGAATCGTGGACCTCTCGCTCCCTGGTGGAATTCGGCACAACGAACTTCGTGGATGATCACGAGATACATCCCCTAACCCACGAATACACCGTAAGTGATGTTGAGGAGGGAACCGCCAGAGTGGAGGTGAATCTATCGGATGCTATTTTGATTCCGTTCGATAGCGACATCAAGCAGATGATGAAAACCTCTCCTCCATCCACGTCGATTTTCTCGTCCGACAGCCGGGCCGTTCTCGACCTCTCCACCGGACTTTTAAAACATCTTGACCTCCATGACCGTTATCACGCACGGTTTTTTATCCAGGATTCGAAACGATGGGTGGACGCCATGATCTCAAGAACGGAAACGGTAAAACGAAAGGCTCCGGAAGATTCGAAGGAAGAAGAGGACGAGAAATAAATCGGTACATTTTTCAGGTGACGTCTCCATAAGAAGAGTCACTCAACGGCTTTGAACCCTCTGAACCGGTCGCGAGAGCGGCCGGTTTTTTTATTTCTTCTCTCCGTAAATTCTCCAGGGGCGCCTGAGCCCTCACCGACATTTTCATACCACGTTCGGGCGGGGGATGCGTACTCTTTCGGCGGTACCAATGGGCATGTTTCATGAAGGCGGAGCACACCGGCCCAGACAGGTCCCCTTTACGTTCTAATTTTTTATTCCTTTTGAAGCAGAAGTAACATTTACGGATGCCGCAATTTCAATTGTTCGAGATGTTGGATACAACGTTTTTGATGTGCCTCATCACAAAAAAGAGGGTCACCGGTGCAACATAGGTGATGTCGTTATCCGGCTCGGCAAGTGTAAGGAAATGGCAATGATACAGGCAGAAGGACTGAAAAAGACGTTCGGAAACGTAACGGCCGTGGAGGATGTTTCGTTTGAGGTGAAAAAGGGGGAGACCTTTGGATTGCTCGGACCGAACGGAGCCGGGAAAACGACCACCCTTCACATGTTAAACGGTCTTCTGGAGCCGGATGAGGGCCAGGTGCATATTAACGGTTACGGCAAACCGGGTCAGCCGTCCGTGCGAAAAAAGATGGGAACGGCGCCGCAGAAGGTATCCCTGTACGGACAGCTCACCGGGGAAGAGAACCTCCGGTTTTTTGGTCGGCTCATGGGTGTTACCGGGGAGGAGTTAACGGAGCGTGTGGATTGGGCTCTTTCTTTTTCTGGTTTGAGTGAACGACGGGGAGACCCGGTTTCGGAATACTCGGGCGGCATGAAGCGACGGCTGAATCTGGTCACGGCGCTTCTGCACGATCCGCCCCTCCTGTTTCTGGACGAGCCCACGGTCGGGGTGGATCCCCAGTCCCGGAATCATATATTTGAATCCGTGGAGGAATTACAAACCGGAGGAACCACCATTCTGTACACCACACACTACATGGAGGAGGCGGAACGGCTCTGTGATCGTGTGGGGATCATTGATCGAGGACGAATACGGGCGCTTGACTCCGTTGAGCAATTGATCCGAAAACACGGGGGAAACTCGAACGTCGCAATTACGTTTGATGACCCGCCGGGGGTTGAGGACCTCCCGTTTGAGGGTACCATGGATCAGAACCAGTTTGTCCTGGAAACGGATGATCCGGGACCGGTTCTTCGCGCCCTTTCGGAGCGGGGAATCGAGTACCGGTCGTTTTCCGTGAAACCGCCGGACCTGGAAACCGTGTTTTTGAATCTTACGGGACGACGGCTCCGGAACGAGTAATGAAATATCTGCTCTACATGGCCGGGAAAGACATCAAACTGATCCTCCGGGATCGAATGGGATTGCTGTTTATTTTTGTTGTGCCCATGGCCATTGCGGTGTTTTTTGGGTTTGTTTCATCGGAGGTAACGAGGTCCGGTTCCTCTTCGCTGGATCTTGCCGTCATCGATCGGGATCAGTCCGACGCGTCCGGTCGATTTGTTGATCGCCTCACCGATACGGATGGTCTACATGTGGTATCCATGGACCGGGTCCGGACGGCAAAAAAGGACGTCCGGCGAAAAAAGATCGACGCATTTGTTGTGCTCCCACCGGGATTCGGGGATCAGCTCTCCTTCTTTGCCGGATCCTCGCCGTCGCTGCGCATTGGCGTGGATAATGCCCGACGGGCGAGCACCGGGTTTCTGAAGGGGGTTCTGAATGATCAGATGTTCCGGATGATGCGGGAGGAGTTTGCACAACCCGACAGGATGAAAAAGCGAATGCAGCGCAGCGTGAAGCAGATTCAGGAATCCGAGAAGTTATCGGCCCAGGAGAAACAGGAGCTAACCCGTCACCTTCTGGGCCTGAGCAAATTTGCCTCAGAAAACGACGAAGGATTTTCCGGTGAGAATGGGGCGATCTCAACACCCGGTATCAAAACCACCACCATCGCGGCCGAGACGAAAGGGCCCGATTCTTCGTTTGCGGTCAGTTTTCCCCAGGGCATATTGTGGGCGCTTCTTGCCTGTACGTTTGGGTTTGCGAACTCCCTGGTTTCCGAGCGGGTGGAGGGCACACTGCTCCGACTGCGGACCTCCCCGATGAGCAAATTTCACGTGCTCGGCGGAAAGGCCCTTGCCTGTTTCCTCTCCTGTTCGGTCGTGGTGCTTATATTTCTGGCGCTTGGCTGGCTTCTGTTTGGGCTTTCGTATGCCAATCCCGTTACGCTGGCCCTGGCGGTGCTGGCCAACGGGATTTGCTTCTCCGGGTTTATGATGTTTATCAGTGTGCTCGGAAAAACCGAGCGGGCGGTTAGCGGGGCGGGATGGGCCCTGATGATTATCCTCGCCATGTTCGGCGGGGGGATGATACCTCTTCTTTACATGCCCGACTGGATGGCGACGGCAAGCAATT
Organism: uncultured Planctomycetia bacterium; assembly: GCA_964580675.1. Taxonomy (GTDB): domain Bacteria; phylum Planctomycetota; class MHYJ01; order CAYXQY01; family CAYXQY01; genus CAZOLI01. The sequence goes on from CAZOLI010000021.1 coordinate 16,400, forward strand.
TCAGTCCGGTAAAGTGGGGTATTTTTGCGCTTGAGGCAGGGGTATGGAGAGGATTGGATCCACGATCAATTGTTTTTACCATGACCGTATTGGTTGGTAGCGGCATCGGGTTTTTCCTTGTGGGATTCTTCGTGTTCCAGGTTGAAAGCGGAGACTGAATAATGTTGTTCGATGTTTTTGGAGAAGAACGCGGCAGATCAGGTCAGGCTCAGGGACGGCTCAAGTTAATGGAACACACACCCGACCGGCGAATCCGGCTGGAGGATCAATCCGGGTTTTTTGAATCGGACGGATGCCTCTCTCTTGGTCCGTTGATCTCGTTTGTGTGTGGCTTTCTGTTTTTCTTATTCCTATCATTTTTGTTCTTGTTATTTTGCCGTTAATAGCGGGGGGCAAGGTGTACTGGAAGGGAGTTTTGATCGTTGTTCTGGGAGTGGTCTCCTTCTTCGCTGTAATGTTACTCCCAATTGGATGGATTTCGAGGAGATTTTACGAAAAGGTGCACGCCATTGAGGCGGATCAGGATACCGGGAAACTGCGGGTGATTCTGTCCGGAGAGTTTATATTTTTTAAACGAACGAGAGAAATGGCATTTCGCGAAATTGACGGTATTCATCTTGAACTGACCGGTGGAGCTCCGGAAGGGGCCCACGTGCATTTGAAGGTGGAACCGGAATTTGTCCGTTCATCGGTATCCAACCGAATCATCGAACGCACATTTACGCTGGCTGATTACACGGAACCGGAAGGGGCCGTGAAACCCTTTTTTGCCCTCGCTCGTATCGTTGGACTCCTCCGCTACACCCGGCACTCACGGGATGCCCACTCCATTGGCGTTCATTTCTTTCGGGGGGAAGGCGAGGGGGATTCAAGAAAGGGAGATCATGTGCCGCGCCCGGAATTGCCGGCATAAGACTGTGCGCCCGAATCGCTGCGGCACGGTTTGACCTGGGGGCTCTGGACACAAAAGTTGGTTTTCATAATACTGGTACCTGACCTTTTAAACATCGAATTTTACGTAATTACTGAAAAGCACCATGACCTCGAAAAAACTCGAACGGTTAACCGCAGAACTTGAGGAACTGGAGGAGAAGAGACAGGAACGTGATCGGCTTCAGCGCCGTCTGGAACAAATTGAGTCCGAACTGGCCGAGGCACGCTCCCGGAAACACCGGCTTGAGAAGCGGCTGGAGGAAGAAAAGGAGGACGTGGAAGATCTGAAAGGCATTAGTCTCGACCGGTTTTATCATGCCATGGTCGGCGACAAAGAAGATCAATTACAGAAGGAAAAACGGGACGTGGTGGAAGCAAAATCCAGCTACGAAGAAGCAACGAGAACCGTTGAGGACCTTGAACACCAGGCCGAATCGTGTCGCAAAAACATCAAGGACCTTGAAGATATCGAGTCGGCGTATGAGGAGGTACTGGCTCAGAAGGAAAATCAGCTCAAACAGGTGAATCATCCCGATACGGAGAAATTGGCGGAGCTATCGCGTCGAATCGCCTCTCTCCGGGAACGAAAGAAGGAGCTAAAGGAGTCGCTTGACGCGGGAGAGACCGTGAAATATCAGCTACGGCAGATCAAAAAGCAGCTTGATTCCGCTCAGGACTGGGGGCAGCACGACATGATATGGGGCGGTTTGTTCACGACTTTGGCAAAACACAACAAGTTGGACAGCGCCGAAAACATGAGTCGTGAGTTGCAGGAGGCCGTCCGGCGATACCGTCGAGAACTGGAGGATCTTCAGAATATCGAAGGAGACGTGGGGCACATTAAGGTGTCCGGCTTCGAAAAATTTTTCGATTTTTTCCTTGATGGATTTTTTGTGGATTGGTTTGTGCAGAGCAAGATCAACGACGCCCTTTCCCGAACCCGGCGACTGCTGGCGGAGCTCGGCGATCAGCTTCAGGATCTTCAGAATCAGAAAGAATCCATGGATCAATCCATTCAGACCATCGAGGAGAAGCGAAAACAGATCATCAGAAGTGCATGATCGAATTCTGAAAATAGGGACGGATCCCGGGTTTTCCAGCGGATGAAGAGGCCTGAGGTACGTGCCCACCCGTGGACAGGCCGGGCCATGTTCGTTTCCGAAAAAACACCTTCATCTTTGTTTTCAATGTTTTCCGTCGGGAATCTGTAAATTTGAATTCCCGGGGAAAAGAATGTTAAATACACCTCATCTGAAGAACGTCCCTTTACCCATAATTTTTTTGATGGGGGTAGGGTTGAAAAAGATAGTGGGTTCGTTGGAGTGCACGTTCCTTCTGTTTTGGTGATCTGGATAGGGCCGATACCAACGTGTACTCCGGGCGACGCTGTCGCCCTCCGTACACGACAACAGATACGAAGATCCCACGCACACCCCTATTAATGTATGGGGAAAGGTGAAATCTGAAGAAGGGGAGTTTATCTCGGTGTTGCGTTTCTGGTTGGGGTCCAATAGACCCGGCCAGGACGATTTGTAACGTCTCTTCCCGTTTCTTTTTGTACATTATTAACGCCATCTATACACCATGAGCCTGACCCAGTTTGGTCGCACGATTGAGAGCATTACCGTCATTGGATCCGGCACCATCGGACCGGACATTGCACTGTATTTTACGAAACGTTTCCACGATCGCGGCGTGCCGGTAAACGTCGTGGACATTGACGAAGAGGCCCTCGAGGGGGGACAGCAGAAAATGAAAAAGAAGTTTCAGGAAGGCGTGGAGAACGACGTGTTTGAGGAGAAGGAGGTTAACTCCATGCTGTCCAACGTGACGTGGTCGTCCACGTACGACGTGGTGGACGACGCCTCGCTTGTCGTGGAAGCGGCCACGGAGGACCTGGACATCAAGAAGAAAATATTCCAACAGCTGGAGGAACGCTGTTCGGAAGAGGCCATTCTCGCGTCCAACTCCTCCCATTACCCCCCGGAGCGGATCTTTCGGGACATGGACCGTCCGGAACGGTCGCTCGTGATCCATTATTTCACGCCCGCGGAACGCAACCCTGTCGTGGAGGTGGCCCCGTTTGAGAAGACGGATCCGGAAATTACCGACTGGGTCATGAAGTTTTACGAGGAGCTTGGAAAGGCCCCCATGGAAATTGGCTCCCGCTACGGTCACGCTCTGAACCCGATATTCGAGGGGATGGCCAAGGCGGCGATGGATCTTGTGGAAGCGGATTACGGCACGGTGAAGGAAGTGGACGTGATGATTAAGGACGCTCTGGAACTCGGTGTCGGTCCCCTGACCGTGATGAATCTCACCGACGGAAACCAAATATTGAAAAAAGGATTGCTGGATTACCAGGAAGAAATTATGCCCTGGTACGAGGTGCCCGATATTCTCGAGGAACAGATTCAGAAGGACGAGCCCTGGCCCGTGGCCGATCGGGGCGAAGAGGTGACGTACGGCGAAGACCAGTACAGCGCGGTGAAGGACGAGGTTCGGGGCGCTCTTTTCGGCCTTTCCTGTGAAGTGCTGGCATCCGACATTGCGGATCTCGGGGATCTGGAAATGGGCATCGAACTGGGATTGGACGTCAAGGCGCCGTTCTCCTGGATGAACGACATCGGCACGGAAAAAGCACTCCATCTGGTGGAGTCCTTTGCCGAAAAGAACGAAGGATTCAAAGTTGCTGAGCCACTCCAGAAGAAAGGAAAAGCAAACGAGGACTGGGAAATCCCGGTGGTCTTCCGGGAGGACCGGAACGACGTGGCGGTGGTGAAAATCCGACGGTTCCGACGGCTGAACGCCCTGAACGACGACGTGTTTGATCAACTTGAAGAGGAATTCCGGGACATCCAGTCGGACGACACCATCGGCGGAGCGGTTCTGACCGGATTCGGACGAAAAGCATTCGTTTCGGGCGCGGACATTACACGGTTCCCGGAAATGCACGGCAAACCCGAGGAAGCCGAACGGGTGGCTCTGGAAGATCAGGAAGTGGTGAACATGATTGAGGACATGGAAAAACCCGTGATCTGTGGATTGAATGGATTGGCTCTCGGGGGCGGATCGGAGCTTTCCCTGGGATGTCACGCACGTGTTGCACGGGAGGGCGTGCGGCAGTTGATCGGACAGCCGGAACCGAACCTCGGCATTATTCCGGGCATGGGCGGCACGCAGCGGTTGCCGAGACTGATTGAATTCGAGGCCGCGTGGCGTCTGCTTCGAACGGCCGGCAGTTTCTCCAGCAGTGAGGCCCTGGAACAGGGACTCGTCCTTGACACGGTTCCCGGGGACAAAGTGGTGAAACGCAGCGTGGAGCTGGTTCGAGAAGCGGCTTCGGGCGAACGCGAACTTCCCCGGATTGATCGACGTCCCGTCGACATTCCGGATGAACTTCCCGACGTGGACATCGGCTACCTGAGTGAAAAAATCGATGAATATCTTCAGAAGGCTGTTCTGGAAGGTTGCCGGACCGACCTCCGGGAAGGATTAAAAATCGAGGCCGGTTACTTCGGCAAGTGTTTCGACACAAAGGACAACAAAATCGGGGTTCAGAATTTCCTCGAAAATGGTCCGAGGTCGAAACCGGACTTTGTGCATGAATAAGAAACAGACCGTCAAAATTCGAATCTGATGTCTTCCCGAAATTCCATCATTCTGGCCGGACTGGCAATTGCAATCGCCATTGGTCTTTTTGTGCCGTACCTGATCGGTCGGAATGATGGATCCGGGGAGACGGGAACGGGTTCCGGGCCCGGCCGGAACGCCACGTCTTCTCAACAATCGTCTCCGGAAGGGGAAAAGTCAGCACATCAATCAACCGGGGAGAGAGAAGATCAGGAAAACCCGGGAGTGGATCAATCCCGGGATGCGGCGGATTCGCCGGACAAATCATCCCGGGAGCAGGACGAAGGGGACGGAGCGGGAGCGGAAGAACCCACCGGGAAGGAAAAAAAGGAAGACACGGAGAAGAAGGAGAAAAAACCGGAGGAGGCATCCGAGGAAAAGAAGCCGGCCGGGGAGCAATTAGATGGTAAAAAAGAGACGGGCACGGAGGAAGCAGAGCGGGATTCCTCCGGGAAAAAGGAGTCGAAGGACCGGAAACCCCCATCGGACGACGAAAAGAACGGGGAAACGAAAAACGAAAAAGCCAGGGAGGACGGTGACGGGGACGAGAAGGAAGGGGTGAAGGAAAAACGGAATTTTTTCGCGTCGCTGAAGGAGAAGAAGCCGGCGGAAGTACGGAAGCGCTACCGGAAGTATCTCAGGGATGTTCAGAACAACAACGAGCCTTCCGGAAGCACGGTGAAAACCTTCCGGAAACGGCTCTCCAGGCTTCACGACATTCCCGCTGTTCGGGATGATGTTCGGAATCTGCTTTCGGCACTCGCCCGAAAACACAATCACCGAAAAATTCGGGCGATCGCCGTTTCACACCTTTTTTCTCACCATTGGTGGAGGGAGGATCAGCACATATTTCAGGTTCTCCGCCGGGAGTCCAGCTGGCCGGTTGTTCGGCGAGGAATAAAAACGGCACGAAAAAACGTGAAATCCGTAGCGGATGCCCTGGAACGTCTCACATCAGAGATCTCCTCCCCGTTCAAACGGGAAAAGATTGTGTTGAATTATCTTGAGTCCGCCGCTTCCCTTCTGAATCACGGGAGAAAAAACACCGACAAAAAGAAGCGAAAAAAATTCCTGAAAAAACAGCTTCAATTTTTTCGGAAACGATTAAACGAGTTTCCGTACAAACACAGCTTCCGGTTGCGGGTTCGTGTCGAACCCGGTGGTGCGGGAAGCGTCAGGGTGGATCCCGAGAAGGATCTTTACAGGTCGGGTACCCGGATTACGCTGACGGCAAATGCCGGAAAAAAACATGTGTTTACCGGTTGGAAGAACGGTCCCGAACGGGAGACGATCGAACTGACGCCGAAAAAAAGCCGGAATGTGGTTGCTCGCTTTGCGGAGGCAGGGTCCCCCAGGTGGACGGTCGACCTGAACGGCAAGGTACAATCCTCACCCGTCGAAACACCGACCGGGTCCATTCTTCAGACAACGGACCGGGGATACATCTATGCCATTTCGCGATCCGGCGAGGTGAAGTGGCGAACACATATCTCCCGGAACCGGCTTTCCACCCCCGTCCAGACAGCGGCCGGTGATATTTACGTGACGGGCAACGACGGCCGGCTGTTTCGGTTAAACATGAAGGGCAAAGTGGTCTGGAAAAAGGAACTCGGTTGCACCGCTTACTCGTCGCCTGTTGCCGGGTTGAAGAGGTTCGTTCTGGTTGGCTCCAAGGACCGGTTTGTGTACGCACTTCGTAGAAACGGAGACGTCGCCTGGAAAAAACGAACGAATGGCGCAGTGCATGCCTCTCCCGTCATTGGTCCGGAAGGCACCATTTACGTGGCCACTTACGGAAATGAGGTCCTGGCGCTTACCACCGAGGGAACGGAAAAGTGGCGGTTCCAGACGGATGACTACGCCTCCGCGTCGCCGGTGGTTGGTGCAAACAAACGGATATACGTGGGCACCCATGCCGGAACACTCTATGTACTGAACACGGACGGAACACTCCACAAAAAACACGCAATTCGCGGAAAGTTCAGTTCGGCACCGGGGGTGGATGATGGAAATAAACGGGTGTATGCGACAACAAGCGCCGGTCTGTTGCTGGCCCTGGATCAAAACGGAAACATCCTCTGGAAAAAACAAAGAAAGGGAAAACTATACGGCACCCCTTCCGTGGGAGACACGGGACGGGTGTACATCAACAGCACCCGTGCAAGTCTGTCGGCTCTGGATGCCCGTGGAACGGAACAATGGAAGAAGTATTACGGAGAAGGCCCCTCTCCCGTGTTGACCGGGGAGGGAACGCTTCTGTTCGGCGCAAAAACCGGAACGCTATATGCCCTGTACACGAAAAGTACGGGACCGGCGAGTTCCCGAAACCGGTGACGTCGGAATGCGATGAGAGGTGGGGTCTAACTATGCTTCAGCATCCAGGTACCGTCCCTCGGCAGTGGTGATTGTTCGGGGGCCTGTGTTTGAAGCGTCCCCTGCAGTTTTGTTACCCGTCCCGTTTGCTCCTCAAGATGCCCTATTAGCAGGATTTGATGCTGTTTTTCTTTGAGGGAAAACGTGCCCGATACACGAAAGGTGCCGTCGCCTTCAATGATCATCTGAACGTCAAGAGTTATTGTCTCATGATCGGGCAACCCGATCGATAGCCGGCCATTTCGCGTTTTCCCGGAGCCTTCCTGCAGGGTGAGTTGGAGGGATCCTGACGTTCCATCAATTTCGAAATAGCGTCCCGTCCAGTCCCCACCGACCTTCACCTGCCGCTGCTCGAAGGATTGAACGTAGAAGGAAAACGGAATCATCAGAAGGGCCACAAGGAGGGAGGTGATCTGAAGCGGGTGGTGTACGGCATCCGTCCCATAATCCTCCATGGCGTAATTGCTTGTATCTGATTCGTCTTCCATCAGGTGGGATGCTGTATTTGGTTCTCCCCGTTATCGGGCTGATCGAGGTGAAATCGGTGAAGTTCCCAGAGACTGTATTGTTCAAATGTATTCAGATCAGGCATCGGTTTCATCCGGTCGATGTTGTCCTCACGCAAGTGTTCGGTTTCGTCCGTCACCGGGACGTCCGGATCAAGTTGGTCGATGATTTGAAGAACGTGTTTCGGTTTGTTGATTCCGTCCACGTGTGGATTGTCGTCGGATGGTTGCAGGTCCGCGACGGCGCGATAACAGAGCCATGGCCTGACAAACAGAAGATCCAGAACAAGTCGGGACCGGGATTGATCGTCCGAGTTCCATTCCACGCGACCGGCACTGATCAGGAACAGCTCATCCGGGCTGCGAAGGGTTTTGCGGTTCTCTTCCGTCTGGAGTTCTATTTTCCCGTCCTCAACGGTCGCTTCCGTAACGTTTTCGAACGGTGGAAACTCCACCATGTTTTCCTGAGGAACCGGTCGGAGGGAAATGCCATCGGAGGCAAACGTTTTTCGGAGTTGTCTGGCCGCGGACTCCGTCAAATTTACAACCGGAAACGCCATTGGTTTTTCCCCGTTCTTCCCGCCGGTTACTTTGCCGGTTTCATTCATTTCGTGGAGGATCTCCGTGATGCGTTCACCGTTCACCGGAACAAAATCTTCGTTAAATAGTGAAAATGACCCGTTAAAAATACCGTCTGATTTCCGGGATTTGTCCGGTAGTCCTTTTCGTTTCCGCCGGTTGAATTTTCGGCGGATGGCCCGTTCGTTGGGGGCGGTTACGATGGGTTGATCCATGAATTCCCGGATGGATTGAAACTGCCGGGCGACGACGCCGAGGAGCAAACCGGCTCCCAGGCCTCCCAGGTGTGACATGAAGGCCATTTCGTTCTGCGACAGAATGCCGAGCCCCTGCTGTAGACCCTCAAACACAAGGAGAAACACCCAGGCGGGTACTTTCACAATGTCCGCGTCAAAGATGATGAAATAGAAAATGGACACGCGGTTTGTGGGAAACAGAACGAGGTACAGACCGATAATGCCGAAGATGGCCCCCGAAGCCCCGACGGCGGCCGCGGTCCCCGCCAGCAGCTGCACGGCGCCGGAGATCACGCCCAGCAACAGGTAGACCGGAAGCACCACCCAGGAACCGAGAGCTCGCTCAACGTTGTCGCCAAAAATCCAGAGAAACACCATGTTGCCGAGAAGGTGTCCGGCGTTCAGGTGAAGAAACATATAGACAACCAGGGACACGGGAGATGGTTCCGAAGGACGGAGAGCAAACTCCTCCAGCATCCACCGTTGACCGTTATTGACCTCAACAAGGGTAAATGGATACAGAACAAGGTTCAGAAAAATCAGGGTGTAGACCACCCATGCCTCTTCCCGTGACCGGTCGTCGTCACCGATGGGAAAAAACAGCATTCTTTTTGCTGACGGGATTTAATTCATGAACAATGTTCAATCGAACCGGTTCGGCGTGGTTTCTGTTTCGGTGCCGTTGCCGGAACCGAAAGCAAAGGCTCCTTTACAGTCGAAACAGCGGAACCCCCGCAACCCTCAGGTATCCCAGCAGTAACAGCCCGATAACCAGTGCAACAAGTCCGAGGAATATCGGTGGCCGAATGTCGATGGTCTCTTCCGTTTCCTGTTCGTACTCGCGGCTCGCGCCGACCGACAGCAAAAAAACGCCGGCCGTGGAACCGGAGTAAACCAGAAGGTACAGGAGCGACATCATAATTTGCAGTGGTGACCCGTCGGCCCCGAGATTCAGGTGGAGATGGACAAATCCGGGCACAAACGAAAGAAAAAGGGCCAGTCCCCCGAGAATTTCAGCGTTCTGAAGCTTTTCCTTTGTCTGCTGGACCTCCAGTTGCTTTCGAAGAGATCCCATGTTGAACGTATCGGACAACTCCATCAAATACAGCAATTCCTCGTCCAGAAATTCGTCGCAGTGTTTGCACTTCCGGGCGATGGATTGAATTTCTTCGCCACAGAACGGACAGACTTTTGTGCCGGCCGGTGAGGCGATGGCTCGAATTCGCTCCCGTTCCGCCGATATCTGGCAGGGTTCTTCACACTGGGGACAGGTTATTTGAGCACCGTCCAGTTCGTCGGGAACCGTTCCCTCGTACTGGCATTGATTACAGCGAACCAGAATTGCCATAGGCCTTATTCCCGTTAAACGTTTCTGGGCAAACCGGGGTAAGGCTTTCGCCCGTGTCAGTCCCCGCGGTTGTTTTTCAGCGCTTCGGAAAGATCCGTTGCCAGATCGGACAGGGCTCGGTCCTTTTCGGACAGAAACGACATAACGGCGGACCGTCCGCTCCTGCCGTTCCGAACCCGGCGAATGACGTCCGGCAGCAACTCGTTCCAAGTATCGTCGTCCGAGGAAAGGAGAAAACCCACCGTCGCTTCCGCCAGAGCTTTGAGTTCGCTTCCCTCTTCGTTTTTAAATTTTCTCGAACCGGCACTGATCAGATTTCGGAGGTTCCCGGTGTTTGCGTTGCCGGGTTTGATTCCCCGGTCCGTTAACTTCTCCGGGTGGCGGAAGATGTATCTGTTTGACGTGAATCTACCGGCGTACTGTTTGAGACCGCTCCGGATCCACACCGGCAGCATCTGGTTGTTGTGGAACCGGCTGTCCATCACCTGTTTCAGAATGTCCTTCAGGAGCGGGTGATCCGGTCGAAAGACATTGATGATCGGTTGCTTCTCGTACATCCGGTACTCCCTGTTTTCGTCGTTCCAGACCCAGTTCCGGTTTTCCGGGTCCATGCCGGTTCGTTTCTTAAAGGTCTTCTTTTTACTGTACACGCGGAAGTTCACCGTTCCCGTTAACGCGGTTTTCGGAAAGGCCGGTGCCAGAGCACGGGAAAACCACCGTTCCAGGTTCGAGAGGAGGGTCCGAACCACGACGTCTCTCGAATTGCTCGCGGCACTGAAACGGTTGGACGCCATCAACTTCCAGCCGTTCCGAAACGTGACGTCCGGCCAGCTGGATTTTTCGATCTTTTCCGGGCCGTCCAGTCCGAAGAGAAACGTCCAGTTCTTCGGATGCTCGGCCCTCGATCGATGAACCCATTGACGCACGGTTTCCGAGGTCTCGGGCAAATCCTTCAGGGCCCGGCTCCGCCGGACCTTGTCCTGAATATTTATTCGGGTGGATACCCGGTTCGGTTCGTCAAAAAGAGCCTTTTTGAGGTAGGCCATCGTGTCGGATCTGTTGTCGAGGAGGTGGGAGGCCGCGGCAAGGAAAAACGCTATGACGGCATTTCGACGCGGAAGAAAGTTCATCTCCGTCATCTCCACTTCCTTTTCGGCACGTCCGGACTTTCCCGAGGCCGCGTCGAGCATGGCCATGACGGATTGCACGTATTGTTGTTTGAACGCATTCTCGCTCCTTGTCGCACGGACCTGTGCGTCCACGAGGTATTTCCGGGCCATCTCCGTGCGTCCCCAGCCATCGTACAGGGAGACCGCCAGTTTGACGGCCGGCACCACCACCTTCTCGTCCTTTGCCATGGCAAGACGATATCGCTTGATGGCGGTCTGGAAGTTTCGATTGTTTTTCTCGAGGTCCCCCAGCATCCAGAGTATCCGGGATTGCACGTTTGGCTTCACCCCCTTCTTGCCCCGGAACTCCTCCAGTTTGGTTTTCGCTTTCTCCGTCCTGTAAAGGTACAGTAACTGCTGGGCCTTCAGGTAATGGTAGGAGGGGATATGATATTTTGGCGGTACTTCTCCCTCCAGCAGAAGGAGGGCCCCGGAATAGTTCCCCTTTTTCGTGTGCTGGCGGACGCGGTCAAATATCTGCTGAACCGCTTTTTTTTCCTGTTTCCGTCTTTCCTCGGAGGGTTGTCCGCCCTGTGCGATGATGAATCCGGGGGTGATTAAAAGAACGAGTCCCGAGACGACAAAACACATAACAGCACCGGCGATTTCCTTCGGTGTGCTGTTATTCATGGTTCTGTTGTGGAACAAAGAAACGGATCGACCGATGTACGGGGGAAATGATACCAGAATCCGGGTCTCGTTAACAAAATCGACCGGCTTCAGACGTCCCCGTTCATGTTTTTCTGCGGGTCCATAATGTCCCGCAAACCATCTCCGAGGAGGTTAAAACCCAGCACGGCCATGCTGACCGCCACACCGGGAACGATTGGAATCCACGGACTTCCGAGAAAATATTTCTGGGACTGGGAGAGCATGGTTCCCCACTCCAGCGCGTCCGTACTCAGGCCGAGCCCCAGAAAACCCAGACCGGCCGTTTCGAGTATGGCCCGGCCGAGTCCGAGCGTGGCCAGCACAATAATCGGGCCCATGGTGTTGGGCAGCACCCGAAAGAACATAATCCGGAGGTGGCCGCTGCCGAGTGCCCGGCTGGCCAGGACAAATTCCTCGTTTTTTGTGGCCATTACGGCGGCCCGGGTCTGACGCGTCATGGTTGGAACGTTGATTAAGCCCACCGCCAGGATCAGCGTCTGTTTGTTCTGGCCGAGAATCGCCATGATCAGGATGGCCAGCAAAACACCGGGAAACGACATCATCAAATCAATCAATCGCATGACGAAAAAATCCGTCTTTCCCCCGATATACCCGGCGATCACACCGAGAGGTACCCCGATTACCACGGCGACGAACACGGAGAGCAGTCCGAATCCCAGGGACATTCTCGACCCGTAAATCATTCGCGAAAACAGATCCTGTCCGATGCCATTTGTTCCGAGGGGATGCTTCAGACTCGGGTTTTCCTGCAGAATGGTTGGCGGGGTTCGGGAGGGGCCCACGATGTCCCCGGGCTCGTACGGCGCAATAACGTCGGCGAAAAGCGCCATACCCACCATGATCACGATGATGATGAATCCGGCCAGAGCCGGGGGATACGTCAGGATTTGTTTGACCCTGGTTTTCCACGAGGAGGCAGCCGCGGCAGGGGGGACTTCCCCCTGCTCTTCCTCACCGGCTGGCTCAGGCGGATTCGTCTGCTCCCTGTCCATATCGCACTCTCGGATCGATAAATGCGTACGAAACGTCGACGAGCAGGTTGACAAACACGAAAATACTGGCGGTTACGAAGAGTCCCCCCTGGACGGCCATGTGATCCCCGAACTGAATTCGGCTCACCAGGTATTTTCCCATCCCCGGCCAGTCAAACACCGTTTCGGTCAGTACGGCCCCGCCCAGAAGATAACCGAGCTGCACCCCGCTGATGGTCGTGATGTCGATGAGCGAATTGCGAAGTGCGTGTTTCCCGATGACGATGGTTTCGGAGAGACCTTTTGCCCGGGCGGTCCGGATGAAATCGGATCGCATCACCTCCAGCATGGAGGAACGGGTGATCCGGGTAATCACGGCCATCGGTATCGTGGCCAGGGCAACGGCCGGCAGGCAGAGGTGTTTCAAAAACACGCCCACACGGGCCAGATCCCCACGGATCAGTCCCTCAAACACGTAAAAATTCGTCGAGTATTCGAAGAACATGCCCGCAGGTGCCCGACCCGAGACGGGAAACCAGCCGAGCTGACCGCTGAACACCAGCACCAGGAGAATGCCCAGGAAGAACACCGGTATGGATACCCCCACCAGGGCCAGTGCCAGGGAAAAGTAGTCCACGAACGAATACTGGTAAACCGCCGAGAGGATGCCAAATAGCACCCCGCCGATCAGGGCAATTGTGATTGCAGCGATGGTCAGTTCAAACGTCGCAGCAAATTTCTCGGCCAGTTCCTTCTCCACGGGCACCCTCGTCTTCATCGATTGACCGAGGCTCCCCTCAAGAAGGAGGGATTTCATCCGGTAGTAATACTGGACGTGGAGAGGCTTGTCGAGGTGGTACTGTTTCCGGATGCGTTTGATCGTTTCCGGAGAAGCTTTCTGGCCGGCGATGGCCCGGGCCGGATCACGGTCGGAAAAATACAGCGTGGAGAAGGAGATGAGACTGACCAGTATCAGGATGGGGACCGCCGTAGCCAGTCGTTTAAGAATATAACCAGCCACCCTTCCGTTTACTCCAGAGAAACGTCCTTTAACCGAACTTCACCGATCGAGAACACCTCAAACCCCTTCACGTTTTTCCGGATTGCGGCCATCTGGGGCATGTACGCAAGGGGGAGGACCGGAACCAGGTCATGCAGCAACTCCTGGGCGTCTCGATACAGTTCCTCTCGCTTCTCCCGGTCCAGTTCCCGTTTGGCCCGATCAACGAGTTGATCGTATTCCTCGTTCTGAAAGAAACTCACGTTGTTGGCACTACCCACTTCCGCGTTTTTGCTGTGAAAAAGAGCGGAGAGGAAGTTGTCCGGGTCCCCGTTGTCCGTGGTCCATCCCAGCAAACAGAAGTCGTGTTCTCCGTTCTGCACCGCCTGAATATAAGACTCCCAGTCCTTCATCTGGAGCGTGATGTTTGAAAAACCGATTTCCTCGAGGTCGGATTTGATTTTTCGAGCCACCTCCGCCGGGTCCTTCATGTAGTCCCTCGGGTTGTTCATGTGCAGGAACGTCAGTTCCGCGTCGAGGTTGATGTCGGCACTATTCAGGAGACGCCTTGCCTTCTCCGGATCGTGATTATATCGTTCCAGGTCGCCGTGATGGCCCCAGATGGTGGGGGGAAGCGGCGTTTCTGCGGGTTCCCCGTATCCCCGGAACTGGTCTTCCAGGATGCGCTTCCGGTTGATGCCGTAGGCAATTGCCTTTCGGACGGTGGGGTTGTTTAACGGGGGATGGTTTGTGTTCATCGCCATATATCCCATGTTCATCCCCGGCTTTGTGAGCAGTTTGGTGTTTTTGTTCTGCTTGATTTGCTCGATGTTCTGCAGCCCGATGCCGTCGATGATGTGTGCTCCTCCGGTCAGGAGTTTCTGAGTTCGCTGTTCGTTTTTCTTGACCGGAATAAAAATTGCCCGCCGGGATCTGGCGTTGTCCCCCCAGTAGTCTTCGTAACGTTCCAGCACAATTCGTTCCCCGCGATCCCAGGTCCGAAAACGGAAGGGACCCGTTCCGGAGGGTTGGGAACCGAAGGTTTCCCCGTGTTTTTTGACGGCCTCGGGATTGACGATCGAGGCCGCAAACATCGCGAGGTTCCGGAGAAACACGGCCGAACGGTTCTTTAACGTAAATTGCACCGTGGTTTTGTCCAGGGCTTTCACCGATTCGATATTGCTGTAATATTTCGCGTACGGACCGTTTAACTTGTGATCCCCCGGGTTCATCAACCGGTTAAAATTAAACACGACATCGGAGGCCTCGAACGACGATCCGTCGTGAAACGTGACGTTTTCACGAAGTTTGAATACCCACTCCGTTCCGTCCTCCGAGTGTTTCCAGTCCACGGCAAGACCCGGTTTCAGATCATCCTTCGGGTCTTCGGGAAACTCCACGAGGGTTTCGTAGATCTGGTCGATGACCTTCACGGATTCCCCGTCGCTGACGTCGTGCGGATCCAGCTTGTTCGAGTCACTGCCCCGCGCATAAATAATTCCGGTTTTTCCTCCTCCGTCACCGCCACCACAGGAAACGACGGCCACCGGAGCGAGTATCAGGAGAAGAATGCAGCAATAATGTATGATCGATTTGTTGTTCATGGTGTTTGGTCGATTCGGAAAAATCGAAATTCGGGAAATGACGACGGGGCAGGGTTCCCTCCCTGTTGTTGTTCGTCAGGCTTAACTGATCCGGAATCCACCGATACCGGATCCCACGGTAGCCCGGCACACAAATTAAAGGAAAACCAGCATTTATGCTCACGGTTGAGAATAAGGTATCAAACTCCACGGGAAAAGACAAGGTACAAAAAAGAAAAAATCTTCGTTAACATAGCAAAAATCGGAATCACCGGTCGTTGGACGAAAGGGAAATAATTTTTAGAAACAAACCAGATGATAGATCTTCGAAGCGACACGATCACCCGACCGACGGACCGAATGCGGACGGCCATGGCCGAGGCGAAGGTTGGCGACGACGTTCTTCGAGATGACCCAACTGTTCAGAAACTGGAGCGCCGTGCCGCGGACCTCCTCGGAAAAACCGATGCTCTTTTTGTGCCGAGCGGCACGATGGCCAATCAGGTGGCGTTACATACCTGGATGCAACCCGGAGAGGAGTTTGTCACGGAGAAGAATTCACATATTTATAATTATGAGCACGGCATGTTCGGCACGGCAACCGGGGCCGTGCCGAGACCGGTTCCCGGTCGGCGGGGCATCCTTGACCCCGAAGACATCGAGTCCGCCGTGCGGCCCGAAGAATATTACCTTTCCAGCACGACGCTCATTACGGTGGAAACCAGCCATAATCACGCGGGAGGCACGGTGTATCCGCCGGACACGCTGCAGGAAATACGGACCCTTGCGAATCGTCTGGACCTTCCCGTTCACGTGGACGGTGCCCGAATTTTTAACGCGGCCACCGCACTCGACGTGGAGGCAAGGGAAATTGCCCAGTACGGGGATTCCGTCATGTTCTGCCTGTCCAAGGGATTGAGTGCCCCGGTGGGATCCATTCTCGCCGGTCCTGAACCATTTATTGAAGACGCTCTAGAAGTCCGGAAAACCTTCGGCGGAGGAATGCGTCAGGCCGGTGTGCTGGCCGCCCCCGGTCTCGTGGCTCTCGACGAGATGCGGGACCGTCTCGACGAGGATCACCGGCGCGCGTCCGAACTGGCCGATTTCCTGATGGACGTGGAGGAGATTCAAATCGATCCGGAAACGGTTCAGACCAACATCCTTATTTTCAACGTGGCCGATACCGGCATGACGGCGGAGGAATTTGTGGCCGCCCTGGAAAAGAAGAACATTAAGGCGGGCTCAACCGGTCCGGAAAGCGTTCGATTTGTCCTGAACCGTCACGTGGATGACGACGATCTGGAGGCGGTCCGCAACGCGATACACACCATTACCGGATCGTAAACACACGATTCGATGGGTTTTGCCTTCCGACCCCTGCCGAACGGATCCGGGCCGTCCGGTTGGGTACGAAAGGTGGGGCGTTAATTAGATACGTACAGTTCGTCAAGGGACCGGAAGGACTCGTGCTGAATGGACACCATGTTCGTTCCCTCTTTCCGGTTCGGTACCACACGGTAGATCCGGCCCTCATCATCGGTGGAGAGGACGCGATATTTGTCCCCCCTCACGTGGAGGGCGGTGCAATCGTCGATGGCCACGCCGATCTGATTGTGTTTTGACACCATCTCCCGAAAATCGTCAACACGTTCCTCGCCGTGAAAGTGCGGGCAACCGAGGCCGCTTATGAAGCCAAGACAGGTAACCCGGATGTAATCCCAATCATTCGGATTGTAATAATACATGGAATCACTGTGACCGTGTTCGAACCAGCAGAGGGCTCCTGCGCTGAGACCGGCCAGAACGGTTCCTTCCTCCATGGCCTCCCGGAGAAGGTGGTCCACACCGAGGTGACGCCACCGCCGCATCATCTTCAGCGTGTTTCCTCCACCAACGTAGATCAGGTCCGCCGCCCGGATCTGACGTACAATTTTTTCGTCCGCAGGACGGCCTTTTACCAGCAGAAGATCCCGGGTTTCACATCCGAGCTCCGAGCCATAAACGTCGTGAAAGCTGTTGATGTATTCGGTATCGTCGCTGCTTGCCGTCGGCAGAAAGAGGACACGGGGCCGGGTTTCTCCGGTCAGGTCCCGGAGGGTTCGATCGATCCCGATGGTTTCTCTTTCACTCAGGCTGCCGCCCCCGATGGCCACGATGTTTCTCATTTCAGTTCGGCGAGTTTTTTGAGTGATTTCTTCTTCTCGGAGTGCTCGACGTCGGATTGATTGATCATTTCCTCAAGAAACGTGATGTTCCGGTCGTACATTTCCCGGTCCACCGGATAGGGATGTCCATCTTTTCCGCCGTGCGCAAAACTGTAGCGGGCCGGATCTTCGAAACTCGGTTCCTCCCCGTACACAATTTCGGCCAGCATCGTCAGTGCGCGAACCGTTTTGGGCCCGACCCCCTCGATGCCAAGCAGCTCTTCGTAATCCGCCGGGTCTTCCTGGTAGGTTTTTAAAAACGTGGATTTTAACCGGCCCGGTTGTATGTCGGAGGGGCTTACGTAATGCCGGTGGGGCAGTTCCATTCTGGTGAACTCATCCAGCAGATCCCATGGATTTTCCCCGGACAGTTCGACGGCGGCCTCGCGGTTCTTCCGGCTTTTGCGCGACGCGAGGTTTAACACGTGATCGGGCTGTGCCTGGGAACAGACTGCGTTCTGGGGTTCCTCCACAAAATCCTGCAGTTCGTCGGAAAGCCAGTGGTATCGCCGGGCCGTGCCGTCATCGTCGTTCATGCCCTGCTGAACAACGCACCAGGTTCCGTCCTCGAGGAAAAAGAAGTTGTGGTGGTACAGCTGGTAATGATCCTGCACCGCCGCACTGTCCACCCGGGCGGACATTTTGCTGGCGTACACAAGGTCCGCCGGATCCGGATCAGCTTCACCGCAGTATTCCATTATCTCCTGCGGCGTCCGCCGGGAGGTTCCCCCTTTCCCCCCGCAGATGTACAGGCCCGTGTCCTTTTCGTGACCGGAAAGTCCTTCTTTTAAAGCCCCGCAAACGGTGGTGGTTACGCCGCTGGAGTGCCAGTCAAATCCCAGCACACAGCCGAATGCCTGAAACCAGGCCGGGTCGGCAAGACGCCGAAGAAGTTCCTCCGGGCCGAACTCCTCCACGATTACGATCGATAGCGCCCGGGCCATTTTGGTCATTCGTTCGAACAGCCACCTCGGCGCCTTACCACCATGCAGGGGAAGCGTTGTCTCTCCTTGTTTCATGAATCAACGATGGGCCAGAGGATCCGAAGTAGAGGGCCGGGGGGAGTACGGACACACCGTGTTTCCTGAGCTGGACAACGGAACGACCCCCTCCTCGGTACGCATGTTTACTTCGGTTGTTCGGTATCGTACCGAATGGACAGGGACACGTTCAGGTGTTTTACGTGAAACCGGTTGTGGCCGGATTCCTTCTGGAATGAAATACCCGGGGGATCCGTGCGAAGTGAAAAGGAGACCGGTTTTTGCCGCGTAACGTCGTATAGCAGTTTGCCTTTCAATTTTTGTTCGTTTTCCTCGTTCTCGACGCCACCGGATGCGAATTTGACGGTAATGCCGATGACCGCCACGTTCTGGTCTCCGTCCTTCTTCATCTCCCGGAGTTTGCATTCGGCCGATTCCACCTCCGGCACGGAAGACATCGGCTCCTCCTCGGCGTCCGTGGAAACGAAGTACGACAGCGGATTTTTCAGGGTGGGGTTCCAGGTACTCTTTTTGTAGTCCACGTCCGCCGGCGGGAGAAAATATTCGTAGAGTTCCATGCCGGAAACCTGATTGAGGACGTCATCCGGAAGATCGTAGTTGTCCCGGTTGATGGTGTATGCACCTTTCTTTGAGTTCCAGTCCAGTAAGATCCGTTTGTTCTGAAGGGGACTGACCTCCTTTTCGAATTTCGATCCCTTGCCCACCTGTTTCCGGGATTTTGCATCTATGTAATGGTGACGAAACCGGGTGGGTCGATCACCGCTCTGTTTCTCCACTTTCTTCACGTACTTCCGGTTCTGAATTTTTTGAATGTGTTTGCTGGACACCTCATCGTCTCCGGACAGAATGGTGAGCCGGCAGGACATTTTGGACTGATAGGAGACCACCCATTTTTCTCCTTCTTCGTAGGTTGTTCGGAGCGTTTTCTGGTCGGAGGCGTCCTGACCGCTCAACCGCGGCACACTGAGGAGAAGAACCGCTGTAACGATCCCCGAAAAAATAATTCTTGACGTGTTCATGCCGGCGTTGCTATAACAGGATGAGATCTTGTGGTCTGCCGGGCATCGTTCGATCCGATGATTACCTCCGGCAGAACTGTTCCAGATCAGGACAATTTCCCCAAAGAATCCGATGTTCCCGATCAGAACGACTATACGTCATTAAATTCCGTATGTCAACAGAACGGTCCGTTGCGGCGGCGGACGGATTCTGCTGATGTACGTTGAGTGTTCAGGTGATCGGTTCGATCAGGTCTTTTTCCTGAAGAAGATCAAGAAAGGAAACCACGTCCTCCCGGGCCTGATCTTCGCTAACGTTAAAGGATGCACAGAGCTGTTCGACGAGGTCCGAAACGGACTGTTTCTGTTCAAGGGAGGACAGAATCTGCTTTCCGGTTTCGTTGGTCCGGTGAAGTTCCTGGTTTCGGGGCTGGACCAGTATAAATTCATCCTCCACCTCCTGGTAGGCCACCTCTTCCTTTAGGCGAAATTTGTCGGAGGATTCGGAACGTTCATTCATTTGTCTATTTCTGGTGGTGTTGGAACATTTTGATGGTACTTTCCGCGTCCTTTATGTCTCTGACACGGAAGCCAAAGTGTTCACCCACTTTGACGGTCTCTCCCTTTGCAATTTCCTCCTGTCCGATGCACAGTTGAAGCGGTTCCTCGAGCGGCTTTCCGAGCTGAAGCACCATGCCGGATCGTATGGACAGGACGTCTTTGAGCTTCATTTTTTTACGCGCCAGAATGGCCACGAGTGGTACCTGTATATCGAGGATTCGCTGAACGGATTGGGGAAGGTCGCTCATGTCAACGCTTTCCTCGGAGACCTCCACCATCTGGGCAGGGCCGGTCTGAAGTTCCCCTTCTTTTTCGGGTTCCCCTTCCGAGACGTCGGGCTGTTCCTCCAGTTCTTCCTCAAAAAGGGCCTCGATTTCTTCTTCCGAAAGATCGGAGGCGTCTTTCGCTTCTTCTTCCATTTATTCCTGCTCCTCCTTCAGTGATTCCTGGGCGATGTTGATGAGTTCCTCTTCCATTTCTTCGTCCGAATCAATGGGGCCGGTTATTTTTACGGCCCGGTGGTTCTTCCGGCCGACCCCCGGCTGTCCCAGGTATTTTTCCTTGTCCCCCACCCGGATCACCACCGGTTCATCCTGGGATTTGTCGGTACGGATTTTGTCTCCCGGTTTGAGGTTGATCAGGTCCTCAAAGGAAATTTTGGTCTTGACCAGGTCGACCACCAGTTCCAGTGTGGCTTCTTTCAGTTTTGCGGCAATTTTCGACCTGCTTTTCTCTTTGTCCACGTCTTCCTCTTCCCGGGAGTAACCGTACCAGGTCTGTGGCGTAAGTTCAGCAATTACCGGTTCCAGTACCATGAACGGGACACAGAGGTTCATCATGCCGGAATGCTCCCCCATAACCATCTCAAAGGAAATGAGGATGACCAGTTCATTCGGGGGAATGACCTGTATCAGCTGAGGATTCGACTCCTGCTGCTCGACGTCGAACGATATTCCTTCCTGGATTTTCTCCCATTCGGTTTCCAGTTCCTCCAGGGAACGATCAAGGATACCGTCAATAATTTTCCACTCAATTTCCGTCAGTGGCCGGTCGGGCACGTCCGATCGGATGTCCCCTCCTCCCATCAACCGGTCGTAAATCGGAAACACGATAGAGGGGTTCATCTCCAGGAGAATGTTTCCGTCTATCGGGTCACAGTTTACAACGTTAAAGAACGTCGGGTTGGGCAGCCCCATGATAAATTCGGAGTACGTGATCTGATCCACCGCATCCAGCTTAAGCTCCACCACGGTTCGTAAATGTTCCGAGAGAGAAGCACTTAAATTCCGGGCGTAAACCTCGTGCAGCATTTCGATGGAGCGAAGCTGATCCCTCGATACACGTTCCGGTCTCTTGAAGTCGTACGTAGAGATGTCCCCGCCCGGAATTTCCTGTCCGAGGTCAATGTCCACACCCTTGGTAGACGCCGCCTCAAGCAGGGCATCCACCTCTTCCTGATCCAGTAATTCGGATTCTTCCTCGGCCATGCTTCCTCCTTTATTCCACGAGACGGTATTCGTTCTTTTTCAGCATGTTCATTTCGTCACGGAGCACTCTCTTAATTGCGGCCGGATCGTTCTTTAGCCGTGTTCTTCGCCGTTCCAGTTCGCGGTTTTTCTCCGTCAGCGTTTGGTTCCGCTCCTTCAGGTTCCGGTATTTCTGCCGGAGTTCCTGATGCTCCTCCCGGGCGTTCCGGTACACGAAAAGAAGACCCACCGAAAGCACGACGCAAAATCCGTAAAGAAGAAACTGCCCCATTTTTCTGGTGATCCGGCGGGCAATTCCTTCCGATGGATCCGTTTTATCCCTGCTCATTATTCATGTTAACAAAGGCAACTGGTCTGGTCAACGAATTTTTCGGGGAGTAAGGGGCTATTTCAGACAAATCCTTTCGCCCGAATCCCGATTTCATTACAATAATCGGTACGTCCGCGTGGGCCGTAAAGATGGTTACCGTATTCTTAATCGACCACTGTGAATAAAAATATCCAGTTCGGGGACGGGCAACCACCCCGTTGATTCATCTGTTGTATGCCTGTAATTTACGGGAGAAGTGGATCGCGATGATTTCGCCGCACGGAAAACGGGAGATTGTTGCATCGGCCATAGCCACCATCGTACTGGTGTTGGTCTGTGGCCGGTACATGCCTTATCTAATTCCGTTGCCGGTCCTCGCGTTTCTTTTTGTGATTTCGTTCTTCCGGGATCCCGACCGAACCGTCCCCGATCGGGACGATGTGCTCGTTTCACCGGCGGACGGAACGATAACGGACGTAACGATGGTGAACGCCTCCCCCCTTGAAGAATCCCGGTGCCGCCGAATCGGCATTTTTCTTTCCGTCCTGAACTGTCACGTCAATCGGTCGCCGGGAGATGGAACGGTAACAAACATCGAATATCAGGAAGGCGCATTTCACAACGCCATGTCGGACGAGGCGTCCGCGGAGAACGAAAGCAACGCAATTGTGGTTGAACAGGACGGCGGGTCGTTCGCCGTGAAACAGATTGCCGGGTTGCTTGCCCGCCGCATCGTCTGTTCGGTTTCGGAGGGGGAGGAAGTGTTCCGGGGCGAGAGAATTGGCATAATAAAATTCGGTTCCCGGACGGAACTCTTCGTTCCGGAGAACAGGTCCTTTCAGGTGGCCGTCGAGGAAGGAGATCATGTGTATGGCGGTCACACGATTCTGGGCACGTTTGTATCGAAGCCGGACGAGGAAAGTGGTTCACAAACCAGTGGAGAGGTCACGAAACATGAACAGGAAAAACAACCAGCCGGATAAAGAAGGTTCGGAGAAGGTAAACCGGCTCGTTATTCTGCCGAGCCTGGTGACCCTGGCGAACGCCCTTGTGGGTCTTATGGCCGTCGGGGAGACCTTTAAGGCGATACAGGATTCCTCGGTTATGCATCTTCGCAACGCGGCCTGGTTTATTCTGGCCGCGATGGTGTTCGATGCACTGGACGGGAAAATAGCCAGACTGACGGGGGCTTCTTCGTCGTTTGGTGTCGAACTTGATTCCCTGAGTGACGCCGTGAGTTTCGGGATTGCGCCCGCCATGCTCGTGTTTGCCTCCATTCTCCGTCTTCGGGAAGCAGGGGGACCCCATCCGTTTCTCGAACGGCTCAGTTTTCCGATTTCGGCCCTGTACGTGTTCTGTGTGCTGGTTCGCCTGGCCCGGTTTAACGTGGAGAAGGATCCGGAAGCCAAGGAACACGGGGACTTCGTCGGGCTGCCTACGCCGGCGGCCGCCGGCGCCGTCGCGTCCGGGTTTTTGATGTCCATGACCCTTATGGAAACAATTTACGAAAAACCACTCAATTTTGAGCAGGCGGTTCAGACATATCCGCTCAAGGCGGTTCTTCAGATTGCTCCCTGGGTTGTGTTCACGCTTTCGATTCTCATGATTAGCCGGATCCGTTATAGTCACATGATGAGTCGGGTGTTCAGCAAAGAAACATCCTTCCGGTACACCATGACCTTCATTGTCTGTGTGGTGCTTCTGATTATCTATCCGGAATTATCCCTGGCACTGATTTTCTTCATTTATCTTGGATCCGGTCCGCTGAATGCGTTGCGGGAAATGCTGATTAATGTGGCCAGTGCACCGGACGGAGGATGATTCACGGGGGGTCCTGGATCGAATCAGAAATCCCTGACGTCCCGGAAGAGAGGAAATTGGCCGTCGTGAAATGAAGCCCGGATTCCGATATGGTGATTCTGCAGATTTCTGTGCACCGTTCGGTCCGGAGAAAATTACCGTTCCGGTGAACGTCATGTCGGATTACCGCAGATGAACGTATGTTGTTCTACTTCGAATGGATTCTTAAGGACCATGAAACGATCAGAGAGTTTTTTGCAGACGAGACGCGAACGTCCGAGTGATGCCGAGTCCACCGGGTACGCATACCTGAAGCAGGCCGGTTACGTCGAGAGCATCGGAACGGGGATTTTTCAGTACCTGCCGCTTGGAACACGTGTGGTGCAGAGCATTGAAAACATCATGCGTGAGGAGATGAATGCGGTGGGAGGACAGGAAGTTCGGATGCCCGTGGTACACCCGGAGGATTTATGGCGAGAGTCCGGTCGCTGGGATGAATTTGGCCCGGAACTTCTGAAGTTTCAGGACCGTACCGGGAGTCAGCTGGCCCTGGCCCCCACGCACGAAGAAACGATTACGAAAATGGTTCGGAACAACGTCCAGTCCTATCGGGATCTTCCGTTCATGCTGTACCAGATTCAGACCAAGTTTCGTGATGAACCCCGGGCCCGGGGAGGATTGATCCGTGTGCGGGAATTTACCATGAAAGATGGATATAGTTTCCATCGTGACGCGGAGGATCTCGATGCGTACTACCCGGACGTCCGTGAAGCATACGTTCGTATTTTTCGGCGGTGCGGTGTGGATCCGGCGGTGATCTCGGCTGATCCGGGGGTTATGGGAGGGGCCGAATCGCACGAATTTATGCTGCCCGCGGAAATCGGTGAGGACCAGCTGGTCTCCTGTTCGGATTGTGATTACACCATGAATCAGGAAACCGCCACTGTGTCCCGGTCGTATCCCGGCCCGGAAGAGAAACCGGCGGAGGTGGAAGAAGTGGAGACCCCTGACTGTCAGACCATTCAGGACGTTGCGGAACACCTCGACGTGCCGGAGGAGAAAACGGCAAAGGCCGTTTTCTACACGGAGAAGAACAGTTCGGATGGCTCGTTGATCTTTGCCCTGATTCGCGGTGACCTCGGCATCCACGAAGCAAAACTGGAGCATGTTGTGGATGCTGATGAGTTGACGGCGGCCGGCGAAGGCAGAATTCGTGAAACCGGTGCCGTTCCGGGGTATGCCTCACCCCTGGAACTCAGTGGCGACGTGACCATCGTCGTCGACACCTCTATTCCCGAGGTGCCAAATTTTGTCGCCGGAGCAAACAGGGAAGGCTATCACCTGAGGAACGTAAACTTCGAACGGGATATTGACGCCGATCACGTGGCCGATATCGCCGAGGCCCGGGAAGGAGATCCCTGTCCGGAATGCGAGGCGGAACTGGAGACGTCCGAATGTATTGAACTCGGACATATATTTAAGCTCGGAACCCGGTACAGTGAAACCATGGACGCAACGTACCAGGATCAGGACGGCAATACCCGGCCGATTGTGATGGGCTGTTACGGCATCGGCCCGGATCGCCTCCTTGCCGCGGTGGCGGAATCGTGGCACGACGAAAACGGTCTCACGTGGCCTCCCGAAGTAGCTCCTTACAGTGTTACGGTACTCCCCGTGGGAAGCAGTGGCACGGAACAGAACGAAAAAGCAGCCGACATTTACCGGAACCTGCGGGAGAAAGGCATTCAAACGATCCTCGATGATCGGGACAAGCAAAGCGGGGTCAAATTCAACGATGCCGAATTGATCGGAACCCCTCTGTTTGTGATTGTCGGCCCGAGAGGTCTTGAGGAAAACACCGTTGATCTTCAGCGTCGGATTGACGGAGAGACCCGGAAAGTAAACCTGGACGACGATATCGCGGCCGCCGTTCAGGACGAGCTGGAGAACCTCCGGAACGAAATCCGGCCAAAACCCAACGCGGAGGCGGAAAACGATTTTACTCCCTAACGTTTTCCGGACCCTGTCCGAAAAGGTCATTTTCGAAGAACACGTCCCGGTTTGGTGCCCAACGACGTCATTTTTCGTCGCCAATGCACTTTTATCTGGCATTGTCTCCACAAATTCCCTTCTCCCGCATCCAAAAGCGGGACGCTGAGACTCTCACTCCTTTTTAGACGGGGTCTCTTATGAATTGGGCCGGAAACGTCCTCCATGAAAGAAACGGCATTCTGGTTCTGTCCCTCCTCCTTCTGGTCGGCACCGGTTTGGCGGCCATCCTGTTCCACCGGGAACAGAACTCGTCCGGTTCGGCGGATCCGGAGCAGATCACCGATCTGCCTCAGATTGTTTCGGAGGATTTCTCGTCCCGGACCTTCGAGCTGTTCCAGGAGCAACTGTGTCACTTTGCCGTTGAAGAATCCGGAAACGTCCCGATCCGGGACTGGGTCGAGAACGCGGCGGTGACCATACGTGGTCTCCGGACCTATCTTTCGGATGCCGATCTGTACGATCCGGAACAGGACTCGTCCGGAACGGTACGGATTGTGGTTTTGACGGATCAGGAGGCGTACAAAAAGTATCTCTCACGTCAGGGCATCGGACCGCATCAGGACAGTCATTTTGAGCCGGAGCGACAGCTGATCATCCTGTATTACACACCGGAGGAACCCCTGCGCCGTTTGCTCCACGAGGCGGTTCATTTATTTATGGAACGATCCATCGGAGATTACCGGGATCTTCCGGTCTGGCTCCTGGAGGGGCTCGCCATGATTCTGGAAACCGGATCGGTTGCCGAAGACGGACAGTTCAGATCCGAGCCACTGAACAGGAAACGTCTTCAGGAATGGCGGAAATACCGGAAAGGCGGTCGTATGCTTCCGCTCCGCAAACTTATCGATATGCGGTACGCCGATCTATTCGCGAAATTAAAAGAGGCGGGGGATCGTGAAAAACGGCGAACAGTGGGGGCCGGCGTTTATGCACAATCCTGGGGACTGATGCATTACCTGAAGGAAAACTATGGTTTTCGAGAAGTCTGCTCCTTTTACCGGGCGGTTCGGAACGAACCCGATCAACAGAAGAAGCTGTTTCGGACGCATTTTGATGACGTCCGTTCCGTGGAATCAGAACTCGTGGAATTCATCCAATCCATTGAAGGGGATTGAGCGGTGGACGGTTTTTTTCGCTCCGGAAAAGGTGAAATATTAACAAAGGATCTATTGCTGAAGATCGTTGGACACGCTGGAATATCACGTTATTTTGATCACGTGTGCTCTTTGCATTCCACAATGTCATTCTACATAATACCGTCGAATCCAGTATAATTATATCTCTGACGTGGCATCCGTCGGAACGGTCATCCGGCGCCACTCGCCGGCCCGTCAGGGGCGTCGAAGGCAGTGAGGCGAGGCGTGGACGCAAAGAGCCTTCACGCGCACATTGAATCCGTACCGTCGAACGTCACCCATATGCACATCAGGAATCTAAAGAAACGAATATCGGAAACCATAGCGGACCATATCTCCGACGTACGTCAGCCGGAGGTCCTGTCCTGGATCGAGGAACCCCCGGAGCCCGATTACGGGGATCTTGCCGTTCCCTGCCACCGGCTCTCACCGGTTCTGAAAACCGATCCCCAATCCATTTCGGAGGAGTTGCAAAATGAGTTACCCGTTCCGACCGGGTTCGAACGGACGGAAAACAGGGGACCCTACCTGAACTTTTTTATTGATCGAGCGCAACTTGTGGAAGAGGTGGTTCAGAAGGTCCTCCGCCATGGAACGGACTGGTGCGTACCGGAGGTTGGCGAGGACGAACCGGTGGTCATAGACTATTCCTCCCCGAACATCGCCAAGCCCTTTTCGATAGGCCACCTCCGGTCGACGGCCATCGGTGCCTGTCTTTACCGGTTATACGATGAGCTTGGTTTCCGGGTGACCGGGGTAAATCACCTCGGTGACTGGGGAACACAGTGTGGGAAACAGATTCTTGCGTTCCGCAGGTGGGGGGACGAAGAACAACTCCACCAGGAAGGCATCTATTATTTGCAGGATCTCTACGTAAGAATAAATCAGGAAATCGAGGAGGATCCGGAACTCCGGGACGAGGCACGGGAATGGTTTCGAAAGTTGGAATCGGGTGACCCGGACGCAGTTGAACTCTGGAAGATGTTTCGGGAGGTAAGTCTTTCGTACCTGGAGGACATCTACGAACGGCTCGGGGTGGAGTTTGACGAATACACCGGTGAGAGTTTTTACACCGACCGGACGGAGGACGTGATCGAGGAAGCTAAAAAGGCGGGAGTGGCCGAGGAAAGCGAAGGGGCTCTGGTGATAAAGTTTGAGGAAGAAGAGGATACCCCTCCTTTCCTTCTCCGGAAAGCGGACGGGACAACGCTGTATTCAACACGCGATCTCGCAGCCGCACTGTACAGACACCAGGAGTACGAGGCCGACCGTCTTCTATACGTGGTGGCCACCGAGCAGAACCTGCACTTCAAACAGCTCTTTGGTGCTCTTGAGAAAATGGGCCATGATTGGGTGCAACATTGTGAACACGTGGGGTTCGGTCTTGTGCAGATCGAGGGGAGCAAAATGTCCACGCGTGAGGGAGATGTTGTTCTGCTGGAGGATATACTGGAAACCGGTGTCGAGAAAACGCGGGAGATTATGTCGGACCGGGACTTCTCCGAGGAGCGAAAAGAACAGATCGCGGAGGACATCGGCATTGGGGCTGTTTTGTTCAGTGATTTGAAGGACCGGCGAACACGGGACATTCAATTTGATTGGGACCGGGCCATCGGTTATGACCCGAACACGAAGAGTTTTCGAGGGGAAACCGGACCCTATCTCCAGTACACTTACGTTCGTCTGTGTGGTATCCGGCGGGAGTTTCCCGGGGACCTCTCCGAAGTTCCGAACACGGACCGTCTGGATCTGCCGGAGGAATTTCAGCTGGCCAAACTTGTCGCCAGTTATCCCGAGGTCCTTGTGGAGGCACAGGAGAACAACAGTCCTTCCGTTATTGCCTCATACCTGATTGACCTGGCGCAGGCGTTCAACACGTACTACCACGATCGGGAAAAACACCAGATCGTGTCGGATGATATGGAACTCTCACAGGCCCGGTTTGCCCTCTGTGAATCAATACGGACGATACTGTCGTCCGGCCTGGAAATAATGGGAATTACACCACTGGAAAGAATGTAATTATGCTCTGTGCCACCATTGCTGAAAATACCGTAAACGAAGCAATCCGAGTCGGTCGGAGGGCGAGGAAATGGTGCAACATCCTGGAGCTTCGGATTGATTGTCTCAACAATCCCGACCGGTTTCCGGAACTTCTCGAGCGCCTGCCGGGCCCTTTCGTGGCCACGTGTCGATCCGTCAAACACGGGGGCGAATTTCGGGGGTCCAAACAAAAACGGTTGAAAATTCTGTCCAGGGCCGCGAGACGGGGCGTGGACTATATTGACGTAGAACACGATGTGGAGGAAGAACGGCGAAAGAAAATCGGGGGTACCCAGATCCTTTCCTATCATAATTTCGAACGCACGCCGCTTGATCTTGACGATCTGCTTGCGAAATTCCAGAACGAGTACGCGGACTACATAAAAATATCCACGTACTGCAACACGCTCGACGACGCCATTCGATTAATGGAACTGGAACCGGGGGGCACCCGGCCGGTTATTTTGCTCGGCATGGGTGATTACGGACGCATTACGCGTATTCTCTACCGAAAAACACACAGTTTGATGACCTACGGGGCTGCCAACCCGGAACAGCCGGGAGCTCCGGGACAGATTTCCGTGGAGGAACTGGCACGGGTGTACAATATTCAGCGTGTGGATCAATCCACAGAGGTCTATGCCCTGATCGGCGATCCGGTATCACACAGCAGGAGTCCTCAACTGTTCAATGCTCTTTTTGAGGAGCACAACCTGAATGCCATATATATTCCGGTTCGTATGGTGCAGACATCGACCCTCCCGCGGCTGATTCAGGACATTGATCTGGAAGGGGCGAGTGTAACCATCCCCCACAAACGAGCGGTGATTCCGTACCTTGATGCGATGAATCCGTACGCTGAACAGATTGGGGCCGTCAACACCATAGCCAGGGTGAACAGCCGGCTCGAAGGATACAACACGGACGCCCAGGCTGCATTGGAATCCATCCTGAACAACTGGCCGGGTGACGACGTCTCCCCCGATCAGGAGAAGCCGCTTGAGGGAAAATCCGTCTTTCTGATCGGAGCCGGTGGGGCGGCACGGGCGGTGGCAACGGCACTGATCAACGCGGGAGCGGATCTGTCAATCACCAACCGCACGGAGGAACGGGGGCGGGACCTGTCCGAGGAATTCGAGGCCCGGTTCGTGAAGTGGGAGGACCGGGCAGATGTGGAATCACCGGATCTCCTCGTAAATGCTACCTCCGCCGGTATGGAGCCGATTGAAAACGTTACCCCCTTTCCCGGAGATTGGCTTCATGAGGATACCGTTGTGTTCGACATGGTGTATACCCCTGCCGAGACGCGACTGTTGAAGGAGGCCCGGGAAGCAGGCTGTGATACGATTACCGGAACGGACATGTTTGCCCGTCAGGCCCTCCGTCAGTTCAGACTCTGGACCGGCATACACGTGTCTCCGGAAGAAATTCCGGATTTATTATAACAACCAAACTTACTCCGGGACGTTCCGGTTATTGAAACACGTCCAGGATCGCGTCCTCCACCAGGTGTGCCGCTGCTACCTTCAGTGTGTCCCGGGAGGGACTCGCCTCCACGCGGCCTGAGCTGAGTGTGAACAGAGCGTCTCCATCCGACATGGTTCCGGCCGGCCGGACGGTTCGGGAGACCCCATTATAGGCGGATTCGCTCAGCGAACAGCAAACTTCGCAGGTGAGGTCCAGGTTCGTCAGAATTGTCCCAATCAGGGTATTTCCCGGAAACCCCGTGTCTTCGTCTTCGTCCATGTTCAGGAGGTGATCACCTCCGTTTAGAAAGGTTTCTTTCCCGGGGTCGTATGCCCCGGCCACAATGTCTCCGGTATCGGGATCAATAATGTCTCCCAGCACATTGACAACCACAATTGCTGCCATCCTGATCCCGTTTATCAGTTCCGTGGCGGCAATGCCGAGCCCCCCTTCCTGCCGAAATTTACGGCCAAATATTTTCCCGACCGTCGCGCCGGTACCCGCTCCTTTTTGACCGCTCTCCAGGGATCCGTCCCCGGCGGTTTCGGCCGCTCGAAAGCCCATGTCCCGGTCCGGACGAACATGTCCGTTGCCGATGCCAAGGTCGTAAATGCCGGCGGCCGGCACAATGGGGACCCTGAAATCCCCCGTGTCAAATCCCGCGTTCCGTTCTACGAGATACGCCTGAACTCCCCCGGCCGCGTGCAGGCCAAAAGCGCTACCGCCGGTTAACAGAAGGCCGTGTACCGTCTGGGACAGACGACCCGGACGTAGGGATTCGGTTTCCAGAGTGGCCGGTGCGGACCCCATCACATCCACCCCGCCGGTAGCCCCCTCCTCACAGAGAATGGCTGTACACCCTGTTCGGGCGTCGGGATCCGTCGCGTGCCCCGCACGAAATCCCTCGATATCCGGAAGGGTGGTCATGAGCAATCCGTGAAATGGAATCTGGATAATGGGGGCGGCAGGATTCGAACCTGCGGCCAACGGCTTAAAAGGCCGCTGCTCTCCCGGACTGAGCTACGCCCCCGACCGGGTCAATCCGGATGAATCGACCCGGTTCCTGAATCAATTATTAGTCATTTTTATGATATGGCCGAACGAGATTCAACGGGGCGGTCCGGCCCGTGTTGACGTCGTGAACGGGGAAGGTTATATACCGTACGGAGGACCATCACTTATTGTGATGCCGTGCTTCATAATGCCCGAATGGTTTACATGGGTTGGGCTTCGGTTTCCGTTACGGGATCCGAGTTTTTTTTCTCCAGTACGTTTCGTACGGCATCGGCCACGTGAGGGGCGGAAAGACCGTACCGGTCGTAAAGTTCGTCCGGGGGACCTGATTCCGCGTACGTGTTGTCCAGTCCAACCTGCTCGATTGAAACGGGACGAACGTCGGCCATTACCTGTGCCACTCTCGAACCCATGCCCCCATCCACAAGATGATCTTCGGCCGTGACAAAGGCACCGGTTTTTTCGGCCATTCGGCCGAGGAGTTCCCGATCCATCGGTTTGATGGAGAAAAGATCGACAACGGCCACGTCGAGACCGTCCTCCTTCAACCGTTCACGGGCTTTTAATGCCTCGGCAACGAGGAGACCACAGGCAACGATCGTGGCGTCGGACCCGTCTTCCAGCAACTTTGCGCCACCGATCTCGGCTTCTCCGTTGAGTTCGTAGTGTCCCTCCTCTCCGTAGATCATGCTGGACTTCGGTCGGGTCGTGCGCATAAAAACCGGGCCCTCGGACTCAGCCATATCCCGAACAAGAGGTTCAGTAAGGACCGGATCCGAGGGAGCAAGGATGCGAAACCCCGGAAGTCCCCGTGCCAGGGAGATGTCCTCGATGCCCATCTGGGATGGGCCATCCTCCCCGATGCTGATGCCGCTGTGGGAGCCGACCACTTTTACATTGTTTTCCGGATACGCCACGCCAATACGGAGCTGATCGTATCCCTTACACATCAGAAAACAGGCAAAGCTGCTGATAAAAGGGGTTTTTCCTTCGTAGGCCAGGCCCGAAGCAATGCCGACCATGTTGGCTTCGGCGATGCCCACGTTCCAGAACCGGTCCGGGTATTCGTCGCCGAAATACTGGGTCCGTGTGGAACAGGAAAGATCGGCGTCCAGAACAACGATGTCCTCGTTTTCACCGCCGAGCTCCCGGAGGGTGTTTCCGTATGCGTTCCGCGTCGGTATGCCTTCGTTGAATTCAATTGTCATGGTTTTCCTCCAGTTCCTGAAGTGCCTTTTTCGCCTGTTCGGGTGTCGGTGCTTTTCCGTGAAAATCCGGATTGTTTTCCATGAAGGAGACGCCCTTCCCCTTCACCGTCTCCGCAATGATGACCGAGGGCGCGTCCGTGGTCCGCCGGGCCATTTTGAGGGATTCCAGTATCTCCATCATGTCGTGGCCGTCTATGGTCTGGGTATGCCAGTTATTGGATTGCCACTTTTCCTCAAACGGCTCAAGATCAAGGATGTCTTTCACGAATCCGTCGAGCTGAATCTTGTTGTAATCGACAATGCAGATCAGGTTATCAATCTCTTCCTCCCCGGCAAACATCGCTGCTTCCCAGATCTGCCCTTCCTGACATTCCCCGTCGCCAAGCATGACGAATGAATCATAATCCCGATCGTCCAGACGGGCGTTCAGTGCCATGCCGATGCCGATGGAGAGTCCGTTACCGAGCGAGCCGGTGTTGCCTTCAAGAGCAGGGAGTTTCCGATGGTCCGGGTGGCCCTGATACGGACTATCCAGTTCCCGGAGGGTTTCCAGGGGCACGTCCCCCTCCACAAATCCCCGGTCTTTCAGGGCAGCATACAGTATCGGGCAGCCGTGGCCCTTGCTCATCAAAAATCGATCCCTCTCCTCCCACTCCTTCTGATCGGGATCCAGGCGAAGAACTTCGTAATAAAGGGCGGTGATGAGATCCGCTGCCGACAGGGAACCTCCGGGGTGTCCGGAACCCGCTTCGGTCAGCATTCGTATAACGTCTTTTCGCAGTTCGTTTGCCTTTTGTTCCAGGCTTTCAACGGTCTTCGTCGTGTTCATGCCAGAGAACTCCGTTAATCAACATGTGTTTGAGGTTTCGTTATCCCCGACCGAACAAACCCGGACCTCCCGGTGTCCGGGGGTTTCGAGAAACGGCCCGAATCGAACCTACCCCCTCCAGACGGTTCGAACAGCCGTTACGGCCTCGTTCGATTATCGCTAAAAGATAACAGAGGCCCCGGATGAATTCAACAAATTTGTTTGAACAAACAGGATCGATCATCGGGCGTTTCCTGGAAGGCAATGATTCGGCCATACCTGCCATCACATGCCAGGTGTGACTGGGGAAAAGTCATGCCTCGCCCGCCCGGAAACGTCCATTTGAAAGATGTTACTGATATATCGGGGCGCCCGGATTTGAACCGGGGACCTCTACACCCCCAGTGTAGCGCGCTAGCCATGCTGCGCCACGCCCCGTTTGCCGAAACTGGATCCGGTGATCGATCACACAACAGGAAAAGTATATACGGGAAAACCGGCGAATGCAACCACCGTATCCGGCGCAATCCCTCTTCGGAGGCAACCGGTTCTATCCCCGAAAACCGGGTTTGTATTGATTGTTTTCCCGAACCCTCTTATGATAATCATTCACCTCAAATGAAATTACAATCGGGAGAGAGCCCATGAACATCAAGCAGCAATTTATAACCATCATTGCTGTTTTCGCCCTTCTCTCCCCGGTGCCCGCTCAGGATTCGGACAACGACGGCAAACCGGAGTTGTCCGTGGAACAGCAAAAACGGCTGCTGGAACGAGCGAAGAAGCTTAACAAACCGTCCGAAGTCATCCCTCCACTTCTGAAAATTACCGCATTCGGAACGGAATCGGACGTCCGGGAAACCGCTCGGGAATTCTACAAAAACATGCCGGAGGACACCCGGATTACCGCGTTAACGAAGAACCTCCGGCATCCGATGAATCCCCTCCGTCCGGTCATATACCGACACATCAACAAACACATTGATCGGATTAAGAAGACGGGGAAGGGGAAAAACTACGGGGAAAGTATACTGCACACCATGGTGGAGGATCGATATCTGCAGGCGCGTCAGGAAGCTCTCAGTGTGGCGAACAATCTCCTGCACCGGCGGGAAATAAACAAAATACTTAAGCCGGTTGTGAAAGGAGAGGAACAAATTCCCCGGATTAATGCGGTAGCGGCGCTTGGAAACCTTGGTGACCCGTTTGCGGTACCGGTTGTCGTGAAGCGATACCACAAAGTGTACGGCGGCTCACAGCGGGGGCACGTGTTTTTTGGCAAACAGATGGCCTATATCCGTGACGTCGACCCGCAGGTGGCGACAGGAGCCGTCGCGGCCGATCCGGAGATAGACACCGTGTCGGAGGGGTTTGTGCTCGATGCACAGGTGCAGTACATCGACGTGTACATCACCACGATCGAATGGAAAACGGCAAGGGCGGCTCTTCACAGGATCGTCGGCAAGGAAATCGGGGAGACACCGAAGGACTGGAAGGAGTGGATGGACAACAATCAGGAAAACCTCGCGTCCTGGATTGCCCGAACCGCACCGGAGGACGAAAAGCAAGGGGGTGAACGGTAACGTCCGGTCTGTTTGAACTTCGGCAAGGTTTTTCGTCTTCAGGTATGCTTTTTTGCCCTATCTCCACCGCATGGTACGAAGGACCAAACCAGCGGAAGGCACCACACCACAACGATTGAAAGGACCGGGTGTTTCCAATGTTTGACAGGAAGAAGTGAGGTCCTGTGTTCCAGTTTCGGATGACCCTCAATTTTCTGGCAGAAGGTTTCTTTCCTTTGCGAGCGAATTTGCCAGGATAATGAAGATCAAGCGGTTACGGATTGTTCGGGTTGCGATTGCGGGGGGAAGGGGGAGTTTCAATTGATGGAGGCAAGAATCAATCGTATTCTAATGAATGGGGGGATGGGGTTCAGGAGAGTGAATACGGGAAATAAGGAACGGCAGGGAGGCATTACAGAAGAGGTGGTATTCGTCCAGCCACCGTTATCTCCAGTCGATTCACCGACTGTAAAGGCGAAGAAGAATCACGCAAAAGAATTGGACGCCGGAATGACGAATAAAAAAATCCGGGCCCCAGAGGGGATGGGGCCCGGATGATAACGGCCTGTACGAA
>CAZOLI010000022.1:0-51099 GCA_964580675.1 uncultured Planctomycetia bacterium
AGCGAGCGGAGCGATGGGCACGCTTTCTAAAAAAGTGTGCCCATGAGTCAAAAAACAACGTGTACTTCGGGCGACGTTGTCGCCCTCCGTACACTACAACGAACACAGCAATTTCAATCCAGGAGTTTTGCATCGGGGTATGGGTTCTGTTGTAGTGCACGGAGCGAGAGCGGAGTGCACGTTATTTCTAAAAGAAGTAGTTCCAAGTGTAAAAAATAACGTGCACTCCGGGGGACATGTTCCCTTATATACGGGACAGCAAAAACGTAATTCTCACTGAAGATTCGTCATTCAGCGAGGAAAGTCGGATCCATACGGTCCGGGATCCGGTCTTTGAATTCGCGATACTCAGCTTCCACTGGATGCCGAGACGTCACCCCGATGGTGTCCGTTAATGATTCACCGTCCGTTCGACGAAGGCCTCGTACTCCGCCTCGGTATCCACGCCCGGACATGACTCCGGAACCCGTGCCACGCCCACTTCCACACCATTTTCGAGAAGCCGGAGCTGTTCGAGCTGTTCGATTTGTTCGATACGTCCCGGTTCCAGTTCCGGCCACCGCCGCAGGACTTCCCGCCGGAACCCGTACGCACCAATGTGTAAAAACCAGGCCTCTCCGGAGGGTTGTTCCGTTCCCTGAAACAGGTCGTCGTTTCCGGCTGATGTCCCCGACCATCTCTGATCTCCCGGATCGGGAAAATGACGACGGGACCAGGGAATGGGGGCTCTAGAAAAATAGAGGGCCGTTCCGTTCCGGGCCAAAGCGACCTTCACACAATTGGGATCCCGCACGGTTTCCTTTTTCTGAATGGGTGCGGCGATGGTTGTGACCTCAAAATGACTTTTTTCCAGCATGTCCGTGAGAGCATGCAATTCACGGCAACCAAGTTCCGGTTCATCGGCCTGAAGGTTCACGACATACTCGGTCTCCACCGAACCGGCAGCTTCACTGACCCGGTCCGTGCCGCTTTTGTGGGTGGATGTTCGAATTACGTCCGCGTTGAATTCTTGAGCGGCTTCTTCGACCCGGTCATCCGCCGTGGCGATGTACACATCTGCAACACGTTCACAGGCAGCGGCGTTTTCGTACACATGCTGCATGAGGTATTTGCCCGTGTGATCCAGCAGTACCTTTCCCGGCAGCCGTGAGGACTCGTATCGGGCTGGAATAATGACACTTGTGTCGCCGGTGTTTGTCATGATGATTTCCGTCGATGTACGGTCATTACGTGCGACATCTCTTGTCCGTTTGGTTACAAATTCAGGTCTTTCCGGTCCAGAAAGGACTGTAGCCGTTTCAGGGCCCGTGAACGATGGGAAATCTGATTTTTCTCCTGCGGTTCCATCTCAGCAAAGGTCCGGTTATGCCCGTCCGGCAAAAAGAGGGGATCATACCCGAAGCCGCCTGATCCCCTGGGTTCCTCCGTGATTCGTCCCTCACACCGGCCGGCACTCATCACCTGTATTTGTTCGGATATGTACAGCACAATCCAGCACTCGAAGTACGCGTCTCGTTTCTTCTCCGGAACGCCTTCCAGCTCCCGGAGAAGTTTGCGATTGTTGTCTTCGTCATCAGCGGTTGTGCCGGCAAACCGGGCGGAGCGAACTCCCGGGGCCCCGTCCAGAGCTTCCACACAGAGACCGGAATCGTCCGCGATTGTTGGTTTGCCAATTTGCTCGAAATACCCCCTTGCCTTCAGGTCGGCGTTCTCCCGGAAGGTGTCCCCGGTTTCCGGAACGGGAGCCAGGTCCTCGCGATCCAGAATGCCATCCACATTGAACCGGTGGGAAAGCAGTTCCTTGACTTCGCGAACCTTCCCCGGATTTGAGGTCGCAACCACCAGCTCGGGCTTCTCCTCCGTCATGTTATCGACCCCGTCGAAATTTTCGCAGTTTTCGCACAACCCCTGGTTCCCGGGTTGAGGACGACTCCTCTTCGGCTTCCTCCGTCTCCGGTTCGGCCGTTCGCTGTTCTTTTTCGACAGCCAGAACGTCGTTAAATTCCTCCTGGCAGGTTTCGGGATATTCAAACCGGTGATCCGGATTTTTTCGGAGCAATTTCTCGATTAAGGACGCCAGCTTCTGCGGCACGTCCGGGTTGCGATTTCGAATGGTGGGTACGGGATCATTCAGATGGGCCCCGAGCACATCGTTTACGTCCTCCGAGGGGAACGGGGGTTCCCCGCAGAGATAATGAAAGAGACTGGCCCCGAGGGAGTAAAGATCGGAACGAATGTCGACGTCTCCTTCTTCACCCGAAATTTGTTCGGGCGCCGTATAATACGGGGTCCCGAACGGATCGTCCTGTTCCTTCTTACCGCGAAGGCGAGCGTGACCGAGATCGCAGAGTTTTGCGGGCATGTCGGGAGGTATGAGGATGTTGGCGGGTTTGATGTCCCGGTGAACAATGCCCATTCGATCCGCGTACGTCAGTGCCTGACAGATGTCCTTTCCGGCTGTCGCACAGATCAACCAGTCGGGATGTCCCTTCTCCCCGATCAGGCGTTCGAGCGTTGGCCCCTCAATAAACTCCATCACGATATAAAAGAGGCGGTCGTTCTGACCCAGGTCATACGCCCGGACGATGTTCGGGTTGTCCAATTTGGCCAGCATGCGGGCTTCCCGAACAAACCGGCGGACGTAATCATCGTAATTGGACCACCTGGGAGACAGAATTTTAAGAGCCACTTCCCGATCGAGGCTCTCCTGAACGGCACGGTACACGGTACCTATTGATCCCGTACCAATTTCCTCTTTTATGGAGAACCCGGGGATTTCCGGGGGATCTCCTACCTCGTCGTCCACTTGGGTGTTCATTCCGGTTGTCGGCAAATGGCCGTTATCCACCAATTATGGTGGGATGGGTTCCGGGCCGATAGCTCCGAAAAGAGAGGATCGGATCAACGAAAGCGATCGGCGAAAAGGCCCTCCCCCCGATCCATCAAACAAAATCCAGGGTCTCCTTGATCAACTGCAGGGCCTGCTCATTGTCCTTGGTCTGAAGCACAACCGTCGCTTCCTCCCCGCCTACCGCTGCATATGCATAATCAATGTTAATGTTCTGTTCGGATATTGGTTGAGCAACCTTGCCCAGGATGCCCGGCTGGTCGGAACCCCTGAGCACTATAACTTCCCGATCGCTTATGGAATAACCATCCTTTTCCAGTTTTTTCCGTCCCTCCTCCAGCTTGTCCAGATACAGAAACACACGTCCCCACTCAAGAGACGGGGGACAGCTTAGCCCGAGAATATTCACGTCGGCCTCGGAAAGTGTCGCCGATAACTCGGCGAGCATTCCCGGTCGATTTTCCTCGGATACAACCAGTTCCGTCTCAATTGAAATGTTCATGTGATCTCCCACGATAAGGACTCAATTCAAAACCATCCGGTGGTCCCGATTCTTCCCGAAACGATCCGTCGTTCACCACCGGGTCCCGTCATTGCGTTGCTCCCGGCGACCGGGACCAAATTCAACCCCTCATGATATTACATTTTTCCCTGCAGAAAAAGGAAGGATATTTCAAAACACGCACCCGGCAATGCCGCCGTCGAACGGACCGCCATTCAACGTTCGAAACCCTTTCCGGTGACGTACCGCACCAAAACCGGTGCTCCGACCCGTATTCGGTCGACCAACCCATGTGTCTCAAAAACAGGTGCCTTTTGTTTTTCATCCTGACAGGTCTTTGTTACACTATCTGACATTCGAAAACGGTTTAAAGAGATGAAGAAAAGGCCAGCGATGAGTCAGCCACCCGAGATTATCCAACTGGAATTGCACACAGGAGTACCGACATGAGCTGGAACGACGCACTGGCTCAAAAAATGGACCACATTGAGGCCTCCGGAATACGAAAAATGTTTCACATGGCCTCGAAGATGGATGAACCAACCAATCTGAGCATCGGTCAACCGGATTTTGACGTGCCCGATCCGGTCAAACACGTGGCGTCCAAAGCCATTCGCGAGGGCCGGAACAAATATACGCAGACCCGGGGCCTTGAAGAACTCCGGAAACGCATTAAAAACACACTTCTTGATAATTACGATGCGGAAGCGGAGGAATACATGGTAACATCCGGGGTTAGCGGGGGATTATTTCTGGCTTTCCACGTACTGCTGGATCCGGGTGAAGAAATCCTTGTTCCGGACCCGTACTTCGTCATGTACAAGCATCTTGCAAATGCCATTCATGCCGAACCACGGTTTATCGATACCTATCCGGACTTCAAAATTGATCCCGAAACCCTGAATGAAAACATTTCGGACCAGACCAAAATGCTGGTGTTCAACAACCCGGTAAACCCCACCGGCATGGCGTACCGGGAGGACGAGGTTGAAGAAATAGCCGAGGTCTGTCGAGATCGTGACGTACTGATTGTTGCGGACGAGATCTACGCGGATTTTAGTTACGATTTTCCCCATACGAGCATGCTCGAGAAGGCACCGAACCGGACCATTCTCACCGGGGGATTTTCCAAAACATACGGTATGCCGGGCTGGCGAGTGGGTTATGCCGCAGGCCCATCCGAAATCATTGACGCGATGGCGACCCTTCAGCAATTTTCGTACGTGTGCGCACACACCCCTTCCCAACACGCCTGCGTAAAAGCCCTTGAGGTGGACATGTCCCCCGCCATCCAGAACTACCGGGAAAAACGTGATTTTGTGTACGAGGGACTGGATGACGTGTACGAACCGGAGAAACCGCAGGGCGCTTTTTACATCTTTCCACGGATACCGGGCGGCGACGAGGAAAAATTCGTGGATACGGCCATTGATGAAGAATTAATGATCGTTCCGGGCAGCGCCATGTCCCGTCGATCCAGTCACTTCCGAATCTCGTTTGCCGTGGGTGACCACACCCTGGAACGAGGGGTCGAACTGTTGAACAAAATCGCCGACCGGCTCAAATGAACAAATTTCTCCCGTTCACCGATACGTGGCCGTTTCTTCCCACAAATCGAGAACGGTTCGGTCTCCTTGTCTTGGTGGGTCTTCTCATTTCCGTGACGGGAGGCCTCTTCCTGTACCGGTACACGCGGCATCACTCCCTTCATAAGGTTACAGTGGACGAAACCAGACCGGACATAAACAAGGATCCCTGGACCCGTCTTGAGGAAATCCCGGAAATCGGGCCCAAACGAGCACGGGCCATCGTCCGGCACCGGACGGAAAACGGAAAATTTGAATCCATTGACGAACTTACGGAGGTTCAGGGAATCGGACCCCGTATCGTTTCAAAAATTCGGACGCATGTTCAACCGTTAAACGAACGCTGAGGAAATTTCGGCAGTGATTTTCTCCGCCTTCTTTCCTAAACGTGTCTTGTATTATGAGGAACCATCACCATGGAACTGATAGACGGAAAAAGCGGCATCGTAATGGGGGTTGCAAACAAACGAAGCATCGCGTGGTCTATTGCACAGAAACTGGACGAACAGGGAGGACGCCTGTTAATTACGTATCAGGGAGACCGGGTGGAGGACAAAGTTCGGGAACTTTCGGAGGAACTCAACGATCCGGTCCTGGTTCCCTGTGACGTCACGGAAGAAGAAGAGATTGATATGCTGTTTGACGTGGCCGAGGATGAACTCGACTCCCTGGACTTTCTCGTTCATGCTATTGCATATGCGGACCGTGAAGACCTGAAAGGAGATTTCAAGAATACGTCAAGAGATGGTTATCTCCTTGCTCAGGAAATTAGCTCCTATTCCCTCACAAGAATCGCCTCCGGCGCCGAATCCCTCATGAAAGAATCCGGAGGGGGAAGCATCATGACGATGACGTTTGAAGGCGGCAAACGGGTGTTTCCCAATTACAACGTAATGGGCGTCGCGAAGGCCTCCCTGGAATCGTCCATGCGTTACCTTGCTTCCGAACTCGGGGAAGACGGCATCCGCGTGAATGCGATCTCGGCCGGACCCGTTCGCACCGTTTCGGCCGCGGGCATAAAGGGGTTCCGATCCATGCTGGAGGAATACGAGGAAAATGCCCCTCTCCGCCGGAACATTGAGGTGGAAGAAGTGGCCAAAACCGCTCTCTTCCTGGCCTCCGACCTCGCAAGTGGCATAACGGGAGAAATCATCCACGTCGACGCGGGTTACAACATCATGGGCATCTAACAACCCGTTACACCGGGGTTCGAACAAATATTTGGATCATGAGGCAGTACGTATACCCCAGTGCAGCAGAATAGAACAGAGCCCCAGCAGAAGCAGGTAGCGATCGAGTGGCGATCGTTTTCGGCTCCGAATTGTAACCTCCTGTCCCACATTATCCATTCCGGACAGATTCCGGTTTACGTCGAGTTTCGACTCGAATCGGGAGAGGAGATTCGCGGCAAACAGCACGCCGGTGTCGGTCTTTTCCGGGACATACCAGCCGGGAAGGGGAGGGAAAAACGATTCCCCTTTCTTGATTCGATAATTCTCGGCGCTTTTCTCCCTCCCCTTTCCTGAGAGGAGCTTCCGGCGAAGTGACACATTTCCGGAGGACGTCCACGGAGCCCCCACCTCCAGAAAATGAGAGGGTTGGCCGGATTTCTCTTTTTTCATTAGCAGACGGACGAAGTTCCGAACCAGAAGGGGGAACTCCGGAAGAGCCGGAAAATTGGAGTCCGCAAGCCGAAACCCAAACGAAATCCGGTGGTGATTTTTAAGCCGGTCGCGAACGGCAATTGTTCCCCCGGGAGAGGTCAGCAGGGCCGCACTGTTATCACCGGCAACCAGATACGATCCTTTCTTGATTTCCAGTTCACCGAATTGCAATTCCCTCAAAACCGGATCCGGTGCGACGGGCGTTACTCGTCCTTCCTCCTGATAGGTGGTTTTCCGTCCGGATTCCGGGCCGGCCGGGGTGGGGCCAAAATGAATATGTCCCAGCACCTCTTCCGTCCCGGATACGTTTACCCCATCACTGATGAGAAGGGCCTTATCGGCCGGCATCTCCGGATCCGACAAAAATCGTTTCCGGGAGATGGGCTGGTTCGTGGCCATGTAAAGTGGCGGTCCTATTGCGTCAACAGCTCCCCGAATAAACGGAAACGGCGTTTGCGAGGTACCAACAACGTACACCGGTATGGACCGTGGCTTCACCACGTGAAAGTACGTTGCATTGTCCTGTGAAAACGAATCGTCCTGCTCGAGAACCGCCCCTATTTCCGGCGAATCCATCTCATCAATATTCATCGAAACCCGTTCCGTCTCGTTTTGTCCAACATGTACTGATTTGCCGCGGGTTCCGGGATAGAAATTGACGGCAAACTGTCGGCCACCGGACGTGTAATTACTGACAGCAACGGAAAGGGTTTCGGGAACCCCTCGCCAGTTCGTTTTGAGTGAAGCGTCCGTTATGCCCGCATTTTCCATTGGTGACGGAGACGTATTAACGTGGAACCGTTCGAATTGTTGCAGAAGTGTTTTCAGACCCTTCACATTCCCGTCCGTAAAGAAAATGATCCGATCTGAACCGGATGAGTTTTCAAGAAGATTCTGAAGATATTTTCGAACTCTGCCGTGCGAAACAGCCCCGGTTCGTGATATTTTCACATCATCCGGATCCGGTTTTTTACCGGTTGAACCGGCAGAAAGAAGACCGGGTACCGGTGCGATCGTGTGGAGCCGCCACTGCGTCCGTGGCGGCAAATTGGACGAAAACTCAGACAACCGGTTGCGGGCGGATTGAAGAAGGGTCCGGTTTGAATTGCCCGGAATCGCAAGCATGCTGTAGCTGTTGTCCAGGACGATATGAACTGTTGCGGGACCTCCACCGGAACGGGCTCCGGACGGATCCGCAGCCGCGAGGGTCACGAAGATCAGAAAAAGGGAAGCGGTCAACCACTCGAAGAATTTTATAATTCGTCGATATTTTCTGGCCCCTTTCGTACCACCTCCGGAACGTTTCCAGACCGTCAGCGCGGGCACGGCTTTTTCCGTGACGGATGGCCACTGCACATACAGATACGTCAGGGGGAGAAGCAGAAGAAGCAACCAGAGGTATACCGGATTTGAGACGGTCGGAATCATGGTCCCTTCTCGGAGAGCTCAACAAAATCGCCTACGGCACGACGAGCCCAAACAGTAAAAACTTCTTTTTCGTTATGCCCCGCAAAGAATGGGACGGCGGGAAATGGACACGGCGTAACCGGGTGGCATTACGTCAGGATTTTGTTTTTCTGCAGAAGACGAACAACGGTCGATACAAGCGGCATATCGGAGAGCAACCGTGCATATCCTTCGCCGTACTGCAAACAGAGGGATTTTGTGTTCTCGAGGTGTTTTTCAAGAGCGTTCTGGTACTGCTGCAGGGACTCGCCGTCGATGTCGATGGTCATTTCCTCCCCGGTTTCCACGTCAACGAGTTTGGTTGTGCCGGTTGTTTCGGGATGCAGTTCCTGCGGTGTAAGCACGTGCAGGCCGAACAGTTCAATATAGATACTTCCCAGTTTCCGGAGAAATGTTTGAAGGGCTTCACGGTCGTAAAAATCACTGATCAAGATACCGGCCGTGTTTTTTCTGCTTCCGCCGAAGGGAAAGTCCGAAATGGAATCCAGCGGTTTTACAGCTTCACATTCCAACCCGTCCAGCCGTTCCAGCACGTCAAAGATCCGGTTTTTGCCGCGCAACTTCCGGACAAGCGGTACCG
The DNA here is from genome assembly GCA_964580675.1 of uncultured Planctomycetia bacterium. Classification (GTDB taxonomy): domain Bacteria; phylum Planctomycetota; class MHYJ01; order CAYXQY01; family CAYXQY01; genus CAZOLI01. The sequence continues at coordinate 8,648 of CAZOLI010000022.1, forward strand.
GTTTGTTGCCGAGCGTATATATGGAACAGGTGTCGAACTGGGCGAGCGCGATGTACGCCAGAGAAGCACAGAGCCGGAGGGCAAACCGGAACCGGTTTGGATTCCCGTAATTCATGGAGCGACTGAGGTCCAGAAGGAGAAGCACGTGGAGATCCTCCTCGGCGGCAAACTCCTTTACGAAGAGTTCCCCGTGGCGTGCGTATACGTTCCAGTCCAGGTAACGAAGATCGTCTCCGGGCGTGTAAGCGCGGTGTTCCGCAAACTCTACGGTCCCCCCTTTCTTCAGGCTAAAGTGTTCTGCCTTCCGCTCTCCCGCCAGGAGACGGCGCACCATAATGTTCAGGTATTCCAGTTTTTTGAGAAAGTCGCTGGAGAGAAGCAAAGGAAACAATCCGGGGTAGAAGTCTGAAAGGAACGTCCGTCCGGGGAATCACCTGCATTCCCGAAACAATTAAGAGCCGGCTTCTTCGGTCTGATGAAAAACCGTACTTGCTTCTTCCGCCGAATCCACGATCGGAAAGATCTGGGTTAATCCCAGCAAATCAAACACCTCCCGCACATTTTCCGAGGGGGAGACCAGGACAATGTTGCCCCCGTTGTCCTGAGCAGTGCCGATGGCGCCAATGAACACCCCCGCTCCGGCACTGGAGATATACTCAAGCTCATTCAGGTTCACAACAAGCTGATACGCATCGTTTTCAAACAGTTCCTCAATCTTTGCCTCCAGCTGTTCAAACGTATGCGCATCCAGGAAACCGGCCAGCTCCAGCAGGATGACCTCGTCATCCAGATGCCGAGTTTCGATTTGTAAGTCAGCCATATTTATGCTCCTTTTATGTATTTTACAAGCAGTATTTCGTTCTTTTCCCCTTCCTTGAAGCGGTACTGAACTTCATCCATGACCTGTCTCATCAGAAAGATCCCCAGACCTTCTTTTCGTCCCTCCTTCACATGCTCAAAAACGTCCGGGTCCTCTATGGAATTCGGATCAAACCGTTTTCCGGAATCCTGAATCGTTATTCTCAGTTCCTTATCGTTGGCCTTGATCGTGATGTCGATCCAGCCCTCCCTCCGGTTCTCGTAGGCGTGTTCCATTATATTCGTAATTGCCTCGTCGACTGCAAGGATGACTTTGTTTTCCTCCTTTCGCGATAGACCGGTCTTCACAATGGAGTTGGACAGCATTTCACGGACCTGACTGAGGAACTGCGTGTCGTTTTTTATCCGGAGGTGGTTTTCAAGCTCTTCCATCGTCTTCGTTTTTGTGGCAGATCGACTTATTGATAAGAGAACCGAAATCCGGTACCGATCCGGGAAAACATTACTCCGCTTCCGGCCCCGAATAACGAGCTGTCAGGATGGTGATGTCGTCGTGCTGGGGCGCATCCCCCTGGTGGTTATCGATCTGTTGTACAACGATGTTCGTGAATTGATTTGATTCTCGATCAGCAAGTCTACCGCATAGCTCGTAGAATCGCTGATCACCGAATTCTTCCTCTTCCGGGCTCATCGCTTCCACAACCCCGTCCGTGTACAGCGTAAACCGGTCGCCCGGTTTCATTTTAAGAATTCGTTCCTCAATGGACCGGTCAAACACGGGGCCTTCGTCAAACCCGAGTGCTATGCCGTTCGGATTCACGGTTTTCACCTGTTGTTCCTCCTCTCGCCACAGAACGAGGGGATTGTGACCGGCCGAACTTACAAGTAACTGCTGTGATTTCTTGTTTAATATAACATACATACATGTAACAAACATCCCCCGCCTGATGTCTTTTGCCAGCATCCGGTTAACCCGCTTTAACGTGTCCTCCGTGTTTTTGTGTCTTGAGGCCTCCATCCGGAGCATGGCACGGGTCATGGTCATAACCATGGAACCCGGTATTCCCTTCCCGGACACATCCGCCACAATCATACCGATGCGGTCCTCGTCAATTTCGATGAAGTCATAATAGTCCCCACCCACTTCTTTGCTTGGTTTGTAATAGGCGTCCATGTCCCAGTCTTCGATCTGCGGTTTCCACTGGGGAAGCAACTTGCCCTGAACCTCCATCGCGATGTTCAATTCGTGTTCCAGGGCCTTGGCTTCGAGTTCTCGTTCCTGGGCCTCTTTTAGACTCCGGGTCATCCGGTCGAAGGTTCGGGCAATGACGCCAATTTCGTCGTCCGTCTGGGATTTTGTCCGGTGTTCCAGATCTCCCGTACTGACGGTCTGTATGTCCTCGAGCAACTGCTGAATCGGGCTGATGATGGTGCCCGAGAATATCCATCCCGCCACGCCACCGATCAAAATCGAGAGCAGAGCAAGACCAAAAAGCGTCATCTGCATGCGGCCGGCAGCGGCCTCCACTTTCCCGGCATCCAGATAAACACGGATGCGCATCTGTTTACTGGGGTCATCGGGCTCGGTAATCTTCGAAAAAACCCGGACGGGAACGGAATCTTCCGCTTCCTTCAAACGAGCTCTGCTTATGGTGATGTCATGTTGCTTGTCTTCCCTGATTTCCTCCGGGGCCTTGGTCATTGTCACGCCCCCGGAGGGCACCGTGAATATGGCTTCGAAGGTTTCCGATTCCGATTTCCAGCTCTCGATGGAGATGGCTCGAATGGCAAATTTGCCCTGGAGTGGAGCAAGAAACGGCTGGTGGCTTGCCTTTTTCTGGTCCATGAGCCTGTCCACATACTTCTTAATTCCTTCCTTTAGCTTTGACCGAAGCTTTTTGCGGTCCTTTCGGTCTGGCACGCTGGAGACCAGTCTGCCCAATTCTCCGCCGGAACCAACGTCCCGGGTGATTTCATTGGTAACCGCCCCGAACTTGTCCTCTTCCAGGTAATCGACATCCAGCAGTGAAAGCACGGTAATAAGCTGCTTGCCCGATCGATATATTTCCTGCTCCAGTGCGTTTTTGGTCGCATACGTGCTGTAAAAAAACATGAAAAGCGCGGAGAACAGCTGGGCCCCGAGAACAAGGAAAATCAATTTTCCCCGGAGCCCGAGCCCCCCCGGTTTAAGATCCTTCCCCGCACGAGTTGTTGACCGGGCCGATGTGGCCGAGGTGTCTTCCTCGTCCTGGTTTAAACGCTGTCGTTTTTTGCGGACTTCATCCCCGGAACTGGTGACGTGAAAGGGAGAATCCGGGTCCTCCTCATTCTGTTCGTCCCCTTCATCATCCGTGGGTGGAGATGGTGGTGTGCTCATATGACCGGATCAGTTAATCGGTTGCCTGACTCATCAACTCCGAGTCGGCGTGAATGGCCTGATTTCGGCCCTGTTCCTTTGCCATATACAGGGCTTCGTCCGCTTTTGTGACAAGCTCCTGAGGTTCTGTGCCGTTCCGGGGGTAGGTGCTTATGCCGCCGCTCACGGTTACGGAAAGTTCTTCGCCACTCTCGGCCTTTATGGTTGTTTCCTCGATGACGTTCAGAAGCCGGCGAGCAATCATTCGACCCCGATCCGGATCCGTCTCCGGGGTAATCAATCCGAACTCCTCACCGCCGTACCGGGCCACCACATCAGTTTTCCGGAGGTTCTCCTGCATCCTGTCCGAAATGGTTTTCAGAATCCGGTCTCCAGTCTGATGGCCGTAGGTATCGTTAAATTCCTTGAAGTGATCAACGTCGAGAATCATCACACAGAATTGGTTTTTATGAGGTTCCTCTTCGTTTTCCGGGGATCGTTCCATACGCGTTATTTCCGAGGAGAGTTCCAGGTCAAAATGGCCTCTGCTGTAAAGACCGGTCAGACTGTCCGTAATGCTTTTCTGGTGTAGTTCCGCATTGTGGAGGGATATCGCAATCATACTCCCGAGGAGGGTAAGAAATTGCTTCTCGCTGTCCGAATAGGAATTATCCAGCATTTTTGGTCCCAGCATCAGAACACCCTGAATCTCCTCTCCGAGACGGGGCGTTTCTTTAATCAGGGGAAGGACAAGCTCCACGTCCAGATCCTTCATCACCTCCAGTTCGGGGGAGGGACCCGTTTCCTCAATTAAGTCGTCCAGGTGGACGGGCTCCTTTCCTTTTTTCAGAAACTGCACAATTGGATCCCCTCGTTCCATTTCCAGAACGTAGCCCTCCTCTTCGTCCTCTCCCAGCAGTTTCATTTTTCCGCCGTGTAGAAACTCGGGATGAATCAGGTACACCACTTTCACCCCGAAATGGCCGCGAAGGGTGTTCTGAATGTAATTGATAAAATTCTTGAGACCGTTGGAGTCCAGACTTCGAGCGTTAATCTGACTGGCCATCTCCATCACCGTCTTGAAGTCGAACTCCTGTTTCCGGAGCCGGTGTTCAAGCTCGTGTATGGCCGATTCCTTCTCCTCAAGCCACGCTTTCAGATCCTCCGAATCGAGCTGTTCAATACGGTTTTCGGCCAGTGCCCCCCGAATTTCTTCGCCCGATGCCCTTTTGCTGCCCCCGTTCCCTTCCCGGTTGCCGGAATTCTCTGACGCCATTATCATTCCTCCGTTACAAACCGGTTGTAAGATAAAAGAACACCCTGGTTATACAGGCGGCAATCACGGCCGCCGCAACGTCGTCAATTGCGACGTCGGACCACGAATTTTCGGATTCAAGCAGATGAACAGGGACCGGTTTTAGCATATCAAATATCCGAAAAGAGACAAAGCCAGCGAGGAGCCAGAGCGGATCCCTGAGATCAAACAGCAAACAGGAAACCAGAAACACACCGGAGAATTCATCCAGAACAACTTCCCCCGGATCCGACTCCCCCCACCGCTCCTGAATATGGGAATCCCCCAGTCGACAGACAACGGTCGATACCAGAAACAGCGCAAAAAGAAGTGCCGCCGAATACAGATACAACGAAGGTCTGAACCAGGGAAGAAACCAGATTGGGAGAACAATCAACAACGCCAGCGTTGATCCCGCTGTTCCGGGAGCAACGGGAACCGTACCGGAGCCGAAACCGGTGAGAACAAACGTCAGGAATTTTCGTTTCATCCGGTGGTTGTCCGGTGCTTCTGGAGGAGTCTAACAGTGTGATACAGGTAAACCAGACCGGAGAGAATGGTGCTAATCACCATCAGCCAGACGAGAGCGGTCGTGACGATGTAGATCTGCCGGGCTCCCGGCGCGTACAATCCATAAATAAGCAGCCCCATTACGGTAATGGATTGAATGACCATTTTCATTTTTCCCCAGGCGAGAGCGGGGTATTCAAACCCTCTCTTTTCCATGCCGCCACGAATGCCCTGAACAGCAAACTCCCGAGCAACCACCACAACAACCATCCACTCCCGGAGTACCTCGTTTACCGGCTCTGAGGGAAGACCGAGCAGCATAATAAGGGACCCACAAATAAGAATTTTGTCGGCAAGGGGATCGGCATACCGGCCCAATGACGTTTCGTTCTGGGCGGCCCGGGCCATCAACCCGTCCAGCACATCGGTACCGAGGGCAATCAGGTATACCGCCAGTGCCACTGTGCCCAACCTCACAAGTTCCGGTTGATTGTGCAATTCATCATTTGGTGCAACCCCGTTCAGGTAGGCGAGAAGACCAAACAGCAGAAGTGCAAGAACCACTCGAAGTCCCGTCAGTCCATTTGCTGTGTTCATAACGATTTCCGGCGAGGATCGAAGGGGTTAAATTTGTCGGGAACTCCCCCGGGCGAACGGACGGAAAATCATGGATTCCGGAGGGACACAATGGTGCCGGATCTGAAAACAGTCATTGAGTCTGGCTCAATTCTAACGGCTCCTCCAGGTGACAATCAATCCGACATTTACGATTTGCGCCGTAATCATGAACATATGCAATTTCGGGAGAATTGATGGATCGAGGAGATCTGGTTCCTCCCGAACACATCTGGTTGAAACTCTCCTGTTCCGAATTTAGAATGATTCTGACAGAAAAAGAGGTTACATCCGTACCATCATAACTTGATAAGGGGATTTCAGATGAAGAAATACGTAAAAACCTTCCTCGTGACCCTGGCGATGTTCAATCTTATGGTTCCAATGGGCATGGTTCATGCCATTGCCGGAGGCGTATCAACCGCCAAAGTCTCCTCAACAGAGGAGAACCACCCGGCCAAGGACATCGAACAAACCGACAGCGATCAAGAAGACATCGCCCAGGAAAATGACGTTCCCCTTTCAAAGCAACTGGACGACGGTGCCTTCGCGAAAAGCGAAACCGATCTTTCAAAGGCCGAAAAAGATCAGATAAAACTCCAGCCCGGGCTCGAACAGGCTGCCGGCAACCATCCAATCTGGATTACCGCCGGCGTCCTTATTCTCCTGTTTATCTGGATGGAATCGGTTTACCTGAACGAGAGCCCTGAGGATTAAACGAACCACCAGGCACACTCCCGGAACGATTTTTCTTCTGCTGTTCATCTTCCCCGTCATCCTCATTGGATTATCCTCGTGTAGTCCGTACGGAACCGGTATAACCCGACTAAAAGAGTACAGAAAGAAGAAGCAGGGGGAGGTGGTCATGCTGAAGGAGCTTCCCCCATACCAGAAGGCGAATCTCCCCCATAGCTGCGGGCCCGACGCGGCCTCGTACGTTCTCCGGTTCTGGAACCAAAAAGGGGATCCCGACCGTATCGCCCAGGTTTTAATGGACCCCGATCGACCGGAGCGAGCGACAAATTCCATCGACCTGCTTCGGTACATGCGTCGCCGCGGCTTACGAGCTCGCCTGATGAACGGCACCTGGAATCTGATCACTTCGGCCATCGATTACGACTACGTGCCCATTGCCATGGTGAACCTCACCCGATTCCCGGAGGGGTTTTTTCGGTCCGCCGAAGGGGCTCTGCAGGATCGACACCACTTTTATCCGATTGTCGGATACAGCAAAACTCCTCACCGCTCCGTACTGGTCCGGCACGAAAACGAAATTCGAGTCATCCGCTGGTCGCTGTTTCAGCGCATGTGGATCCCCACCGATCGGTATTTTCTTCTTAACTGGTCGGAGGGACACCGTCCCAGCCCGGATCCCGCCCCCCGAACGGAAAAATTATTCAACAAAGCGACCGAGTTCGAGCAAAAGCAAAAATACACGAACGCGTTAAAGATATATCGGAGAATAACAAACGAGAACCCCTTCTTCCCGGACGCCTTTGCGGGAATGGGAAACGTGCACATGAAACAAAAGAATTTCGACCGGGCAGACGATTACTTTCGAAAGGCCCTGGCCAGGGAACCAAGCATGTACCGCATTCAAAACAACCTGGCCTGGGTTCTTGTGAAACAGAATCGAAGGCTAAAGGAAGCCGTGAGGCGGGCCCGATTTGCCATACAATCCACCGTGGATCGACTCCGGCTTATGGACGGCATCACCTCGTCCGATCGAGTTCGAGTAAACCGAAACAAACGGACGTATCCCCGGGATGTTCTGACAGAACTTCTGCCCCAGGCTTATCACACCCGGGCACTCGCCCACATGAAACGAGATCAGCAACTGAAGGCCCTGTCGGACCTCCAGCACGCCCTCGAATACACGAAAGAAAACGCCCGGTTCGGAACGAAATTAATGGGACGGAAAGGACAGGTTCTGACGTCCCTTGGTCGCCATACGGAAGCTCTATTCTCGTTAAAAAAGGCCCTGGATCGCATCGACGACGAAAAGGGGAACCTCCGGGCCCGCGTTCTTCTCTGGACGTCCGGGGTTCACCTGAAAAAAGCCAATCGCGGCGAGGCCCTCTCCACGTTACGGGATGCGCTGTCGGCGGCCCGGGACGATCAACTAAAAAGCCGGATCCGGAATCGCCTCAACGAAGTGAAGAACAGCGATTCCTCCCGGCGAGAAACACCGAAACCAGAACGGAAGAAAGAATAAACCGGCCCATCCCCCCTGAACAAATCGATATCGACGGCGAGCGATTGCCGAAGGTTTCACGCCCCCCTTCTTCAGGAGTTGGATTTTTCTTCCAGGGATTTCAACTTCTCCTTCATTCGTTCCTCCACCTTACCGATGTCCTTCCGTACGTTATTCTGATCCCCTCGCTGCCAGAACAGGGTTACCGGGTCGAGGTGAAAATAACGGAGGGTACCAATGAGAAGGACCGACGCAAGAAACTCATCAAGGTTGCCCAGGTAGGGAATGTCATTGGCAACCAACCCCGCTCGATCCGGGGCGGGATTCACGAGGTAAATAAAAGCAATCACACCGCAGAGGAGGACGGTTATATGCTGAAGGGAATTCTCGTTCATGCTGGTTTTACCGGGACCCGACTTTCACGTTAATTGTTTTCTCTCCGTTTCGGAAGATCTTCAGTTTTACGGTTTCACCCGGATTGGTGTTCAACACCCTTGACTGCAATTCGGAGGGGGTTCGAACCGGATTTCCGTTGTACGTCAGTATGACGTCCAGGCGTTCGAGCCCGGCCCGCTGAGCCGGTGTGGGCGGCAGGTCCGTTTCCAGACCGGTCACGAGAACTCCCCGTGGTTCTTCCATGCCGAGTTTTTTCGCGAGTTCCTCCGGCGTGGACACATCGCCGCTGAACTTCCTCCTGACAAACTGCACCGCCTCCTTATCGAATTTGACCACGTTCACACCAAGATAACCCCATTCAACGCGGCCTTCCTTCTTCATTCGTTCGATGTCGTTTTCGGCAACGTTAATCGGGATGGCAAAACCGATGCCCTGACTTCCTCCGCTTCGTGACACGATCATGGTGTTAATACCAATCACCTCGCCCTTCATGTTGACGAGCGGTCCTCCGCTGTTGCCCGGGTTGATGGAGGCATCCGTCTGTAAAAACCCACGATCCGTCGTCGGCAGCCGCTCCCGCCCACGATCCACGGCACTCACGATTCCTGCCGTTACCGATTGCTTCAGACCGAACGGATTGCCGAGGGCGAGGACCCATTCACCAACCTTTACCCGGGAACTGTCACCGAGTTTGGCCGGTACAATATTTTCCGGATCGGCGTCGATCTTTATGATGGCAAGGTCCAGGAGCTGATCGTATCCAATCCGTTTCCCGGAGTAGACCTGGCCATCCGAGGTCGTCACCTGAATTCTCGGATTTTTGCCCTTTACAACGTGATAATTGGTAAGGATGTGGCCTTTCCGGTTTAGTATAACCCCGGTCCCCTGACTTTCCTGTCCCGTGGGCAACCCCCAGATGTTCCGGCGCGGAACCTTTGTGCTGATGTTTACCACCGACGGCTTCACAAATTCGGCGACCTTCCCGAAGTGATCAAATTTTTTTCGGAACGCCTCTCCCTCCCGGGCCAGTTTTTTCTGTTCATCGGAACGGTCCTGTACAGCCGATGTCTCCGGTTCGGTGAGATACGAACGGATGGCAAAACCAACGATGACGCCAACGATAAGCAGAACAAGCCAGAACTGCTCCCGCTTCTGACTTTTCAGGACGTTGTCCATTTCTTCACGGTGGTCAGCGTTGCTCGGTTTCACGGCAGAACCAGAAAAAAATAAGAACCATAAGAGGGAAGAAACAATTTATTTTATCGGAACGTCCGGACGGGTGTCAATGATTTTCCTCACCCCTGCTCCGAACGTACTTTCCGGATGGTCACCAGGTTTTCCGACTCGGTCGCCTCCTTGGTTCCCGCAATGAACACAATAACGTCTCCCCGGCTCAGCAATCCCTGCCCCACTCCCTTCTCTTCAGCTTTGTCCAGAAGCGAATCCAGATTCTGCGGATACGAAATGTTCATCGGATGAATTCCCCACCGTATGTTTAAACATCGTCGTATGTGCTGATCGTGTGAAAAGGCGAGGATCTTTGCCCGGGGCCGTAGCTGCGAAACAAGACAGGCCGTCAGCCCCGTGCGGGTAAACACCCCAATAGCATCCGCGTCCACGTCTCCGGCAATCTTGATTCCTCCCCGAACAGAAGCACGAATAAACGGTTTCCAGCCGGGCATGATTTTGAACTTGGATGCCTCAAACGGATAAAGGTCTTCCTCCGTTGCCAAGTTCACCCGATGCATCGTTTCCACCGTTTCCACCGGATATTTTCCCACAGCGGTCTCGGCGGAAAGCATGACCGAACCGGTCCCATCCAGAATGGCATTTGACACGTCGCTGACCTCCGCCCGGGTAGGAACGGGCCGTTCGATCATGCTTTCCAGCATCTGAGTTGCCGTAATCACCCCGACATCATACCGGTGGGATAATCGGATGATGCGTTTCTGAACCCCCGGAACATCCTCCTGCGAAATTTCCGCCCCCAGGTCGCCACGGGCCACGAGAAACAGATCAATCTTGCGGGCAATATCGCCGAGGTGTTCCATGACTTCGGCGGTCTCGATCTTCGCCACGAGCTGCGGTGTTTCCTCCCAATCCTTCACGGCCTCCTGCAGAGCTATGACATCCTCCGGACACCGCACAAAGGACTGCATCACAATATCGAAATTCATTCGCCGACCCGCCTCCAGATCGTTCAGGTCCTTTTCGGTCAGGGACGGCAGATTCAGCGTGGTATCCGGAAGATTGATTCCTTTGTGATCTCCCAGCACACCTCCGCGTTCCACGTCACACAGAAATCCTTCCTTCGTTTCACCATGAATTCGGAGCTGTATCAACCCCTCGTTGACAAGCACCCGATCGTCAATCTCCAGATCATCTTTCAGGGACGGAAAATTGGACCCGATCCGGTCCGTGGTGGTTTCCTCAAGACCCGGTACAAAGGTGACCTCCTGTCCTTCCTCCAGTTCGACCTGCTCCAGATCTCCGGCCAGATTCGTGGTCCGAATCCGGGGGCCGGAAAGATCCTGAATGAGCGGGATTTCTCGATCCACACGGTCGATCGCTTCCCGGGCCGCTTCGACCAGCTCTTCCTGTGTTTCCGGATCACCGTGTGAAAAATTGAGGCGAAACCCATCCGCACCGGCTTCGATCATCTGCTCGATCGTCTCCGGATTCGAACAGGCGGGTCCCAGTGTGGCAATTATTCCCGTTCTGCTCACAGCAGCGCGGACTCACCCGGATCTATCGGGTTCACAATATTCGCCAGATCCGAGGGAAGATGTTTCCGGAGTTTTTCGGGCGTCCCCGTGAGAACGTCAAACGTGCCATAATGAACAGGAATCACCTGATCCACGTCGAGAAACTGCATGGCTCGGGCTGCTTCCCGGGGTCCCATGGTAAAATGATCCCCGATCGGCAACAGGGCAAGATCGGGATCATACAGATCCGAGATCAACTTCATGTCGCTGAAGATGTTTGTGTCCCCCGAGAAATAGATGGTTCGATCATTTTCAAACTCAAAGACCCATCCCATCGGGTTCCCGCCGGGGACAAGCTGTTCATCCTCGTTCATGATGGCGGAACTGTGCTGAGCGTGGACCGCGGTGAGGGACAGGTTCAGGTCATCGGACCGGAACGTTCCTCCTTCGTTCATGGGGACGACGTTCTCGGCCCCGTTGTTCTCAAGCCATGTGGCGACTTCGAATATGCCAAAAACCCGGGGCTGATGCTCCTCAACGAGGGCGGGCGCATCCCCCACGTGATCAAAGTGCCCGTGTGATAGAACCATGCAATCAAGGTGATCAACGGGTAATTCATCACCTGGAAACCCGGGATTGTCCTCAATCCAGGGATCGATAATAATATTTCGACCATCCGGTGCCTCCAGAAGCGTCGTCGCATGACCCAGCCACGTAATCTCAATGTTTTCCTCTGTCATAATGAAGAAAATCCTCCGTAAATTGATCAATATAAGCAGATCATCTGTTGCGGTTAGAGATGGTTTTCATATTATTTTCTTCCCCCTTAATTTTCAATGGAATTTTCAACAATCATCGTGGTTTTCGCCCGGCCAGTACCGCCGGGAGATGCCGAAAGCCCACGTATCCAGACCACGTATTCTTCGGTTATTTCCGGTTCGTTCCTCACTCCTGAAGCAACCGTCGATACCAGAAAAAACTCAATCCGGAAAGAAGAACGATACCCGGAACGAGAACCACGACAAGTGAAAACACATCGGATGATTGCTTTTTGGTAACCGGTAAAACCGATCGGTCTTCACCACGTGGATCCACCTGAATCTCCTCCTCGAGCCCCGCCAGCCATCGGATGGCATTGACGACAAAATCCATGTTTCCCCCTCCGCGGACCCGGTGGGTTTGCCGCAGTATTCGATTGGTCACAAAGTCCGAGTCGCCCGCCAGAACAAACCGCTGTTTGCCGTCATCGGGCTGTTTCCAGGCCGAGGCCACGGGACGTCCCGAACGACGCCCCGAAAGAGGGGGCCGATGTCCCCCGGACGTCGACACCGCTTCCTCCGTTCCGGCGGTCGGGCCGGAGGAAAGGAGGGGTGTAACCTCCTCACGTTCTTTCTCCGGGCCCTTCCCCTTTGTTCGAACAATGGCCGCGCCAAGAACAAATACGGACAGTCCGGCCTGAATTAACGGCTCCGTAATGGGATGAGATGAAAAGGAGTCCAGACGAATGGCTCCGTCCACCTGTGGCACCTGATGATCCGAATCCAGCAATTTGCTACCGGTGACCTCCAGGGGAAACCTCGTAATCAGTTGATCAAATTCAGAAGGAACGGCAGGTTCCGTAAGATACATCCAGCTGCCTCCGCGCTTCAGATATTCCTCAACGGCCCTGCGAGCGCGACTCGTTACGTCCCTCCGCGGGCCGATGGTAATCAGAACATCACAATCCTGTGGAACGGCTTCTCTCTCATTTAGATTAACGGAGGCAACCCGAAAACCCTCTCCCACCCGAAGCCGACCCGCCAGAACCGATACCGCCCGGGGTTGATTGCCGGCCCCTTTTTTCGCCGTTGGCTCCCCGCTCCCGGCCGTAAAATATATGGATACGTCCCTGTTTCTGGTGAGTCCTCGAATAGCCGACGACACATGATGTTCCACGAGCGCGTACGAAACCGTCCGGTCCCGGTTGGACCGGAGGGTGCCGGGGGCTCGCCGGTGAAATCGATGGAACGGTATTAGCCGATTCAGGTCCTCGACCGTCACCAGTACCGGTTCCTTTCGTTTTAATCTCTCCGCATCCCGTTCGAACTGATCCGCAATACGCCGAATCCGCTTTCCGTCCGACGTCGTTGAGAGAACGTTCACGGATAAATTCTTCGATCGCTGAGCCAGGTCCTTTAGAAACCGAATCAACATTCGGCGATTGGCATTGGTGTGCCGCCCTTCTTCCTCCCGTGGGGGCCGCCGGAAGAAATATATGGAAACCGGGTTCTCCAATCTTTTCAGCAGTTGTCTGGTCCCGGACGTTGGCGAGTGGGCACCGATTTCCGACACGTCCCACCTGTAGGAGAAATCCGACGTCACCACGTTCAGCAGGACCACGACCCCCACCGTCAGGATCGAATGCATCCCGTAAATCAACCATCGCTTTGCCCGCTGAACCTGTATCTGGTTCCTGTTTAATTCGGTCATTGCCATCTCCTTGCCCCAAGCGAGAGGTAAGAAAGGTAAAGAAACATCCCGGTTCCACTCACAAAATACAGAAGATCCCGAACATCAACGATGCCCGACCGAAACGCGGTTAGATGGGTTCTGTAATTCAAAAAGGTCAGTACCTCCCGAACTACGCCGTGCTCGAGTCCCTGAATAAAATTCGGCATCATCCGGAGCAGGAAAATAATCAAAAACGTAATAAGCACCGTCATAAACTGGGACCGGCCCGCTACGGACACGAACAAACCGAGGGCCAGGAACAGTCCTCCGCAGAGCAATGTGCCGACGTATCCGGTAAGAACCGACGCAAAATCAACGGTGCCAAACTGGTGAAGGATGACCGAATAATAAAAGGTAGAAAAGAGAAGGATCGCGTAGAAGGTGCCGCCGGCGACAAATTTGGCCAGAATAACCTCCACATCCCGGACCGGCGCCGACAACAGTGTCTCCAGGGTGCCCTTCTCCGTTTCTTCAGCAATCAAACGCATTGATATTACGGGAACGACCAGCATGGTCAGATGCTCCACGAAGACCAGTTCCGACCGCATAACATAAACGGTCGCCTCCACCGTCATCAGGTCGGAGAAATACCACCCGGACACGGCAAGAAATCCGGTCAGCAATACCCAGCCTATCGGACGGAGAAAGTAGGAGGTAAGATCCCGTTTTAGAATCCAGAAGACATTTCTCATCAATCAGGATTGAACGGTGTCAAGATACGTTTCCTCCAGATCGGAGACGGCCCTTCGCAATTCCCGAACGGGCCACTCATTGGCGGCACAGCAAGAGGATATTTCCTCTCGGCGATCCTCGTTTAACCGCAAACGCAACCGGATAACGCCATTGGATGAAAGAACTTCCAGGGACTCCAGCACATCGATCTCCTTTAACCGGCTCGTGATCTCCGGTTCAGGCCCACAAACCGCCAGCATCACTGTACAGGGGCCTTCTATCGAAGACGCCGAGGTCAAGTCTTCCTCGTACACAATTTTGCCTTCGTTCATGATTAAGACCCGATCGCAGAACCGTTTCACCTGTTCAATCGAATGTGTGGAAAGGAGAATGGATCCCGGCTGCTCCCGGTCCGTTAACAGTTCCCTTAACTTCCTCATCTGTTCGGGATCGAGCCCAACGTCCGGTTCGTCAAGGAGAAGCAGCTCCGGATCTGCGAGAAGCGTGTCGGCGATGCCCAGCCGTTTTCGATATCCCCTGGACAGGGAAAAACAGGTCTGGCCGGTCACGTCCCCAAGAGCGCAGAGATCCAGAACCCGTTCCAGCCGACCGGACAGTGCCGATCCCGATAGCCCTTTCAGCCGTCCTCTGTACAGGAGATACGACGCCACCGTCATCTCCTCGTAAAATTGTACGTTTTCCGGAAGATACCCGATCCGACGGCGGACCTCGAGGGGATGCTCCTCAACTCCTTTGCCACACACCTCCACCTTCCCGCTGGAGGGAAACACATAACTCGAAAGTATCCGCAAAAACGTCGTCTTCCCCGCACCATTTGGCCCGAGCAAACCGGTTATGGTACCGGACTTCAAGGTAACGGAAAGGTTGTTGAGCGCCCTATTTTTCCCGAAGTACTTATAAAGACGTTCTGCTCGAACTATCATGAACCTTTCCCGGAATACAGTTTCTTCCTCCGTCCCATCTTACCACAAACAATCGAGAAAAAAGAGGTTAAACAACCGCTTCGGACAGGTGGAACCTGACCAAAGACGTTTTTTTTCTCCCCTTGTTCTTCTTCTGTCGCAACCCCTGTGTAAAAATGAACCAGTCCTGTTGTTTTTCCGACAAAATCACTTTATAAAATAGGGAGATACAATAATCATCTCCAGTTCTCGGAGACGTGTTTAGAGGGGACACTCCGAATTACTCCCGGAAATGGACCCGGTGGTGGTTTACCGAAAAATCAACAGATCTTTTGAAAGACGTTGCCTTCAACGAGGAACATATGATACGTGGAACGAACCGATATTTGGGTCTGAGCCTACTGATTCCCGTGTTGTTCACGGTCATTACAACGCCCGCTATAACACAGGAAAAGAACCAGAACGGCGAAGAACAGACGGATCGGCAAATCTCCGAACAGCAGGAAAAGCGCATAAAAAAGCTTATTCAACAGCTTGGCTCCAAGAATTACAAAAAACGGAAGAAAGCAACAAATCAACTGGTTGAAATAGGGAAACCGGTGGTTCCGTACGTCCGGAAAAAGGTGGACGCGGACAACCCGGAACTTCGAAAACGGGCAATTAGCGTTCTGAAACAACTCGGGGAGTGGAAATCCGTTGACCGTCTCGTTGAGGAACGCGTGGAGATTTTTCGGAAATCGATCTCGGATAAGGACATGTTTTCCTGGAATCCACAGAACGCCGGGAGCAGGGCGCATTCCTGGCAATGGAAACGGAAACTCCGGGAGATTTCGGACGAGTACAATTCCGCGGATGACTTTTTACATTCGGAAGTAATCAACCGTCTGATGGAAGATCGGAACGCTCTGAATGAAACCGCCATCCACAACCTCAGCGTTCTCCTTCGAAAAGCGGAAGAAGAGGCGGTCCCGGCGGCGGTGGATGCCCTTGTAACGCTTGCAGATACCGACGAAGAGGAAATTCGCGGGCGTTCACTTGTCTCACTCCGGGAACTGTTCAGACCGGATCAGGGCGAACGAATAAAACCGGTGGTGGAAAGGGCAATTGCGTCGGACAACTGGCGTCTGAAGGTAGAGGGATTGCGACTCGCGGACAAAATTCGAACCTCGGACATGGTATCGACACTCCTCAACCTGCTTGACCACGACAAACCATTAATTCGTTATGAAGCGTTTTACAGTCTCACCCGGATTACCGGAAGGTTCAACTACTTCAATGCCTGGTGGGATGAGAAACGACGAAAAGAAGTCGTGAAAAACTGGAAGACCTGGTGGAAGAAGAACAAAGAGGATTTTACGCCTGTTCCCCTGACAAAAAATAACAAGGAAAATTAACTCATGAACACCCGAACAATCACCACATCCGTGCTGGCCGGTATTCTGGTCTGTCTGTTTTTCTCCGTACAGGGTCTCCACACAGGTGCGCAGGAAAAAGAGGCCTCCCTGCCCGACTATCTTCCCCCGGAAACCACTTTTTATGCCGAAGTCCGTGACATCCAGAAAGGATTCAAACAGATGCGGGATCGGGTAAAGAAAAAAATGTCCGAAGAAGAATGGAAAAAACTGAAAGAGAATTTCACCAGGCTCCGCGATCAGCTCAGTGGCGTTATTCAACGGCAACTGGGGCTCGAACTTGGGAAAGGAGAAGAACTGGAACACCTGACGGGTTTCCGAATGGCGATTCTTTCCCATCACTTTGAGGTTCCCGAGGAATTAGGAGAAGAAGGAGACCTCGACCTTCCCGTTCTGTTTCAGGCATCCGCCGACCGTGTGGGCGTCTTCGAGAAGGTGCTCGAAGACAAAATGTCGAAGGTCGTAAAAAAATCCGACAGGGTAAACGGATATCAGATGTACGACATCACCGGAAACGTGCCGGTGGCGCGAGAAATTGAGAACGTGGAATCCGAACTGCACCTGCTTGTCAAAAAACGGTATCTGTATTTTTCCAACCGTAAGAGCCATCTGAAGAACATAGCGAAAGGGGCCACACGGGGACAGGAGACCGAAGAAAAGAACCTGGCCCAGAAAAAGAAGTTTCGCTCCGCACTGGAACAAACGTCCGCGGAGCGAAACATGTTCCTGTACGTAAACATGGAGCAGGTATTCCGGGATACCGCGCGTTCCCTGCCCCGTGACGGGTTACGCTGGTACCAGAAGGCCGAAGCCACGTTTGGTTTTTCAAACATCACTTCGGCCATGATCTCCGGAGGGAACGAGGCGGACTGGGGTGATTTTCGCGCCGGTCTATCGATCGAGGGAAGCGGGATCCCGCTGTACAGTGCCCTTCGTCCACCGGCCGGGACGTTTCAGCTCCCGGACATGATTCCGGCGGAAGCCGTGTACGTTATGGGCTCCCAGATACCGGATGGAAAACAGCGGTACTCAAAAATAAAGAGCGTTGCGAAAGACCTCATCAAATTCGGACAGGACGTGTCCGGACAGGTAGGACGAAGCAAGCGACGGGGACCGGGACCCGGTGCGGGCCCCGAGAAGCCGTCCGTTGATCAACAGTGGAAGAAGTTCAAAAAATCCTTCAAAAAACAGACCGGGCTTGGCCTGAAAAAATTCGCGAAGGACCTGGGAGGTGAACTGGTTCTTTTCTCGAAAAAAGCCGGTTTCAACGACGAAACCCAGGCCATGAAAAACACCGGTGGTTTGCTGAGACTGAAATCCGCCGACGTGGCCTCTCGACTTTATTCCACGTTCATGGACTCCCCCACAATGAAGAAACTTAAAAAAGAAAAGGAGTCCAAAACCATTACGTACAAAGATACGGAGATTCAACTTCTCAAACCCTCCGAGAATCAAAAAACGTTTCTTTCCTTCTTCCTCCTTGACAACGTATTCGTTCTTGCCGGAAGCCAGGAAACGGCCCGACAGATCATTGACAGCAAACAGAGTGATCGGGACCTGGCTCACCAGGAATGGTTTAAAGATTGCCGGAACCGGTTCGAAAACGGGCTTTCAACCATGTACGCCATGCGTCAGAAGCCGGTGGTGCAATTTGCCATCAAGAACATTTTGAAACAGATGAATCTGGACGAGGACCGGAAGAAAAAAATACGGAGCGGCATGGAGGACCTCAAGGATTACGGATACATGGTCGGCACCCGCATGAACGACGAGTACCTTTACGGCCGTATCGTCGCCCGGATACAACCCACCCCTTACGGAATGGGGTTTCTGATGAGCAAGATGGTCGAGCGAATGGAGAAGGAAGCGGCCCGGGCGCAGAAAAGACGTTGTGCCCGGAACCAGAGGAACCTCGCGAGACTCATGAAACTGCACCGAAAGTTCCACGATACGTACCCGCTGAGCCTCAAGGAACTGGCCGATCGAAAAGAGGACCTCATGGAAAAAGCGGAGGAAAACGACGACGTCCGGAACTTTTACCGTGATCCGTCGTTCGTGTGTCCCGCCGATACCAGTCCCCGGACCGTCAACGGCGTACAAACAAGTTACCGATACTTTCCGCCGCCGGTTGTGGCATCGGAGACGTCCGGAGAGCAAAACCTTCAAAACTGGATCCTCCTCACGGAGACCCATCAAATTCACAGCGTGCCGGGGCTCGACGCCGGCCATAATACACTTCGATACGCCGGGCAGCGAGCAGAATGGATCACGTCCGACAACCTGAAGAAAACGCTGAAAAAGCAGAAACAAAACGCCTCAGGGCAGGTGGAAAGCACCCTGAAGAAAATGAAGAAAAAGAAAAAGCAGATGCGAAACCGGTCGGCCAAGAAAGAAATAGAGAAGAAAATAAAGTACCTGAAGAACCTCCGGGAACACTTCCAGTCGGAAAACGGGGAGGACGGTGAGTAAAAGGGGCTTCTTCCTCGTCATAGACGGGCCGGACGGAGCCGGAAAAACCACCCAGGTGTCCCGTGTTGCCGGATACATTCGGGAACGGAACCACACCGTCGAGACCTACCGGGAACCCGGGGATACGAAGGTCGGTGATCAGATCCGTTCCGTGCTCCTCAATCCGGATCTGAGTGAAATGACCCCCGAAACGGAAATGTTCCTCTACATGGCGAGCCGATCCCAGCTTGTTTCCGAACAGATTCGACCCGCCCTGAAAAAGGGGCACGTGGTCGTTCTGGATCGGTACTATTACAGCACCGTAGCCTATCAGGGCATCGCCGGTGGCATCGGCCGGGAAAACGTTCTCCAGGCTGCGACCGTGGCCACCGGAGGCCTCGAACCGGACCTCGCCATATTTCTTGACCTTCCCGCAAGCGAAGGCTTTAACCGCCTCGATCGAGAGCGGGATCGCATGGAAGAAAAAGACATCTCATACCACGAAAAGGTCCGGAATGGATTCCGGAACATGGCGGAGGAGAACGAACGTATTCGACTTGTCGATGCAACGGGATCCCCGGGCGATGTGCAGGAGCAAATTCAGGAAATTGTCCGTGAAAACCTTTGAAGACATCGTCAACCACGAAGGGCCGATCTCACTCCTTCAGCGCATCACGACAAGCGGACGCCCCGTTCAGGCCCTTCTTCTGGACGGACCGGAGGGCACGGGGAAGCGGCTGACCGCGCTCGTAACAGGGGCCGGGTACCTCTGTAATCATCCCGACGCATCCGGTCCCTGCGGCCAATGTGACTCGTGCCGTCGTATTCAGGTCGGTTCTCACGGTGGATTCTGGCTCATCGACCCGAATTTATCCGTGTCCGATCGGGACGAGGAGGAGCCGGAACCGGTCGAGGGCATACTTCCGGGCCTGTTTGAGGACGAAACCGGTTCGGACACGATCGGCATTTCACCGGTTCGATCACTGCGGGAGGAACTGGCCCTGAAACCATCGGGGGATCCACGTCGGGCAATCGTTCTTGCCGATTTTAACCGGGCAACGAAAGAAGCACAAAACGCCCTTCTGAAGACTCTTGAGGAGCCGCCCGAGAAAACACTCATCATCTGCACCGCTTCCGGGTTGTCCGGTGTGGAGAACACGGTTGTGTCCCGGTGTCAGCGAATTCGGTTCCAGCCGCTCTCACCGGCCGACACCCGCACCGTCCTCGAGCAACAAACGGACCTTCCCGACGAGGAAATTGATTTTCTGGCGGGGTTTTCGGACGGCTGTCCCGGACAGGCCCTCCAGTTTGCCGGACAGAATGTGTTTGAGGAACGGGAGTGGTTTCTGGAAAACGTCCGGAACTACGGGTCTCCCTCGGACCCCAGGTTTCGGAAATCAATACTGGACTGGCTCTCCTCGGATCGCTACACCGGAAAAAAACGACAGACCCTCCGACGATTGCTAAAAATGATTAGTTATTTTCTCCAGGATGCACTGTATCGGACCCTGAACCTCAAACAGTCAACTCGCCTTCGATTTCCGGAGGACGACCTGGATACATTTCTTCAGGAACGTTCTCTGAATGACGTTATAGAATCGCTGGAACGGATCGAACAGCTAAACCGTGCCTCCGAACAGTACGTCAACAACAAAATCCTTGTGGAGAACCTGTCGTTTTAAGCCAACAACGACGGGAACCCGCATCAACAGAACGGATGATCTTGAAAGGGTTTACGGGTTTCCATAAGATATTGGTATCCGTCTGGTCAGTACAAGTTGATTTTCACCTGTACGGCAATGCCCAAGCAAAAAACACACAAAGGTGCTTCCAAACGACTCAAAGTTACCGCTAACGGAAAGCTTCTGCGAAAGCAGGGGGGAAAGGAGCACCTGAACGGAAAGAAACGAACCAAGCGGAAACGGAAACTTCGACAGTCGGTCGTTGTGGACGAGAAGCGGGCCAATAAGTGGAAGAAAATGCTGAACCTGTAGGCCCCCGCCTGATCTCCATTTCGAAACGCCCCGTGCCCGAACCGGACATACGATCGGTCCATCGGGGATGTTCTGCGCTTATATTTTGGATCGCACAATTCAACACGACTACTTATGGCAAGGTCAAAATCCGTACCCGAAACTCGAGAACGACGAAAAAAGGTACTAAAAGAGGCAAAAGGTTACTGGGGGGCCCGGGGAAAACTGTTTCGCATGGCCAAACAGAGTTTGTACAAGGCACGCGAACATGCCTACCGCGACCGGAAACAGAAAAAACGGAATTTCCGAAAACTCTGGATCACCCGTATCTCCGCGGCCTGTAAGGAGCGAGGAACGAACTACAGCCAGTTTATCGGGGGGCTCAAGAAAAACGACATTGAGCTGGACCGCAAACAGCTGTCGCAGATCGCCGTTCGGGATCCCGAAGGATTTGACCGGCTTGTGGAAATCGCTACGGGCTCGGAGTAATTCCCATTCATCCCCTCCGGGACCCCGGCGTCACGCCGCTCCTGTTCGGGTGATGAACTCAACCTTCCCCACAGAATCACGCAGGAATCGGCCTTCATTTTGTTTCCGACGATGTCCCGGGCGCACCGGATGTTCCTTCTAAGAGTTTTTTCTCCCTAACCCGCACACGCAAATCAGGAAGACAACGATGGCGTTTGTTGAGGAGATTCAAGAGCTCGAATCCGAAGCACTCTCCGCCCTGGAGGACTGTGATTCGCCGTCGGATTTTGAGGATCTTCAATCGGAGTACATAGGGCCCGACGGGAAGCTCCGGGAGTTCAGCACCCGGATCGGTGATCTGCCCGAAGAAAAGCGACCGGACGCGGGAAAAGCCCTGAACAAGGTAAAACGGCGACTCGAAGAAGCCTTCCAGAACAAGAAGGACGAACTCGGCACCCCGGAAGAAAACGAGGAACGAATTCCCACGGACATTACGGAGCCCGGGGAACGCCCCTCGCAGGGGACCACACACCCGATTTACGATACGCTTGACGAAATTGGAGACATTTTCGGCCGCCTCGGTTTTTCGGTTATTCGGGGCCCGGAGGTTGAAAACGAATACTATAACTTCGAGGCCCTGAACATCCCCCTTGAACATCCCGCACGTGAGGCCTTTGATAATTATTACCTGGAAGACGAAAAGTACCTCCTTCGAAGTCACACCTCACCGATGCAAATTCGGGTGATGGAGGAGACCTCTCCACCGGTCCGCTGTGTTGTTCCGGGGAAAGTGTACCGACCGGACGAAATAGACGCGAGCCACCACCAGATGTTTCACCAGATGGAGGGGCTTCTCGTGGATGAGGACGTAAGCATGGGAGACCTGAAAGGGATTCTCAACCTGTTCTGCACGTCGTATTTCGGGGAGGAAACCGAAACACGATTCCGCCCCTCGTACTTCCCGTTCACCGAACCAAGTGCGGAAGTGGACGTGTCCTGTTTTCAGTGCGGTGGATCGGGATGCAGCCTCTGCGGTGGTGATGGATGGCTCGAAATCCTGGGCTGCGGCATGGTTCATCCCCATGTTCTGGAATGTGTTGATTACGACACCGAACAGTACACGGGTTTTGCTTTCGGCATGGGCATTGAACGGATTGCCATGCTCCGACAGGGCATTGACGACATTCGCCTATTTTCCGAAAACAACCTGGATTTTCTGAAGCAATTTTAAGGCCCAACCCATGCGAATTCACTACGATTGGCTTCAGGACTACTGTCCCTGCTCGTGGGAACCGGAAAAGGCGGCGGAGGAATTGACCCTTGCGGGCCTGAACGTGGAGGAAATCGAGGAATTGGAGGACGGTTCTCCCGTCTTCGACGTGGAGGTCACCGCAAACCGATCCGACTGCAACAGTTACATCGGCGTTGCGCGCGAATTATCCGTACTATCGGACACGGAACTGAAAATGCCGGAGCCGGACAACGTCCCTGAAACGGTCTCTGAACTTGAGAACGTTACCGTGGAGGTCCGGGACGAGGATCATTCCCTGTGTCCGCGGTATACGGCAAGGATCGTTCGGGACGTAACCGTGGATGAATCCCCGGACTGGCTTATCGCCCGGCTGGAGGCGATGGGGATACAGCCGGTGAACAACATTGCCGACATCTCCAACTACGTCCTGTTCGAAACCGGACAACCCCTTCACGCGTTTGACCTGGAAACTCTCCAGGACGATACCGTTCTTGTGCGCCGGGCGGATGACGGGGAAGAAATAACGACCATCGACGGTACCACAAGAACGCTCAGGGAGGACATGCTGGTGATTGCCGACGGCCGGGACCCGGCAGCGATTGCGGGAGTCATGGGCGGAGAACGGACGGAAGTGACCGGATCAACCCGGGACGTGCTTATTGAGAGTGCTCTGTTTGATCCCGTCAACATTCGGCGGACGTCCCGTGCCCTCGGCCTTTCGACGGAATCCTCCTACCGATTCGAACGAAGTCCCGATCCGGAACAGGTGCTGCACGCATCGTCCCGGGCGGCCGAATTAATGGCCGAGATTGCCGGAGGAACACCGGATACCACGGTCGTGGATCGGAAGAGCCAGAAACACCGGGAACGGGAGCAGGAAACCGTCACACTTCGCGTTCCCCGACTTCAATCGGTTACGGGTCTCGACATCGATCGAAACACAGCCGTTAACATATTGTCCGGTCTCGGATTTGAGGCGAACGAAAAAAAGGAGGATCGCTGCCTGTTTCAGGTTCCCTCGTACCGCCCGGACGTCTCTCAGGAAGTGGACCTCATTGAGGAAGTCATACGGATTTACGGGTACAACCGGGTTTCCGACGCCCCGAACGTGGGACAAACCCTAGCCCTGCCCGATCGAGATACCCGCGTTCGCCGGAAAATTCGTCAGCTTCTGTCCGGATTTGGTTGCAACGAAGTCTGCTCGTTTCCCTTTATTGACTCGAAGGAGCAATGCATAACCTCCTACTGGACCGACGAGGAACCGGTCGGCATTCTGGACGCCTATGGAGAAGTGGACCGCTTTCTCCGGCGAAGCCTCGTTCCCTCGTTTCTGAACATCCTGAACACCAATCACGGATACGGGAAGGAAAACCTGTCTTTCTTTGAAATCGCCCGCTCATACCGGTGGCGAAAGGAGGGAGAGGTGGACGAACAGAAGTTGGTTGGTCTGCTTCGGGAGGATGGCTTCCGACGAATAAAGGGAGACGTGGAACAACTCGTCAACCGTTTGCTTCGAGCCGACGTACGGTATGAACCAGCGGATCTCTCCGTACTGCATCCGGATGAATCGGCGGAAATCTGGATCGGTCAGATACCGGCCGGTTACGTGGGTCGAATAAAACGAACACTTCTTGAAGACCGCAATATTCAGGGGACCCCCTTTGTCGCCGAACTGGATTATAACGTGCTCAAACAGAGGGCTGTGTTGCGCAGGGAGTTCGAGGAATTCTCCCGTTATCCTCCATCGGAAAAAGATCTGGCCTTTATCGTGGGAGACGGGGTCTCCTGGTCCGAACTGAAACAGACCATACAGCAGGCCGGTCCGGGAGAACTTGAGGAGGTGAACATGTTTGACGTATACCGGGGGGATGATATGCCGGAGAATCGGCGCAGTATTGCCATTCGGCTGGTCTTTCGTTCAAACGAAGGAACGCTTGAGCGGGAACAGGTGACCGGCTGGATGAAGGACATCGTGGAGGCGGTGGAAGATCAACTCAACGCCGAACTCCGGGGTGACATGTAATGCCATCCGGGGACGCCCAAATAATCGACGAGTACCCGGAACCGAAAAAGGAACTATTTCCTGTTCCCCCTTCCGTACTCCCCACCTCTCCAAACATTACTCCTCTTCGTCGGGATATTTTTTGACGGATCGTTTCAGGTCGACGTGGAGTTTTGCTTCCCTGCTACTTACACTTCCCCCATCGCCACCTTCTCCCGATCCGCGCGCATTCCCGGAGGAGGCCGCGTTCACACGTAATTTGTACAGGGACAGGATCCCGAGAGTCCGGTGAAGATTCGTTCTGTTTTTTCGAAACCCGTCTTCCCCACCGGTGTGATCAACGCCTCCGGGATCATTCATTTCATAGGTCATGCCGAAAAACAGAAGTGGCTCCGATGCGGATTGATATCTGTGGGTGACGGCCGCATCAATTACTCCCCCTTTTGGAAGGGGTATGGATTTCACCGGCTTTTTCCAGCCATCCCCCTTTTTCTCCAGGGAAACCGGAAGGCGGGCCCAGTGAATTGATAGAAGGTTCTGGAAATATTCCGAATCCAATACGTTGTTCTTCACAAACGCTGGTGTCTCCGACGATCCAAGTTTTTTCTTTGCTTTCTGGATTCGGTTCACCAGATTGCCCAGGGAGGTTAATTTTCCGTCGTCCGACACCTGAACCTCAAATGGTCCCGTGAGGACGGTTGAGAACACTTCCGCAAAATCCCCCCCCTTCGAGGTGCTGTACGAAAACGATTTCGGCCCCAAATTCGCATCAATACTGTACGATTGAAACGCCACCTTAAGCGTAAAGCCGTCGGCCTTCTTTTCCTCAACCATCGTCCGGGTTTGTACGCGTTCCTCCACACGCTCCGTAAAACCACCTTCATGAACGTCTCCATGGTGATCCTGCTCTCCCGGTTTTTTCATGGAGCCGTCATCCGTTTTTACATCGTCTTTACTGTAATGGGACAGCCGATAAACCTGCTCCTCAAGAACCATCCCCTCCTTTAACTGGTGTTCCACGGTGATGACGTCCGATGCTTCCGTTCCGCTCTGAGCAATGACCGGTGCAGAGAGAAACAGAACCGTCAAAATACTCAGACCGGCCTTATGCAATGAGTTGCGTAAGAACATAATTAGACCCAAAATTTCGTGGAATTTACAAATACATGAAACCCGCTCTCCCGACATGCATCGGCGGAGTCGTTCGGTGGTGCTACCCCTTCCCGAAAAGCGACCTGAACGCTGATTTTATCAGAGTTTTCCTCTGCTTTCCAGACGTTCTCGAATCCGTTCCTTAACGGACTTGTCCGGATCATGCACGTAACCTTCCGATGTTTCCCGGGTCTCGTCCGAGGCATCCTCCTCCGTTTCTTCTTCCTGCTCCGGTTCCTGTTCCGGAGTGGCCGCCTCCTCGGTTTCCGGTTCGGGCTCGTCACCGGCCTGGTCCTTCGATCGATCCTCCGCCGGGGATCGTTCGGCCGCCCTTTTCAGTTTTTCTTCCACAAAGTCCGGTGCGACGGAATCATGGGAAACCGCTTTCCTCCGTTTCTCAAGTCTGCTTGCAATCTTGCCCATGGTCGTGTCCGGATCCGGTGCACCCGCTGGCTCAGATGCCGCGGTACCGTCCGAGGAAACGTCGTCTTCTCCGGGATGCCAATCGCCCCCTTCTTCCTTCCACTTCTTGAGGCGTTCTCGTGCCTGTTCCCGAAGCGCTTCCTCATCACTTTGATCCGTCTGTTCCTTCTCCTCCGTGGTGTCCTCATCCGCCGCCGTCTCCGTGTCAGCGGTTGTTTCTTCCTGCGTGTCCCCGGAGGGTTCTTCTTCCGACGGTTCCTCTGTCTCTTTGTCTACCGTCCCTTCTTGCTCCTCCGGTGCCTCCTTCTCCGTAATTTCTCCTTCCAGTTTGCCCCGCTCAATTAACCGCCGTTCGATTCGCTCGCGGACCGAGAGATCGCCATCGCCCGAAGCCGTTCCTGCCGAGGATCCCCCCGTTGCCGTTTCCTGTGTTCCGGAAGACTCTCCGTCTGAACCGGATTCTTCTTTTACGTCCGTGGCGGAGGCGGATGCACCGGCCGTCTCCGACCCTGCCTCCTCCGTGTCAGCGGATGTGGAGGCAGACGTGGTGTCGGTGTCTGCCTGTTCCGTCTGTTCGGTCGTCTGACCGGCGGTTTCCGCAACCGGTTCCGGCTCCCCGTCATTTCCTGCGCCGGCTTCCTGCTGGTCCGACACATAACCGACGGCCTCCGCCCCCTCGTCTTCGAGAATGACATCCTGCCAGCCTTTTCGTTTCTCTTCACGGGGATGTGGTTCAAACTCCACCGTTAATTCATCAAGGTCGCCTACGGCAATCTGCACGTCCGACATATCCGCACTGCCGACGTGATTTGCCTCCAGATATTTCAGCTGACCGAGTGTGTCCACCTCCAGCCCCACGATATCGGCCAGCACCGTATCGACGGCTACGGGATCATCGCCACTCAGAGCAAATCGACCTTCCGCAACATCCACGGGGCTTTCCCCTTCGCCGCCCAGCACAAACGTGCCGTCCACAAAACCAAGGTCCGGCGAGAGGTGTTTGGCCAGTTCAACAATATTTCTGTACGTCGTTCGGAGATGTTTCCCGAGGGAGTCCTCTTCCTCCATGTATGGTCGTGCTTTCTTCCGAAGTTTTCTATGCGCCTCCCGGTACCTTCCGGGTTGCTCCGTCTGCTCATCTACGACGGCCGGAAGCAGAGGAGAGGATGCGACCTTCGACGCCTCGGAATCGGAAAGCCGAACCTCCTCGGGAAGCCCCTGTATCAAGGGACGATCCGCCGGATGAACGGCAAAGATCATGTTGCCGAGGCAGCCGAATACGCCAAAAACCGGATCCGAGGATGGGGTGGACAGTGAGATCCGACACCTGTTTTCCACGATTTCCTGGTTGAGGCGGATTTCGTGAAGACCGCCGTCCACGCGATGAATTTGAACCGTTTTCCAGGGGCCTTCCGAGTACAGGTTTTTTACCTGAAGAGGAAGGTCCCCCACCGGTGGTTGATCGTCCAGGTGGTCCAGCCAATCCGTCTTGTCCGGCGCCGTCGCTATTGTGATTTCCTGAAACTCAAAATACTTAATTTCTTCCCCGTTAAAATTACAGAGCTCGTCCAGCAGCCCATTTATTGCGTCCCCTTTCGTTACCTTCAATTCCTCCCCCGGTGGGGCTACCCTCGGCATTACGATCGGGTTGTCGGTGATCTGTATGGCGGTTTCACTGCGAATGTAATACGCAGCATCCTCCAGCATCTGTCGTCGATCTCCTTCCGTGGCCAGTCCTACTTTCGGCATGATTCTTTGGTGCTAATTCAATGAAGAGATGGTCCCGAACAATTGGCGCAATGGAATCCGGGATATCAAAAATGTACCAAACTCCACCGTTTCTTTCAATGGTTTCCATTACATTTGTCTGTTTATAACAACCGAATATACGCCAGGTTTCGGAACAAAGGTCGCCGGTTTTGATCGTTTTTTCGTTATGATATGATCAAGGGAAACCAAATCCCCGACATCGTTCCGGGTGATGGAGGAAATGCCGAAGCGGTCATTCAGATTGGCCCCCGGTCCGCTGTTGTCTTCACCCAGAACGGCAATTTGATCCCCCGATACAGAAGCTGTGGAAGACGCAAACGGACATCCCACCCATCCGCAAAACGACGGGACATTGTTCTCC
Source organism: uncultured Planctomycetia bacterium (assembly GCA_964580675.1). Taxonomy (GTDB): domain Bacteria; phylum Planctomycetota; class MHYJ01; order CAYXQY01; family CAYXQY01; genus CAZOLI01. The sequence goes on from CAZOLI010000022.1 coordinate 36,883, forward strand.
CTGTTCTGGCCTTCGGATCTGTACCTGTTGGTGTTCCTGGTTCTCTGGGGCGTGCTCGTTTTGATCACTCCCCATCCGTTCCGGTACCGGCTCGATTTCCTTTTTGAACTGACCCTGCTGGTCCTTCTCACGCTTCTTGTTCCGATTGCACACGGGAACCGCCCCACACGGTACTGGCTTTTTTTGCGATGCGTGTACTTCCTGTTTCCCATCCTGTACTCATTTCGCCTGATGCATTTTTTGATCCCGGCCCTCCGTCAGCCGGGGATGAAGTACGAACGCATCTTAATTGAGCTGGATCGAATAATCTTCGGGGCGGACCTGGAGGTCTATTTTGCCCCGCTCCGGTCTCCGTGGCTCACTGAGTTAATGCAGTACTTTTATTTGACGTACTATGTCGTTCCCCTCATTCTGCTGCTCCTGTTTGTTCGGGACTTCGTGCGCAACCGACTGGGCATATCGGACGTTCAATTTTTTGTGGGATCCATCGTTCTCGGGTTCCTTACCAGTTACGCGGGATACGTTCTCGTGCCGGCCATCGGGCCGCGCTACGGCATAAAAGAAACGCTCACACACGACCTGGGCGAACTCTGGTTCGCGGAGGAAATCCGGTACTGGATCAACCGCCTGGAACTCCGAACCTTCGATGCTTTTCCCAGCGGTCATACGGAACTGTATTTTATCGTGATGGTGATTGCCTGGAAGTACTATCCCCGATGGTTCGTCACTTTTCTTGTTCCGTTTATCGGTATGCTGACATCGACCATGTACCTCCGGTATCACTACGGCGTCGACCTCATCGCCGGTTTTTTGCTCGGGATCGGCGTTCTCTACGTTCAGGCCCGCATTACGAACCGGGATCTCTGCCGGCGGACCCCACCCGGAAAATCGACAACGGACGAGTAAGCCCAGGAAAAGAAGGGCCCCAAAACAGAAAAAGACCGGGCAAAATACCGGTTCTACTCCTGCTGGTTCTTTTTCTTCCGGAGAATCCGGTGGTAGTGGCCGGCGAACCGGTGGGCTTCGTCCCGGGCGTGCTGAAGGATCTGAAACCCCCGATTGTTTTCATCGGGTTTCACGGGTCGCTGACGGCCCGGCATGAAGAGGTGGTCCCCTTCGTTTTTTGCGATGGCCACCAGTTCCGGTGGTTCAATATCCATGTCCTGGAATTCATCCAGAACAGCGCTGAGATGGCCGCGCCCTCCGTCAATTACCTGAACGTGGGGGAATGGCTGTTCCTCCCTTTCCAGCCGGGTAAATCGGCGCCGGATGACTTCCCGAATCATGTCGTAGTCGTCCGTTCCCTCAACGGATTTAATTTTGTATCGCCGGTACCCTTCCTTAAAAGGCTTGCCATCCACGAACGTTACCAGGGATCCAGCGGCTTCGCGGCCCGATAACGTGGCGATGTCCGTGGCATCGACCGTGCGGGGCACAAAATCCAGATCCATCAGATCCTGAAGGGCTTCAAGGGCTTCCGACGGGTCCTGGGGAGGAATTCGGGTCGTTGCCACGTCTTCCAGGGTCCCTTTTCGCTCGAGGCCTTTGATCTGTTCGATCTGATCCCGGAATTTTGCCGCTTTCTCGTACTCGAGGTTCTCGGACGCGCTCCACATTTTTTCCTCAAGTTCCGACAGGAGTTCGTCCCGGTTGCCCTCCAGAAATTCTTCCAGTGCCGCGATGTCCTCCGCGTATTCCTCGCTCGACACATGATCCGCACAGGGAGCCGTGCATTGATCAATTTCGTGGAGGAGACAGGGGCGAAAATACTGATTCTCAGGATCTCCTTCCTCAATGTCCAGATCACAGGTCCGGAAACGAAAAAGTTTCTGAAGAAGGTTCAACGCCCCTCGCACGGCATTTGCACTCACAAAAGGTCCATAATAATTATAATTTTCCGGATCCAGCGGATCCGTCTCCCGGACCAGTTCGACCCGGGGGAAATCTTCGTTCTTCCGAATCTGAATGAGTATCTTTGATTTGTCGTCCTTCATCCGGCTGTTGTACGGGGGTTGTATGTCCTTGATCAGCCGGGCCTCGGTAAGAAGGGCCTCCACTTCGGAATCCGTGGTGAGGTGTTCAATTTCCTTTGTTTCCCCGAGCATTTTGTCCATCTTGGCCATCTGGTTGTGGTCATCCTGGAAATGATTCCGGATACGGTTTTTCAGGTTTACGGCCTTCCCCACGTAGAGAACCCGGTCGGCTTCGTCCTTCATCATGTATACGCCCGGGGCCTCGGGCATTCCCGGAATAACGGATTCCCGTGCTTCCTCGTAGTCCATTGCGGAGGCTTATAAACTCGATCTCGGAACGTGTTCGACTGTCAGTCCGGCCGGACAATCGACGTAAAGGTTTCCTCCACCCGCTCCCCCCGATGTTCCCAGTGCACAATAATCATCACCGCCACTGCATCTTCCGAACCCTGAAGAGGAGAAAACCTCACGTCGTATTTATACCGATCGTCAAAGGACTCGTGGGTCTTATTTTCGATCACGTCCGGCAGGTTTCCCGTGTCCTCCAGTTTCTGTTGGATTTCGGCAAACACGGATTGAGCCAGTCGGGCCGCCTCCATCCGGTTCACGCTCTTCGCCTGGGTATTAACACCCTGGGCAAACATCAAAAACACCGATGTGAGGCCGACGGCAAGAATCATCAGTGCGACGAGGATTTCCAGCAGCGAAAACCCGGACCTCCCTGAACTCCTCGGCGTGGATTCTCCTTTTCGCAATGTGGCCTTCCCTTCCGCCGGCATGGCGTCAAAAACAAATCCAGGGGAACTGAAACAGACAAATATTCCGGTGAACCACAGGCCTTAACCGGATTATTATTATAACGTTTTCGCGATTCTGTTTCGATTATTCAGAAGCCGTTGAGGGTGATCCCCCGAAACAGTATCCGTAAACCGCTCCCTGCTCCCCGAAATGAAGGATACACACCACCCTGTAAGAGCCACTGCCTTCTCCGGGGAAAAAATCAACGGAAGCCGGGAACAAAACAATTCGTTGGCCCGGCATCCGGTGTTACGATTCGCTCTGGTAGTGGTCCATCAGTATCTCGGCCACTTCCCGCCGGGTAAATTCCACGGGGAGATCCTCTCCGTTTCGAAGCTTCTCCCGCACTTTCGTACCGCTGAGGAACAGGTGGTTCTCCGGATCGTGGGGACATGTTTTCGCCGTTGCCATCCCGTCGCAGATGCTGCAGAAAAAGGCAAATTCAAAAAACAACGGCGTGATCCCGATGTCCTCTTCCGGGAAGTCATCAATAAAATTCTGCGCTTCGTACGTCCCGTAATAATCCCCGACGCCGGCGTGGTCGCGGCCCACTATAAAATGCGTACAGCCGTAATTCTTCCGGCAGAGCGCGTGAAATACGGCTTCCCGGGGTCCTCCGTAACGCATCGGTGCGGGAAAGATGTTCAAAAACGTCCGGTCCTCCGGATAGTAATTGTTCAACACCGTTCTATAACACTTCATCCGGACCGTCGCGGGGACGTCACTATCCTTCGTGGGACCGACCAGTGGGTGAACCATTACGGCATCCGTGATTTCCATAGCACATTTCACGAGGTATTCGTGGGCCCGGTGCATCGGGTTTCGGGTCTGGAATCCCACAATTCGATTCCAATCCTGCTTCTGAAAGTACGTCCTCGTGTCGTCCGGCCACAGTTGATGTTCACTGGAAACGCCGTACTCCAGTGACCGGTCAAACACCCGCACATCTCCCGAGGCCACCCAGGATGACTCATCCAGAATATTTCGCACACCCGGGTGCTCCCGTTCCTCCGTCTGGTAGACTCTCTTTGCCTCATTGGCCAGGTTCCGTTGAAACACATCCGGGTCCAGAATCACCCCGGCCGGCGTCCCCCCGGGACCATTCAAAACAACGTGGGAGGCATCCCGAACCGCTTCCTTCTGTTCCTCGTCCACGGGCAGTGTGATCGGAAACGGCCAGACCGTTCCGTCACGCAAACGGCATTGATCTCGAACCGACGTGTAATCTTCTTCGTCGAGAAAACCGGTTAATGGGGAATAGACCCCATGCCCGATCATCTGGAGATCCCAGAAACGCCTCGTGCTCAAGGAGACCTCCGGAGCGTCCTGACTCAGAAACGACTCCTCCTCCGACTCCGAACACATACGGTCGACGAGTGTTCCTCCGCCATGGGGAGCAATGGAATGACCTGTTTCGACGTCGTCCTCTTTTACTTTTGTGGCGTTCTGATTCATAACGGTATTGGTACAAAAATACAGGAAAGACATCGTGAAACGAGAACAGGATATCAAAGTGGCGAATCAGCTTCCAGCAGAGAAATTGGGAGGGGGAAGGCACCCTTTATCGCTTCACAATTTTTCCGGTTTGAGGATTCACTTTCCGGTTTTTGGCCCTGGCTTTTTTATTGATGAGAAATTTCTCGCGATCCTCATCCCAGTATAAATACTTCCCGTTTTTCTTCCACCACTGTCGCCAGGCCGCCTGTTTTTCCCGGTTCTTCTTCTCCTTCGCCAGCAGAGCGCTTGGGTACCCAAAATTTTTCTCCGTCGTGGATCTAAGAATTTTATGGGCATCCACTTTATAAAGCTGATCCGCGTCACCGGCAAGATACGATATGAGGTCCGGAAGAGAGGATCGTGAACCGACCTGGACCAGGGCACGGGTTTTGTAGTACGTCCTGTCGGAATCCCCGGTGGTAACATTTTTCAGGGGCTCCCGTGCTCCTTTTATGTGTAAGTCACCGGCCAGCCGAATTTCCTGAATTGTCGGCTTTCTGTTTTTCAACCGTTCCAGCAACACCTTATGAAACACCTTCTCCCCGGACTGAACAATAATTTTCTCCACGTTTCGCCTTCGGGTAATGTTTCGGTCGGACAATCCTCTGGCGAGCCACCTTGCCCGTTCTTCCGAAAGCGGCTTCAGGGTTTTCATCATTTTCTGCAAATCGAGATCCGCGTTTCCGAGTTGTGCCCAGACGGTGGATCGATCAAACTGATCAGCGGATTCGTTCTCTTCCTCTTGCTTCGATTCCGGGTCTTGCCCGGATGTATCCCGGCCGTTTTCCTCCATGCTGGATTGACCGTATTCGGCCAGTTCTTCCTGTATTGCTTTTTCCCGTCCGGGTTCCACTGTCCCTTCTTCTCCGTGTCCGGAGGATTGGCCGTCGGACCCCGAATCTCCCGGTTCCGGCTCGTCAAATGCGCTTTCCCAGTTCGCCGCGTCATTCTCCGTTCCCGAAGTGGACTCTTTCCCACCGGGTTCCTCCGCAGGCTCGGGAACGTCGTTCCCTCCTTTCTGGAGCTGTCTCCGCAACCGGCTCACCTGGTTCTTTAATTGCCTGTTTTTCTCCTTCAGCTTGTTTATGGTCCTTTTGTTCTTCTGGTTTTTCTGTTTTAATTTCTTGATCTTTTTTCCGGATTTTCTGATTTTCTTCGCCATATTCTGCCGGACGTTCCGTTTTTCCACGTTCCGATTTAACTGTCTGTACCCGTCCTCCTGCACACAGGAATGAAGAAAAAACACCGAAAGCAAAAATAGAAGGGGAACGGGCCGGGGGCAAATTTTTAAGTTTGAAGTGCTGTTCATGGGTTCTGGAATTCATTCATCATATCCAGTCAGAACCGGAAATTTCAACCAAATTCAGGCCGGTCCACGCTCCTACCGATATCATATATGGTGTTTTCCCCGGACTGAACCGGCTCAGAAAAACCGTTTTAATCGAAATTCCAACAAATGGATAACGTAAAACAACAGGACACGAGGACGTCGACCACCCGGTCCGAGTCACCCGACTCGATGTTTTCTTACCTGGCGACGTTCATAAAGGGGTTCTGGAATTGGTCCGGAAAGTACCTCACATACACAAGCCTTCTTGGGGCCGCCATCATTTTTGCCTGCTCTTTCCTGTACTGGTGGTTTCGACAGGAGGGATTCCTGTTGATTCGAACCATAGAACAAACCTGGCACCTTGACGTGCCCGCCCTCCTCCTTTCGCTGTCCGGCGCCCTCGGTTTTCTATTTCTTGTTCTTTATCTCTGGACACGGAAAAAAGTTCGGGAGCTGGACGCGATCGAAGACACGTTACGCGAATCCCGGCGAAAGCTCTCTGAGCGAAACCATGAGCTTCGATCGAGCATTGAATTCCTAACGGCGGCGCGGGAAATAGCTCTCATCCTGAACGAAAACGTGGATTTCGAAAAGATCCTTAGCAAAGTGCTGCGCATCACGAGTCAGTTAATCGGGGAGGACCGAGCGCGTGAGATCTCTATTTTCATGCCCGTGGAAGAGGATGGCGAACTGGAGGTAAGGGCCTGCTGGAAGGATGGGACCCTGGAATTTGGAGATTCCGTGTCCTCGCTGAACGACGTGCAGGATTACGTGCAGAAGGCGTACGTTCACGGACAGGAATTAACACTTGCCGAAGACGACTCGTTTCATTTTTTACTTCCCCTCATTGCGGATCGTGAGATCACAGGTGTCATACGAATTATCGTGGACATGGAAGGCAACCGGGATTTCATGAAACAGATGTACAGCAGGATGTCCTCAAACCTCCGGGAATTTACCAAAATTCTTGCCCTTGCGATCAAAACCCCCGACCTGTACACACGAACCATAAAGGATGGATTAACCGGTCTCTATTCGAAACAGCATCTGTTAAACCAGATGGAAACCCATTTATCGATGTCGAACCGTCACCGCGAGGCACTCAGTTTAATCTTCGTGGACCTGGATCACTTCAAGGAAATTAACGACACTCACGGACACCAGACCGGAGACCGGGTTCTCCGGCGTCTTGGTGAATTTCTCCGGGACGACACGCGGGAGTACACGACGGCGTACCGGTACGGAGGGGAAGAAATGGTGCTTCTCAGTCCGAGGACGGACTCGGAGAAAGCGCAAAAACTGGCCGAAAGACTCCGGAAGGGGATCGAGGAGATGACCATCACCTCGACCGACGGGGAAGAGCTGGACGTGACCGCCAGTTTCGGTGTGGCCACGAAAGTACCCGGGGAAAAAATTAGCGGGGAGGAATTACTTGAAAAAGCCGACGAGGCTCTCTACCAATCCAAACAGGAAGGAAGAAACCGCGTAACGATTGCGGAATAATCGTTCTTTACTCGTTTTCCTTGAGTGATTTTAATTCATCTATGAGGGCGGGTCCCACCTCAAAGATATCCCCCACAATTCCGTAGTCAGCAAGATCAAAAATGGGGGCTTCGGGATCGATGTTGATTGCGACAATGACTTTTGACGTCCGCATTCCGGCTATATGCTGAATCGCCCCACTTATGCCACAGGCGATGTACAGGGAGGGGCTTACCGTCTTTCCGGTCTGTCCGACCTGTTCCTCGTGAGGCCGCCAGCCCGCGTCAACAACGGCACGGGAAGCACCGACCGCCGCTCCCAGAACATCCGCAAGTTCCTCAATAATGTCAAAATTCTCCGGCCCCTTTAACCCCCGACCACCGGACACCACAATATCGGCCTCGGTAAGTTCCTTTCGTTCCCCCTCCGACGGGCGGAACTTCTCAACCACCGAGAGAAGATCATCCTCGTTAAACGAAACGTCCAGTGCTGACGTCTCGACGTCCACATCCCCACGTTCTTCTGCCTCAAACACATTGGCCCGCAGCGTCGCGAGAACCGGTTCTCCCGCCGGCACGAGATTCTCGAACGCTTTCCCCGCGTAGATGGGACGCTTCATCGGAACCTCGCCGTTTTCGGACTCGATTTCCGTAATTTCTGTTGCACAGGCCATGTCCAGTTTGCCGGCGAGGTAGCCACTCAAATCCTTTCCGCGGCTTGTGGCTCCCATGAAAACCCCTTCCGCATCGTGTGATTCCAGAACCTCAATTATGGCCTTCGCAAAGCCGTCCGTCGAATACCGGGAAAATGGTTTTCCCTCGCCCGTGATGACCCGGTCCGGACCGTAGCGGGATACGGTGTCAACCGCGTCGGATGTTTCTTCTCCCAGAAGCACCACAATCAATTCCCGCTCCTGATCGTCACAGAGGCGACGAATTCGGGAGATGGTCTGCAGACTTACCGGACGAACGGAACCTTCTTTCTGCTCGGCGTAAACAACAAATGGTGCATTCATCGACCTTTCATCCTCTTATATAACGTTTGCTTCTTCCCGTAACTTCCGGACAAGTTCAGGTACGGCCTCGGGACCCTCACCAACAATTTCCCCGGGAGGTCGTTCCGGTGGCTCCTCCATGCTTTTTACCTCCACCGTGTTCGTCGGCGGATCCACTTCGCGCTCGTCAATTTCCTTTTTCTTTGCCTTCATTATGTTCTGCAGCTTTGCGTATCGTGGCTCGTTTAGCCCCTTCTCGGCCGTAATAACACAGGGCGTATTCATCGAAACCACTTCCACGCCCCCTTCGACTTCCCGTTCACAGATCAGCCGATCCCCGTCCAGCTCAAGACCCGCTACAAACGTCGCCACGGGTAGATCAAGCAGGGAGGCAACGATTTGCCCCACCTGAAAACCGTCATCATCAACGGCGTGTTTCCCGAACCAGATCACGTCATAGTCGAAGTCCATCCCGGATATGGCATCCGCGAGTGCCTTCCCCGTCGCAAACTGATCAATGCGATCCCGGTCGGTTCTCAGATGGACGCCTCGATCTCCTCCTCTTGCCAGACAATCCTGAATGGTCTTCTCCACTTCCTCCCCCCCGAGACTCATAACAACAACCTCTCCTCCCTCTTCTTCCTTCATCTGGACGGCTTCCTCGAGCCCGTACTCATCATAAGGACTCGTCACGAACTCGAGGCCCTCGGTCTTCACGGTTCCTTCGTCACTGATCTTGATGTTGGCCGCCGTGTCGGGGACCCGCTTCACACAAACAATCGATTTCATGGCCGGAAAAACCCAAAATCAATAGATTTCTACTCTGTACACACAACAAAACTCTTCAGGGTGCGGTCTATTTTTGTCGAATCGATCTATGAATTTCAACCTTTTGTCAAGCCCCGAAAAATCACTGAAGAAACGTCATCAACCAATCATTTCGTCGTGTGATCTACCGCTGGAGAAACAAATTCTGGATTTGGTCTCCCGAAAACAGGTCGGTCTCCGCCATTTCTCACCACGACTGTTCTGTCGATGGTTTTTCCTCTTTGCCTGTCTTTATTCCCAACGGAACCGTTCTTCATGGAGCGGAGGATCGTCGCAACAAGAACGCATCAAGGGCGTTGACCGTTACGTCATCCCCGGATCGGCCCTCGTCCCTCCCATTTGGTCCCTTAGAGTAAACAGTGACTCGACGTGTGTCGGAATCCGTCTGCTCGGAAGTAAGCTTCGTGACGTAAGTTTGTCCCCATGGATCCAGGGGTTCCGGGGATTCTTCGTTCGTCCATAGCAGGCCGGTGGTCGCCAGGCGTTCCTCGCCGGCGCCGGACAGAAACTGGAACGCCTGCCGGATTCCCTCGTCGGATGTTCGTACGTCACGATCCTTTAAAAAACTCGTCATTCGATCCTTCAGAAGGTATATCTGCCGCTGAGTTCTCACAAAGGACCGTATTTCATCAGCACGGTTCCCGGGTATTTCAGCCGGTCCCAGAAGAACCATTGAACATCCCAGAGCCAGGACCAGACAGACCAGGGGAATCCCGAAACCAGCGGGCACCGGTGATTCAAGAGACGTGGACGGGGACTCCTGATGCCCCGGGTCCCCCGCGGGTCGGGAAACAAGCTGACGGACCTTCGGAAGAGCAAAGACAAACAGCGTAAGAGGATACGCTCCCGTATGGACCCAGAACACCAGACGGCCCGGTATCCACGCCGGGTATGGGGTCAGGACATATAACAGAAACACGCCGGTCATACCGGTGAGGAAGACGGTGGGAGAACGATATGCAAGTCGAAGTCCGCCGAAACTCCCGACCGCACAGAGAAGGCTGCAGACACAGAGAAGACCTGAAATGATCGGGACGCTCGACGCGGCGTCAAGCGTTTGAAGAAACAGGTATCCGTAATAGACAATTCCTGTGACGGATCCTGTTAACGCCCCTCCCAGAACCGTGACCTCAACTGGATTGAGCCGGTACCAGGAGTTTTCCATTCATTTCCGCATGTTCTCGCAGATGAGGCTGGCAAAGCCGGACGTAGACACCTTCTCGGCGCCCTCCATCTGTCGCTCCAGGTCGTACGTTACCTTTTTCTGTGCCACGGTTCGTTCGATTCCTTTCCGGATTAATTCCCCGGTTTCGTCCCAGCCGAGGTATTCCAGCATCATAATACCGGACAGAATTTCCGAACTGGGGTTTACCTTGTTCTCCCCCGTGTACTTCGGGGCGCTTCCGTGGGTGGGTTCAAACAGTGCTTTTCCATCACCGATGTTTCCGCCCGGGGCCACGCCCAGACCGCCGACCTGACCGGCCGCGGCGTCGGAGAGGTAATCCCCGTTCAGGTTGGGCATCGCAAGCACGTCGTACCGCGACGTCCGGGTAAGCAGTTGCTGGAGCATGTTGTCGGCAATCCGGTCCTTCATCACAATTTTTCCGGACGGCCGTTCACCACCGTGTTCCTCCCAGAGTTCATCCTCGGTAAGGGTCCGTTCGGGAAACTCCTCCTCGGCAAGTTCGTAACCCCATTTCCGGAACGCCCCCTCGGTAAACTTCATGATGTTCCCTTTGTGCACAAGGGTCACCGATTCACGGTTCCGGTCAATTGCGTACTGAATGGCTTTCCGAACAAGGTTTTTGCTTGCCTCTTCACTCATGGGCTTTATGCCGATGGCGGACCCCTCCCGAATATCCGTGTCGAATTCCGATTTCATAAAGTCGATCAGCCGATCGGCCTCATCGCTCCCGGCCTCCCACTCGATACCGGCGTACACGTCCTCGGTGTTCTCCCGGAACACAACCATGTCCATCTCCTCCGGATTGCTCATGGGACTCGGTATTCCCGGGATATGATAAACCGGGCGAACACAGGCATAGAGATTTAATTTCTGACGGAGTGCCACATTCAGACTCCGAAAACCGGCACCGACGGGAGTGGTCAGGGGTCCTTTGATGGCCACGCGGTACTTCTCAATAGCCTCGAGTGTTTCGTCGGGGAGATACGTCCCGAAATTCTCGTCCGCCTCTTCACCCGCGGGTACTTCGAACCATTTAATGGACCGCTCACCGTCGGAGGCCAGTTCCACCGCCTCACTCAGCACCTTCTTCATCGCGGCGACGACTTCCGGGCCGATACCATCCCCTTCAATGTATGGTATAATGGGATGGTCCGGCACCTCCAGTTCTCCGTTCTTGAGCGTAATTTTCTCTCCGTCTTCGGGCACGCTTAATTTGTTCAATCCACTCATCGGCTTCTTCTTCCTCAATAGCTGACAACAATGAATTCGCTGTGGCCGGACGTTCTTTGAAGAGCTGTCCGGACGCAGAAAAAAACCAACAGGCCGGATTCTATCAGACCAACCCATGTATTGCAATCCATTTACCGGGCGGTCTGGGTGGGATGAAGCGCGGATCAAATAACCGGCACGAAACGGACCGGTTGAGATGAGAAACCCCGGGACAACGGCCAGTGATCCGGAAATTCGGAAACCCTGACATAACGTGAAACCGCCCGTCCTTCGGGAAAAACAGCCCGGTAAACCAGGGGGGGTTCGACGCCTCCGTTTGTCCCCGGGGAAACTACACGCCGGGACCTCTTATTTTCGTGTCGTCCTCGTCGGGGCCGTCTCCGTCTCTATTTTCATCCCCTTGATCCGATTCCGAGGAGGGGGAGGAAGAATGATCTGTCCCGCCCGCAATATCGCTCTTCGCATTTTCCTTGCCCGGAGACGACGGCGCGTCGGACGCTCCCTCCTCAATGGCCATCAGGTCCTCCGGATTCTCGGGAACTCCTATAAAAAGACCCTCCACCAGACTCACAACATACGTGGCAACGAAGGAGAGAAGGAAACCCGGAAGAAGTGAATATAACTGATAACCGAAAACGTACTCCGATACATCCGGCACAAGAACCCAGACCACAACCGTCAGGGATCCGATGATCATACCGGAAAGCACCCCGAACCGGGTTAATCCCCTCCAGAAGACCCCCAGTATCATCGGCGGGCCGAACGCGGCACCGAGAAGAGCCCAGGCCATAAGGACGAACCAGAAGATAAGCTGCGGATTAAATATTGCGGCCACAACCCCCAGTGCACCGAGAATGATCACGGTAAATCGACTGAGCCAGACGATGTTTTTTTCGTCCGCATCGGGACGCAGTATTTTCTCGTAAACATCCCGGGTCACGCCGGAGGTTGCCACGATAATCATGGAGTCCGAGGTGGACATGATCGCCGACAGAATGGCCGATACCAGCACGCCGGAGAGAATGGGGTGGAGCATCTCCGTGGCGAGTAGCGGAAAGACAAACTCCTGATCGGTCACCTGTCCGGGGGCCAGCTTGATCCGACCCACCATGCCCACGAGGATGGCTCCGTAGAACGCACAGATCCCCCAGAGGACGGAGATGACCCGGCCCTGTGAAATTTTCTCGTCACTTCTTGTGGCCATAAATCGACTGAGCACATGAGGCATGCCCGGATAGCCAAGCCCGATACCGAGCATTCCCAGTATAAACCCGAGAGTGGCCGTCATGGGAATATGGCCGTCATTCTTTTCATGATCCCCCTCACTTCGTTCCGGATTGTTCAGCGATCCGAACGGGTCCACCATGTCGTCCTTTCCGTGAATGATGTTGTGGTCCGTCAATTTTTTGCTTGCGGGATTATACGCTTTGATGGTCCCGGGAACCACTCGCATCTTTTTCCCCACAAAATAAGTGTGTCCGGATTTTAACTGCACCGGGCCGGCGTACGTTTCGACCTGCTCCGGAGGCGGAACAGATTGCATTGGAAGCTTGTCGTCCTTTTCCATATGTTTCACCTCATAAATCGTTCCTCCCGGATGATTCGTCGACATGTGGTATCGATAAACGGCCGTACCCGAGTTCGTTCCCGGATTATCTTTCTTGACCGTCAGATTAATTTTATAGTATTTGTCCGTTTCTCGAGGTGGTTTCTGTTCCGCCGACTCGGACACAATTTTTACTTCCCGATCCTCACCGGCTTGCCGGGGCACGTAAATGGTCTGTTCGCTCCCATCAACGAGCGGATCAAAACGGACCCCCTCTTTGTTCATGGGATGTTCGGAGGATGCTTCGGCCACCCCCCGGAGATCATACTTCACCCATGAACGGGTTTCCTGCTTTTTCAGCTTGTCCACAAACGTGCCCGCTCCCATATCGAAGATAATAAACAATGGAAAAACGAGCAGACCAAACACCATGATGATCCCCTGCACAAGATCCGTCCAGGACACCGCCCGGAACCCACCAATAAAGGTATATAGCAGGACAACGGCAGAACCCAGAATAATGCCAATTTCGGAGCCGGAATCGACGTCCTGAAAAAACAAACTCTCAAACATTTTTCCCGCCGCCTTAAACTGAGCCCCGACATACGCCGCCATGGCCACGAAGATAATTAGAACCGCCACGATGCGGACAATCCGATCCCGGTCCTGCGTGCGGTCCTCCAGAAAATCAGGAATGGTAATCTGCCCCCGATTGCTGGATATCCGGCGGAGACGGGGAGCGATCAGGTACCAGTTGACGAGATAACCAAGCAGACAACCGGGAATGAACCAGACCGCGGACATGCCCATGGCGTATCCCATTCCCACAGCCCCGAGGGTGACCCAGCCACTTTCGGAACTGGCCGCGGAACTGATGCCGGAGACCCACGCTCCGAGATCCCGGTCCGCCAGAAAATACTCCTCCATCGTGGACTTCACCTGTGCGGCCAGCAGCCCGATCCCCACCAGTCCGATTAAGTAGAGAATCAGGATGATCAGCTGCGTGGTCTCAACCGATCCAAGCGATGGCATATCCCGTTACTCCCAGAAATAATAATAACCAAGGACAAACAGCGCCAGGATCAGCGGAAAAACGATATATAGAAATATATTCCAGTACATGTTTTCCTTTTGCCGTAATATGTTCTCTCCCCGAACTGGAGTCAAGGGAATTCAGCTCCCCCTCAAGTTATCTGTTTCAGTTCTTCATTGCCCTATTCTCCCTCTTCGGTCTCGCCCCCTCCTGTTCCACCGTACATCACGGGGGAGACTGATTTCATCAACAAACCTATTTTAAATATTAATCGGTTTCAAATGTATCTGTTGAAAATAATTATGAACCACCCGGACGCT
>CAZOLI010000023.1:0-29309 GCA_964580675.1 uncultured Planctomycetia bacterium
TGCCGTTTGTCCTCTTCGGGTTTCTCTTCGGGACCCGGGCCATCGAACTTCTTGGCGCCGAACAGAAGGTCGCCCGAATGGGCGGCATATACCTTGCCATTATTTTTGCGACCACACCGGCCCGCCACGTTGCGTTGATCGCCTCGAAATCGATTCAGGGCGCCGGTGATACCTGGACCCCGATGTGCGTGAACGTGGTGTCCAACGGATTAAACATCGCGGGGACCCTGGTGCTCGGGCTGGGGCTCGGACCGGTTCCCCGCCTGCACATCGTCGGTGTGGGCATTGCCACGGCCTTCGGCAACGTCTTTACCGCCGTTGCCCTGTCCCTGGCTATCTGGGGTTCCCGAACCACCGCCGGATTCGGTCGTCCCGCAAACTGGACGATCACGCGGCAGTTGCTTGCCATCAGTCTTCCGAGGGTCGCCGAAGGAATTGGTTCGTTCGTCATGGCATTTCCGTTTAACGCCATCCTGCTTTACTTCGGCACGAACGTCAACGCCGCATACCAGGTGGGACGGCGGGTCTATCAGCAGATCACCGCCCCGCTCTCCCGCGGCTATCGAACGGCCACCAGCATTCTCGTGGGCCAGTCCCTCGGGGAGAAGGACCAATCGGAAGCAAGATACAGTGGCCGGGCCGCGGCTGTGCTTGGGGTCGCAACCGTGGGCTCCCTCGGCGTGCTCCTGTTTGTCTTTGCCCGGCCGATCGTCTGGCTGTTTACGGATCACCCCGAAACCCTGCAGCACGGCACGGCGTTTGCCCGGACCTACGCGGCGGCGGCGCCGTTTACCGTTCTGTTCATTGTGTTTTCGGGTGCACTGACAAGCGGAAGCGACACCCGAACCCCCTTCATCGCCCGCGTAAGCGGCATGTTTTTTGGTATGCTCGGCGTGTCTTACGTGGGTGGGGTGTACTTCGAACTCGGGCTGCCGGCCGTATACGCCTCCCTGGTTATATATTACTTCTGGGCAATGGCTATTGTCAGTATCGGATTTTACCGAGGGGCCTGGGCCGACCGGACGGAAGCCATGATGATCGAACGGGGGAGCCTGTAAAATCCTGTGGGCCTTCGGCGGTCAGTTGTTTTGAATATATGGAAGCGAATCCATCACGTTCCGCACTTCGTCCAGGTTCTCTCTCATGATGGAGGCCGTGTCCCAGGCACCGGTGGTCAGGGCTTTTTTTCGGGCCGGTTCAATCGCCACGTCCATCGTCGAATCTCCGTAGGACACCCTCTCCTCTTCCAGATTCATCTCCATCTCCTCGCCGGGATGTGCTTCCACCCAGTCCTGCAGATCGGTTATTGCCTCTCCCGGAGCCGTTACCGTGGGAACACCGAGTGCAAGACAGTTCCCGGCAAATATTTCGGCAAAACTCTCCCCGATAAACGCGTCAATGCCCCATCGGACAAGCGCCTGCGGGGCGTGCTCACGCGATGATCCACAGCCAAAATTGCGGTTCACCACCATGATGCTGGCCTCCTGATACTCTTCACGGTTAAACGGGTGTTCAACAGGCTCACCTTCATCGTCGTACCGCTGATCGTAGAACACGTACTGTTCGAGCCCTTCAAACGTGACGACTTTCAGAAACCGCGCCGGCGTGATCTGATCGGTGTCAATGTCGTTTCCACGAAGGGGCAACCCGGAGCCGGAAACGCGAGTTACTTCTTTGTCCGTGTTCATTCGAATAACGTCAGAATAAGGAGTAAAAATATGTATTCGAGTTCACGAGAAACGGATTTCGGCGGCCGTTCTTCCTACTGAACCGTTTCCGGAATTTTCTCCCCCACCGCTACTTCACGCACATCCACCACCTCTCCTTTCAGCGCCGCGGCCGCAACCATCCGCGGACTCATCAAAATCGTTCGTCCTTCCGGACTTCCCTGCCGGCCGATGAAGTTTCGGTTCGACGAGGAGGCACAAACTTCGGGACCCTGAAGTTTGTCCTCATTCATGCCGAGACAGAGCGAACAACCGGGATTCCGCCAGTCGAAACCGGCTTCTCGAAAAATCACGTCCAGCCCTTCCTCCTCCGCCCCGTTCTGTACACGCTGGCTACCGGGAACAACGAGTCCCCGAACATCCGGATGTATTTCGCGTCCTTCCAGGACCGCGGCCGCTTCGCGCAGGTCCGCGAGACGGGCATTGGTGCAGGAACCAAGGAAGGCGACGTCAATGGGATATCCCGTCATGGTTTGACCCGGGGAGACCCGCATGTGTTTCTGCGCCCGCCGGGCCGTTTCCCGCTTTTCCTCGGACAGTTCCGACGGATCCGGCACACGTTCGGAAATGCCGATGCCCTGACCGGGAGTGGTTCCCCACGTGACCATGGGCTCTATCTCGGACCCTTCGATGGTGACCCGATCGTCGTACTGCGCATCCGGATCACTGGCAATGGACTGCCAGAACGGTTTGAGATCTTCAAATCGCCCCGGATTCTCACGAAACGCATCGGTGTTCCGCAACCATTCAAACGTGTTCTCGTCGGGATTGACGTATCCGGCCCGTGCGCCGCCTTCGATGGACATGTTACAGATGCTCATCCGTCCTTCCATTTCCATGGACTCGATCACCGATCCCCCGTATTCATAGACGAAGCCGACGCCGCCTTCCGTACCCAGCCGGCGGATAATGGTCAATATCACGTCCTTCGGGGTCACGTGCGGACCGAGCTCACCCGTTACTTCAATACGCCGGACCTTTTGCTTGTTCATTGCAACACACCCGGTGGCCAGGACATCTCGAATCTGCGTTGTTCCAACGCCAAACGCAAGGGCCCCAAACGCCCCGTGCGTCGAAGTGTGAGAATCACCGCAGACAATGGTCATACCGGGCTGGGTCAATCCCTGTTCGGGCCCGATGACGTGGACGATCCCCTGGTTTCCGGTCTCGGGAGAGGAGAAGGGAATATTATATTTTTTCACGTTTTTCTCGAGGTGTGTGAGCATTTTCTCGGCTGCTTCATCCTCAAATGGCCGATCAAGGTTACCGGTTGGAATAATGTGATCCACCGTGGCGTGGGTTCGTTCCGGAAAGGCCACGTCCATTCCCTTTTCCTCAACCATGCCGAACGCCTGGGGACTGGTCGCTTCGTGTATGAGGTGAAGGCCCACAAAGAGTTGATCCTGTCCCGTCGGAAGGGTTTTGACTCTGTGAAGGTTCCAGACCTTATCGTAAAGTGTGTTTTCGCTCATCAAACTTCCTCAATATTAATTCTACTGTTTGAGCGAGGAATTCAACGAAATTCAAAAGGATTATCACATCCCGCGGATGTCGTGAACTGTTTCCGCAATCCGATATTTCTGCGGAACAACCTCTCCGGTTCCGCACATCCATCAACAGATTATCATATCATAACCGTCAATAAATTCGGAACCCTTCACCTGCCATCCACCTGTGACATAGTTATACACAAACGCTTCCTGCCAACCATTTTTCCCCTGTTCATGTTTGGTTCTCAGGACGAACTTTTTATATAATACGGGAAATTATTGAATTCAATTTTTCCGAAAAGGGTTTCGGGGCAAACGACCGGATCTCCCGACCCATCCTTTTTCTGGTGATGACGAAACACACCCTCGATACGCAGACAACCGACACGAACTTATCCACAAACGTGGTGAAGGCAAACCCGGTTCTGTTTGAACGACCGGATGTGTTGCCGGGATCCCTGTCTCTGTACTGGGATGAACGAGACGGAACACCCGTTCTCGGTACGGGAACCGCCGTTTCTCTGGAGGCCAGAGGACCGGACCGATTTCGACGGCTACAGGAATCGGGACAATCCCTTCTGGACACAATCACAATAGATAACGAGTCGGGGGTTTCGCTATCCGGAGAGATCCTGCCGTCTCTGTACGGAGGCTTCTCCTTCCGTTCCGGCGAGGAACCGGAGGACACCTGCTGGACGGCCTTTCCCGACGCCTATCTGTTTCTTCCGGAACTCCTGCTGTTCAAACAAAAAAACAGTACCCTCATGGCCGTAACCGGAACGAAGGAACGAATCGATGAAGTGATGGAACAGATTCGTGCGGAGGAACCAGATGCAACGAAACGTCGTGCCGAAAACGAAAAACGGTTGCCCGAACTGGAACGCAAACGGTCGGTTCCCGATCCCGAAACATGGAAACATCACGTTCGTGCCTTAACCAGGGAAATCGGGAAGGGCGAACTCGAAAAAGTGGTCCTCTCCAGCAAACGCATAATTTCGTTTTCGTCCACCCCGGCCCCCGGAGCCCTCATCCATCGATTGAGACAGACCGCTCCCTCGCTCTATCAATATTACGTTTCTCCCGGGGGTTCCGCGTCCTGTTTTCTGGGGGCGTCCCCCGAAAACCTGATCTCTCTTTCGGGGGATCAATTTTACACCGAATCACTTGCCGGAACGGCGCGAACGGGCGGAAGTGAAGAACAAAACGAGGTACTCGCCCGGCGTCTGGCGGAAAACGAAAAAGATCAGCAGGAACATTCTTACGTGGTTCAGGACATTCAACGGCGATTGGCGTCCCTTTCGAACGACATTACCGTGGAAGATCAATCCGTTCACAAATTTCCCGGAATTCAACACCTGCGAACACCGATCACCGGAACCCTGTCCTCGAATACCCATATTTTGAAATTGGTGGAACGGCTTCACCCAACACCCGCCGTGGGTGGGGTTCCCCGGCAGGAAGCCCTTGCAAAAATTTCGGAACTCGAACCATTCTCCCGGGGCTGGTACGCCGGGGGGGTTGGTCGGTTTAATCGACGTGGGGACGGCTGTTTTTCGGTCGCGATCCGTTCCGCCCTCCTCCAGAACCGAACCGGTCACCTGTTTGCCGGTGCCGGCATCGTGTCCGGAAGCGAGCCCGAAAACGAATGGGAGGAGGTCACCTGGAAATTAAAAGCAATGGACAACCTGCTGAAACCGGAAACCTCTCCGTCCAGTCAACCGTAACTTCCAAGTCTCCGGAAATGGATGCCCCCAACAGAAATATCCTGTTCGCGTCCACGTTTGTGGAAGAACTGTCCGGTACGGAACTGGACGCGGTTTGCATCCCGCCCGGAAGCCGCTCCACCCCTCTCTCCTATGCATTCGCCCAACACGACAGCTTCGAGGTGTTCTCCCACCTCGACGAACGGTCCGCCGCTTATTTCTGTCTCGGACGGGCTCGAAACACCGGCGTTCCCACGCCCGTTCTATCCACCTCCGGTACGGCGGCGGTTAATTTTCATCCGGCCGTCGTGGAGGCGTATCATTCCTGTGTGCCGATGATTGTCCTTACGGCGGATCGTCCGACGGAGCTCCAGGACAGTGGTGCCAATCAAACCATTGATCAGACGAAACTCTATGGCGACGCTGTTCGGTGGTTTCACCAGATGCCGGAACCGGCGCCCGAGGAACGAAAATTAAACGCCTATCGAGAAAAAGGAATCCGGGCCCTGGCCCGGGCCACGGCCTCCCCCGCCGGTCCGGTACACCTGAATTTTCCCTTCCGGAAGCCGCTTCATCCCCGGGAAGTCCCCGAAGATTTGCCGGATCCGACCGGACCATCAACCTCCCGGGACACCCCCGGACAATTCGAGGAAACCCGGTCCCCGACGAGGGTCCCCGCCACTCCGGACGTAAAAGCGGTGGCCGACGCCGTAAACAGCGCCGGGACCGGGCTCCTGATCACCGGACCCGAACGGGGACGTCCCATATCCCCGGCCGAAATCACCCGTCTCTCCCGAGAAACCGGGTTTCCCATTATGGCGGATCCTCTCTCAAACCTCCGGTTCGGCCCCCACGTGCAGGAAGCCGTTGTTCTCGGGGGATACGATGGGTACATGACGGGGTCGTTTTTCGACGAGTACGGTGAACCGGATGTCGTTCTCCGATTCGGTGCCGTTCCCACCTCCAAATCCCTCAAAAACGTTCTCTCCAGCGTGGATGCCGATCAGTTTTTGATCAACAGCGGCGGATTCTGGCAGGACCCGGATTTCTCCTGTAGACGCTGCGTGGATGCCGATCCGGACGCCTTCATCGATTCTCTGCTTCCCGAACTTGACCGGGACCTCCATCAGGATGACTGGGAACAGCGGCTGGAAAAAATTGAAGAGGCATACTGGTCTCATTTACAACAGAGCCCTGCAGACGACGCGGTTGAAAGCTGCTACGTCAGGGAACTGATCCAACAGGTTCCCGGAAACTCCACGATGTTTGTTTCTAACAGCATGCCTGTTCGGGACGTGGACCGGTTCGGGCAACCCCGGGAGGAACCGATAACGGTGTTCGGAAACCGCGGAGCAAGTGGCATCGACGGAATCACGAGCACCGCCCTGGGCGTGGCCAGCACGACCCGGGAACCGGTATACCTGGTTACCGGGGACCTGGCCTTTTATCATGACATGAATGGCCTGCTGGCCATCCACCGATTCGACCTTCCGATCACCATAATACTCCTGAACAACGACGGCGGGGGCATTTTCCATAAACTGCCCATCGAATCGTACGACCCGCCGTTTACGGACCTGTTCCGGACCCCGCACAGCATCAACTTTTCCGGCTGTAAAGACGTGTACAACCTTGATTACGCAAACGTAAATACACTGGTGGAATTTCGGTCGGAGCTTGAAGCCGTGCAACATTCTTCTTCCGGTTCCGTTATTGAAGTAAACGTGGACGCCGAGAAGAGTCATCGCCACCGGGAATCGCTGAAGAACGACGTGATCGGGTCCGTTCTGTAACGACATACCGGAAACACAGCGCGAGGAGGCGTACACCGGCACATGCGAATTCCCGATCAGTGACCTCTGTCGGAGGACGTTTTCGACCGACGTGAAAACGGTCCGGATTCAGTGGTGAGGATCCATCCCGGAAAATGGCCTGGAAGGGGACCCGTCCAATACGTAAGGTAATAACAGTTGTCCAAAAGAACGGGGGTTAACGGGGAAAAACAAACAGAATTTCGTCTATCCTTTTTTGATTTCATTCTCGTGGAGCACAGCTGGTATGGTATCTGAAATTATGAATCCCGAACAGTGGGAACCGGTGGATCACTTTGACTTCAACGACATTACCTATCACCGTGCGGTGGATACCGGAGCGGTACGAATTGCGTTTGATCGGCCGGAAGTGCGAAACGCCTTTCGTCCACAGGCAACGGAGGAACTGTTCGATGCGCTGAGCCATGCCCGACAGCTGACGGATGTGGGATGTATTCTCCTTACCGGTAACGGCCCGTCCCCGAAGGACGGTGTCTGGGCGTTTTCGTCGGGTGGCGACCAGTCGTTTCGCGGCAAAAAGGGGTACAAACACGAAGGGGACCAGGAACACGAACGGGGAGCGGACATTGCCCGGTATCCCATCCTCGATGTTCAGCGACGGATACGGCGTCTGCCAAAACCGGTCATTGCCGTCGTTCCCGGCTGGGCCGTCGGGGGTGGTCACAGTCTTCACGTTACCTGTGACCTTACACTCGCAAGCAAGGAACACGCAAAATTTAAACAGACGGACCCGGACGTTGGCAGCTTTGACGGCGGATTCGGCTCCGCCACCCTCGCCCGCCAGGTCGGACAGAAAAAAGCCCGGGAGATCTTTTTCCTTGGAAAAGAGTACGACGCCGGGGAAGCAAAGGAAATGGGCATGGTCAATGAAGTGGTTCCCCACGAAAACCTCGAAAGCGTTGCCCTTGACTGGGCCCGTGAGATCAACAAAAAAAGCCCAACAGCCATCCGATTCCTGAAACTATCCATGAACATGGACATGGATGGACAGACCGGCCAGCAGCAACTTGTTGGGGAAGCCACCCGGCTCTTTTACATGACGGAGGAAGCGCAGGAAGGCCGCGATGCGTTTAAGGAAAACCGGCAACCGGATTATTCCGACGTTCCCTGGCATTATTGATTTCCGTTCCTGCAGGATGACTGAACAAGCGAAGACGTCCGGATTTCGTGCCTGGATCATCGCCGCACGGCCCCATACATTACCGGCGGCCATCGCCCCGGTCCTTGTGGGAATGGGTCTGGCCGCTCACCGGGAGATGTTCGCCCCCCTTCCCGCGGTCTGTGCTCTGCTCGGTGCCATTCTAATCCAGATCGGAACCAATTTCGCAAACGATTATTTCGACGCCCGAAAAGGGGTGGATGCGGAGCGGGAAGCCGGGTTCACACGAGTAACCCAGACCGGTCTCCTTTCCCCCGAAGAAGTGCTCGGCGGGATGGTGTTCTTCTACGGCACGGCTGTCGTGGTAGGCGTATACCTCGTGGTCACAGGAGGCCTGCCCATTCTGCTCGTCGGTCTCTTCGGCATACTGGCCGGCGTTCTGTATTCCGGCGGTCCCCTACCCTATGGTTCCTACGGCCTCGGCGACCTGATGGTTTTTCTATTTTTCGGCGTGATCGCCGTCACAGGAACCTACTACGTACAGGCCGCCTATCACATGGCTCCTTCCTTTGTTCCGGAGGATTTTGGCGGTCTGTTGCCGATCGAAGCCGTCATGGCTTCGCTTCCGGCGGCGGGTCTTTCCACGAACATTCTGATTGTCAACAACCTCCGGGACCTGGAAACGGACCGGAAGGCGGGCAAATGGACGATGGCCGTTCTCCTGGGACCGGTCCTGAGCAAATTCGAGTTCGGACTCTGTCTTTGCCTGGCCTTCGGGGTTCCGGTCTGGTTTGTGTTAAAGCCCGGCTTCGGCCCCGTTGTCCTTCTGCCCCTCCTTTCTCTTCCACTGGGTTCTTACCTTCAGTACCGGCTCTCCGAATCCCCCGGGGGAACGGAAATGAATCAGATACTCACACGCACGGGACAGCTCCTGTTTCTCCACTCATTACTGTTTGCCCTGGGATTGTTCCTTTCTTGAGAAACCGGGAAATTGTTGATACATTATATGGGGTAAACGCCTCCTCTTTTTCTTTTCATTCCCTTTCCCGTTCGCACGGCGATATTTATGAAGATTGACACGAGAGAAGAGGAAATAAAAGAAAAGTCGGACATGACGTTCCCGGAGAAATCCTACCTTGTGGAGGCGATCCAGGGGCTCGCCGTCACCATCGGGCATTTTCTGCGCAACCTGAAAAATCCGGGTATGGAGGTCCCGACCATTCAATATCCGGACGAGGAACGCCCCCTCCCGTCCCGTTTTCGCGGCGTTCATCGACTGACGAAACGGGAGAACGGGGATCCTCGCTGTGTGGCGTGTATGCTCTGTGAAACCGCCTGTCCCGCCGATTGTATCCACATTGAGGAGGGGGAACACCCTGATCCCTCCATCGAAAAATGGCCCGACTCCTTCCAGATTGATCTGCTTCGCTGCGTGTTCTGTGGCCTCTGTGTGGAAGCCTGTCCGGAAGACGCGATACGAATGGACACCGGCATTTACGAAATGGCGGGGGAATCCCGGGAAGAATTTATCTTGGACAAGCAGGAACTGCTTGACAAAAACCCGAAATAATGGAAGCAAATGCCATCGCGTTTTACGGATTCGGGAGCCTGACACTCATCGGGTCTTTTCTTGTCATCACGAGACGACAGCCGGTGGCGGCCGTGCTCTGGCTTGTGGTCGCGGTCCTCGGACTGGCAGGATTGTTCTTCTCCCTGAACGCGGAGTTCCTCGGCGTGTTGCAAATTTTCCTCTATGGAGACGCCATTACGGTCATCTTTATCTTTATCATCATGGCCATGAACATTCCGGAAGAAAAATTGCCGGAGGAATCACTGACCGTACAGAGTTTCTTCGGCCTTGCCGTGAGCGGACTGATTCTTCTGTTTCTGTTTGACGCAATAACGGGACACCTTCCAGCCTCTTCCGGGTCCTTACCCGAGGGATTTGGCTCCATTTCCGCTTTTGCCGGAGCACTGTTCGAACGCCATTTTCTGGCGTTCGAAGCCCTCTCCGTTCTCCTTCTTGTCGCGATTATCGGTGTCACGGTTCTTTCCAGAAAGGAAATTCAAGAATGACCGTCGGAATTGAACATTTTGTTCTCCTGAGCATACTTCTGTTTGTGATTGGCGGCACGGGTGTTCTTATACGGAGGAACATCCTCATCATTCTGCTCTCAATCGAAATTATGCTCAACGGTGCCCTTCTAGCCGCGATTGCGTTCGCGGCCCACCACGGCGTAATGGGTGGACAGATATTTGCAATTTTTGTCATGGCACTCGCCGCCGCGGAAGCCGGAGTTGCACTGGCGGTCGTGCTTCTTGTCTATCGCAGGCGGGGCACCATTACATCAGACGAAATTGATCTAATGAGACGATGAACTACAAGAACTATTATGACATTCTCGGCGTCGACGAGGACGCGAGTCAGGAGGAGATTAAGCGGGCGTACCGAAAACTCGCCCGGGAATACCATCCGGACTTTAATCCCGACGACGAAGAGTCGGAGGAGAAATTTAAAGAAATGAAGGAAGCGTACGAAGTCCTCTCCGACCCCGAAAAACGGAAACGATACGATTCGCTGGGGGCGGATTGGGAAAAGTACGCCAAATCCGGTGGTGGCGGTGGCTTTGGCGGAGGTGCCGGCGGCCGAAGGGCCGGCGGTCCACAGGAAGGCTTCCGGGTGCACTGGGAGGATGCGTCGGGCATGTCCGGATTCAGTGACTTCTTCGAACAGATCTTTGGTGACTTTTACTCCGGTGGAACCGGACAGCGCATGAACATCGAGGAGGTGTTCGGGGAAGGGGGTCAGGGACGGCCCGGTCAGAGATCAAGAGGCCAGACGCGTCGCCGGAGAAAACAACGTGGAGAAGACGTCGAAAACATCATCGAGCTGACCCTCGAAGAAGCATTCCACGGGACCGAACGGCGGCTGCGACTCCAGCAGCCGGAAGTCTGTCCGGAATGTGGAAGATCCCCTTCACCCAGCTGTCAGAAATGTCAGGGACGGGGGGTCGTGACCAATCAAAAAACGGTCACCGTTCAGGTCCCGGCAGGAGTAAACGAAGGATCAAAAATTCGTCTGAAAGGGGAAGGGGGAATTGGTCGGGGCGGTGGACAACGCGGACACCTGTTCCTGAAAGTCCACCTGAAAGAACACCCCATCTTCGACCTGAATGACAACGACCTCTACTGTGAGGTACCGATTTCCCCCCACGAAGCAGCCGAAGGTGGGGAAATTGAAGTCCCGGGCATTGACGATTCCGTCACCATGAACCTGCCCCCCGGAACGGAAGGCGGTCAGCAATTCCGTCTTCAGGGAATGGGCATGCCGGAACTGAACAACGACGGGCGCGGTGACCAGTACGTCACGGTACAGATCCAGATCCCCTCCGATCTCTCGGAGGAACAGCAAGAAGCCCTGTCCACATTTCAGGATTACAATCCCCGAAAAGAGGAAGGATACCTGTAACCGAATCCCCCCGGGCACGGGAAAGGGGACAACGGGAAGCCCCGCTCTGTAACCACACCATTTTCAATACGGCAAGCCGAGACGGCGTTCCGCCTGGTACAGAAGAGTGGACAAAACATGAAGAAAGATCACCAATCCGACACGGACAATATTTGCGCCGTGTCTCTGCCGTTGCCCGTGGAGGGACCGTATCACTACCTTGTCCCCGACCGAATGAAGAACCGCCTGAAAAGAGGTTGCCGGGTGAAGGTACCGTTCGGTCATCGGACGGAAACGGGATACGTCGTGGATTTCACGGACAGTCCGGACGTGTCCGAGGACCGGTTAAAAGAAATAGATCAACAGATTGACGACGAGCCGCTCATCACCGGCGAGCTGTTCTCCCTCACCCGGTGGATCTCCTCGTATTATCTCTGTTCCTGGGGCCAGGTGCTCGAGGCAGCAATTCCGGGGGCCGTTCGGTCGGGAACAACGAAGAAACAGCGATCCATCGCCCGGTTGAACACCTCCGTAAAAAAGGCGGTAGAACGGGCGGAAAACCTGCCGGATCGCTTTCGTGCACGGCGGCGTGTTATTGAGGAACTGATCCGGGCCGAAAAAAACGAACGCCCCGTTTCCGACCTGATCCGGGACGCCGGATGCTCGAGATCGCCGGTACAGACGCTCGAGGAAAATGACGTAATTCGCGTGGAAAAACGGGATCAAATCGAAAAAACCCTCTACGACGATCTACCGGAACCGGATCCCGTTCCAGAATCCCTGACGGATCCACAGGAACAGGCCCTGGAGAAAGTAACAAACAGCATTCAGGAGGGGAATCACGACGTGTTTTTGCTCCACGGTGTCACCGGGAGCGGCAAAACGGAAGTATATATCCGGGCGATTCAACAGGTTATCGAACAGGATCAGCAGGGGATTGTCCTTCTCCCGGAAATTTCGCTAACCCCACAGGCCCTTGCACGGTTCCGGGACCGGTTCGACTCGGTTGCCGTACTTCACAGTTACCTGTCCGCCGCAAGAAGGCGAGACGAATGGCACCGGATTCGATCCGGCGAGGCGAACGTGGTTCTCGGGGCCCGATCCTCCGTGTTTGCTCCGGTCCCCGACCCCGGGATTATCGTGGTGGACGAGGAACACGACAGTTCGTTCAAACAGACGCAAACCCCGCGCTACAATGCCCGGGACGTGGCCGTACTTCGCGGAGACCGTGCGAATTGCCCTGTTCTTCTCGGTTCCGCAACACCCTCTCTCGAGTCCCTTCACAATGCGCGGTCCGACAAATACACCCTGCTCCGGCTGCCCGAGCGAATCGGGAACAATCCCCTACCGGAAATTCAGGCGGTGGACATGACCGAACAGAACCAGTCCGATCCCGATTCGGAGTGGTCTCCTCTATCCGAAACCATGGAAATCAAAATACGCCGGGTGCTCCAGAAGGATGGTCAGGTAATGCTATTTTTGAACAGGCGCGGGTTTGCGAGTTACATCTTCTGCCCGTCGTGCCGGGAGGTGGTTCGGTGTCAGCACTGCGAACTGGCCATGACCTACCACAAACAGGCGGACATCCTCCGGTGTCATCGATGTCAGGAGTTTCAGAAGCTACCGAACCGGTGTCCCGAGTGCGGCAAACCGGAACTGCTCAAACTGGGCATGGGGACGGAACGGATTGAATCAACGCTCGAAAACACGTTTCCGGATCGGACCATCCGTCGCATGGACTCGGACACCATGACCACCATGGCCGCTTACGAACGAGCCGTTAGCGAACTGCAGGAGGAATCCGTTGATATCCTGGTGGGAACGCAGATGATTGCCAAAGGACTGCATTTCCCGGGGGTTGAACTGGTGGGAATCGTTTCGGCCGATACGTCCCTTCACCTTTCGGACTTCCGCTCCGCCGAACGCACTTTTCAGCTCATTACACAGATCTCCGGTCGAACCGGACGTGGATCGGGAACTGGAACCGTGATCCTTCAGAGCTTCAACGTGGACCACTACTCCATTCAAACCGCAATAAAACACGATTACCACAATTTCTGCAACCGGGAACTCGAACAGCGGAAGTCCCTCGGATATCCCCCTTTCCAACGCATACTGCGCATCCTTGTCCGCGGTTCATCGGAGGAAAAGGTCGGCGAAAAAATCCGGAACATACATCAGGAAATTCAGCCGGGGTGTAACCGGGAAGACGTCCGAATTCTTGGCCCCTCCCCTGCCCCGATATCGAAAATTCGAAACCGGTTCCGGCACCACATGTTGTTGCAACTCCCCCGGGCAGGTGTCGCACGGCATATTTACGAGAACCACTGGGATCTTTTGCATCCGTCCGGATCCATAGACGTGGTCCTGGACATGGATCCCCAGACGATACTGTAAGACACCACCTCCAATAAAACCATGTTCAAAAAACTGCTTTCCGCCATCGACGAACTGGTTTTCCCCCCGGTCTGTTTTGCGTGCGGCAACCGCCAAAGAGGGGGAACAACATCGGCAATCTGCCGTACCTGCATTCGGAACGCCGTAAATTCGGCGTCCGAAGGACGGTGCAGAACCTGTGCGGCGTTTCTTGGTCCGCATATCGGAAACCGTTCGCGGTGCCGAAACTGTGCCGGACGCTCCTTTTCGTTCGAAAAAGCCATTGCACTTACCCGGTACAAACCACCGGTTCGTAACTGGATTCAGACCATGAAATACCAGGGGAAGCCCCTTATTGGAACGACACTCGGTCGTTCACTGGGCCGGGTGATCCGGCAGAATCGTATTGCACCACACATCGATGCGGCCGTCTGCGTGCCCCTCACACCTCTTCGGGAAACCAGGAGGGGATTTAACCAGGCCCACATGATCGCCCGGGGGATTTCGTCGGTTCTGGGCTGTTCCGTCCTTCCGGACGCCCTTGTCAAAACCCGGCGGACCCGGCCCCAGGCTCAACTTTCGAGGTCCGAACGGATCGGGAATTTTGAAGACACCCCCTTCGACCCCGGGCGGCCCGACCGCATTCACGAAAAGACCCTGCTTCTGGTGGATGACGTGATGACCACCGGGGCCACCCTGAACGCCTGCGGACGTGCCCTGGTGGAGGCGGGATGTAAAGGAGTGGTGGCAGCCGTCCTGGCAAGATAAAAAAGCCCCACCCTCGCCGGTAGGCGAAGGTGGGGAATGTATCGTGGTGTCCCGCTTCAGCAGATCTGACACCTTATAAGGGGCTCGATATTCGTCGATTCTCAAACCCCAACGGACCAGTGCGGGGAACGAAACACGCTCCCCTTTTTCGGCTTAGTCCGTTGCGTTCCAGTTGTTTCCTTCGGGGTCGTCCGGCTTGATCTGGGCCGGTGCGGCTGCGGGCGGAGCGCCGTTGATCGGGTCGCCGGCCGCGTCGTTGAAGGCACCGGATCCGGCGGTATCACGGGCGTCACGTTGATAGATGTCGCCAGTTGTGTCAATGAAGAACGCATTGATACCGCTGTTGTCGTACGCTTCGGGAAACGCCCCGAACGCAAACCGGTTCGGATGCCTCATGTCGCCGTCCGGGTCGTAATCCGTCGGCGCGGGACCATACTGGGGATACGAAAAGAGATAATATCCCGCTTTGGACTGCACGCCACCGCCCGGAAACGCGTCGGCGTTAATTGCGGCGGGGTAATTTCCGACGTCTCCTCCGGTGTAATCGGACTGAGCCACGGTTCGTGGTATGGCTTCAATTGCATCTCCATCAGCGTTGTGAAGGCCGTGAAGTCCCCAGACGTCACCAACCCAGTAATCGTTGATGCCGTTCCGATCGTCGTCGTTGGACCGGAACGTGTTGTTCTCGTTCAAGAGTGTCTTCAACGATCCCTGTGCGGAGGTCTGGTTACCCGAAATCCGGGCTCGCAGAATGCTCGGAATCGCGATGGCTGCAATGATTGCGATGATGGCCACCACAATCATCAGCTCAATCAGTGTGAAACCCTCTCGGGGTCTCAGTTTATTCATAAATACCTCCTGAAATGAAAAACAAGTGCGAGTTGAAAGAAGTGGGATTGTCTCCACTCTTTCTCACCTGTTTTATTGCAACTGACATGCCGGACCTGTTTGTATTTACTAATAGAAAAATTATACGCAAACCTTTTTATATAATGTTAAACTATACACCATCGCAATGATGGTGATGACGAATTTCGTCAATTCAGTAACAAATATTGTCATCCTATGCCGGATGAAAGGTGTGCCGGGGTGGGACGAGAACGACCGGGGAGACCGCGGCATTTTGACGGCCTCCGGACAGAGGTGGTCTCCGTAAATGTGCCAAGGAAGTGTCCTGCCCGGAATGAGGAAGAAATAAACACCCCACCCTCACTTATGGATTGAAGGTGGGAAACGTAACGGGGCCCCGCTTCAGCAGATCTGACACCTTATGAGGGGCTCGAAGATTCGTCGATACGCAAACCCCGACGGATCAGTTGCGGGGAACGAAATACGCTCCTCTTTTTCGGCTTAGTCCGTTGTGTTCCAGTTGTTTGCTTCGGGGTCGTCCGGCTTGATCTGGGCCGGCGCGGCTGCAGGTGGAGTGCCGTTTATCGGGTCGCCGGCAGCATCGTTGAAGGGCCCTTCACCGGTGGTATCCCGTGCGTCCCGTTGATAGAGATCACCACTTGAATCAATGAAAAACGCATTAATACCACTGTTGTTGTAGGCGTCGGGAAAGGCCCCGAACGCAAAATAGCTTTGATGCCTCATGTCGCCGTCCGGGTCGTAATCCGTCGGACCGGGACCGTACTGAGAATACGCAAATAGATAATATCCCGCTTTGTACTGCACGCCACCGCCGGGAAACGGATCAGCGTTAATTGCTCCGGGGTAATTACCGACGTCTCCACCGGTGTAATCGGACTGAGCCACGGTTCGTGGTATGGCTTCAATTGCATCTCCATCAGCGTTGTGAAGGCCGTGAAGTCCCCAGACGTCACCAACCCAGTAATCGTTGATGCCGTTCCGATCGTCGTCGTTGGTATGGAACGTGTAGTTTTCGTTCAACAGTGTCTTCAACGATCCCTGAGCGGAGGTCTGGTTACCTGAGATCCGGGCCCGCAGTATGCTCGGTATCGCGATCGCTGCAATGACGGCGATGATGCCCACCACAATCATCAGCTCAATCAGTGTAAAACCCTCTCGTGCTCTCCGTTTGTCCATAAATGCCTCCTGAAATAACAAAATCGCGGATCAAACTATTTGGAACAGCCCCACTTCCTCACCGTTCCTGTTGCAACTATGATGCCGGACCTTAGCATGTTCATTAATTATAAACCATAGCATAAAACTTTAAATATAAGATTAATATTGTCATATAAACCCGGTCATCCTGTCAAAAATTGTACCCACATTACAATTATTGTCATTCTACTCCAGATGGAATTTGTCCGTTGAATGTGATATAAGATGCCGACAATTCATTGTACGTATTTGGAACTCATTACCCGTTCAAAAACCTGATGACAACCACGGTAATAACGGGCGGTGCGGGATTTCTCGGCTCTCACCTATGCCGTCATTTTCTGGACAAAGGTCATAACGTCATCTGTCTGGACAACCTGTCGACGGGTGACCAGGACAACATTGCCGAACTCCTGGAAACGGGTCGATTCCGCTTTGTGGAATACGACGTAACCGATTATATATACGTCGAAGGGGCCGTGGACAACATTCTTCATTTTGCCTCCCCCGCCAGCCCCAAGGATTACAGTCGGCTTCCGATCCATACACTGAAAGTGGGCTCGCTGGGCACGCACAAAGCCCTCGGACTGGCCAAAAACAAAGACGCAACCTTCCTGCTTGCCTCCACTTCGGAAGTATACGGTGATCCCGAGGTACATCCACAGCCGGAATCGTATCGAGGCAGCGTGGATCCCCTCGGTCCCCGGGGCGTGTACGATGAGGCCAAACGGTTTGCCGAAGCCCTGACCATGGCGTACCACCGGAGCCACGGTCTGGACACGCGAATTGCTCGAATTTTTAACACGTACGGAACGAACATGCGTCTTGACGACGGTCGTGCCATACCCAATTTCTTCCGGCAGGCACTGCAGGGCAAGGACCTGACGGTATACGGGGACGGGACACAGACCCGGTCCTTCTGCTACGTCTCCGATATGGTGAAGGGCATCGACGACCTGCTGACATCTGAATTAAACAAACCGGTAAACCTGGGAAACCCGGACGAAATGACCATCAACGAACTGGCGGAACAAATCATCGAGGTAACCGGCAGTGACAGCGGCATTACCTACGAACCGTTACCGCCCGATGACCCGGAGGTTCGGCAGCCCGACATCTCCCGTGCACGGGAAGAATTAAACTGGACCCCGGAAATCGACCTGAAGGAGGGTTTACAGCAAACGATGAAATACTTCCAGAACAAACTTCAGTCCCGGAAACAGCAAAACTCGACGGACGAAACAAACGATACGTAAAAAAGCACGCTCTCCCGAACTCATCGTTTTGAACTGAAATACCGGTACACGTAAACGATGGCCACTCTTCTGGTAACCGGCGGGGCCGGTTACGTCGGTTCACACACCGTTCACGACCTCGCCGACCGGAACCATGAACCGGTCGTGTTTGATAACTTCTCCCATGGACACCGCCCTGCCATAGACTCTTTTCCGCTCGTCAGGGGGGATCTTCGACGCCCCGGGGACATTCAGAAGGCCTTTCGGAACCACGCCATCGATGCCGTTCTCCATTTTGCCTCCTCCGCCCTTGTTGGTGAATCCATGGAGAATCCGGGTTTATATTACGAGAACAACGTCCTCGGCACACACAACCTGCTACAGACGATGATCGACGAGGACGTGCGCCGCATCGTCTTCTCCTCCTCCGCAGCGGTATACGGGCGTCCGGACACCACGCCGATTCCCGAATCCGCAGACCGATCCCCGATGAATCCGTACGGAAAAACCAAACTGGCCGTGGAACATATGCTGGAGGACTTCGGGACGGCCCACAACCTGGGTTACGTTTCCCTCCGTTATTTCAACGCCGCCGGAGCCTGGCCCGAACGTGGACTCGGGGAAAACCACGATCCCGAAACTCACCTGATCCCCAAACTATTCGAGGCGGCTCTCAAGGAGGAAGAAACATTCGCCATCTACGGAACGGATTTTCCGACCCCGGACGGTACCTGTGTCCGGGATTTCGTCCACGTGCGGGATCTCGCGGACGCCCATGCCACCGCACTGAAACATCTGGAACCCGGGACGGAACAGGTATACAACCTCGGCACGGGAGACGGGTACTCGGTCCGGGAGGTGGTGGAGAAAGCCCGGGCCCTTGTCCCGGAGGAATTCACGGTCAAACAGGGAGACCGCAGACCGGGTGATCCCCCCGAACTCGTGGCCGACCCCTCCCGCATCAAACGAGAATGGGACTGGGAACCGGAATGGAGCTCGCTCGAGGAGATCCTCACCTCCGCCTGGGAATGGCACAGCAAAAAATTTACATAACCGGCGCCCCATCCGGTCAATCCACGGATTGCTGATCCGTGCCCCGAACCCTGAATCGTTGAAACTCAGGGAAGAAACAGAAAAATAAGTAAGAAAACAATGACCGTAGAAAAGACCGTTTTATCTGATCACCGATTGCACCGGGCAACGTCATGACGGATCAACACAACAGCGATAACGTTCGTGTGCGGATTGCGCCAAGTCCCACCGGTGTCCCACACGTGGGCACAGCATACGTGGCTCTGTTTAATCTTGCTTTTGCCCGACAGCAGGGTGGGGAGTTTCTTCTTCGCATTGAGGACACGGACCGGGAACGGTCCGAGCGCCGTTACGAAGAAAAAATTATGGACGGCCTCCGCTGGCTTCACCTGGACTGGGACGAGGGACCCGAGAAAGGAGGACCCGCCGGTCCCTACCGGCAGTCCGAGAGGAGCGATACATACCGAACCCATGCCGAAGAACTCGTCGAAAAGGGAAAGGCCTACGAATGTTTCTGTTCGGAGGAGCGTCTCGAAAACCTCCGAAAAAAACAGGAGGAGGAAGGAAAGGACATCGGCTACGACGGCAAATGTCGAGATCTGTCGGAAGAGGACGTTCGTGAAAAAAAAGCAAACGGCGAATCCTTTGTGATTCGTCTCCGCTCCCGGGATGACGGGGAAACCACTTTCAGGGATCTTGTGCGGGGTGAAATTTCCGTGGCAAACAGCGAAGTCGACGATCAGGTACTCCTGAAATCAGACGGGTTTCCCACCTATCACCTCGCCAACGTGGTCGACGACCACCTTATGGGCATTTCCCACGTGATGCGGGCGGAGGAATGGGTTTCCTCCACCCCCAAACATATTCAGATTTACGAAGCGTTCGGCTGGGAACCACCGGAATTCGTTCATCTTCCCCTGCTCCGTAACGAGGATCGAAGCAAAATAAGCAAGCGGGAAAATCCGGTTTCCATCCTCTGGTACAGAGACCAGGGCTACCTTCCGGAAGCTCTACTGAACTTCCTTTCCCTTATGGGATTCAGCATGCCGGACGAGCGAGAACTTTATTCCTTTGACGAACTCGTGGAGGCGTTCTCATTTGACCGCCTGCGAACGACCGGGCCCGTTTTTGACGTGGAGAAACTGGACTGGGTAAACGGCAATTACATCCGCGACCTGGAGGTGGATGAACTCGCCGACCGGTTAATGGAGGGGGGATTCGCCCCGGATGAACCGGAAACGGTCCGGGCGGTCGTTCCCCTGATACAGGAACGCCTGGATACCCTCGCCGATTTTGACGAGTGGGCGGACTACTTTTTCCGTGATCAACTGGACTGGGAAACCGATCTGTTTCTGGATCGATGTGACTCAATCAACGAAGCCGCGGAGATTCTGGAACAGACCATCGAGATTGTCTCCCGGTACGACCAGTTCGAGGAATCGGACCTGGAAGATCAGCTGCGTGACCTCGCCGAGGAGCTCGATGTGGGAGTGGGGGCGGTGTTTATGACGCTTCGTATCGCGCTGACCGCCAAAACGGAAACGCCGCCGGTTCTCGAAAGCATGGACGTTCTCGGGACCGAAAACGTGGTAAACCGACTGAACAATTGCCTGAATACACTCAAAGAAGAATCGAATAATGAATAATCAGCCGGGGCGGCGGAGTCAGGTGTTGTTGCATCATTCAGTGGTCGGAATTACAATGATACGCCAGATTTCTTTCTGCCGTACCTACGCACCACTCGACGAATCACTCGACCCCTTTGTTCACGATATTCCCTAATGCAATCGTTATGCCCAATCCCGAAACGTTAGAGCAGAAGCAACCCAAACTTCAGCAACTTCCGGACGACGACGAGGGCATTGGTGACTGGCTCAGCAAGCGACTCGTCGAAAATCGCATGATTCTGATCTCCGAACCGATCTCCGACACAATCGCCCGGAAGGTGGTTTCGCAGGTCATTCTTATGGATGAGGAAGACAACGAAACCCCAATTTCCGTCTACGTCAATTCGCCGGGCGGAAGCGCCGATTCCGGTTTTGCCATCTACGACATTCTTCAGTTTGTCCAGTCACCGGTTCGAAGCCTCTGCACCGGTCTTTGTGCAAGCGCGGCGGTGCTCTGCTTTCTGGCTGCTGACGACGATAAACGTTACTCACTGCCAAACAGCCGTTTCCTTCTTCACCAGCCCCGAACCGTGGTTATGGGATCGGCGAGTGACATCGATATCGGTGCCACCGAAATTGTTCGGCTCCGGGACCGATACAACGAAGTGGTGGCTGACGTCACCGGACGGGACAAAGAACAGGTGGAGGAAGACTCCGACCGGGACTTCTGGCTGGAAGCGGACGAGGCGCATGATTACGGTCTCGTTGATAACGTTATTACCAGCTACTCGGACTTTGAATAACGATTCCAGCACACGGATCCGTGGAAGAAATCGATGCCGGTAACGCAAGAGTTTCCTTTCCGGAGGACGCTCTATTTAAACTCGACGGCGGGGCGATGTTCGGCGTCGTGCCGAAACCGCTCTGGTCCCGGAAAATTCAGGCGGACGACCGAAACCGAATACCGCTGATCGCCCGGCCGATGCTGGTCCGAACGGACGACAGAATTATTCTGGTCGACACGGGCATCGGCGACAAATGGTCCGACAAAGAACGAGACATTTATGGAATCGAACCGGTAAACGGGGGTCTTCCGGCCGCACTTGAACACCGAAACATTCAACGAACAGACGTCACGGACGTCGTCCTCACCCACCTGCACTTCGATCACGCCGGTGGAACCACCTACTACGACGAATCGGACGATCTTCAGCTGACCTTTCCCAACGCCACGCACCACGTGCAGAAGGACAACCTGGAATGGGCTCGCAATCCAACCGAACGGGACAAAGCAAGTTACCGGGAAATTGACTTTGCTCCCCTGATCGGTGACGACCGTCTTCACCTTCTCGACGGGGACACCGAATTGTTTCCCACGGTGGAAACCATTCGCGTGGACGGACACACCGAGGGGCTGCAGATGGTTCGGGTAAACGGCTCCTCCGAAACGGTGCTTTATCCGACGGACCTGATCCCCACCGCTGCTCATCTGGAACTTCCCTACGTAATGGGATACGACCTCTGGCCCCTGACCACACTCGAACAGAAAAAAAAGGTCCTGCCGTCGGTCGTGGAAAACGAGACCAGAATCGCTTTTGAACACGACAGAAAACATACCGTTCATACCCTAAAAAAGGAGGACGACACGTACGTCCTCAAAGACAGAATTATTTGAATTTCCCGATAAAACTCCCTCTAATATGGTGTTGGAGGGCGCTGTCATTCCTCGGGTGATGCAGCGTCATCCCGGTATTTTCCGGACGATATTTTCTGGAGATCAAGGTTCATTGAAGGAAATGGACGCCTACCTTTTCCTCAAACAGCCGAGCGGCCTCGAAAAAATTCCTCTCAAGGGGGAGGAAATAACAATCGGCCGCCTTCCGGAAAATGAAGTAACGCTGCAGGATGGCAAAGTTTCTCGCCGTCACTGTAAAATTCACCAACAGAACGACGTCGTCCGGATCCAGGACCTGAACAGCTCAAACGGAACCGTCGTCAACAAACGACCGGTCGACGAATGTAACCTACGTGAGGGTGACCAGATCATTCTCGGCGACTCCGTCCTCTACTTCAGCCAAAACGAACAGGGACCCGAAAACATCGGCACGGAAAACCAGCTCTCCACCGATTCCAGCTTTGTGAAACAGCTGGACGAAATACCGGACGATTACCGGATGGACTTCCAGGAATCGATACAGGAGGAAAGCTCCTGGACGGAAAACGACAACCAGACCGTAGCCGAAAGCATCACGGAAGACCCCACGGAGAAAGGAGATAAAGACCGTTTCCTCCTCCTGTATCAGCTCGGCAAAACAATAAACACACGAATGGACCTTGAGGATGTCCTCAGGGTGACGGTGGAATCCATACGTGACGTGTTCTCCCCCCGGCGCTGTGTCATATTGATTTCGGACGAAGAAAGCGGTGAATTAATCCCCCGCGTCGCCTGGGAACGAGATCGGGGATTCGTTGATGAAAACGAGGTGGAAATCAGCTGGACCATTGCCAGCCGCGCCATCGACGAAAAAGTTTCCGTCTTCGCGGCGGACGCCCCGAGCGATCCGCGGTTTAACAAGGGACGAAGCATCATTGACTACAACATCCGTTCGGCCATGTGCGTTCCTCTCTGGGAACAGGACGACGTTTTTGGCGTTATCTACGTGGACGACGACGACGAAGGGCAATCCTTTCACGACGAAGACCTCGACCTGCTCACCGCAATCGGCAACCAGGTTGCTATTCGCATCAAGCAGGAGAAACTTTTCGAGGAGTTAAAACAGGAAGCGGTCATTCGGCAGAACTTCGAACGTTTTCACTCTCCGGACATTGCCGAAAAAATCCTCGAACAATCCAGGGAGGGCAAGGAAATTCAGCAGGAATTACAGGAGGAGATCCTTTCGGTATTGTTTGTCGACATCGAAAAATTTACCAATATTGCTGACGTACTGGACCCTCTCGAAGTGGCGGATATCCTGAACAAATTCTACGATTCCATGAGCGAAATCATTTTCGACCGGAAAGGCGGGGTTAATAAGTATATTGGTGACAACGTCATGGCCATTTTCGGGGCCCCGATCGAAACGGAGGATCATGCGGATCAGGCCGTAACCGCCGGAGCAGAAATGATTCGAGCGGCGAAGAACCTGAATGACGAGCTGCCCGAACACATCCAGTTCCGGGTTCGTGTCGGGATTAACAGTGGTCAGGTTGTTCACGGGTACGTCGGTTCCAGAGAGGTAAAGGAATTTACGGTTATCGGTGATCCGGTAAACGTTGCGGCCCGTCTGGAGGAACAGGCTGATCCGAACACCATGCTTATCGGCCAAAAAACAAATAGCCTCCTGAACAATCATACGGAAACCCGCAAATTCGGCTCATTCTCCGTTCGCGCTCGTCAGGACGACGTGATCGCGTATCGCGTCCCGGTCGATTAACGAGCCAGGGAAAGAGAAACCGTCGCCTCCGTTATGTGCGGGTTATTCCTCATTCCCCACACCCGGAGCCACGGGCAGTGAAAACGAAAACCGCTTGCGGACCGAACCATCTTGCCGGTTCTCCTGAATATCGAGCTGTGTGTTATGAGCGTTGAGGATCTGGTCCACAACCGTCAGCCCCAGGCCGTAATGCTCATCCCGTGTCGACACGAAGGGGTTTTTGAGTCGGTCCGGATCTCCTTCCGGAAGTGGTTCTCCCCGGTCCTCCACGCAGACGGATAGACGCGGACCAAATAATCCGTTTCGGGATTCGAGCCGAACCCGAATCGGCTCCCCCGCGTCCCCGGACGAGCTTTTCCCGTTCCTGGCTTCCGCCGCATTGACCAGCAATTCCTGAAACACACGCCGCAATCCCTCCCGGTTTCCCAGAACCGGCGGGAGGTCCGCTGAAGCATCCAGGACCACGTCTAACCCCCCCTTCCACTCCCCATTCAACCGGCGGAGGCCTTCGTGAACGACTTCGTCCAGGGAGACGGGACCCTGATCCATATCTATTTCCTCGGAAAACATCTCCATTCCCCGAACCAGTTGTTCAAGGTCCCGGGACACCTCCTGGATCTGCTCCGGGATATACAGGGAAGCCTCCGAAGACGCGGTTTTCTGTCGCTTCCGTTTCATGAGATCTGACAGTACCTTTATGGACTGATTTGCTTCGTGAAGGTGATGCCGAAGTGTGGTCGCGATCTCCCTGCAGGCTTCGGTCCGGACCTCCTGTTTTCGGTCGTTCCACCGCTGTTGAAAAAGCCAGGAAAGACCCGCACCAAACACAAGCAACATGGACACACGACCCACAAACTGAGGACCGAGCCGGAATTCACCTTCCAGAACAAGTGGCCAGATCAGAGCCATCCCGATGGCCCCCACCACAAGTCCCACCGGAACCAGAAAAAGACGCCGCAGAGAGGAAACCCGGTTCCCGAAAAACCCCTCGTGATATATTAGGACACCGGCGCCGATAACGAGCAATCCGGGCGTGCGGGAGGGAATTCGAAAGAGCGTAAGCCCCATCAAAAAACCACCGAGGACAATCGAAACAAATCCCGACAGCAAAACACGGCGACGGCGATCTCCGTAGGCGTTTCTTGCATATCCTCCGCCAATGGCTTTCTGTAGAAGAAAAAACGGATACGGGGAAAGCAGCAGTAGATAAAGGCCGTCAATAGAGGACAATTCAAGAAATCTTTTGACGCCCGAAACAACCGTGATCAAAAGAGCCCCCCCTCCGTACATGACACACAGACCAAGAAGGGTCCCGTCCGCCCATCCAAACCGTTCCTCCTCCGTAAACTGTTTTTTGGCTGTTCCAAAAAAACAGAAGACCGCCCCGGCCACGGTTATTCGTGAACACACGTCCGTCATATCCGATGCCATAACACCGATCAATGCCTCCCGTCCATACCCCTCGGTGAACGATGTTGCAATGCCAAGAAGAGCCCAGAACAGGAGAAACACATGAAAAAACCGGTACGGGCCTCCCCCGGAAATCCGGTGATCCGAATACAGGGTGTGATAGATTTCCCGGCAGGAGACAACGGCCAGAGCACTGATAAGTACGACGTCCGTATCCATCATCCCCCTCCTGTTCGTAAACGATCGCGTTAAAATTGCAACCTGACGTAAACTACAACCGTCCCGGGTGTATAATAGAAAATGCTAATTCCCGTCGTCTTCGTTGTCCGTTTCATCGTCCGTTTCTTCCTCCTCCTCGTCCCCGGTAGAGAACGCCGGGGGGTCCTCTTCATCGGAACCGGGAGCCACTTCGAGAAATTTCTCCCGGGTCTTTTCGGTGGTAAGTACGTATTTTATCACTTTTCTCGCACAATCATTGCAGTAACCCGCACGGGGATCTCGATTTTGCTCCTCCATCCGTTTCCGGCTGAATTCGCGCATCCGGTTAATCGCCCGATACACCGACTTCAACTGTTCCTCCTCCCCGGAGATTTCATCCGGATCCAGGGACGAAAACAGGTCTTCTCGATCCGGATAAAAGGAATTCAGCGCCAGCAAAAACGGTTCAATCTGAAAATCGGACTTCATCTCCGAATACATGGCACGCTTGAACCGCTGCAGAAGACCCGGCAGGGCAATCCGGGGATCCGGACGGGACACTTCCTCGTTGACGTAACTTCCAAATTTGTGAATGATTGATTCTCGAAATGATTCCCGTTCGGCCGGGTCCTCATCAATGCCGATGAAGTCCTCTTCCTGGTCGAGGTACTCATCCGGTTCCACACGTTTTTCCTGTACCTCATCGTATACTTTTTCCTCCCGGAGATATGCCTTCGCGTGGTCGAGGTAGCGGTTTACACGATCAAGAATGTCCTGCTCCTCCACGTTGAAGAGCGCTTCTTCCACCTCTCGAAGCACCCGGTTATTATAATTTTTCTGTACCAGATCAAGCCGTTCCCGCATGTCTTCCCCTTCGTTCTCGAGGATTGCTTCATATAGCTGGAACGGATTGATGCAGCCGGATCCCGGTGAGGCACTTCGGGCCAGGTTCCCCAGAATCCGCTTGAACCATCTCGGGCTACGACCGTCTTTGCCCTCCTCGTCGCGATGTTCGTTGCGGAGGGCCGACACAAATTTGTCCGTCAGCGCCGGCCGGTAGTCCGGCGGTATCGTGGAAAAATCGTTGGTGTAAATTCGGGCCTTCTGCTCCTGGTCCATCTCCTCGATGAGCTCCTTCTGTTTTTCAAGAATCTCCTGACGACGCTCAAGCCGCCCGGAGTCCGTGTTGCCCGCCTTCTCTTCTTGGGCCAGTTTCTTCTCTCGTTCCTCAAACCAGCCGGACATGTCGGGAGGATTCATCCGGGTTAAAACCGTGTAAAGCGCCCCCATCTCCACCGTATGGGGACTTATGTGACGATCCTTCCGAATTTCGTGAACGTTCGGTCTGTATATTTCTCGTTCCCGTTTGTAGTTCAGCAAATACGGCACCGAAATTTTTTCGATTCGATCCCGGAGACCTTCCGTCATAACGTTTTCCTCAAGAAGCTCCACCTCCGGAATATTGGTCGATCCAAAAATCGCAAAATCCACCTTGTGGGTTACGTCCCCGAAGTCCACCGTCTTTTCCTCAATCGCACTGAGCAAATGCTGAAGCTGTTTGTGGTTTTTGTTGAATATATCCTGGTAATTGATCAGTCCGCGCGTCGCACAGGAGGGCTTCCCGTAGAATTCAAACAGTGTCAATCCCTTGAGAATACTCGATACGTCCCTCTTGCTGCTGTCCGGCGAAATGGGCTGAAGATTGGTTTCAACGTTCACGCCCGGATCCACTTCCGCTATTCCCTTTCCCCGCTCCAGACTGAAGAGAAAGCGAACTACTTCGACGTGCTTCATCACCTTGTGCCAGTCTCCGTCATACAGCTTCATTAACCGTTCCCGGATGTTCTGACAGTTCCGGCACGGTTCCATCTCGTGAATTTTCCTCGGAATCACGAAATCATCGATCTGCTGAATCTGCCGTTCCCGTTCATCCGGATCGTCGACGTTGTTACGGATTTCCTCCCGCTTGCTCTCCAGAATTTTGTTCAGCAGTCGCTCCCTCTTTTTCCGGGGAATGAGAGATATGGGGTTGTCCTGCATCGGACACTCCATCCGGCTAAAAATTTCCGACTCCGGAAGGTCGGAATAACTGGTCTGTTCCTCGGATTTCATTTCGTCAATGTTACCGAATCCCAGCTGTTCCTTCGCACCCGCCTCAAATTTCTCCCGAAACAACCAGTTGTAAGTGTACACCGCCCCCTCGTCCGTCCGGGAGTATTCCTCGAGTCCCTTCTCAATCAGGTAAAACACACGGGATTTTCCCGTCCCCGGTGGACCGATGAGCACAAAAATGCTCTCGTCCTCCTCCTGCTCGGCACAGGCATTGATGTGTTTGAACAATTTCTTCACGGGGCGCTCCTGCCCCACCAGCTTCATCTCCCCGTTGAAAAAGGGATCGTCGAAAATCTTGAATCGGGGAAGCGTCTCCCCGCAATCCTTTATTTCTTCTTTTCCGAAATGCAGGATTGCGTCCCGGATATACTGATATGACGTCCGGGTGAGTTTATACGGATCCTCCTCCAGCATCTGGAGGTACTGGAGATAGGAGAGACGGTTGTGGGTGCGCTGAAACTCCTCTTTTACTTCCGAGGCAAGCTCATTAAATAAATCCCGGGCATTCTTCGACATGTGAGGATGGACCTGAATTCGTCAGTTCAATTCAAAAAACTTTTGATGGGTCCTCCATCCGTTCCGAATCCGAACCCGAAATGGACGAACCATCTCTTCGACCAGACGCTGGCTCCGATTGCGTCGATGTCCCCTTTCGGGGAATAAATTGCCTTCAGCCTCTGAAGAGCCATCTTAAATTAGCCCCAAATCTGTTGCAAATTCAGAGGGATGACCACATAGGTTCGCCAGCCGAAGAAGTTGGAGGGAAACCCAAAAAAGGGGGGGTGCGGTCGGAGGTGGGGACCTTTCGGGGACCGATGCCGACCGGGACATTTATATAGACCTTCCGCCACTCCGTTCCCCCGGTGTCGCAAAGAGATTCCTGTGCAATTACGTGGATTCCGTGGTTTCGACGGTTTCTTTGCTTTCTTCTCCTCCGGACGTCCCATTGTCTTCCATTCGTTCGAGCCATCGATACACCGTCATACGAGACACCTGGAGGCGTCTGGCGGCTTCGGAAAGATTCCCATCTGCCTCGGACATTGCTTCACGGATCCGCCGGCATTTTTCGTCTTCATTTAACCGATCCCACTTCGGGTTTCGGCCGCGGCCACGCCTCTGCTCCTCGGGCGTTTCCACACAGAGCAACTGCTCCTGTATGGCATTTAACAGCTGGTCACGGGTACAGAACCCATTTTCGATTAATATCTCGCCGAGCAAACGGCTGTTGTTCTCCTCCTGAAGACAGAGTGCAGATTCCAGCTGTTTGTCGGAAAGGTGTCCCCTGCGGCGTAATATTTCTCCTATTTGCGGGCGTTCTCCCTTATCATCTCCGCCCTCTGATATTTGGTCTCGGGTCTCCTCATTGTCCTGTAACATGTCAAGAATTTATTAAATTGATGACATGAAAATATCATGGAACGGAAATAATACGGCATATGTCAGTAAGATTCAAATGTATTCTTTATATGTGCTTTATTTTACAACAAATATGTAAATTCTCCCGAAGCAAACCATTACGTCTGTTGATTCGACTCCCCCGAATGGATCGGGAAAACCTTTCCGAACAGTTCCTGAAATCGATCCAGCACCCGCTCCTGCGACACGGGAATCAACAGTCGATCCTCGTCCGAATAGATTTCCAGAAGGGGAAGATCTTTCCCGAGACCGTACTGGCCGGAACAGGACTCGTCCTCGTACACGGCATTGATGCGATTGATGCGGTCAAACGGTATCCGGGTGGATTGCTTCAGCGGGGTGGCATCCTGGATGT
>CAZOLI010000023.1:29409-34442 GCA_964580675.1 uncultured Planctomycetia bacterium
CGGCCTTCTTTCAGGGCATCCGGTTCCGTCCACGGCGTTCGGAGGGGTAAACCGGTATCTTCCCGCGCTTCCAGAGCCATCTCCCGTATGGACTCCGGGGATCCGGTCATCTCCAGCAGGTAGCACGTTCCGCTCTTATGCCGGATGGTCAGAAGCCACCTCGTCATGGAAAACGGTGTTTCCGCCACGGGATAAAACGGCACCGGAAAGGGGATTTGTGTGTAATCAAGCACAAGAGCTTCGAATTCGTCCAGGTCAAATTCCTCGTCCCGGTCCGACCGGCCCCAGGCAAACAGCCGGGGCGGCCGTTCCCAGACCGATCTCCGGGATCCCTTGAAGCGCAAAGAATCCTCACCGACAAACACCGTCGGCTGCAGAAACAGGAGAAACACCGTTTCGGTCACGAGGGCTATTGCCGGAACCAGAAAAAGGAGTTTCAGAAACACCTGTTCCGGGCTGAGGAAGGAATTGAAAAACAAAAACAGCGACGCCCCGACAAAACAGAAAAAGGCATACATGAATCCCGGCACACTGAAGGGACGTTCGTGATTTTCCGTTATTTCTTCCGTTTCTGCTGTTGCCACAACTAATGTCCTCCCGGGGAATCAACAGGTTCCTCGTCCACCTCCTCCGGGGACGCCACCGGAATTCGAACCCGGAAATGAGCCCCTTCCTCCGAAGGCAGGCAGGAGATCTGCCCGTTATGCTCCTCCAAAATTTCTCGTGATATGGACAGGCCGAGCCCCAGCTCGTTGGCGTCGGACGAAAACAGAGGCTCAAATATTTTCTCGCGAAGATCCTCCGGAACCCCCGTGCCCGTGTCGTGAACATCCACCTGCACCTCCCGTTCACCGTCGATTCTGTTTACCGATGCCCGGATCATGACCCGTCCTCCTTCGGGCATGGCCTCAAAGCTGTTTAGCAATAAATTAAGAAAAACCTGTTTGATTCGGCCCGGATCCACGTAAACCTCCGGAAGGGCCTCAAGGTCCATCTCAATCTCAATGTTTCGGTGTTCCGCCCGTTTTTTAATCAGGCGGATTACGTCTTCCAGGAGATTACGTATATTGGTCTCCTGCCGATCCGACTGACCCGGATCCGTCATGTGCAGGAATTCATCCAGAATTAACTCAAGCCGCTCGGCTTCGGACAGCATCGCATCAATCAACTCCGGGTCGGGCGGCTCGCCGGTGTCTTTCTTCAGCATCTGAAGGTTCATCGTAATGGAGGATAACGGATTTCGAATTTCGTGGGCCATCCGCCCGGCCGCCTGTCCAACGGCCGCCATGGTCCGTGTCTTGAGGAGTTCTTTCTGCTTCTCCGTGATCCGGTCGATCATGTCCTGAAGAGCTCGGGACAGATCGCCAATTTCATCCGATCGCTGTTGTTTTAATTGAATCTCCTCCTCTCCCTCAACGACCTGTT
The DNA here is from genome assembly GCA_964580675.1 of uncultured Planctomycetia bacterium. Lineage (GTDB taxonomy): Bacteria > Planctomycetota > MHYJ01 > CAYXQY01 > CAYXQY01 > CAZOLI01. The sequence continues at coordinate 30,835 of CAZOLI010000023.1, forward strand.
TGGCCCGCTGTGAGAGTTTCCTGATCGGTGTGGTCAAATAATGTCCAAGCACAATACCGAGTACAAGAAGGAGCAAAAAACCACTAACCCCCGGAAGGATAAGGCGCCGAATGGCCTTCTCTTTTTCCCGTTCCACTTCTTCAGACGGGTAGAGAAACGCAATTCGTCCCTGCTCCTGTCCCTGATTTTTCACCGGAAATATCACACCGGAAAACATGTTGTCCGAAACGCGGTAGGACCGGAGTTCCGGTTCCCGTCCTCCGGTTACGAACGCCTCGGCGTCCATTCGTCCGATCAGTTCCGTAACATTTTGTTCGGAAAATGTACTGGCAACAGCGGCATCGGGGGATTCAAACACAACCAGTTCCGCACCCACAGCTTCCGATATCTGGTTGAGTAGCTCTTCCTGAGGAAGAAGGGAGGGAGATTTTGATATGACCCGGATCATGTCCCTGGCCCTCGATACCAGGCGGGTCTCAACAGCCGATTCCACGCGGACCACGGCGATCCAGGCGAATCCACCGTACAGAACGGAAAACACAAGCAAAAATGGAATCGTGATTTTCGATCGAATGCCCATTCTTTACGACATTTATTCCTGATTCCCTGAATTGGATAGCCGGTTTTTTCATTGACCTCCCTGCTCACCGGCAATTCCCGTGCGGTGGAATGTGTTTTCCCGTGTAATAGAAAAGCGCCTCCTCTCCACGGTGTGTCATAACCGGCAACCGGTCAACAACCTGTTTCTTATTGTAGAACAACCCTTCCCGTAAACAAACAGAAACAACGGCCCCACACCCTGCCCTTTCCGCTGGCCCGGCGGGCACTGGAAATTATCACAATCGGAAACTTATCATAACCCGAAAGAAACATCGAAACCTTCCGTTCATTTTTTCCTGGCCCATTTGCGTTCCGACCCCAATGAGCGAGCAAGAAGAGACGACCGGTGGCACCCCGTCCGTTCAAATCGAATCATTTGAGGAGTCCGCCATTCCGTCGATCGTGGAATTCTGGAATGACGCGTTCTCCGATCGACGCAACTTCCTTCCGATGACCCCCGAACTGTTTCGCCGACGAATTCTTAACGTGGAAACCAACATCGAATCCTTCCATCCGGACCACTTCCTGATGGCACAATCCGAAAACCGTGTTCTCGGCATCATCCACGTAGGGGTCCACCCGGAATCATTCTGTGAGGTTCTGTACGAGGACTGGGGAGGCGGAGAGCAGGGCTATATCGGCCTCATCGCCGTTCATCCGGATGCCCGAAAACAGGGAATCGGATCACGCCTCTGGGAGGCGGGAATGGACCGAATTGGACACACCGAAAATGTCATCATTGACGGACAATGCCTGAATCCGTACTACGGAAACAGTCTCGGGCCCTTCCAGCCTTTCTGGGGGACCTCCGAAGGCATCTCCATCCGTCCCGATCAAAAAGATACCATTGGGTTCTTCGCTCGCAGGGGTTTCGAACCTCGATACAAAGGCCTAACACTGATCACCGAACTACCGGACTCGTACGAAAAACCCGGTGAACTGGAAGACGCTTCGATCAACATTATTGAAAACGAATATCCGGCCCCCGGTGAGGAGGCCGATCAGCGACTTCCCCAGCCGGCCGCCTCAAACTTCATCGTCACACAGCTTGTATCCGGGGGGAAAACAGCCGGTCTGCTGGCCGCCTATCCTTTCGAAAATCTGCCCACGGAAAAATGGGGAATTTACGAATTCCACGTGGACGAGGCACTTCGTGGGCAGGACCTGGGGAAGACACTGCTTGAACGCACCCTCGTGGAACTCGATGCCCGCGGGGCCGATTCATGCGAAACCCTCGCCCTGGAGGACGTTTCCGACGAAGCCATCCAGCTCTATAAATCCATGGGATTTGAACAGGACGCCACCTGGTTAATCTACTAACAGGACGCCGCTGGCCGTTTGCTTTCTCCCTTTTCGGTCGTCCTTCCCCGAACGGATTCCCCGATCAGGCCTCCTCCGGTGGCTCCGTTAGAAACTGATCCCCAGCCTGGGGCTGGTATCCGTTAATGAAATCCATTGCTTCCATGACCCGGGAGTTTTCCGGCTGCAACTTCCGAATTGCGAACAGGCCGTCCGCGGTTCCGACCATGATGCCCTTTTTTCCGACCTCGACAATTTTCCCCTCCTCGCCCGATTCCTCTGCACCGGGCAATTCCCGCCCCTGAATAATATTCATCCGCATGGTGTCACCACGATTGCTCATGTGTAGCCACGTGTACGCTCCCGGCCAGGGTTGTACGGCGCGAACTCGATTTCGAATTTTTACCGCACTCTCGCCCCAGTCAATCCTGCCGTCTTCCTTGGACAGGACCGGCGCGTCCGTTGCCTCTTCATCATCCTGAGTCGCCAGCCGAATCCGTCTCTCTTCCATGTCCTTCAGTACACCGGGAAGAACTTCCGCCGCCAGTTCAAACAGTCGCTCCCGCAGTTCCTCCCGGTCCTCGTGTGGGTGTATTTCGGTCCGGACCTGTTCAATGATGGGACCCGAATCCACTTCCTCCTCCATTCGAAATATCGTGATTCCCGTCTCCTCGTCGCCGTTCAACAGAGTGTGGGCCACGGGAGCGGCTCCCCGATACCGGGGAAGCAAACTCGGATGAACATTTAGCGCCCCCCGTTCGGGCACCTCGAGAACCTCCTGTTGCAGAATCTCACCAAAACTGCAGACGAGGAGAAGATCCGGATCCGCAGCTTCCAGCCGGTGAACCGATTCTTCACTGTTGATGCTTGAGGGCTGAAACACCTCGATATCCTGTGAAATGGCGGCCTTCTTCACCGGTGGCGCCGACTTTTTCCGACCCCTTCCCTTTCTTGCGTCCGGCCGCGTAACCACAAGTGGTACCTCGTGTCCCGACGCAAGAATCGCCTTGAGAGGAGGTATGGCATATCCGGGTGTTCCAGTATAAATTATTCGCATCTCATCTCCAGGATATTATTGTGTGCGACAGTTCAGGAACGGAAGTTCAACGTCCGGCAATACGGGGTGGTGAAAATGTCACAGGGATTGATAAATCCGTACAAAACGAAACGAATCACCGGGTTGCCTCCATCAACCGCAACCGAAATTCAGAAAACATATTACGAAATTTCAGGATGGAATCCAATACAGCAATTCAACGCCCCACCGGACGGATTCATTCAGTCCCCGTGGACGTAATCAACAGGTACCTCAAACACGGCACGTTCCTGCGCATCCTTCGCTTCCACCTCCACAACATCTGACGTAAACTCCCCCTTTTTAACCAATAGGATATACCGGGCCCTCCCCATTGCCGGCAACTGAAATTCTCCGAATTTATTGGTGTATACACTCGATAACCACTCCCCCATCACCGGTTGATTCCGGGTTCCTCGATTCCGGAACACGAGAACTCGCCCTTGCTTTATCGGAATTCGGGATCGGGCCGACACGACAACCCCCCGGATCCCTCGTTCCGTCTCGACGTCAAACGAAATGCTCTTCCTGACGGTTTCACTCCTCGCCGGAACCGAAAGCGCCTCGTCACGGACCGGTGCCAAACCCGGTGCCTTTACATGAATTCGATAGGATCCGGCCGGAAAATCGGGAA
>CAZOLI010000023.1:34542-50882 GCA_964580675.1 uncultured Planctomycetia bacterium
TCATACATATAACGAATCGACAGGACATTCGTTTTGTGTTATACTTACATGAAACGTGTTTAAAATAAAAACAACATTTTCTATAAAAGTTTTTGTTTTGAAATTGCGTTTGCCAATGGAACAGAAACCGTCGGGTACGACTGAGTGATTTCTAGTCCCTCACAGGGAATTTGTCATGGATCGGGACACCATCGAACACATCTTGACGAGCAAAATTCAGTTCAGGGACGGGGAATCCGTCGCCATTGTGGGGGATCGAGACCTCAGCGGGGTCCAGGACCGGCTGCAGAAGTCCGTTGCGGATAATGGGGTCACCTCCCTGGAACTTACGGTTGACGATCATTTGCACGGGCGCAACCTGACGCCTCCGTTAAAAAAAGCCCTTAACGCCGCCGACACCGCAATCATCTTGTCCTCGGATCCTCGACCCTCCTTTCCCCGTTTCCACACCACGGAAAATTTTAACCGGGTCCGCATCCTCGAAATTAACGATCCGGAGAAGCATCCCCTCCGTTCCTTTCAGCTCTCCCCGGAATTACTGGAAGAAGAAGCGAAACGGGTGAAACAGAACTTTCAGGACGCTACCAGAGTTACCGTGGAGGACAGCAGCGGGACCGATCTAACCCTTGGTATTTCTCCATTTGCCTCCCTGGAAAACACCGGCTCCTCCGAGGTCCCGGGACAGTATCAATTTCTCCCTTCCGGCATGACCATTTTTCCGGTGAAAAAAAACACAAGCAGTGGACAAATTCAAAACGGGTCACTGCGAAACTGGAACTCGCCGGCCACCGAAACGGAACAGGAAGTTCATCTCCAGTTCCGGGACGGGACCGCGGTATACGAGAATTCGGACAACACACCCGAATTACTCGATGAGGTGGAATCAACCGTTGTTGACGTCGTTGCGATATCGGTGGGACTGATACCGGAGGAAGCCTTTGAAGAGAACATGAATCCCTCCTTTAAAAAAGGAACTGTAAACTTGATCCTCGGACTTCGCGACACGGAATCCCGGGAGGTTATATCTCCCACCAATCACCTCCTCATGTATGAAAGAACGCATGTAACGGTCGGAGGCACACGGGAGGTTGAACAGGAGGAGGACGACGGGGCAGAGAAGAAGACCCCCAAAGAGCAGCCTCTCAAGGAAATCAAACCGGATCTGAAAGAGATTCACCGGGAGTTACGGAAGGAATCGAAAACGTTTCAGTCCCTGTTCAAAAACGCCAACGATGCCCAGTACGTGGCGGATCTGGAAGCCCAATGCTTTCTGGAAGTAAATCCGGCGATGACGGAACTCCTCGGGTATAGCCGCGAGGAACTTATTGAGGTGAAAGGCATGTTCGAAAAAACCCTTTCCCCCGAAAGCCAAAAGAAACTGGAGGAAAAGCAAAAGGAACGCGAGGATCAACCCTCGGATCGCTACGAAATTGAGCTTATCGACCGGAACGGAAATCGAATACCGTCCGAATTATCGGTTCGAAAGATCAATTTAATGGGCAGGAAATGCGTTATTGGAACCGTTCGTGACCTGACGGAACAGAAGGAACTGGAGGAGGAACTCCGGGAAAAATTAAAGGAAACAATGAAAGCCAACCAGCGGATCCTGGCACTCACCGAGAAAATCCAGCACGTCCCCGAACTTACCTCAAGCCTCCTTGACGTAACCGACGAAAACCACCTATTCAAAAAAGCGGTTGAGAAAATGGGTTCACAGACGGCGCTGGGGTACGAGGAAATAACGTTTTACCTGATTCATCCGGACCGGGATCGGCTTGAGCCGAAGTACACCACCCGGGCCAATCCACCGCAATCCGTCTCTCTGGACGGGAACACGGTACTTGCGGAAATTGGAAGAGGAAACAGGGAGATGGTCCATGACGAAAACAACTTCCTGCTTCCCCTGACAGCCCGGGATGAGGTACTGGGGGCACTCTCCATCACACTGGACGAAAAAGAATGCTCGCTCATGAAAGGAAACGAGACCGCCTGGAGCGGTTATCGTGATGTGCTGAGCACGCTGAGCAATTCTCTGGGGCTTATCATTCAAAACCGGCGGCTGAACGAAGAACTGCGAAAGCAATCCATCATGGATGAACTCACGGGACTGTACAACCGCCGGTACTTCAATCAGAAAATTTCCGATGAAATGAAGCGGGCCCGCCGATACGGTCATCCGTTATCACTACTGATTATCGACATAGATAACTTCAAGGGAATTAACGACACGTACGGACACAACGCCGGAGACAAAACCCTGAAATTTATCTCCCGGGAACTGGAAAACCGGTGCCGTTCCACGGACTGGGTCTTTCGTTATGGGGGAGATGAATTTCTGATACTGCTCCCGGAGACGGACCGACAGGGAGCGGAAACAAAAGCCGACAATCTCCTGAACGCACTTCAGAACAAAACCATTCCCCTGCCGGAGGAAACCGGCGGCGGACGGGACGAAATCAACGTCTCTCTGAGTATCGGCATCAGCTTCATGGACGAGGAAAACGTGGAAGACGTCACCAGAGAAAAACTGCTGAAAAAAGCGGACGAATGCATGTATCAGGCGAAAAACGCCGGCGGTGACCGCCTGGTCGTCCAATCCTGAACAAGAGAAGTCCCTACCCTCCCCGTTTCTCGTGCCGGCAACGGTGTCCATCGGAGAATAGAAAATCCCTCCTGTTCTCCTGTTCCCGTTCGCTCCGGTTCCCTGCCTCCCGACGGTCCCTCCCGTAACAGGAAACGGCCTCCAGTAATCCCTGAAGACAGGAAACGGTGGCGAGTGGATCCGCGGCCTCAATGCCAAAGTGAAAGGCTTTTCCGACCCGTTCCACCAGAAAGATCGGCAGGAATGTCCACCGGAAATGACGGAGAAAAAAATAAAGATAATTATGGCCGTACCAGTAGGCCCACTCCCGTTGTTCCCCCGTGCGGCACCCTCCCGTGCTGATGTGAAGGTGACGAAGCACGGCGTCGGGATCAAACACAATCCGGAATCCAAGCCGCCGCACCTTCATGCAAACCTCGGCCTCCTCCAGGTGTGCCGTGCCCCCGTACGTCCGGACAAATCCTCCCGCCTGTTGAAGCAGATCCCGACGAAAGGACATGTTGCAACCAAATGCGGCATGAATCTCCTGCCGCCGGCGGGCGTTGAAGTTTCCCTCAAATCCCCCATCCCAGTACCGGAACCGGCCGACACGTGCATTCGGAGGGGCCTCCGGCAGATCCGATTGCCGGACCCGCCCCCCCACTCCTCCGATGGTCGGATCCCGATAATTCCGCCGGTGCGATTCCACCAGACCCTTCCCGGCTATTACGTCGTCGTCACAGTACAGAATGACGTCTCCGGAAGCCTTCTTCCAGCCCACATTCCGCGCATTTGGTAAACCGGGCTCCCGAAGATAAACCACGGACGCCGGAGAATAATTCGAAACCATTCGATCAAGCCGTCCCCGGCCGTCCGGCGTCTGATCCACCACCAGTATTTCCTCGGGGACCACTCGTCCATCACACAGCGACCCAATCGCACGTTCAATCACCGCTTCACTACGCCTGTACGTTGGAATCACCACGGACACACGGTTATCACTCATTCGGCGTCAGGACGGTTTTGTTCGCCGCCCTCCTCACGTTCTGATAGAAGTCGCTGATACAGAGCCCAGTACGACCCTCCCATTTGCCTTGCACTGAACCGCGATCGGGCCCGTCGCTGGCCTTCCTGACCCAGTTTTATCGCCAGCTCATCGTTGTTTCGAAGCCGCCGGATGGCTTCCCGGAGAGCTTCCGGGGAATCCGGCTCCACGAGGAGACCCGACCGGCCATCCTCTATCAACTCCGACAATCCCCCCGTGTCTGAAACAATAACGGGGATGCCGTGACTCATCGCCTCGACCACGGCCAGTCCGAATCCCTCGTATCTCGACGGCTGTACGTAACAATCCAGCGCCGGAAGCCAGCGATCCGGCTGTTCGATAAATCCGGTAAATCTCACGCGGTCGACCATTCCCGCTGTCTGAACCTGTGACCGAAGCTCTTCCCGCCGGGGACCGGATCCCATCAGGAGAAGTTCAGACACGACGTCCCCGTCAAGATCGGCCACGGCATTTACAAGAACGTCGTGTCCTTTCTCCCGACTCAGCCGTCCCATTGAACCCACCCGGAAGGATTCCGTTCCAAGTTTCGGCGTTTCCGAAGCATCTCCCTTCCCTCCCCCTCCAAAAGACCGCGACCGGGACATAAAAATTCCGTCCGGAATAACCGGAAACCCCCGGCGGTAACCAATGTTTCTCTGCTGAAACTCCCGGCGCTCCGACTCTGAAATTGCGACGAGTCGATCGGCGAACGGCTCCGATATCCGTTCCAACCAGTAGAACAGCTTTTTCATGACAGGCCGGTCGGACACACCCGGAATTTTTCCGTTAGAGGCAAAGATACAGCCGTGCGGGGTATGCACGATGGCCGGTACGCCGGCAAAACGGGCCGAAAGACGCCCGAGAACCCCTGCCTTCGAGGTATGTGTGTGTACAACGTCCGGACCAATATTCTGAAAATGACGGTAAAGCTCTCGAACAGCAAGCACATCGTCCAGCGGTGCTTCGGATCGTCGAAGCCTCGGAACCTCGACGAGGTTTGCTCCCGCCGCCGACGCTTCTTCCTCGAGTGAACCTTCCGCCCTGTCATCCCTCCCGTACACAACCCAGACATCTCCCCCCCGCCTGACCTGATCACGCACGAGGGAAACCGTTACTTTCTGAGCTCCGCCCCGGACAAGCCGCGTTATCACATGTACAATTTTCACGTCAAACCGGTAATAACAATCCGTTCATCGACCACTGTTCTCGTTTTGTGTTATCGAATATTTTTAGAATCCGGAACAGGAAACCCGCTGTTCGAATTCCGTTGAACCGGCTTCTCAACAGGATTTGACCATATATTTTGATTGGGTTAAAATGAGGCCGTCCTGTTGGTGAAGGGGTCATAACGAAGGACCTCTCCGTGCCAGCAACAGGATGGACAAAAAGCGATCGGGTGTCGATGTTCCGGCCCCCATCGTTTCGTACGTATCCTAACACAACACGGTGGCCGTAGCTCAACCGGTAAGAGCGCGTGGTTGTGGTCCACGAGGTCGGGGGTTCGAATCCCCTCGGCCACCCTTCACAACTCCTTCCTTCAATGTTCGGTAACGAAACCTCTCCCCGTTAACCGTCGCCGATATTCCACAGCATTTCTCCCTGCTCCCTCCGTCTGGGCTCCGAATATCCTGCAGGAGATTCGTTTCCGGATCCGGAGAACTAAGTCCCCCCGAAACAGATGTATCCGATTTTGGCAAACGCAATATTGAATTGGAAAGGATACATAAAATAAAATACGTGATTGATTGGCAATCTGCTTCCCGAAACTTTATTACCCGAAACAAGTATTATGGCTGCTATCTGGTGGTTTCTCGGCATCCTGTCCCTCTTCCTGGCCATTATCATCATCTGGAATTCGGTGGTGATTGTCCAGGCGTACGAGAAAAAGGCACTGACGATTCTGGGGGAATACAAAAAATTACTCGATCCGGGGATACATGCAATCCCGCCGTTTGTTAGCGCAGTATACACGTTTGATATGCGGACACAGACGCTGGACGTGCCCCGGCAGGAAGCCATTACCCGTGACAACTCACCGGTCACCGCCGACGCTGTTGTGTACATTCGGGTCATGGACGCCAAGAAAGCGTTCCTGGAAGTGGAGCACTACAAAATGGCCGTTTCGAACCTGGCCCAGACCACTCTCAGGGCGGTGCTGGGAGACATGGAACTGGACGATACGCTGAACAAACGGCAGGAAATTAATTCCCGCATTCGGGAGGAGCTGGATACGCCGACGGACGCCTGGGGCATTCGCGTGGAAAGCGTGGAGGTTCGGGAAGTAAACCCGAGCCGGGATGTACAGCAGGCCATGGAACAACAAACAAGCGCCGAGCGGCGTCGTCGGGCCATGATTCTGGAAGCCCAGGGTGAACGTCGGAGTGCCGTGGAACGCGCCCAGGGAGAAAAGCAATCCGAAATTATTCGTGCTCAGGGTGTGAAACAGAGCCAGATTCTGGAAGCCCAGGGTGATGCCATCTCCACCGTTCTTCGGGCACGGGCCGCGGACGCCATGGGCGAACGGGCCGTTATTGAAAAAGGCCTGCAGACCCTGCGCGACATCGGCCAGAGCGAAAGCACGACCTACGTACTCCCTCAGGAACTCTCCGATCTTCTTTCGCGCTACGGCAAATCCATGTCCGGAACCGATCGAAGCGGAGACGGCGATCCACTCGAGAGCCTCGACTTTGACGAGGATACCCGGGAATTGCTCGGTCTGGACAAAATTGAAGAGATCCTCGGTCAAATCAAGGAAGAAACTCAAATGGACATCGAACAGCTGGAACAGGAAGCCCAGGCCATCAAGGAGGGAGCCCAGCAGGCCGACATTAAGGATCCGGATGAGGTCATTGATGAAATCGATAATAAACAGGAATCGGACGGAACGGACGACTCATGATATCCCGGCAAAGCATTCGACCATTTAAATAATTTGAACTTTTGTGTAATGAAACAGTTATGAATGAAATGATCCCGAGCGACCAGGTTATTCCATTAATTCTGACACTGGCCGGAACCGTCATTGTGTCCCTGGAGGCCTTTCTTCCCGGAGCCTATCTCATGGTTCTCGGGGCTGCGCTTCTTGGTACCGGGGTCACCGGGATATTTATCAACCTTTCCACCTTCCACCTGGGCATCTTTGTCCTGATTTACGGCATCCTCGCCCTGCTTGGTTACCGGGAATTAAGCAGTCTGAGTGGCAAGTCCGAGAAAACCATTTCCTCCGATAGCCTGGTTGGAGAGGTGGGGATCGTAACCGAAAAAATCGGACGAAACAGCGGGGAGGTGAGACTGAACGTGGGATTTGACCCGAATTACAGCGCCCGGGCGTTGAACGACCGGGAAATTCCGGAAGGAACGGAAGTGGTTGTGGTGGATCCCGGAGGCGGTAACGTCGTTACCGTAGAACCGGTCAAAAACCTGAACACCGTCAATAGCGCCGACGAAATCAAAGGGGAACGAAAAAAACAGGTCATAAACGAACTTCGTTCCAAAAAAGAACAGGCGAACCGAAAAAGCTGACACAATACCGGGCTGTGAGCGCACCACCACATACGGCCAAATGGAAAGGGAAAACGACCTCAGCTGAACGGATCCCATCCATGGTTGATTGTGCAAACATAACCTTTTTATAATCGCCGTGGTATTTTGAGAAACGTACCCGTTACGGATGATCACACCCATGGCTCCTGACATCTCTCCATCGGTCAAGGAAATCAGCGAAGACGCCATAGATGTTCGACGGGATATTCATAAGCATCCCGAACTTGGCTTCGAGGAAGAACGGACCGCCGGCATCGTTAGCGAGCGGCTGGCCGACTACGGCCTCGAGGTGACGGAAGGCGTCGCGGAAACGGGTGTTGTCGGCATCCTCGAAGGCAAGAAACCCGGCCCAACGGTTCTTCTGCGGGCCGATATGGATGCCCTGCCCATCGAGGAAGAAACCGACGCCCCCTACCGATCCACGGTGGATGGCGTCATGCACGCATGCGGACATGACGCCCATACAGCGGTAAATCTGCACGTCGCCCGCCTCCTCTCCGAAAACAGAGATGAGGTCCCGGGCACGATAAAATTCATCTTTCAGCCAGCCGAGGAAGGACCCGGTGGCGCCAAGCCGATGATTGAGGAAGGAGTTCTGGAAAACCCCGACGTGGACGCCGCCTTTGGTTTGCACATGTGGAACCCGATTGACGTGGGAACCGTCGGTGTTCGCGAGGGACCACTCCTGGCCTGTGCCGATGAGTTCGAAGTCACCATCACGGGCGAAGGCGGACACGGGGCCGCTCCGCACGAAGCGGTGGATCCCATCACCTGCGCATCAAACGTCATTTCCACCCTGCAGACCATCGTGAGCCGGGAGGTGGACCCCCTCACCCCGGCGGTCCTGACCGTCGGAAAACTCGAAGGGGGAACCCGATTCAACATTATACCGGACGAGGTCTATTTCGAGGGAACCGTCCGCACGTACGACAATGACCTGCGCCAATCCATGCCGGACCGAATTAAACGGATCTGCACAAACACGGCCGAAGCCATGAATTGTGAGGCGGACGTAACGTACAATTTTTATTATCCCCCGACAATTAACGATGCCGAGATGGCCGGTGTGGCTCACCGGGCGGCCAGCAAAGTGGTCGATCAGGACGACATCCTTGATGACTGCCGCACCCTGGGGGGCGAAGATTTCTCGTTTTTCCTGGAAGAAGTTCCCGGATGTTTTGTGTTCATTGGTTCTCGAAACGAAGAAAAAGACATTACGGCACCCCACCACAGCGCCCGTTTCGACATCGATGAACGGGCCATTCCCATCGGTATTGAAGTAATGAAAGAAACGGTTCTTCAGTACCTGAGGGAACACGGAAACGACGAATAAGTCGAGTTTCCTCCCTTCTCCCCTTCCTTCATCAAGGCGAACGTTCCTTCCCGCGTTTTGCGTCATACCTTTCGTGTATCCAAATCACCTTTGAAACCATGAGACAATACGTATCTTTCGACACTTGCCGATCCTGCGCCAGGTACGCCAGACTCGTTTTTTTGACCACCTTCCTGCTTGTTGCGTTCACCGGTTTATCCGTGGTACGGGCGGGGGACTCCGTGGACGAACTGTGGAAAACACTGAACGACGAGGAAATCAAAAAAGACCCGTTCGAGCAGCAGAAACGGGAAGTAGCCATTCATAAACTGGCACGAAAAGACAGCGTGGACGCCGCCAAGTGTCTTGTTCGGGTCCTGGATGACCCGTTCGAACACATTCAGGAGGAGGCCATCCTCTGGATGCAACAGGAATTTTCGAACAAAGACACCGTAAAGTGGCTGGCACGCCGGGCCACAAAAGCCCGAAACCCATCGATCCGGGCGAACGTCATTCGAACCCTTGGCGGACTGAACAAAACCTTTGTCGCCGAAGAACTCAAAGCTCGCACGAAGGATCCCTCCCCGGTCGTCCGGAAACAAACGGTCCGGGCCCTCGGCAAACTCTCACTCGATCAGGCCCCGGATTACCTGATCAGGATGCTCGAGGACGACGACCGATCCGTCCGGATCGCGGCCGCACGGGCCATTGGAAATGTGGGATCCGCCGATGTCCTGTCCGAACTTCGAAAAAAAACGGGGGCATCCCGCAAAAAAGAACGGGCCGAACTCTGCCTGGCCCTCGGGAAAATTGGGGGTCCGGAGATCATCTCCTTCCTGAAGAATTACTCGGACGACCCGGACTGGCGTGTTCGGGTGATGACCCTCCGCGGGATTTTTCATGCGGAAAACGAGGTAGAACAACGGACCGAAACGATAAAGGTCGCCAAACAGGCGCTTTCGGACGACAACTGGCATGTGGTGGTCGCGGCCATCGATGTGCTGGTCCGGGTCTGGCAAACCGACGTCATCCCGATCCTCATCAACAATTTCGAAAATACGAACGGCCGCATTGTGGTGGATTATACGCGGGCCCTGCGGGCGCTGACCGGGCAGGATATCGGTCCCGATCCGCTCGCGTGGAAAGGATGGTGGGAAGCGCACGGCGGTCCGGATTTCGAACTTGGTGATCGGCCCGAAAACTGGAGAAAACGCCCCGAAAAGAACCAGAACGAACACGACACGCAGACGTTTTTCAACATTCCACTTGACAGCAAACGAATCGCGTTTGTCATGGACTTTTCCGGGGGCATGGACAACCCTGCCGGGGGAGGAAACAACGGTAACCCCGGGGGTGAAACGAAAATTGAACGGGCCAAAAAGGAATTGCTCCGAACCATCAAGAAAATGAAACGGGAACATCAATTCAACGTTATTATTTACCGGTACTATTCCAGTTTTCCCCCGAAAACCGAAGTACAGTCCCCGTTTGGCCCGAGACTCCTGCCCGCAACCAAAAACGCAAAACGAAAAGTGGATCACTGGTTGTCCAAACAGGAAGCCACCGGCTGGGGTGCGTTTTACGAAGCATTTTCAACGGCCGCCCGCATACCGGACGTGGACACCATTATCTTCCTGTCCGATGGTGTTCCCACCCGGGGGAAACACGCGTGTATCACGAAAGCGGGTCGAAAACATTTTTTTCGTTCCCTGAAACGGGAAAACCGATATCGTCAGATCATGATTCACACCGTCCTGACCGGAGAAAAAGGAACGGATCGTGACTTCATGAAAAAAATTGCCGACGTTACCGGGGGCTATTTCGACCACCGGTAACAAATCACCCGGTACAACTTCCGGGGCATTTTCCTCAGGACAGAAACCCATGTAATGGGATTCGTATACGTTTTTACTTACCCATCCGCAGGTGATATAATTCCTTTTCCCGTAAATTAGGAGAAATACTGCATTTTTCGCTTTTCACTTCCAGCAAAAGGATCTTTTTTACATGAACGACGTAAACACAGGCGACGGCGAGACACAATTTGGAGACGCCCGGTCCGGAACCGCGGACGAGGGACAGCCCATCAGTTTCTGGATCTCCATTTTCCTCGGTTTTCTTCTACTGGTTAGCGCCGGATTGAACCTTATTTTGTTTGTCGTGGTCATCGGAACGGCCGGCGACATGGGCGCACGACAGGATCGGTTCAAGGAATCCACCATTCGCGGTGAAGGTGAGAATAAAATTGCGGTCATATCCGTAAACGGCGTCATTTCGGGGCAGTCCAGCCAGAGTCTGTTTGGTTCAAACCTGAGCACCGTCGAACGCGTGAAGAAACAGCTGGAACGAGCAGAAGAAGACGATAAGGTGAAAGGCATTATTCTGAAGGTAAATTCACCCGGTGGCGGCGTAACGGCGAGCGACAAAATTCATCACCTTCTTAAAAATTTCAAAAAAGAACGCGAGGACGTGTTTCTTCTGACCCTCATGGATGACGTCGCCGCATCAGGGGGTTATTACATCTCCGCCCCAACGGATCGAATCATGGCCCACGAAACCACGATCACCGGGTCCATCGGGGTGATCATGCAATACCTCGTGTTCCAGGGACTCCTCAAGGAATGGGGGGTCGAAGCCGAAACCATAACGCCGGAGAACGCCGACCACAAAGACATGGGCTCCCCGTTTAAAAAGCTGAACGAGGAGGATCGAAAAATATTTCAGCAAATCGTTTCACGGATGTATAACCGGTTCCTCGAAGTCGTTAATCAGGGTCGACCGAACCTCAACATGCAACAGGTCAAAGACCTCGCCGATGGTCGCATCTACACAGGGAAAACCGCCGTCGAAAACGGTCTCGTGGACGAAATCGGGTACTTTGACGACGCCGTGGAACGGGCAAAAAAAGAAGCATCACTCGAAAAAGCGAAAGTCGTGAAATACCAGGAAAAGATATCGCTGTTCAACCAGTTCCAGTCGGCCGTCGGCAGCAATCCCCCACGAACCGGTTCACGGCTTTCCCCGATCAAACAGTTGTTTTCGGGAAACAACCCGCCGGAATTCCTCTACCTCTGGTCGGCAAATCCACAGGTTGATGTGCAAACCGGTGGAAAGTAAGGGAACACGAAAAGCGAACGTTGAGGAACCGCCCCGGTCGGGCGGTGTCATGATCATCAGGAACCCGATTCCTGCCGGTCGCCGTCCTCAATCAGCATGGCGTCGAGAATGACCTGCTCGTCCTCCCTCACAAACACCGGATTTAGATCCATTTCCCGGATCTGATGTTGATTGATGATAAATGAACCGATCTCACTGAGGAATCGAGAAAGGGCGTCCCGATCCACGGCAGGAACATTTCGATACCCGTCAAACAACGACGAACACCGCAGATGGGACAACGCGGATTTTGCCTCGGCAACCGAAAAAGGAGCAAGGAGGTAACCGGTGTCTTCATACACCTCCGTGAAAACCCCACCCGCACCAAACATCAGCACCGGGCCGAACGTGGGGGTACGAAGCCCCCCGATAATCAACTCCAGTCCCCTTTCCTTCGTTTCTACGTGCTCCTCCACGAGGATCTCCGGCTGGATACTCTTCTTCCGTCCTGTTTCGAAAATCGTCCCGGCAGCCTCTCGCACCTCACTCGCCGAACGCAAATTCAGGTGGACGCCCTCACCTCCTTCCCAGCCTGACTTGTGGGTGATCGACCGGGAATGAACCTTCACGGCCACCGGATACCCGATTTCTTCCGCTGACTCTACCGCCGCCTGCGGATCCGTCACAACGCAAAAGACCGGAACGGCAAAACCACTGTCCTCCAGCAGTCCCTTGGCCTCCCCTTCGGAGAGGGTCCTTTGAGGTTCCGGAGTACCAGAATGCTCCCGGTGCGAAAACGACATGGAAAATGCCTCAGTCCGTTATCAGGCAATCCGTCGTAAACACCATTCCCGCAACACTTGTGGCGTTTTCGACACATTTGCGGAGGATGGAAAACGGATCGACGATGGACATATCGTCCAGATCACCGTAGATATTTTTTTCGGCGTGATATCCATAAGATCCTTCCTCGGTCATCACCTTCCGAAGGGCGAGGTCCGGATCCAAACCCGCGTTGGCCACAATGGTCCGGAAGGGTTTCTGAAGCGCCCGTTTCAGAAGTTCCACGGCGAACTTCTCCTCCCCCGTGTACCCGCGCTGACGGCTCAGGGTCGAGGAGGCACGAAGCAGTGCCACACCACCACCCGGCACAACTCCTTCTTCACGGGCCGCCCTGGCGGCACTGACGGCGTCCGCGGCACGGGATTTGGTCTCCCCACGTTCGGTGGGGGTTTTTCCACCCACTTCCAGTTCGGCAATGCCATGGACCAGTCGGGCGCGCCGCTTCTTCAGTCTGCGACGATCGTACTCCGATTCCACCTCCTCGAGTTCTTCATTTATGTCCTTCACAAGGTTGCGAATGATTTT
This sequence comes from uncultured Planctomycetia bacterium, assembly GCA_964580675.1. Taxonomy (GTDB): domain Bacteria; phylum Planctomycetota; class MHYJ01; order CAYXQY01; family CAYXQY01; genus CAZOLI01. The sequence continues at coordinate 47,488 of CAZOLI010000023.1, forward strand.
TTCTTCTCCCTTCCCCCCGGAAATCTTCGTCCGGTTCTCGTCCACCCGTACCTCTTCAGCTTCTCCAAGATGTGCCAGTTCCAGGTTGCTCAAACCATCCAGCAATTCCTCGAACACAGGCGTAGCACCGGTCAGGTAAGCCACGTCCTGAAGCTGCTCCTTTCGCCGGGGTCCCTGTCCCGGTGCCTCAACCGCTACGCTTCGAACCGTTCCTTTTCGGTTGTTTACCACCATCGTCCCCAGAGCGCCTCGCTCAATTCGTCGCGCAATGACGACGAGGGGACGATCCTCGTTTCCGGCCGCCTTCATCACCGGAAGGATCTTTCGGGCATCCGCAATTGCGTGCTCGCACAGCAGGATGTACGGGTTTTGAAACCGAACTTCGTCCTGTGTTTCGTCGGTGAGAAAATCAGGGGTTACGTATCCGCTTTCCAGTTGCATGCCACGCTGTACGGTAAGCCGGGTGTCCGTCCCTTCCTTTTCCTCCACCAGCACAAGGCCGTGATCCCCCACCTCCTCCATCGCCTCGGCCACGAGCGAACCGATTTGTTCGTCTCCCTTTGCGGCGGTGGCCGCTATTTTCCTGACTTCCTCCTGGCGGTCCACCGGGCGTCTCAGTTCGTTCAGCTCCTCCACCACCTGAAGAGCCCCCCGTTTCAGGCCCCGCTGCAGCGCCTCCGGATCCACACCGGCCGCCACCTGTTTGAACCCCTCCTGAAGAATGGCACCGGCCAGAACAGCGGACGTCGTTGTCCCGTCTCCCGCATCATTGCTCGTCTTCTGCGAAACCTCCCGGATCATTTGCGCTCCTGCGTTTTCGAGGGGATTTGCAAAGGAAAGTTCCTGAACTGTGGCCACCCCGCTGTCCACCACCTCCGGGGTTCCGTCCGGTTTCTGTATCACCACCGCCCGGCCGAGGGGACCAAGCGTCGTTTCCAGAACACTGCAGGCCTTTCCCGCCCCTCTCAAAAGATGTTCTCTCGCCGCATTTTCAAATGAAATACGCACACCTATTTCCCAGAAAATTGAAAGAACAAGCGTCTCCTGCCGAGTCATTCAGGCGTTTCCCTGCCGGGAAACACCGAACGGATCAGAGTTCGATCCCCGGGAACCGGAATACGCCTACAGCTGTTCCCAGATCGTTGCAATACCCTGGCCCATACCGATACACATCGTCGCAAGACCAAGTTCCACCCCCTCTCGTTTCATTTCGTGAATCAATGTGGTAACAATACGGGCCCCCGAACACCCGAGGGGGTGTCCAAGAGCAATTGCTCCTCCGTTCGGGTTCACGCGGGAAACCGGTACGTCGAGTTCCTCCAGGACCGCCAGAGACTGTGCCGCAAATGCCTCATTCAATTCCACAAGTCCAATGTCTTCCAGGACCATGTCGGCTTTGTCCAGCGCTTCCCGGGTCGCCCCGACCGGTCCAATACCCATCCGGTTCGGGTGTACACCCACGAGCCCATACGACACAAGGCGAAATTGAGGCGTTAGTCCGTAAGCGTCCGCGGTCTCCTTGCTCATCATCAGCGTCAGCGCCGCACCATCACTGAGCGGACTCGCTGATCCGGCGGTCACCGTTCCCCCCTCACGAAACACCGGAGGAAGTTCCGACAGTTTCTCCATGGACGTGTCCGCTCGTGGACCCTCGTCCTGATCCACGACGCTCCCGTCTCCCCCGCCACCGGGCACTTCGATGGGTACCAGTTCGTTCGTCAATTTTCCCTCCCGATGAGCCGCTATCGCGTTTTCGTGACTCCGGAGCGAAAACCGGTCCTGTTCCTCCCGGGATATATCGTATTCCTCACCGAGTTCCTCCGCCGTCTCCCCCAGCGAAAGGGGATCGTAAATTTCGTCAATCTTCGGGTTCTTGAAACGAAAACCGATGACGGAGTCCTCCATGTTCCGGTTTCCGAGCGAGTATCCCCGTTCCGGTTTCATCATGACGTAGGGGCCGCGGGACATGCTTTCCACCCCTCCCGATAGATAAAGATCACCGTTCCCGGTCTGTATCCGCAATCCGGCATTGACGATGGTCTCCATGCTTGAGCCACACTGACGGTTCACCACCTGTCCCGGAACGTCAAACGGAAGACCGGAGATAATTGAGGAGATTCGGGCGATGTTTCGGCTGTCCTCTCCGGATTGATTGTTGCAGCCGATGATAACGTCGTCAATCTCGTTCGGGGGAAACGAATATCGATCGGTCATTTCCTCGATCAGATGAGCCATCATGTCATCGGGACGAACGGCCGACAACACCCCGCCGTGTTTCCCCATCGGTGTCCGAATCCCTTCGACCAGAACCGGTTTTTGTCCCTCAGATAACGTCATATCTTCACCACGGACATGAAGGTGTCACTCGTGGTTCCACTCGGGTTCCCGGTCTTCCAGAAAAGCCCGCAGTCCTTCCTTCACGTCACGAACATCCATCAGGTCATCCAGATAAATTTCATTTATACGATCCATTCGATCCTTGATTTGATCAAGATCAATGTTGAAGGATTCTTTGGTGAGCCGAACAACGGGACGACTGAATCCGGTGTATTTTTCGAGACAATCCCGGGCTTCCTCCTCCACCCGGTCGCCCTGTAAAAATTTGTTCACAATGCCGATTTTCTTCAACGAGTCGGCCCGGAATTCCTTTCCGGAAAACACAAGCTCCTTCACCCAGCTATCCGGATACAATTCGGGAAAAATGGCAATGGCAGCGGGAGGGAACACCCCGAGCGATATCTCCGGAACCGAAAACACGGCGTCCCGTTCGGCAAACACCATATCCGTACAGAGAGCAACCTCACATCCCCCGCCATAAGCACCCCCGTGAACGGCGGAAACCGTTACGCCCGGATATTCCATTATGGTTATTATTAACTCCGTAATCGCCGAAATCATGTCGGCCACAAGATCATCCGTGTGCTCCTCAATGGCCACCCCGGCCGAAAATATTTTCCCCGATCCTTTCAGAAGAAGTACCGGCGCCTTGTCCGTGCGCTCGATCTCCTTCCGTATGTCCCGCATCAGGTTGATCGTCAGTATGTTCAGGGGCGGAGAATTAAAATCAATGGTTCGGATGCCATCTCTGCGCTCGGATTCAACGATGTTCATCGGACACGAACAAATTGATGACGGAAAACGAATAACACTCTCAATTTATAGCAACTTTTTGAAATCGTTACAAGAGCGTTTCCCGGTGCTCCGAAAACAATTAGAAATGATTTAAAAAACAGAAATCCCAGGGGGGACTTCGAGGTTTCATCAACGACAACTCCCCCGCCTTAGAACCTCGGGACCAGATGCCGGAACCCGTATATCACAGGGACCCGGGCGGGTAATAGCGGGGAAAAGAAAAACGCTCCAATAATTAATCCGGGGAAGATCGATCCGTTCGC
>CAZOLI010000024.1:0-11541 GCA_964580675.1 uncultured Planctomycetia bacterium
TTTGCCGTGCGGTGGCTTCTCATGTGTCTCCTCAGGCTCGTACGGTGTTCTCGGTCCCGTTACCGCTGTTGCCGTTTGTATTTATATGTCGAAATTTGCCGTCGAAATAGTTCATCGCCCTCCGAATGATCTCTCGGAGCACGTCGTGGTTCACCGGTTTTCTGTCGTACCAGAGCACGCCCATCCGTCGAGCGGACCGCTCGACCTGCTCCCCGTTCCCGGTCGTTCCGGATCCGGAAAGAAAGATCGGACGAAGATCGGGATGTTCGGATTTCAGTCGAGCGAGAAGCGATGAGCCGGAAAAGTCCTCCGGAGCACCATTGATAAGCACAAGCGGTGGAATCGTCCGCCTGTTCAGCGCCTCAAGTAATGCTTCACCCCGCCGAAATTCGCGTACTCGATCGCGGTGTTCCATTCCCTCCTTTACCCGGTGATTCAGTTCGTCCTGTTCACCCACCAGGAAGATCTCCGTGTTCATGCCGAGCCCCGTTTCAATTTTAAACTGTTTGTTTGTTGCATGACGGGTATTAAGAGCAAATCCTATGCCATAGCCTCTCTTATATGGAAAACGGGCCCTCACCCCCAAAAATTTTAAATAAATAAAATGTAATCCGGATAATAATTTTTAAATACATAATAAATTTGGGTCCTCACCAAAAGAGGGTTGCTTGATATCGGAACAGTGTCATGAATGAAGACAAAAATTTGTTGAAAGTGAGCCTGTCAAAAATATTGAAGTTCGGACAAAATTTCGTATTACCACATTTCACAACACCTTTTGTTGATTTGCTCACATCAATATTGGCGCTATGTTGCACATCGATGACTCGGATTCCGCAACCGTAAATCATTGGAATTTTGCCTGATGTATGATAAAAAGGTGGATGTTAAATTACCTGTTCATTAAGGTACAGAACGCAGGAGGCCACTGGCGTCACGAGGGTTTTTCAGGGTCTCCTGGGGAAAGTTGATCTAACGCCCGGCCTTTCCGTCTATTTTGTGCACCACCGAGATACGGGGGATCTGATGACCAAACACATCTTTGTAACAGGAGGGGTGGTTTCATCGCTCGGAAAAGGGTTGACCTCGGCCTCCATCGGCCGGCTCCTTGAATCGTGCGGCCTTACCGTAAACATCCAGAAACTGGATCCGTACATCAACGTGGATCCGGGCACCATGAACCCGTTTGAACACGGGGAAGTCTTCGTCACGGAAGACGGAAGTGAAACCGATCTGGACCTTGGACATTACGAACGGTTTACGAATTGCCGAATCTCGGAACACTCCAACTACACAACCGGTAACATTTACAATTCCGTTATTTCCAAGGAACGGGAGGGGGAATACCTGGGTCAGACGGTACAGGTAATTCCCCACATCACGGACGAGATAAAGGATGCCGTCCACCGCCTTGATGGTCCGGAGGTGGACGTGGTCATTAACGAAATCGGTGGAACGGTCGGGGACATCGAGGGACTTCCGTTCCTGGAGGCGATACGACAGATCGGCATGGACGACAGTCCGGAGAAGTGTATGTACATTCACCTGACGCTGCTTCCTTATCTGAAACCCTCCAAGGAAATCAAAACCAAACCGACTCAGCACAGTGTCGGCAAACTTCGTGAAATCGGTATTCAACCGGACATGGTGATCTGTCGCTCCGAAAAACCGATTACCGAAAGTGTGCGGGAGAAGGTGAGTCTTTTCTGTAACGTACAGAAGGAAGCCGTCATCGAGGAGCTGGACGTGGAGGACACAATATACGAAGTGCCTCTGATGCTCGAGGAACAGGGCACGATCGATCAGATTAACGAACACCTGAACATGGATCCGTCCGAAACGGACATGGCCGACTGGCAATCCATGGTGGAACGGCTCAAGAATCCGCTTCATGAAGTGACCATTGGCATGGTCGGCAAATACATCGAGCTGGAAGACGCCTACAAATCGATCTTTGAAGCCCTGACACACGGGGGAATCGCGGATCGAATTAACGTAAATGTGCGAAGAATAAAGGCAAAGGACATTCAGAACGACGGCCCGGAACCTCATCTTGCCGACATCGATGGATTGCTGGTGCCGGGGGGATTCGGCAACCGGGGCATCGACGGCAAAATTGAATCGGTGCAATACGCCAGGGAACAGGATTTGCCGTTTTTCGGACTCTGTCTCGGCATGCAGACCGCCGTGATTGAATTTGCGCGAAACGTCGTGGGACTCGAGGAAGCACATAGCACGGAGTTTGACGCCGAAACCCCGGATCCGGTCATTGACCTGATGGAGGAACAGAAGAAAGTAAGCCAGATGGGGGGAACGATGCGGCTTGGGTCCTACCGATGCTGTCTTCAGGACGAAAGCCTTACTCGAAACGCGTACGAAAAAGAAGAAATACATGAGCGGCACAGGCACCGGTACGAATTTAACAACGCGTACCGGGAAACGTTCCGGGAACACGGCATGCGGTTTGTCGGGGAACACCCCGCTTCGGAACTGGTGGAAGTGGTGGAACTGGAAAATCACCCGTGGTTTGTGGCCGTCCAGTATCACCCCGAATTCCAGTCCAAACCGATGAACCCGCATCCTCTATTCAAAGAATTTGTTCGCGCATCGCTGGACCGGTCCAGCAGTACAACGGATGCCCAACGGACCGGTGAAACCGCCGAACAGGAGCAAATTGAAACCGAAACCACAAAAATTTCGCCATGAACAACGAAAACAACAACAACGACCAGCAGAACGATAACGCCGCTGCGGAGAGCGAGGAGCAGTCCGAATCAGGAGACGAAAAGGTCTCCGGTACGGACACCAAGAACGTGGATGAGGAATGGAAACAGCAGGTTCAACAGGAAAAGGAGGAGTTAAAGGGACAACAGGAAGAGCCAAAAGAGGAATATCCGGAGGCCTCCTTTTCGACCATCATCGGGGGCATTGGCATTCAGGCCGCCATTGCCCTTGGTCAGGTGGAAAATCCGGCCACGGGGGAGAAAACCCCGGACCTCGAACAGGCGAAACATTTTATTGACAGCCTGAAAGTCCTCCAGGAGAAGACGGAAGGAAACCTGACCCAGCAGGAGGAAAACCACCTGACGTCGCTGGTGTCGGAGCTACAGATGCAGTACGTTCAACGCGTCAAAAGCAGCGGAGGTGACGTGGGGGACGAAAGCTCCGGGGAAAGCGGTGGCACTCAAACCGGACAGCAGGGAGCGCAGAACATTTACACCCCGCCCGGCACCTCGTAAAGACCTCTTACCGAATCCCGGGACCGCCAGGGAATAACAGATGCCCGAATCCCCAGCCGACGAGGAACAGCGAGACCATCCGTTATCTCGACTTCTCGAGTACGCCCGATCGTACCGGAGCTGGATGGTCTGGTCCTCTCTGTTTTCGATACTCAACAAAGTTTTTGACCTGGCCCCACCGGTTCTGATCGGGGTGGCCGTGGATATTGTGGTGGCCGATCAAAAATCCCTGATTGCCCGGGCCGGCGTGGAGGACTCGCTGGACCAGCTCATCATTCTCCTATTCGCCACGCTCTTTATCTGGGCCCTCGAATCCCTGTTTGAATACCTCCAGAAGAAGAACTGGCGAAACATCGCCCAGACCCTGCAGCACGATATGCGGCTCGATGCATACCGGAACCTCCAGAACCAGAAGATGTCCTATTTTCACGAGAAGGGTACCGGCTCCCTGATGGCCATTTTGAACGACGACATCAACCAGCTGGAACGCTTTCTGAACGTTGGGGCCGATCGCCTGTTACAGGTGACCACCACGGCGGTGGTCATCGTGACGGCGTTCTTCTGGCTTGCTCCCGGTGTGGCATGGATGGCCATGTTTCCCATTCCTTTTATTATCTGGGGCTCCTTCAAATACCAGCGTCTTCTCGAGCCACGGTATGATGACGTTCGTGAGGAGGTGGGGAACCTCAACCAGCAACTTGAAAACAACCTTTCCGGGATTGCCACGATCAAAAGCTTCGCCACCGAGGATTACGAAGAACTGCGAATACGAAACCTGAGCAACCAGTACCGCGAGGCAAACAGAAAAGCCATCTGGCTCAGTTCCGCGTTCTCTCCGATGATCCGCATGGCCATTGTGGTCGGATTTTCCGCCACGCTTGTCTACGGCGGCATGCTCACCATTGAAGGTGAACTCGGGGTGGGTGCGTATTCTGTGCTGGTCTTCCTCACGCAACGGCTGCTATGGCCCCTGACCGACCTCGGGGAGACCTTTGACCTGTACCAGCGCGGCATGGCCTCCACCCGGCGTATTCTGAACCTCATCAATCTCCCGACAAACATCGAGGAGGACGGCCGTTCACTCCTTCCCGGTGACGTGGAGGGCGCCATTTCGTTTCAGGATGTACACTTTTCCTACCCGGGCCGGGAACCCCTTCTGGAAAACTTCCGGATGCACATCCCCGCCGGCAGCACGCTTGGCCTGGTGGGCCCCACCGGTGCCGGCAAAAGCACCCTGGGAAAATTACTTCTCCGTCTGTTCGAACCGCAAAAGGGCTGTATCCGGATTGATGGACAGAACATTTCGGATCTCGCACTGCCCGACCTGCGGAAGTTGATTGGCTTCGTTCCTCAGGATCCGTTCCTGTTTCGGGGAACCATCCGGGAAAACATTCAATATGGCCATTTCGACGCCGACGAACAGGAGGTCCGACAGGCCGCGGAAATGGTCGAGGTGGACGCGTTCGTTGACGACCTGCCCGATGGGTACGATACCCCAGTGGGCGAACGGGGGGAGACCCTGTCCGGCGGTCAAAAACAGCGGATTTCGCTCGCCCGTGCTATTCTGGGAAATCCCCCCATCCTCCTGCTCGATGAAGCCACCTCGGCCGTGGACAACGAAACCGAGGCCGCCATTCAGCGTTCCCTTGCCCGGCTTGCCACGGATCGGACCATGGTGGTGATCGCACACCGTCTCTCCACGGTTCGAAACGCGGACGAAATCGTGGTTCTCGAACAGGGAGAACGGGTGGAGCAGGGCACACACGAAGAACTCGTGGAGGCCGGGAACCGGTACGAAACCCTCTGGAACATCCAGACCGGCCGTCACACCATCCGGGACGGGGAACGCCGGGCCTGATGCCACAGGGGTCCCGGCCCCGTAACCGATCGCCGGCACATTCATTCCCCCGTCCGGAGAAAAACGCTCTGGACCGTGACCCCCTTTTTGATACCGGGATCCGTTTCCCCTCACAAATCTGTTTATCCAACCTGTTGCATCCTGAGAAAACACGGCCTATCGTTTCCAGATTTACCAATTTTAAATCGATTCCCGGTGTTTGTAGAATCAGATATTTGATATATATATAATCTCAACGATATTCTTCCATCTGTTTTTGTTCAGGGTTCAATGAGGGTTTGAAATGGGAAGAATAACCGCTCTTCTGTACAGTCTGGTCTGTTACCTGATATTCTTCGGCACGTTTCTTTATTCCATCGGGTTTCTCGGGGAGTTTCTGGTCCCTCGAAGCATAAACTCCGGACAATCAACAAATACCGGTACGTCCCTGCTGGTGAATGCGGGGCTTCTTGGCCTATTTGCCGTCCAGCACAGCCTGATGGCCCGCTCCTTTTTTAAGGAGTGGTGGACCCGGATCATTCCGGAAGAGGTGGAGCGGAGCACGTATGTTCTTTTTTCCAGTCTCGCATTGATTCTCCTTTTCTGGCTCTGGCAACCCATGCCATACGTGGTCTGGAAGGTGACGTCTTTTCCGGGCACCGTTTTATTGTGGGGAATTTTTGGCCTTGGATGGTTTATTGTGCTTGTTTCCACATTTATGATCGACCACTTTGAACTATTCGGATTGAGACAGGCGTACAATTACTACCGGAGGAGAACCCCTCCATCCCCGGAATTCCAGACCCCCTACCTTTATAAATACGTCCGGCATCCCCTGATGCTCGGGTTCGTCATCGCGTTCTGGGCCACACCACTCATGACCGCCGGGCACCTTCTCTTTGCGGTGGCCACCACCGGCTACATTCTTATCGGAATTTTCTTCGAGGAGCAGGCCCTGATTGATCGATTTGGTGATCAGTACCGCCGTTACCGTAAGCAGGTTCCCGTTCTTATTCCCCTGCCAGGTTACTCCTTCCAGCCGGCCTCCGGAGAGACAGCCGGGAACGAGTCCCCCGGGGAGAGGTCTACAGGCGAAACAGAACATACAGAAAAACGAGGAGCAGAGCCAGAATCAGGGTCAGGACGTTAAAGTACCGGTCAATCCAGTCCCGGATCGGTTCGCCGAACCGGTACAGAAGATAACTGACAGCAAAGAATCGAATGCCCCTTCCGGCAATCGACGCCCCGAGGAAGAGAAAAAAATTGGCCCCGATAATGGTCCGGGCCGAGACCCCGCTGGCAATCGTGAAGACCTTAAATGGAATCGGGGAAAACGCCGCCGAGAACACCAGGAGGAACACGTTTTCATTGTACCACTTCCGAATGAGGACAAAGTTCTCCTCCGAGATGATCAGCGGGACAAAGTACGGACGGACGGTCTCCCAGGCATACAGTCCGAGAGCAAATCCCCCGATTCCCCCCAGAACGGAACCGGCCGTGCAGATGAGGGCCAGCCGAAATGCTTTCGTCCGTGCCCCCAGCACCAGCGCCACCAGCAGTACATCCGGGGGAATGGGAAAAAACGTGGCTTCGGCAAAAGCAAGAACAAACAGAGCAATCGCTCCATAAGGAGTGTCCGCCCACGAAAGCACCCAGTCATACAACCATCGGATCGGATTTCGCCCGTTCTCCGGCGCCGAACCCGATTCACGATCTCTTTCTTTACCTGTCATTTGCTCTCTGATCCCGGGCAATTGCACATGGTCAGTTGCATTTTCTATCCTCCGGGCAAACCAGGTACCCGACAAAAATGTAATGGTACCTGTTTGGCAATCTCGAACACATCCGGAGAGGGAGGGACGAAATGATTCCCGTCCCGTTGGCCCATGAACGTTACGTGCACGCCAAACGATTTTTTCCTGACCCCATCTTGGCCTCCTCGTTCCCCGGCCTTCTGGAACATCGGGTCACTTCAGCCACACCCGTTCCAAGCAACTTACGAGCATAGATTATATTCGGACAATGGGGGCCTGGTCTTCAATGGATTCCTCCGAAAAGCACGTACGAACCGTATGGCGAACCTGATACAATTTGTAACTTGAGCATCCTCACCCGGTATCGGCACGCCTGTTGTCACGGGAAGCCGCTGACGTCAAGATGTTTTTACCGTCGGTTTCTTCATCTTTCGAACCCGTCTCTGAAATTATTTTCGGGAGACGTCGACCGGATGAACAAACAACAGTTGCCAAGACGTGACTTCTTGAAATGGATCTCCGCAACGGGGCTGTCCCTGGTCACCTCCCCCCTCTGTTTGCCGGCCCAATCCAGTGAGGATGACGACAAACCAAAAGAGAAGAAGATGGCCACCCGAACCATTCCGTCCACGAGCGAGGATCTGCCGGTCGTCGGTGTGGGAACCTGGAAACAGTTTGACGTGCCGTCCCGAAAAAAACACCTCAGGCGACTCCGAACAGTATTAAACAAACTCTTTGAAACGGGAGGGTCCGTTATTGATAGCTCTCCCATGTATGGTCGGGCAGAGGGAGTGGTGGGCAAATTGCTCAAAGCAGCGGATGACCGGGACCGTGCTTTCCTGGCCACAAAAGTCTGGACAAGAGGCCGGAAAAGAGGGATTAAACAGATGAAGGAATCCCTGGAAAAATTAAACGCCGACACCATTGATCTGATGCAGGTCCATAACCTCAAAGACTGGCGAACTCACCTGAACACATTAAAGAAATGGAAAAAGAAAGGTACCATTCGGTACACGGGTGTGACTCACTACCTCAAATCCAAATTCGATCGCATCGTCCGGATTATGAAAAACCGGGACATCGATTTTGTTCAGATACCGTTCTCCATTGGAATGCGGGCCGCGACAGAGAAGGTATTTCCGGTCGCGGAGGATCAGGACGTTGGCGTGATTGTGAATCGCCCCTTTCGCGGTGGGCAGCTCTTCCGAACGGTAAGACGAAAGAACCTGCCGGAGTGGGTGGGAAAACTGAAGATTCAAACCTGGGCCCAGTACTTCCTGAAATTTATTCTTAGCCACTCCGCCGTCACCTGTGTGATACCAGGAACAAGCAACCCCGGGCACATGAAACAGAACGCCCTTGCCGGTGTAAAACCCTTTCCCGATAAAAAGCAGCGAAAGAAAATGATCAAGTACTGGCAACAGTAACCCTTCTCGTCGGGCAATGCCCCCGCCGTCTCCTCCATGTTTCGGTACAACGGAAGACGGGACCACGTTGAAGAACCGCTACCAGCCTGATATAAAATATCCTTGTTTCCAACCCTTTTACCGGTTCATTTAAAAACCAAGACATTATGAGCACCCAAAAGAACTACCAGGAGCTTACGGAAAAACTGCGAGAGATTTCGGATCTGGAAGGCATCAAAAGCATTCTGGGATGGGATCAACGGGTAAATTTGCCACCGGAAGGATCGGAACCCCGTTCCCGACAGAACGCGGCCATCAGTGACATCATCCACCAGAAAAAGAAAGATCCGGAGCTCGGAAAACTCCTCGACAGGCTCGAACGCGACCGGGACCAGCTTTCCTTTGATCAGCAGGTGGTTCTGCGTGAAGCAAGGCGGGAATTCGAACAGGCCAGCAGTCTTCCGGACGAATTCGTTCAGGAAAAAGCAAAAGCCACGTCCGAGGCCTATGAAGTATGGGTAAACGCTCGAGAAGAAAATGATTTCGCGTCGTTCCTTCCCTGCCTGAAGAAAAACGTCGAACTTGCCCGCCAGGAAGCCGAACACCTTGGATACGAATCCAGTCCGTACAACGCCCTTATTGACAAATACGATCCCGGACTCACCGAGGATCGCGTCGAAACTCTGTTTAACGAACTCCGGGAACACCTGGTTCCCCTGGTGGAGCGGCACGAGAAAAACGATCAGGTGGACGAAACGAAGGAAACCATTCTGGCCGGTGAATGGCCCGAATCGAAACAGGAAGAGATTGGCGTAAAGATCATCAAGGCCTTTGGCTACAACACGGATGCGGGCCGCCTGGACACCACCGTTCACCCCTTCTGCTCCGGGTACAAAGGAGACGTTCGGATCACGACCCGTTACAATGATTCCAACCCCTTCGATTCCTGGACAAGCATTATGCACGAATGCGGACATGCCCTGTACGAACAGGGGCTGGACGACGAACACTGGGGCACGCCGCTTTCCGAACCGGTTGGCATGGCGGTCCACGAATCACAGTCCAGGCTCTGGGAGAACATGGTCGGGCGAAGCGAGGAATTCTGGTCCTGGATCTGGCCCGAAGTCCAGGAGATCTTTCCCGAGCAAACGGAACAGCTCGACCGCCGGGACGTCGTGGCGTATCTTCGAAGTGTTGAACCCGGCTACATCCGGGTGGAGGCGGATGAAGTGACCTATAACCTCCACGTCATCCTTCGTTTCGAAATTGAGCGGAAATTGATCAAGGGAGACCTGAATCCGGAGGACGTGCCGGACGAATGGAACCGGTTAATGGAAGAGCTCCTCGGGCTCACCCCGCCGGATCACCGAAAAGGTGCTCTTCAGGATATGCACTGGTCTGGAGGGGCGTTTGGTTATTTTCCGAGTTACGCCATCGGAAACCTCATCGCCGCGCAACTCTTTGAAACCATCTATGACGAACTGCAGGAACCAAACAAAGGGTTCCTCACGGGTGACTTCTCCCCCCTTCTATCCTGGCTCCGGGAGAACGTGCACCAGCTCGGAAAACGGTATCGAACGGAGGAAATCGTGGAAGAGGTCACGGATCAATCACTGTCCGTGGAGCCGTTCCTCAATCACATCCGTGCGAGTTACATCCCGGATATCGCGGGTGGATCGGTCTGATCTTCAGTACCAGAACAGGAACCACCGATTGTCCCGTTTTTTCGCGTACAGGCGGCCGACCCGCGCCGAAGACGCCTCCCGGGCCGGGAAATAAAGAACGGCCCGGTCCTCCTCGATGACCACCTGGAGCAGATCCCCGGACAGAGTCCCGGCCGGAGCGGAACCGCCGTCCCGTCTTTCCGGAAGGCTCATGAGGTCCTGAAACAGGAGGGCTCCGGTTTGTCCCCCGGGAAGTTCGTTTCGGATGAACCGCTCCAGGAGTTCGGGGGTAACCTTCCCGGCCGGCAACTTCACGCCGTATTCGGCCATCAACGCCTCGATTTGCTTCTTCCCTTCCTCACCGGCTTCGGACAGCGATGCCCGGAGCAGGCGAAAAAGCAATATTTTTCTCGACCCGGGAGAGAAGCAATAATAAAGTGATTGATGAGCTCCCTTTTGGGTAGCGGTCTTGAGCTTCGTGAACAGAGATTTCGGTGATTTCGCCCCGGGTGAAATTCGCGGAGGTGATTTGGTCGGGATTCCGCAACCAAAAAAACCATTCAAAAAGATCAGGAAGACGGGGACAAATCCCGTAAAACCTCCAATTTTCCAGACTGCCTTTTGCCGATCCATCTGTCCCATATCCTCCGTTCTCCGTGCAAAAACCCGGTATCCAGAAATGGCTGTCCCTACAACATTTGACTCAAGATTCCGTTTACCGTATAGTAGGACCGCTCACATTTCCAGTAATTATCGGATGGACGTTCATCCAGGAAATTTGATATGACAAAGGGTCTTCGTCTTCTTGTTTCCGTTCTGTTCCTTATCGGCTTCTCCTCCCTTCTTTTCGGTGAGGATCCCGAAATCCAGGTCTCGGACGTGCAGGGAACCTGTGAAGTTCGGCTTCCGGAGGAAAACGATCAGAACAAACAGGACGACAGCAAGGAGGAAGACGAAGAGGAAGACGGGGATCGCTGGCAGAATCCCGAGATCGGTATGATACTGCCTCCCCAAACCGAAATTTCCACGGGATTTGAAGCGAGACTGGTTCTGAGTGTTGAAGACCGGGGAACGGTCATCATCAAACCCCTCACGATGGGCCGACTCGGCAACGTCATTCAGGACGAAGAGGCACTTCAGGCCTCGATGGAAGTAAAAACCGGAACCATACGGGTTCGGGTAAAAGAAGGGGAATTTACCACGACCTTCAACGTAAAAACACCGCGCGTGGTGTCCGCGGTCAAGGGAAGTATCGTGGAGGTGCAGGTGCGAAACGACATGGGAGACGAGATACGGGTCCTGGAAGGCAAAACGGAAAACCGGGAGGTCAACAGAATTCAGAACCTCTCCCAAAACCAGTCCGTCCGTTCCCGACCGAAAAGCCGCAAGTTCTACCGGGCCATCGAAACCGTCCGGCTCAAGCACCTGGCCCGGGTGGACCTGCAGGGGCAGACCCACGTGGAAAGTGCAGCTCTGCTCCAGGAAATGGCAGAGGACACCGTTCAGCTGGCATCGGGCGATCTCAGTCAACTACAGGGTGGTGAACAGGAAATCCAGTTCGTGAACAACCGGGACTCCAACTATCTTCACACCACCCCGAGAGAAGACCGGGACGCTGTTGTGAATTACATTAAGGGATTA
>CAZOLI010000024.1:11641-48098 GCA_964580675.1 uncultured Planctomycetia bacterium
AACAGCTGGAAGAAGAACGGACCCGGGAACTCCAGCAACAGTGGTCCGAACATCTCAACGCCAAGTACGGTGGCTGGCTTCGTACCTCTTACTACGCCATCGACGATGAATCTTCCATCGACGTGCTTCCTTCCGATGATCGATATCTCCGGGAGGCCGACAACCGACTCTGGGGAAACCTTAATTACCGGGACGCCCACCAGGTTTATGTCCGATTACAGCTCCGCCACCGGAATTTTTCGGCCGGGGACCAGTTTACGGGCTCCAACGACAAAAATGAGCTGAACCTCGACCAGGGATACTACGCCCTGAACTTCGATCGAGCGCTGGATTGGCGGACGTCGAGCGATGGTCTACACGACATGGAATTAACCGCGGGCCGGCAGAACTTCCACCTGGGAAGCGGACTTGTGTACAACCGGGACCACGATGGCTTCAAGCTGGGAGGGAACTACGGTAATTTTCGGGTCACGGGATTGGGGGCACGAAGTGATCCGGAGGAGTTCAACGTCGACAAATCCGTGCCGGACTTTGAGGAATCGGAACGTTATTTTTTCGGGGGCGAAGTTTCGTACGATGGTTTCTCCCGATTCTCCCCGTACCTGTTCGCGCTGGACCAGCGGGACAGCTCCGACCACGGAGGGACATCAATAAACTTTGACTACGACTCCCAGTACTACGGGATCGGGTTTTCGTCTGAACCCCTCAAAAACCTCTCCTTTTCCACCGAGTACGTGCTCCAGAACGGAACGAGCACAGCCCGGAATCCCATTACCCTTCAGGAGACCCGGGAGGACATTGACGCGTGGGCGCTAAAAACCGGCCTGGAATACTTCTGGAACCGGAACGGGAAACCCAAACTTCTGTTCGAGTACATGAGGGGGTCCGGAGACCGGGATCGACTGAGCGTGACCGACACAATCGGGGGAAACGATCCCGGAACAGACGACAAGAATTTTCTTTATTTTGGCTATACCTACACCGGGCTGAGTCTGAATCCCCGGTTGTCCAACCTGAGTATCTGGCGCCTGGGCGGTTCGGTCGAACCATGGAATAATCCCTCAGACCGCTACAGCGTTCCCTGGAAAAACCTTCAGGTGGGCATGGACCTGTTTTATTATCGAAAAATAAAAGAAGACGGAGGCATTTCGGATCGGCGTGCCGTAAATTCGGAGGAGGAGGTGGGCTGGGAGGTGGACCTGAAAACCAACTGGCGCGTGTTTTCGGATACCCTGGTTCAGGCGCGATACGGTCTCTTCTTTCAGGGAGATGCGTACAACGGGTCCGACACACAGGACTTCTTCAGCCTGCACCTCACCGTTTCGTACTGATCCGGTTCGTCGTGCACCGAACGGAATGTTCCGGAAAAAACTTCACAAGTAAAAATCCGCCGGTGGATCCCGAAGCTCCGGTTCCTCCAGCATGACATAAGTCCAATATTATCACGTTCACTTGCACTACCTTACCTCCTTATTTCAACAGCGGTCCACGCTCCTCCCGGCCGGCATCGTCACGGTCCTCCTTTCGGCCGGTATCGTTCTTCTCTGTCAGCGGACCAAACTTTACAAACAGGTGGAACTCGCCCTGGTGGACGCCCGGTTTTTCACGAAATCGGAGCCCGAACAGGACACCGACATCGTTCACGTGGACATCGACGACCAGAGCATCAACAAGATCGGTCGGTGGCCGTGGAACCGGGAAATTCATGCCGACGTAATCCGGGTGCTGAACAAACTTGGCGCGGAAACGATTGCCTTCGACGTCCTCTTTCCCGATCCACAGAAACCCGTACTCAAAAAAGAGTTTCTCCCCCGATACGACCAGGGTGTAACCCGACTATTCAACACATTTCAGGAGCGGGTCAGAAACCTGCGGGAACTGCACGAGTTCCTCGTCGAAACGGACGCCATCAGTGAAACACACCTGAACTCCCTGCAGGAAAACATCCATCGCCTTGAGCGAGAAATCGACAAAGGAAAAAACGAATTAACAACGCTTCCCGAAATGTTCAAAACGGATCCGGACCGGGTCCTCGCGCAACAGATCCAAAAGGCGGGAAACGTAATTCTCATAACAGGAATTAACGAAACGGATCCCTTTAGGTCCCTGGAAACGTACCTGCAGGTCGAACAGGTGGAATCCATTTCCCCGGACGGGGCCCGAAAAATCGTCCGGCATCTAACGAACCGGCTTGACCTTTCGGCGGAGGATCTAACCGAGAAAACCGGCATGGAACAGGCAAAAATTGCCCTGGTGTTGCCGGATTTAAAGACCTTCGCCGCAAACAAATTGACCAGGCGATTTCTCGTCGAACAACCCGGTGGGACCCTGGAAGAACTTTACGAAGAGGTGAAGATGCCCCGGGATCTTCAAATAGAAAAAAAAGAACAGGAGGACCTGCGCCATGCGTTTCATCAAATCAAAACAGCCAAATTTGTGGAGGACCGGTTCGGAACGTCCCTGTTATCGGATCAATTTCCCGTGGCCGGTCACCTCAATCCACCGATGGGTTCCTTCGCTCGATCGGCCGGTGGGATCGGTCACGTAAACGTAAAAGGATCTCCCATCGACGGCAAATTGAGGACGGTACCACCGGTCTATACCTATAACGGTTCCTCGTTTTATCTCCTCGGCCTCCGGACCGCACTGGCCTCCCTCGACGTTTCCCCAAAAGACGTCAGGTATCAAAATGGTCAACTCATTATACCGTCAGATCCGAAGCGGCGTATCCCGCTTAACCAAAACAACCATCTTTTGCTGAACTGGAACAATAGAACATGGAACCGTTACGGGGGTCCTCACCTTTCCTACGCCAAAATTTATGGTTACGTGAGAGCACGGCAAAACATCCGAAATCTTCTGCAATACTTCCTGAACAAATCGTTTTTTTCCGGAGAGGAAATTCTCGGGAACGCACTGAACAATGGGGAAATTGACGCCGACAAATTGGATCAACGAAAAACGGAAATCCTGACGAACATCCAGAAACAAATATCCAAACTCGATAACGCAATAAACCAGTCCAAAGAAAAAGATAACCCCAAAAGGGCAAAACGGTTAACAAAGCGGCGGAACAAACTCCGGGACAACATGAAATTGCTGAAAAAGAAAATAAAGGAAAAAGAACGCCTCCGGAACCGAATACAGGAACTCGTGGAGGGAAACGTTTGTTTAATTGGAAGTTCCCACACCGGCAGCACGGATCGAGCCCCCACCCCGTACCACCCGGACTTTCCCAAAGCCGCAATCCACTCCACGGTACACAACATGGTCACCGGAGGAAACTTCCTCCAGTCCAGCAGCACTGTTACGGACGTACTCCTTGTTTTTCTCGGATCCTTTCTCGGGGTGGTTTTTGTGTTTCCGGACTCCGTGAACATAAGTGCGCTTCTCTCCCTGATCACCCTGATCGCGTATGGCGTCATTCAGGTGGTGCTCTTCCGATCGGGGTACCTCGTGGAATTTGCCGGATTTCCCGCCGGCCTGATCCTCTCCTTTTCAAGCATGACACTGTACAATCTGTTCGCCGTAAAAGCCGAACGCGAAAAGACACGGAACCTGTTCAAGCGGTACGTGGACCGCACCGTCGTGGACGAGATCATGAAAAATCCGGAGGCGGTGGAAATGGGGGGAACCCGAAAACACGTCACGGTGTTTTTCCTGGACATCGCAAATTTCACAACGATAAGCGAGAAAAACTCACCGGTCAGCGTCGTTTCCCTCCTGTCCGAGATCCTTAACGAATTAACGAACGTTATTTTTGAGCACCGGGGGACCCTCGACAAATACGAAGGAGACGCCATTATGGCATACTGGGGAGCTCCGGTGGAGGTCGCCGACCAGGAGAAGAGAGCGTGCCGGGCCGCTCTGGACTGTCAGAACGCCATGGATCAGCTCGATCTCGCAGAGCGAGACTCACCGGTTTCGGAAATCCAGATTCGTATTGGCATCAACACGGGAAACGCCGTCGTCGGAAACATCGGTTCAAAACAGCGAGCGGATTATACCGTGCTCGGCGATCAGGTAAACCTGGCCGCTCGACTTGAGGCCGGCAACAAGTTCTTCGGTACCCGTATTCTCATTACCGAATCCACTCATCGGGAAGTACGGGATGAAATGACCGTCCGGGAACTCTGTACGGCACGTGTAAAAGGACGGGATGAACCCGTAAAACTGTACGAACTGATCGGTCGAACGGACACCCTTGACCCGGCGGACCGTTCCTTCCTCCAAAAATACCGGAACGCCCGAAACCTGTTTCTGGACCGAAACTGGTCGGCGGCCGAAGAGGCCTTTCAGGAATGCCTTGAAGAGCGAGACGACCGGCACTGCCGGATTATGCTTGCCCGAATTCGGGAATTTCAGGAAAACCCACCCCCGGAAGGAACGGAGGACATCATCGACATCTCCGGGGAACCCCCGATCGAAGAATAGCCCAACCTCATTTCGAACCGAATGGGAAACCCCGTTACGGAAGTGTAAGGACCGGGAGGGAACCGGGCCCGTATCTTCTGCGGAGATCCTGTATAGCAATTTCCTTTAAAACGCGGAG
The DNA here is from genome assembly GCA_964580675.1 of uncultured Planctomycetia bacterium. GTDB lineage: Bacteria > Planctomycetota > MHYJ01 > CAYXQY01 > CAYXQY01 > CAZOLI01. Next base: position 16,194 of record CAZOLI010000024.1, read on the forward strand.
GATTCGTTCGCGTACCTTCTTATCCGCGCTTTCCATCGCCGACTTCAGGACCGGCGTTATTTTTTTGCCGATATTTACGAGCTCATTGATGGCCCCCATCCGTTCCTCCATGCTGTTGGAAGAAAGACGTTTGATCTGGGTCCTGGCCGTTTTCGTAATCCGCTCGGACGGTTCCGATATTTCCTGGTTAAAAAGAACCGTCGCGAATTTCTCAAGACCGGTGGATTGATCCAGTTCCAGGAGTTTCGTCTTCAGGGGATCGCCCGTCCGTTTATGCTCATCCACCAGACGACAGACGATCAGTGCCGCCGGTTTCCGGCCCCGGCTGCTCAACTGGTTGACCAGTGCCAGCGAGGCCGAATCAGGGGGGAGAGACCGCTTTCGTTCGGCCAATTCTCGCCGGTAACTCCTTACCAGAACCCCAAGTGCTTTCTCCGGGTTTTGTGATTCCAGGTGCCGTTCGTAAAGTTGGTTTCCGGCACTGTCCTTGAAGAGGTAACTCCCCGGATTCCTCCATTCAGCACGTGCCACGCGTCTGAGAAGCTGAACCACTTTTCCCTCCGTTTCCTTTTTTTGATAACGGCGGACGGCCTCCTGCAAAATACTGCTGTCATAATCCACCTCTCCACTCGGTCGACGAAAGTATCGTTCCACGGCGGACCGGAGAAACGAATTTATTTTGCTCTCCGCCTTTTGCTGATCCAGCAGCACGAGATAATTCCTCGTGGCACTTTGCCCGTACTGACCGGCCGGATACTCCTTTGACTCCATTCGGTACGCCTCCTTCATCAACGCCTTTGCTTTATTCGGGTTCCCGGCAAAGAAAAACCCCCATGCCAGATACTGCCGCTCCCTGTTCACCCTTGTGAGCACCGAACTCGAAACGCCCGCCCATCGATCCCGGTCTGTGTACAGGTTCTGATATTCGGCAAGGAGTCGTCGTGCCTCTTTCGTCTTATCCATTTTTCGAAACAGGAGCACCTGCTTGAGTATCAGGGGTTGGTCGTTTGCTATGTCCAGATCACCGGACGCTCCAACGTGATCCGGTACACTATAGTAATTATCAATTCCCGTAATCTGATCGCGGTACGGAGATTTCGCATTTTTTAACGCATTCGCACGGGCCTCCAGCGCCTTTTTGTACGCGTTCGCGGCCCTGGACCGCAGTCCCATTTTCCGGAGCAGGTCTCCAAAACGGGTCTGGAGAAGAATATTTTTTGGGTATTTTTTCGTCTGTCTTTCCAGAATGGTGGAGATAAGACCGGGATCAAACGCCAGATCCGGCACCTGAAAGATGAGGCGAACCAGGAATTCAGCATCCGTTTCCGTTCCCTCCCTGTTCTTGAGCCGATCCCTCGCATACTCCAGGGCTTTGGAAAAGGGAAGGAACGGTTCCACGTTCATCGGAACGGTCGCGTGCCGGATCAACGAATACAGATTGCGAAGAGAAGAACCAAATGCCTTTCGTACCAGACCTCGAAATTGCTCCCCCGCCAGCACCATGCCGCTCTCGTGTTTCATGATGTATTTCATCAGGTGGCGGCATCGCTTTTTTTCTCCGGTCTCCAGCAACTTTTCCATCAACGCCTTTAATGTGTTTTTTGCGTGTAAGGGGAACGAGAAATCGGGATTCCGGCGAAGGGAATCTATTAATTCCGTAACAAGCGAAATCGCACGTTCCCGATCCGTCGAATACAGACTCCGTATGTGATAGAGGTATAAATCGGGACGGTCCATTTCTTCGATAACCTTTGCGATCAGGTCCGGTGCCTTCCGGCCGCGGTCGAGGATAAACCGTTTTATTTCCGGTTGCAGTTCCCGTCGTTTGGAGAGTCGGGCATAATGTTCTCCGGCCTTTTTGAAATAACCCGTCCGGGAGTGGAGACGGGCAAGAAACAGGATGTACAGATCGGAACCGCTTAAACCGGACAGCTCCTTCAGCACCTGAACTCCTTTTTTGTTCAACAGGCTCTCCTTTTTTTCCGTTCCCCGGAGCCGCCGGATAAATTCCTCCACAAACAAACTGCCCTCCAGGAGGGCCCGGTCCTTAATATGCCGCTGAAACGACGATACGAGTTGTGCCGTGCCATCGTGTTTTCGAAATGTTCTACGGGCCTGGAACAATTTGATGACCGGTTCAAAGAGATAGGAGGACGTGGGCACCTCCAGATCGGACTCACCCGTATCCGATGTGTCCCGCAGCATGTCATTCCTGTATTGAAGAAGCCGGACATACCGTGACGGGGATTCCATGTTGCGTAACCCCTTTTCCCGGCTGTCCCTGTCCTGCAAACCCCTGGTGGAATAAAGGTACGCTGCCGCCCGCTCGTTAACAGCTACGGATCCCGGTTTTCTCCGGAGGCCACGTTCGAGAAGCCCCACGACTTCCTCAAGGGATTTGGTCCGCACTCGAAAACGCCGGAGAAAATGTTGCGGATGGTCGAACTTCTCCGATCGAACAATGGCATCCACAAGGGAGACAATTTGACCCGCGGACGGTTCCGACGCGTCCTGAAGCTCTTTTCGAAGCTCCTCCGGATTCTCCGTGTGTTTCTTCCGCCAGCGATACACCGGATCCCATTCAGCCGTTGAATGTTCACCAGACATCTCGTAGTGAAAATCAATCACCCGTTTCGGGTGGTTTTCATGGACAAAAACAACGGAGGAGGGAAGGAACATTCCACCCACCTCCGAATATCCACGGACGCTAACGGTTAATTCAAGGGGACGCACACCGGGAAACTCCGGAAGCGGATGTCGTCGGATCTGTACTTCCGTCAATCGCCCGGATCCCGGTCGAAAATACAGACGGTATGATAACCGGTACGAAGCTACCGCGGGCCGAAAGGCCAGATGAACGCGGTGATACGTGCGACCGTTCCGTTCCTCGGCGGTGACCTGAATACGTTCCCTGTTCGCACGTAACAATGCGGGAGCAAGCGAAAACAACAGCGGCGACGCAGCGATGGGAGCGGGGTTTGACGTCTCGAACATATCTACAAAGGGAGCACCCTTCCGGACGACGGAAGAAGAGGTGGAGGAAACAATCCAGCTATTTGATCCCCGGACCCACCAGCGCCTGTAATCAAGTTCATTTTTCCGGATGTGCAAACCCCTGTAGGTGAGAGCGACCTGTTTTCGATCGGTGTGACCGGTTCCGCTCCATTCCAGTCGAACGGGTCCGTCCTTTTTCCTGTTCAAGAGCCCCCGGTAAAGTTTCATCTCTCCTTCATCAGGCCGGGCATCGTACGTCTGGAAACGAACCGTTACCGGGGATTTGTTCCCGTAATTTTCCTTAAGCGACTCCAAAATCTTCCCGAGGGAAACCTTCTTCGTGCCCTGGTCCTCCTGTCCGCGAAGACCGGGAGAGATCAGAAACATGGGAAGAACAGAAAGGAGGAGGAATAATCGGCCCGTACTCATCCGAATTCTCCTGAAAATACGCCCGAACGCCGGCACGAAGTAAAACTGATTTTTACACATCTGATGACGATTTTTCCGTTTTTTTCACCGGTGTCTCACCCGTTACCCTGACAACCGACGGATCGTCAAAACCCGAATAAGCCGTCTCTCTTACCCGGTGCCGGAGTCGCTGTTCCGTCCCCGGTTTGGCGAGACAAACCACGCAACCGCCAAAACCGGCTCCGGTCAGTTTCGCCCCGTACACGCCTTCCGTCTCCCGGGCGATGTGGACCATCCTGTTCAATTCGGGAGTGGAAACCTCACAGTATTCGTCAAGGGATTCATGCGATTCATACATTAATTGCCCGAATTCCGCCAATTCCCCATCCGACAGATGGCGGGCCCCGTTCCGCACCCGGTCATTCTCCTGCACAATATGACGGATTCTCTGGCTCAGCGGAGAGGGCAAAATGGAAAGCATGACATTCAGACTGGTGCTGGATTCACGTCCGAGGAAAAGAATACCATTTTCCTTCAGTGTGTCCACGGCTTCCTCGAATTCGGAGACACGTTCCTGATACGACGTCCCCGAAAGATCCCGACGAATCCCCGTGTCCATCACCACGACTTCACACGTGTCAAGGGGCAGGGGAATCCGGGCCGTGTCCTCCGAACGACAATTCAAAAAAAGAGCCTGGCCGGGGTCGAGACACGCGGACGCATACTGATCCATTATTCCACAGGGAACCCCAACAAAGGAGGTTTCCGCCTCATGGCAGTAGCGAGCTATCGTTTGCCCCGAAATGGACTCGCATCCCGAATACGCCAGCATCGCTCGTGCCATGGCAACTTCAAACGCACCGGAGGAGCCAAGTCCTTTTCCCGGGTCGAGAGTGTTTGATACGTAAAAACATCCCGGTTGAAGATCCAGGCCGTTCTGGATAAGCACCCGGGCCACGCCCCTGGGATAGTCAAGCCAGCCCCCGTGTTTCTCCTTTGCTTCCGGGTGAAAAGAACGCTTTTCCCCCGTTTCCTCGGAATACACCCGAAACGTCCCGGACGCCTCCTCTCCGGGTCCATACCAGACCCTGACATGCTGTTTCGTCGCCAGGGGCAACACCAGACCACCGCTGTAATCCGTGTGTTCGCCGATGAGGTTTACGCGGCCCGGTGCCCGTACCGACCCGACCGGATCACGACCAAATTGTTCACGAAAAGAACCCACGTTTTCCGACCAGCGAAATGACCGAAATCATTTACATGAAGACGTTGAATTTTACGACATCACCCGAAGAATACAAAACGCAAACCACGGAAAGAACGACGTACGGTTTCCACAAATTTCCGCATTTTTTTTCCTTTATTCCGGATGTGAATTGTAGGACAACCGGACGGGCCAAATAGCAACACAACGCCGGACGCACGAAATCCTACATCCCATTAGAGCTCGTGACACATTCATCCCCCCTCCGGAACCTCCCCTGCATCCCGTCCAACCGGCTGCGGAATGGTTGCAACAAAACGACGGTCCGGACACAAAATTCATTTGATTTTCCGAGGAAAACCTTCGTATATTACACCCCTTGCTCGACAGCAACGGACGGTTCGATAATAGGAGAAAGGCCATGTCCGACAACCACGAATGGATCGGCAAAACGTATCTTTCCGACTTCGGCTGGAACGTGCTGGAAGACCTTGCCGAAATCGGGGCGCGACTGGGAGCCAGCGAGGGGGAACGAAAAGGACACGACCGGGTGAGAAAAGCCTTTCGGAAAGCCGGGCTCCGTAATATAAATGAACACACCTTTCAGATGACCCGCTGGCGTCGATCCGGCGCCGGGGTCAAACTGAACAAACCCCGGGACCGAACGTTCGACGCGATAGCCCTTCCGGGGAGCCCGAGTGGTCAGGTCCGGGGGGAGGTCGAACATCTCCACCATGGATTGCCGGAGGACTTCGAAAACAGAAACCTATCGGGGAAAATCGTCATCGCCCGATCGGACGTTCCCTCGTATTACGACCGCTGGATTCACCGCCGTGAGAAATACTACCGTGCCGTGGATGCGGGGGCCGATGCCTTCGTGTTTCAAAATCACGTGGAAGGCTGTCTTCCGCCGACCGGTTCCCTTGGTGGCGGAGAAAAGGTACTTGGGGAAATTCCCGCCGTTGGCATCAGCAAAGAAACAGGGGCTCATATTCAGCGATATACGCAAAACAGCCAGGTAGAGGGAACCGTGGAAGTACAGGCCCAAATTGACGAAGGCACGTCACAGAACGTGACGGGAGAGGTGGGTCCTGACACAGATGAAACCATTCTGGTAGGAGCACACGTCGATGGTCACGACATCAGTCAGGCGGCGATCGACAATGGGGCCGGAACAGCCATTGTTTGTGAAATTGCCCGGATCCTCTCCGATCTCGAGGATCAGCTCAAAACCCGGGTTCGTCTCATCGGCTTTGGCGCGGAGGAACTGGGCCTTATCGGTTCACAGCGATATGCCCGGGACCATGCACTGGACGACCTGAAGCTGGTCGTCAACTGTGACGGAATCGGCCGGGGCCGGAACATGAAAGTGCACACAAATGAATTTGAAGGAATTACACCGATCGTGGAGTCCGTTGCCGATCGGGCGCACCATCCGATAGAAGCCGTGCCCGAGATGGTCCTTCACAGTGATCACTGGCCCTTTGTCTGGAACGGTGTTCCCGGAATCATGGTGAGTTCGGAAACGGGGGAACAGGGGCGTGGCTTCGGTCACACGTATGCCGATACGCTCGAAAAAGTCGACGTACGGGAGATCCGGGAACACGCAATTCTGGCGACAATGATGATTCAGGAGTTTGCCCGTACCGACGTGGACATCCCCCGTCGGGACCCCGAAAACATTCAGGAGCAACTCGAACAAAAAGGCCACGACACCTGGATGAAAACCGCTCGAGACTGGCCCTTTTAACACCCGACCTCCGGGCACATGGCCAGGCACAACCGGCCGGTTGTCAGTTCTGCGACATCTCCAGACAACCAATAAATTAAGCGTAACTATTTTTTACCAAACAACTTACATCATTATCGAACCGTTGTGTAAAGCCTGATTAACATCGCCATGCATTATTCTGCTGTCATTCTTACAGTACAAACCATAAGATGTTTTTCTCAAAGAGGTTATGTGGGGTTATTGAGGGGGAAGCGGCATGAAACTTGCACTTGGGTAGGGTGATTCATCTGCGAACCAATGCCAGTTCAATTTCTGTAGATTGATATGAAACGCATTCAGATAACTGAGAACGACGGAGACATTACGTATGACTGGGATGAGGAGGAGCGGCTTGTTTTCGGTCGTGGAAAAAAGGCCGACATCGTTCTGGACGAAAAAAAGATTTCACGCGCGCACTGCTGTCTGAAGAAAGAGAGGGGGAAGATATATCTCGAGGACCTTGACTCCTCCAACGGCACGTATGTCGATGGAGAGAAAGTGGACCGGGTGGAACTTCAGGAAGGCGACACATTTGTGCTCGGTGATGTGACCATCACCTTCGCCCCGGGGCGGGACGAAAAGGAGGAACAGAAGAAGACCCCCTCCCCCCGGAGCAGCACCTCCCCCTCCGACACAAGCGTGACCCCATCAACCAAGACGGACAACGTCGGGAAGATGCCAATTTCTCAGAAATACGTTCGCGCCGGTCTCGCCATAGTGGGCCTGTTCGCGCTGCTGCTGATCGGAAGTTATTTTTATAACCGCCATAAAGCGAGGGTGGATGCCCGCAAACTTCTTTCCCGGATACGGTCCCTCCACGAGGAGGAACACGAACACAGGAAAGCCCTGAATCTTATTCAGGACAAATTGCTGAGGGCGTATCCGGACACGGCTGCTGCCGGAAAAGCCCGGAAGCTCGGGGCCGAGATCAAGAACGTTGTTGATGAGCAGAACAACCTCCAGGAAAAATATCAGGACCTGATCCGGGAATATCGGAACTATCACCCGGTCCATCCCCGTCAGAAACTGGCCAAGCGACGGGAATTCATACAGGACCTGAACGCGTTCAAAGAAGATCACCGGGCGTTTCTGAAGAAACACCCAAACACCACCGGACCCATCGGGCGCAGGACCCTGAGAGCCGTGGTGAACGCGAAAATTGAAGAAGTGAAGAATCGCCCCAAGGATTTCCTTCGGGAGTACTTCAGCAACGTGCGGGAAACCGTATCGGACCATCTGTCCAAGAGGAGGTTGGGCCAGGCGGTGAGTCTCGCCGAAACGCTGAAAAAGGATCTGGAGGGAACCGCCTGGGCGGACAAAGCCCGGAATCTTTTCGAGGAAACCACATCCGAAGTGGACATTGTCTACAACGAGGTGCTGGACCGGGCGAAAAAACACATCAACGAAAAACAATACCAGAAAGCCCTGAAGATCTACCAATCCGAGAAAGAAGCTTTTAAGGGAACGGAGCGTTTCGTGGACCTGCAGGACCTCATCTACGAAACCAAAGACCTGGCCCGGGGCAAAAAACGAAAAGAGAAACGAAAAAAACGCCGGAAGCGCATACGGAAAGACGTTCTGGAAAAACTAAACACCGCCCGAAAAAAACAGGAGAACGGTCGTTATACCGAGGCCAGGGACATATACGCCGCCGTTCTCGAACGATCCGACCTCTCCGACGTTGGACTGTCCTCCCTCAAGGACAGAGCCCGGAAAATGAAGAAACAGATCGATCTGCTTGCCTCCCTCAAATCCAAATTTATAGAAGCCATAAACAACGGGCGTGTTTCCGGAGAGTGGAAACTGAACAAAAAAGTAAACGGGGCCAGGTACGCCACGATTGTGCGTGCCGGCAAAACGGCCCTCCGGCTTGAATTTGGTTCGGACAAATACATTAAACGAGAATGGGACCGCCTGGATCCCGGTCAGCTCGTCCGGCTGTTCCGTCGGCTTGACCTGAAGACGAACGAGACGTTTGCCCTGGCCAAATACGCCTGGAAACACGACGCCACCTCCATGGCATCCGAGATGCTGCACCAGTTGCACCAGGAAAATCCGGATCTGAAATCACGCGTGTACAAACTGGTTGCCCAATGGAAGGACACCGAAATTCCGGAGGAGGGATTCACCTACTTCGAAAAAACCAGGGAATTCCTCACGCCGGATGAACTCCGGTACGCCGAACTCCGCGTCGAACGAAAAGAGATTCTGAAAAAGGTCCGGAACGGAAACGAGAAAGCCTTCCAAAAAGCCTTTTCCCGATTCGAGGAAATCAGAAAAAAGGACGACGTCCGGGAGGAGTTCAAAAAGAACCTGACGAAATCAATCCGGAAAGCTCTTCTGAAACGGCGGAACAAACTCTACAAAGAACTGAAAGGCGTTGGAAGCCGAGGGGACGTGGGCGAACTCCGCCAATTAAAAGTGGAGCTGAACAAACGTCGAAAGGTAGCGATGAACCTCATAATGGACAAAGACCTCTACCCCTATCCCTACGATGAAAGCAAATTCACTGATTCGGACAAACAGACGTTTCTTTCCTGGATAGACGAAAACTGGCAAAAAGTCGGTCAAACCAAAAGCGAACGGTGGAAGAACAAAGGAAAGAAACTAAAAAATTACCTCCGTGAACAGACCGGCAAACAATACCAGAACACGGTCCAGGGCCTTGTAAAACGGCTTGTGGACTGGGTCAGGTTGCTCTGGAACAATCCGGGGAAGGAAATCGCCATCAGCGCAACAACCCGGGATAAAATCGAAACCCTTCGAACCATTGACGAAAAATACCTTTCCCGGGTAAACGGTTCACCACCGGAGGACAAATCCGTCGACGCAATCTACGGAATGTTAAACGAAAAAGTGAACCTGAAAACATACGCCCTGGATAGCTCGGAGTCCAGTCGGATTTCGTGGAACAGGAAAGTGAAAAAATACAACGTAAACTTCACAAAAGCCCACGACTACATCAAGGAAAAAGAACTGAAACAGGTCCAGATCACCAACGATTACCGGGCCATGATGGGCAGCCACCGGGTGACAATCAACCTCAAACTCGTAAAATGTGCCCGCAAACACAGTGAGTACATGAAGCGAACGGGAAATTTCAGCCACAACGAGGACCGTGCTGGTTACGAAACCCCCAACGACCGAGCCCAGAAAGCAGGCTACAACGGAAACGTCAGCGAAAACATACACCGTGGAAGCGGCAATCCGAAAGGAGCGTTTAAGAGCTGGTTCGGCAGTGCCGGGCACCACCGAAACATGGTAAACCCGAGCTGGAGATGCCTTGGCTCCGGCGTTGCAGGGACCTTCTGGACCCAGAATTTCGGCAGCAAACAGCCAGACCTTGAAGAATACCTGAAACAGGGAAATTAAAAACCGTCCCGGCGGGGAACGACATCCGACGCGGGCTTCGGAGATCATCCCGTTCCTTCTTCTGGCCAAATTAGATCTGCAGCCACTCCCTTCATGTAACCGGGCCGGAAATTATTAATACTCACTGATCTAAATTCATGCCGGTTGAAGAGACCGGAATACCCGGTATTTCCCCCTTCATCCATTTGTTCACCCTACCTGTATCACTTTTGCTTCACCGGGCATTAAGGGGTAAAAAACGGGAGACGGTTACTGTAAGATTGGATACAGGCGACGAACCAATGAAATGAATTGTGCTCTCTCCATGGTTTAATGGATGATCAAAATCGACCTTTCGTGGTCACCCTTGGTGCCGGGACCGGACAGCGGATGGTGCTGAAAGGACTTGAGGCACTTCCGGTTGAGGTGACCGCCGTGGTAAATGTGACGGACAACGGTGGTCACACGGGCTACCTTCGAAAGCAGCTGGACATCCCGGCTGTGGGTGATCTGCGGCAGTGTATTTCGGCTTTGGCCGGTGAGGAAGAACTTCTTGGCCAGCTCCTCGACGTGCGATTCTCCGAAAACGACCTTGAAGGCACACAGCTTGGGAACCTCATTCTGTCGGCCCTTCTGGAACGAAGCGGATCACTATCGAATGCAGCCGAGGAACTGTGCAATGCCCTACTTCCCGAACATCTTTCCGTGAAACCGGTATCGGATGAGAGCGGTCAGGTAGGGGCGGTACTGGAAAACAGTGAACGCATTGTTGGGGAATGGCAAATAATTGAACGGGAAACCCATTCGCCCATCGACCGAATATTTCACGAACCCGAAATCACCGCCGGCGAGGACGTCATCGGTGCAATTGACCGTGCGGATCACCTCCTTCTTTCCCCGGGCAACCTGTACACAGGGGTTCTGTCCTGCGTGAACACCGAAAACGTATCCGGAGCCATTCAGCGGAGTGATGCTCCCCTCACATACATCTGCAACCTGCTGACGTTTCCTCCATTGACCGACGGCTACACGGCGTGGGATCATATGCGTCCACTGGAAGAAACCATCAACCGTCCCATCGACACCGTATTGATAAATAACGATTACTCCGTGTTTCCCGACGACATCCCGGACCCCATCTCCGGCAAATCGTCTGAACCCGTTCCTTTCGAAAACATCCCGGACCGCATCCGGGTCATCACCAAATCGTTTGTCGCGGGGGCCGATGAGCTGGCCGGTGAACAGACCCACCGGTCAGGATCGGAACGGTACAAAACCACCCCACACACATACCGTCATGATCCGTCCGTCCTTTCAACCACATTTCGAGAGTTGTTTTCAACGCGGGGATAGGGGCAAACATGAATGAAACCGACAACAGAAAATGGTCCCGCACCATCCTGACCCTTCTTGTTCTCTGGATCGGGGCCGGGATTCTGCTCATCGGCCCCCTGTTATTTTTGCCCGGTTTGGAGGAGGGCAGTAACCCCGGGGCCATCCCGTTTCTTGCCTCGCCGTTCCTTGCCGTCGTCGTCATTCCTGCCCTTTCCTCTGCTCGCGGGTTCTGGCGGGAACAGAGAATGTATCCGGCCATGCTGTTTCCCCTGGTACTGATGTCCCATTTTTTCCTTTGCTATGGATTGTTTCATTCCCCGTCTTCCGGAGCCTGCTTTCAGGGAGGGCTGTTTTTGTTTTGCTTCGGATCGTTCCTGATGGGTGTGGTCTGGCTCTGCAGGGGTCTCGGTCTCGGTCCATTTCCGTCTCAGTGGGTCTCCACGCTGGTCGGATTGCTGCTCACAACAAGTTTCGTCATTTCTTCCCCGATTGTTGATCTCTACACCGCCGAAAGCGGGACACGAAAATGGCTCATTGAACTCTCCACGCAATACAATCCGGTTCTAGCCATGGGCGGAGACATCCTCGGACAGGACGTTCTTCGTGGTTCCTTTCTGTACGAAACCATTTCCATCGGCCGTTTTTATCATTACAGTTCACCGGAATGGGGAGGGCTTGCATTGAGCTTTCTTCTCATCGGGTCCATGACGGGGGGGATCGGACTTTTCCTGTATTTACAATTCGGAAACAGGCAGATGAACGATGAGTAACTTCCTGTTCTCCAACCGGTACCGGTTGCTAAAATTGGTGCTTCCCTTTTTGCTTCTTGGTTATCTCTGTTACCTCAGCCAGAAACAGCACAGACAACCGAAATCCCAAATCACCCAAAACCGGTTGCTTGCGGTGAAAAAAGGAACTCCGCAGGATGTGGTGGTAACCGGAGGAACCGTCATAAACACGAGAGGATCCGGCCCGGCCGAACTGGTCACACTGCGTGTGGGAGATGTGCATGTTCCGGTTGATAAGCCGCGTTCCACTTCCTGGCAGGACGGGGACATCATTAGCATCGAAGGATCTTTCCGGGCCTCCGGTATATTAAAACCGGTTCGCACCCACAGACATCCGCCGGTCATTTATAAATACCTGATGGCCATTCCCGGTATCCTTCTGGCCCTGTTCCTGCTTGTGTCGTGGCTTCGCTGGGATCCGGAACAAATTGGATTAAAATAATTTTAGGAACCTGCCTGCACATGCCAGATTCACTCGCACATACCTCGGTCAACCTTATCACCACCGCCGGAGCCGATCGGAAGGTGGTAAGAGCAACAGTTCTCGCGGGGGCCCTCCTGCCTGATATAGCCGGGAAGTCCCTCAAACTTTTTCTGGGCCTTCCTCATTGGGGAGCGGCTCCGACACATTCTCTGGCGGGTATCGTTCTTATGGCTTACGCGCTTTCCTTTTTCTTCGTGCCGCCCCATCGACCCCGGGCATTCTCGGGATTGTTTCTCGGACAGGGTCTTCACCTTCTTCTGGATTACACCAAAACGTCGTATTTGCCCGCGTATGACCTTTTCTTTCCCGTGCCGTTACAGGTGGCACAGATGAATCTGGTGTGGGACTGGACCTGGATGTATCTCTCGCCGATCCTGGCCGTTATCTGCTTCGTTGTGTTTCGGCGTCCCATCTACCAGGAAATGTTCCCGGACTAAAGTTCCGACGCCAACCGTTCCCCCATTTCCTCAAGACGGGACACATCGTTTGTCAGCGAGATGCGGAAGAACCCTTCTCCGGCATCGCCAAATCCGACGCCGGGAGTGGTGTTGATGTGAGCTTCCTCCAGGAGACGGGTACAGAACGAAACGGAATCCTCGTCTCCGGGAACCGGGGTCCAGACATAGAACGTTGCGTCGGGGACGATCGGATCAAGACCGACATTGCGCAGTCCCTCCACGCAGGTATCACGACGTTCGCGGTACATATCGCGGATTTTTTCCTGCTGCTGCTCACCATTTCGTAATCCTTCCGCGGCGGCAAGTTGAATGGCGCCAAAACAGCCGGAATCAAGGTTCGATTTCAAATCAATAAGGGCCTCAACAACATCCGGCCGGCCGGCCACCCAGCCAACGCGCCATCCGGTCATGTTAAACATCTTGGAAAGAGACTGAAATTCCACGGCCACCTCTCCGGCCCCCTCGAATTCAAGAATCGACCGGGGACGGTCGTGATAAAAAATGGATCCATAAGCGGCATCGTGGACGGGAATAATTTCATGTTCTTCGGCAAAGGAAAGCACCTCTCGATAAAACCGATCCGGAGCCACGGCCGTTGTCGGGTTGTTCGGATAGTTTAAAAACATCAGTTTGGCGTTCTCCCGAACCTCCTCCGGCACCGCATCAAGATCCGGCAGAAATTCGTTTTCGGCGCGAAGGGGCATGTAATGAGGTTCGCCCCCGGCAAAGATCGTACCGGAACGATACGGGGGGTAAAGGGGATCCGGAATAAGAACAGCCTCCCCCGGATTGGCGCAGGCGAGCGGCAGGTGTCCGATGCCTTCCTTGGTGCCAATAACCACCCCCACTTCGTCGTCCGGATCCACCGTCACATCGTGATGCCGATCGTACCACTCGGAAATGGCCTGTCGGAACTCCTCACGTCCCTGCCCCGGAGGATATCGATGAATTTCCTCCACGTTCAGGGCCTCCACAAGAGCTTCCTGAATAAGATCCGGGGTGGGCTGATCGGGATCCCCAACCCCCAGATCAATCAGATCCGCCCCCTGTTCGAGCAGCTCATTTTTTTTGCGATCAATCTCCGCAAAGAGGTACGGGGGAAGTTCCTGCAGTCGATCGGCGGGCTCAAAAGGGAAAGAATCACTCATCGCGCAAATTCCGGGGGAATTGAGTTACGTGATCAGACCGAGAGAAATCGCCGCTTTACACGACGTTCACCGGCTTGACAGGGGACCGGGAAAACAGAGAGGTGATTTAACGCTTCGAGTACTGTTTTCCTCTTCGGGCACCGTGTTTGCCGTATTTGCGGCGCTCTTTCATTCTTGGGTCCCTGGTGAGATGATCGTTGTCCCGGAGGGTTTCCTCCAGATCCGGTTCCACTTCCACCAGTGCCCGTGCAATACCCAGAAGGGAGGCCTCCGCCTGTCCGGTCTTGCCGCCCCCCTGCACGTTAATCCGAATGGTGTAATCCCCGAGCCGGTCCGTATCTCGTAGTGGTTTCTCGAGGGAGACCTGGTCCTTCAGGTTCACAAAATATTCCTTGTAATTCTTGCCGTTTACGCGAATGCTCCCGTCTCCCTCCTTCAGGCGGACACGGGCAACGGAGGTTTTCCGACGCCCGGTTCCCCATGTAAATTCGCCGTTGTTACTCATGGTACAAGATCCTCCAGTTCAATGTCCTCCGGATTCTGAGCCTTATGCGGATGATCTTCTCCACTGTAGGCGTGCAATTTCTTCAGCATTTTCCGTCCCAGCTTGGACTTTGGCAACATGCCTTTGACCGCCACTTCAATAAGTTGCTCGGGGTTCTCTTCTTTGATCTCCTCAACCGGTTTTTCGTACAGCCCGCCGGGATACCCCGAGAAATGTTCGTGTGATTCCTCCTCCAGCTTATTTCCGGATAGCCGTATGTTTTCCACGCCAGTTACCACCACGTGATCCCCCACGTCCACATTCGGGGTGTAAACGGGTTTGTGCTTTCCCATCAGAACCGTCGCGATTCGAGAGGCCAGACGGCCGAGGTATTTCCCCGACGCATCCACTTGATACCAATCCCGTTTCTCGTCCGGGTATTCCTCTTTTTTGACAAATGATGTTTTGTTTAGCGAATCCATGTTCAACCCCTGCAATGAAATGCTTGCGGTTCCCCGACCGGGGAGTTCGACCAGGGAAATAATTCGGTACAGACACCCATCATTATATATACTCTACATTCCAATTCAACCGGTACAGTACCGCCAAACGGCATTTTTTAAAATGACGTCGATTCCGGTCACAATAGTAGGGGGGAGACACACAAATACAGAATGTGAAAATCGCCGAATCTACTTCCAACAACGTAACGGGAACGCAATGCCCTACAAATTCAGGGACGACGAAGAAAACCAGGCTGTCAAGCAGGCACTGGACAAACTGAACATCTCGGACCCGGAGGTGCGCTCCTACATCCGGCAGATCATGGTAACGGCGGGCAAACTAAAAAAGGATGACGCAGGCTCGCTTGAACTTAAAATGATCACAAATAGCATTAAGGAAATGCGGTATGCGTTCCGGGTGTTCTCATCCTACGAAAACAGGGAGAAAATTTCCGTGTTCGGTTCCTCCCGAATAGACGAAGATCACGAGGCATACCAGAAAGCCCGGACCTTTTCCCGGTTGGCCGCGAATTCGGACTACATGCTTATATCCGGAGGAGGGCCCGGTATTATGGAGGCGGTAAATCGCGGGGCGGGCAAGGAAAATTCGTTTGGCCTCCATATCAACCTTCCGTTTGAAGCACTTCCAAACCGCTACATACGGGGGGACGAAAAGTGCATTCACTTTCGGTACTTCTTTACCCGCAAGCTGATATTTGCCAAAGAAACGAACGCCGTCGTGATATTTCCCGGTGGTATGGGTACTCACGATGAGCTTTTTGAATTATTAACCCTCCTTCAAACAGGCCGGCAGGAAATGATTCCGATGATTTTTTTCGATCATGGAGATTACTGGGAACGCCTTGAAGAATATTTATCGGAGACCCTGGCGGATTCAGGCACCATCAGCGAAACGGACTTTTGCCTCTATGATCGAGTGGAAGAACCAGAAGAAGCCCTGAAGGTCATTCAGAGGTTTTATTCCAATTTTCACAGCAGCCGTTACGTGGGGGATGAGTTCGTCATGCGATTTCGCCACCCCCCGTCCGAACAGGAACGGAATCGCCTGGACGAAGAATTTGAAAGCATCTGTCCGGAGAGTGGATTCCGCATTCAGAAAGGGCCGCTGGAAGGAGAGGGATCGGAGGCCCCCGATTCCATGTATAGATTAATCTTTTCCTTTACGAGCCACGACTACGGTGTGCTTCGAAACCTCGTAAAGTTCATGAACAAGTGGGGACCCGACCAGACCCGGAACGACGGGTAAGATCCGGGCCGGGCAACGAATCGATCGACGGCCCTTCTTCAAATCAAACCGGAACCGATTTCGTTTCATCCATGCAGTTTTTCAAAAAGACAATTCGCCTCTTCCCGATCTCACTCGGCGCATTCGCTCTGGCGTGGATCGGTACCTCCGGCGTCCTTGTCTGGATTTTGAATCATGAGGAATCGGCCGTCAACCCGGGTCCGGGTTCCCGGGTCGAATCCGTGGATGTGTATCCCCCCGAAGGGGAAACCCGAAAAAAACGACTTCTGCTGGCAATTTCAGGGCGGGGACGCGGCCGGAACTGGGATCCCGAGGAAATCCGCCGATTTTATTACGTACAGGAGTTGACGTATCGGAGTACGGTTACGGAAAAAACAAAGAACGAAATACGCGAGAAACGGACCATTGAACGATTGCGGTTTCTCCTTTTTTCCCTTCCCCCGGACGAACGAAAAATAACATTCAAACCGGACGTCACGGCGCTGGCCGACCAGCTCGGTGAAAAAACAAACATCCGCCGGTACGGACGAGGCGGTATTCCAATTTCCCCGCCCGCCCCATCCGAAGTGTCTCCCGGGATGATGAAAAAACTTTCGTCGTTTTTCCGGGGACCTACGGATCCAACATCACAAAAAAACCCGTACCGGGTTCTTTCCTATACAAGTCCACATGAAGGATCGGTGTTTCAGCTGCGGCACCCAATCTCCCACAACATCGATGGTCGCCCAAAATTAACGAAAGAACGAGAGCACTTTTCGGAATTTGAGAAGCGAATCATACTGGCAGCCCCGTTTGCTCCCGAAAAGACCCTTCGGGAGACCCGGTATGTACAGAACCCTCCTTCGAAAACGGTTCATTACATCCACGGAAATTACCTGAATCAATATACCGTTCCACTGTTTGGCGCCCGGGCCAGGGGAACGCTTGTCATGCGGGAACAATCGAACGGAAAACACCCGAAACGACTTGCCGGGAATGGAAGTTTTAACCTGGTGCACCCTCAGACAAACCGCCAAACCGGGGAGCTTCGTGTAACACAAACCGAATTGCATCTCGAAACGGATTCCCACCAGGTCCGCCGGCTCCAACTTAAAGGCTCGCTCCTGCTGTACACCCTGCCATCGGGTCATATTCTTGATCGTGTCCGGTTTCTTGAAGAACCGAACTTTCGAATCAAATACAGCAAAGCGGAGAATTGACAGAGGAAACCAAAAATTTGATGGACGCGTCGGATAATACCGAAGAACGGGACGTGCACCTTGAGCTGGACAACGTTTCTCTGTACCGGGGAACCCGGAAAACCCTGGACGTCCCCCATCTGCAGATCTACGAAAACAGCCTTACCCTCGTTATGGGGGTAAGCGGCAGCGGGAAAACAACACTGATGGAATGTCTCGCCGGATTGCTCCGTCCCCAGAGAGGAAACATATACGTACATGGTGACGCCCTTTCCGAACGGCTGCAGCAGCATCAGCGTGAGCTTGCGTACGTTCCGCAGGAAAACATCGTCCACCCCGAATTAACGGTTCAGCAGGCGGTACATTTCGCGTCGGTCCTGCGTCTGGGAAGCGAAGCTTTTGTGGAATCGGCCTCCGGGGACGTGGAATCCCTGCTGCGCCGTCTCCGAATTTTCAACGTTCGACAGAACCGCGTGGATCATCTTAGCGGTGGTCAGAAAAAACGCGTTTCCCTGGCCACGGAGATGGTCTCCTCCCCCCGTCTTCTGCTGCTTGACGAACCAACGGCGGGGCTGGATCCGGGACACCACCGGGAGTTCATGGAACTGGTTCGGGAGGTGGCCAACAGGGGGTGTACAGTCGTTATGAGCAGTCACCACACGGAGGGCATTGACATTACCGACCGGCTCGTCCTGATTGATCGAGGTCAGGTACAGGAGCAGGAAACACCGGAGAAGGTACTGAACAAAAACAATGCGAGCAATTTTGGCGAATTGTTCTCGAACATCCTGACGGATAAACCGGTCGAGGAAGACGAGGAAACAACTGGATTCTTCGAGCGCCTGGTCGGACCTGTATACCCGATCTACCTGGTGTTACGGGGCCTTTTGTTCTGGACGTTTGTTCTGGTTCGAGATTTTGCGAGGGTTCTTTTCAGGGCGTTTCGCGCCAGCATTACGCGACCCATTCAGAGCGTTCGCTTCGGGCTGGAGCACCTGCTGCCCCGTCTATTCTGCCTGCTCCGGCGGGAACAGATCATTCTGTTCCGCCACCGGGCTTTTTTGAGTTATCAGCTCATACTGCCTGTGGCCATCGGCATCCTGATCGGGGTGGTCAGCCAGATTCATACACGACCCTCAAGAACCGTCTTTTTTTCCCTGGTCGCGGCCTTCTGGCTTGGCCTCAACACGTCCGCTCTGAGCATCATTCGGGAAATCGGCATTGTGCAGAAGGAACGAATGGCCTCTCCCTACCAGGAAACGTACGTGGTCGCGTACCTCGGATCAAAATTGATCTGGTACGGATTGTTTGGTTTACTGGCAGGTCTGCTGCTTTCCGGGGGCATTTACCTTACCGGCACCATTCATTTCTCCACGTACGGAAAACCATTCCGCGTTCTGATGTGCATCGGTCTGTTCGAACTGGCTTCTCTTCTCGGGGTGCTCCTCGGCCTTCTGGTATCGGCCGTCTCGGAAAATCAGGTCTTCGCCATGGCCCTGATTCCCATCCTTGTGCTTCCCGGTCTTCTTTTAAGCAGACCGGTACTGGACAAACCCCAGTACCGACCGGTTGGGACCCCGGACGCTCGGCAAACGAGTCCCAATTCCGATGTCGGTGCGGAAGGGGATCGAGATAACTTGCTTCCTCAGTTATGGTACTGGATGTACCGGATTCACCCCATTTCCTTCCTCTACGATGGAGCCCCCCTCCAGCTCCGGATGGAGCCGGGGAAAACAGCCGACCAGAAAAACAGGTTCCTGAAACATCTCCTGCCCCAAACGATACTCCCCAGCCTCGTGATGGGATTTCTGTTTTTCTTTCTCACCCATCTGGTCCTGCTCTTTCGGGGTCGTATAGGGCCCGGTGTGCAGTAAAACAGCAGGGAACGAAATCCCTTCGCTGGCCGGCGGTGTCCCGAATCCTGAAGGTATGTCCGTTTCAATCAGGGCCGGGGATCAGGGGGGTTCTGACGGGGTGGTCCCTCCGGTTCCGGTGGTTCATCTTCACCCGGTAATCCTCGTTCTTCACCGGGGGATCGTGGGCCCTCGCGGAGCGACGGCCCCTGCTCTTCTCGTTCTTCCTCTTCCAGTTCCAGCTGCTCCCTGATGTTCTCAACCATCCGGTCCCGTGCGAGTTCAAGGTTTTCACTCCTTGTTTTATATTCTTCCGCCCCGGCCGTCATACCGGTGGGTTCATGCAGCAATTGCACACGGTCATCTTCCTCGTCCGACGTCTCCTTCACCTGATCCTTTACGTCTTCCCAATCCAGCTCGCCCGGTGACGGCAATTCTACTTTCCACTCGTCTTCTTCAAGCATTTTCTTTGTCTTTCCAAATGTCAACAGAAATCAAGATCGCGACGAACGACGTATAACCCCGCCAGATCCCATCTTTGATCCTTCAGGAAGTATTCAAATGGAAACATTGTAACAAACGAATTCCCGGCGATAAAAGGCCGCCAGTTTCTTATCATCGACAGATGGACGATTTCATTTGAACCGGGCCGGTTTCCATCAATCAGATTGACAGAGGGCTTCGATTTCACCAACCTCTTTTGGCACATCATCCGTAAGCACCTCACAACCCTCCTCCGAAACCACTACGTCGTCCTCAATCCGCACCCCCATACCCGACCAGCGATCCGGAACGTCGTTTCTCCTTCCTGAAACGTACAATCCCGGTTCAACCGTCAACATCATGCCCGGTTTCAGTTCCGTCCATCCCGGTTCACTGACACCAAATTCACGGTATGGCCCGACGTCGTGAACATTCAAGCCCAGCCAGTGACCAATCTTATGCATAAAGAACGATTTGTATGGAGGATCATCTTCTCCTTCAGGGGTTTCCGTGAGTTCCTCCGGATCCCCGTCCAGAAGCCCCAGACGAACCATGCTCTCGGTCAGCATCTGAACCGTCCGGTTCTGAAGTTCATTATACGAAACCCCCGGTTCAATCATATCAATTATTTCCTTCTGACAGTTCAGCACTTCATTGTAAAAGGTTTTCTGATCGTCCGAGAACGTTCCGTCAACCGGAATCGTCCGTGAAATATCCGCACAGTGAAACTGGTACGAGGCCCCGGTATCGATCAGCACGAGGTCCTCCGCGTTTAGCCGGTCTTCGTTGTCGTGGTAATGCAGAACAGTGGCGTTGTCCCCTCCCGCCACAATGGTCTTAAAGGCGTTACCAACAGCGCCCCGTCGCCGGTATTCCCCGTCCAGCATCGCCTCGAGTTCGTATTCGAAAAGACCCGACCGACATTCCTTAAAAGCCCGAATCAGACCCTTCCACGTGATCTCGATGGCACGCCGGTGAAGGTTGAGTTCCTCGGGGGTTTTTCGCATTCGCATCTCGTGTAGCACCTCCGATGGATCGCGAATCTCCACGGGGGGGCGCTTCCTGGACCGTGCACTGGCCCGAATCGTCTGAAGTACCGAACGAAGTGTTTCGTCAAAATGATCATAACGACCAAAAGGGGTGCAGACGGAACGGTACCCGGCCACAAACTCCTCGAGTTTCTCCTCAATCTGATCAGCCGGCAACCCCTCGTCCGCTCGATATTCCTCGGCCGCTTCTTCAGGGGAGGGAATTTCCCCCGTCCAGACTTCTTCCTCCGGATCACGACAGGGAGAAAAAAGAACGAATCCATAATCCGGATGATCCCTGAAAAGAACGGCGTAGGTACCGGGATTTGCATTTCCCGTCAGATAATACAGGTCCAGGTCCGGCCAGTATGGATGGTTCTGGTCATCGGAACGGGTTACTTCCGGTGCGGGAGGAAACACAGCGACGTCGGCCTTCATTCGGGAGCGAAACTGTTCCCGGCGCTTTTGATACGTCTCCGGTTTAATTTTTTCTTTTTTCTTGGTCATCTCCGATCACGATAAGGGTCAAAGTAGCAGGTTCGACGAAATCCGGCATTTTCCCGGTTCCAGATCCCACTACAGTCTCCTCCTTATGAAGAGTTCTCTTCACACCCGTTTCCACCATTGTTGAATCTGTTCATCGCCTCGGCCATCCCTTTCCGGGCCCAGCAGGAAATGGCCCGATTCCCCCGCTCGAAAATACCGGACATTACCTTCTCTTCGTCAGTGGTAAAATTGTCCAGGACATAATTCCGGGGGGACACCCCTTCGGGAGGCCGTCCGATGCCGATACGAAGCCGTGGCACCTCCTTTGTTCCCGCCGCGTCAAGAACGGAATTCATTCCTCCGTGACCACCGGAGCCTCCGGAGGCCCGCAGGCGGATCTGGCCAATCTCAAGATCCATGTCGTCATAGAGCACCATCATTCGTTCATGGGAAACGTCGAACTGCTCCCGGAGAGCCCGATATCCCTGACCGGACGCATTTATGTAGGTCGCTGGCAGCGACAGCACGCCGGATTCGGACGAGGCGTCAAAAATGGTTCCGGATGTCCAGATGGCCCCATCAAGGGTCTGATCAAATCGAAGGCGATGCTGACTCGCAATCCAACGGACAAGCCTCGATCCGGCATTATGACGGGTACCCCGGTATGGACGACCGGGATTTCCCAGACCGTAGATAACCCGCACTACTCCGCCGGCTCCTCGGATTCGGCTTCTCCTTCGGCGGGTTCAACACCGACTTCAGCCTCTTCCTCACCAGGTTCAAGCTCTTCTTCTTCGCCAACAAGTTCCGGCTCCATGGCCGTGGGACCCACTTCGGCCTCCTCTTCTTCGGCAAGAATCTCACGGGCTTCGTGAACAGAAAGAATCAACCGATCGTCGGCCATGGCCGGCTCAACCCCTTCCGGAAACACAACGTCCTTGACGTGGACGGTATCACCAATGTCCAGATTGTCAATGGGAACCGGAATCTCCTCCGGTATATTGTCCGGGTCACAGGTAACGGTCAGGGTCATCAGATGCTGTTCCATGTAAGCCCCCGTCCCGGACAGAACTGAGGAAGTTCCGGTCGTTTCGACCGGCACCTGGACCTCAATCGGTTTGTCCAGGGACACCCGGACAAAATCCACGTGAAGAGCGTCTTCGCCAAGATGATCCCACTGAATGTTCTTTATTTTGACCACTTCCGCATCACCGTCGAATTCCAGCTCGTATAGTGGGGGGGCGTCGGAAAATGCCCTCATAAATTCCTGTTTTTCACATTTCAGAAGCAGATTATCCTTCCCGTTCCCATAAAGCACCGCGGGAAGGAACCCTTCCTTGCGCAGTTTAAACACCCGATTCGAACCGGTTTCCTCACGTTCTTCCGCCTGAATTGTCGCTGTCTCTACCATTTTCTCGTTTTTGAAATTCTATTTTGCTCGTTCATTACCACGTCGATATTTCGGTGCCGGGCCCTCCAAATCCAGCGTTATTCTTCATTACACGAATAACTCACTTACGGAACGGTCCTCGTGAATCCGAAGAACCGCTTCTCCGAGAAGTTCGGAGATGGAAAGCACCCGGATGAAATCCGGGTAATCATCGCTTGGTGAAATTGTGTCCGTAATGATGCATTCCGCAATTTCCACGGAGGCCATCTGCTCAAGAGCATTTTCACAGAATATGCCGTGAGTTGCCATTAAGTAAGCGTTTTTGGCCCCATGGTCCCGGACGATCCTTACCGCTTCCATCATGGATCCCCCCGTGGATATCATGTCGTCCAGGATGAGGCAGTTTCGGTTTTCGACGTCCCCGATCACGTGAACGGCCTCGGTATCCTCGGGACCAATCCGTCGTTTGTCGACAATGGCGAGGTCCGCATCCAGTCGTTTCGCGTAGGCCCGGGCCATTTTCACGTTCCCCACGTCCGGGCTGACCAGACAGAGGTCGGGAATATCCTGCTTCTTAATGTATTCCAGCATGACCGGAGCGGCGTAGAGATGGTCAAGGGGAATATCAAAAAACCCCTGGATCTGACCGGAGTGAAGATCCACCGTGAGCACCCGATCCGCTCCCGACGTTGTCAGGAGATTTGCCACGAGTTTCGCCGAAATCGGGGTGCGTCCTTCAGCTTTCCGGTCCTGCCTTGCGTACCCAAAATAAGGTAATACCGCCGTAACCCGTTCGGCACTCGCACGAACGAGGGAATCAATCAGAATCAGTAGTTCCATCAGGTTTTCGTTCACCGGCGGCTGGGTGGATTGCACCACGAACACATCGGTGCCCCGAACGTCGTCTTTTATCTTCACGCTTATTTCCCCGTCCGGAAACCGTCCCACTTCCGCATCTCCGAGCGGGATGTCGAGGTACGACGCCATACGATCGGCCAGTCCGGGATTGGCATTACCGGTAAACAACTGCATCATGGGTTTTTCGTTCATGGGAGGACTTGGCTCCTTTTAATCGTCTTCGCTGGTTTGGTTTTCCTGTTTATGTATACGACGGGCCGGAACCCCGACTGCTGTTTCCCCTTCGGGAATGTCCTCGTTCTGAAGCACCACCGCACCGGCTCCGGTTCGGCTGTTTTCCCCCAGGGTAACGGGCGCTACAAGTACGGAATTGCTTCCGGTGGATGCACCATCCTTTATGGTTGTCCGGTGCTTCCGTACACCATCGTAATTGGCCGTTATCGTTCCAGCCCCGATGTTTACGTCCCGCCCTATTTCGGCATCACCAAGGTACGCAAGATGCTTCGCCTTGGTGTTTGACCCGATTTCGGAATTCTTGGTCTCTACATAATTACCGATTTCCGCTCCGTCTTCAAGGATGGTTCCTCGCCGCAAATGACAGAACGGACCGAGGTGGCAATTTTCCCCGATCTGGACCCCGTTTCGAACCACCACAAAAGGTTCAATCACGGTTCCACGGCCAATTGTTACTTCCGGTTCCACATATGTATGTGCGGGAGATAACACTTCGACCCCACCGCGGGAAAGGCGTTCAAGTACCTGCTTCCGAATCAGATCGGTTACAACCCGGCGCTGAGTCGGTGTGTTGACCCCCTGAATTTCCCGGGAATCCTCGCATTTGACCCCCTTGACTCGACCCCCCTCCCGTTTGAGTTCCGCAATCAGATCAGTCAGGTAAATCTCCCCGGACGCCTTCCGCTCTTCCAGAGCCTGAATGTGTTTCTCACAGGCGGTCAGGTCGATCATCATTACCCCGGAATTGATCTCGTTAATTTCTCGTTCTTGGTCACCGGCCACTGCTTCTTCGACAATTCGCTCGACGTCTCCCTCTGAATCACGCACCACTCGTCCGTAGCCGGAAGGGTCCGCTACTTCCGCTGTCAGTATCGTCACGTCGGCCTCCTCCTGCACATGTGACTCCCGAAGGGCTTCCAGGGTCTCCGGCCGGAGACCGGGGACGTCCCCGCAGAGCACAAGCAAATGATCCACGTTACTGGTTGCATCGTGTGCAAGAGCCACCTGAACGGCATGTCCGGTTCCCCGCTGACGCTCCTGGTGTATCCAGTCCACGTCCTGATCGGAAAACGCTTCTCGGACCTGTTCCTCCATATGCCCCACGACCACCGCCGGTGAACGAGCACAGACGGCCCGTGCCACGTCCAGTACGTACTGAAGCATCGGGCGGCCGAGCAACGGCAGGATGACCTTCTGCCGGTCCGGGCCCATTCGAGTTGCTTTTCCCGCGGCCAGAATGAGCGGCTTAACCTCGGTCATGCCTCGATTCACGAAACACAAATTTACACTCAAAAAGGCGATAAACCTCGAATTCTGCCCCTGCACTCCTCGGATATCGGAGAGCGAAAACCATCCCGAACGAGCCAATCGGTGAATTAAAACTTTATTTGAACACTCACAAACGGACCTTCCCAGCTCAAATCCAGCTCCGTCACGTCCGCATCCACCTCCAGGCCGGTTTTTTTGTAACCAATCGAAATCGCTCCCGGGGTGTTTCCTATATAGTAACGAAGACCCGCTTCATAATGATAACTCTTTCCGCTGATCGAACTTACCTGACCGCTCAGGCCCCTGGCCTCTCCATACACTTCATATGTCTCGCTGACCCCCGTCGCGAATGTTGCCCCCAATTGGGGAATGACGCCGGTCGTGGATTCGGAAGCGGTCTCCCCGGTGGTCTCGTTCTTTACTTCTGCTTTCATATCAACAACGTTGGTCTGCAAAAACGCTTCAACGGTAATCGGTCCGCCGGACACCTTGTACCCGTATCTCAGATCGTAGTAATCAATTCGTAGGCTGGAATCCACCTCATCCGAAGCGCTGTACGTTTTCCCGTCCACGGTAATGGACGTTTCCAGGGTTTTGGTTCCTTCGAATCGAACCAGGTGGCCACCAAGGCTGTAAAACGATCCCCCCGGTGATTTGATCTGGACCCGGCCAAAAAGATTCTTCTCCCGTTCGAGCCCCAGGTCATCCACGACGTCCACCGTGGTATCGCCCTGGTCCGTGTCCAGCTCAAACGTTCCACTGGGATCCTGCCGCCACATGCCCGCTTCTGCCGATACGCCGGGTGTCAGAATAGCGGCGGCGGGTTTTAGCATATTCCGTTGATTGGTTTGAAGGGTCTCTTCGCCCAATACACCGGACGGTTCCTTAATCTGAGCAACACCGGATGTCTGCAGACCCAGAACGGCGACAAACACAAAGAACCCCCAGATCAGGAACGGGGGACGTGTTCTTTTTGAAAATTGCATTGTGCTCTCCTGCCAGTAATTCCGAGGAAGAAACGAAACAACGAATAATTTACAGCATGAAAGGGTCACCTGTTGCCTATCAACCTAACGAAGTAGGATCGGAAATGCAAATTTCTGACGGGCCTGCGGAAACAGCCGTCGATGGACAGGAAATCCTCTTCTGTGTCAGGCCTGCTGTGCAATCAGTATACGCCGTTTCCCTCTGTGATCACGATGCAGCCGGACCCGGGAAAACCCGGATTCACGGACAATTCGTTCTCCCTCCTCCACGTGAAATTCCGATAGTTCCATGCCAAAAATTCCTCCGGCACGAAGAAGTTTCCGGGCCAGCTCCGATACCTCTTCGTAGAACCGATTCCGGGAATCAGGGGAAACGAGTGCCTCCTCAGGTTCAAATTCTCTGACGTTCGGGGGAAGACTTTCGACTTCCTCCTCTTCTATGTACGGGGGATTTGAAACCACGGCATCAAACGAGGCTCGATTATTCAGATTCCGCTGGAGTCCCGAATCCCGAAGATCTCCCGCAATCCATTCCACCCGCTCCTCAAGGTCATGTATCCGGGCGTTCTCCCGTGCCACCTCGAGTGCTCCTTCGGAGACATCAACGCCAGCCCCCCTTCCCTTCTCCGTTTCCAAACAACATGTTATCAGGATGACACCACTGCCGGTGCCCAGGTCACAGAAGCGGGGTTCGTTTCCGGCCCGGGCCATCAGATGTTCGTCTGACAGTTTGCCCAGAACCTGCTCAACAAGCACTTCCGTTTCGGGTCTCGGGATCATAACCCGCTCATCCACCCGGAAGGAACGGGAGTAAAACTCAGCGGTGCCGGTGATGTACTGAACCGGTTCGTTGTTTCTCCGGCGTTTGACGTACCGACGGAACGCCTCCCATTCGTCCGTAGAAATTTCCCGATCCTGAAGAAGGGGAAGTTCCGTCCGGTTTACCCCCATCACGTCGGCCAGAAGCAACTGTGCCGTTACCCCGGGGGATTCAATGCCCGCCTCGGCGAGAACGTCCGTTGCTCCGTCAAGAACCCGCCGGACGTGGAGGGAATCAGGTCTCTCCATTGTCGGATGACGTGTTCTGAAACAATCCGTCTCCGTCCTCACCACCCATCTTTTCCAGCTTCTTCCGCCGGTTTTTCTCCCGGAGCTGCTCAAGGTGCTCGTCCAGGTTGCCCTCGAGAAATGATTCGAGGTTGTGCGTGGTAAACTCAATCCGATGGTCGGTGATGCGGTTCTGCGGGAAATTATAGGTGCGGATTTTCTCGCTTCGCTCACCACTTCCGATCTGGTTCCGCCGCATTTCCTCCCGTTTTTTTCGCTGTTCTTCCTTCTTTTTCTGATGAATTCGGGTACGGAGGAGCCGCCGGGCGAGTTCCCGGTTTCGATGCTGGGATTTTTCGGTCTGACATTCCACAACCACGCCTGTTGGTTTATGCTCCAGGCGCACTTTGGTTGCCACTTTGTTCACGTTTTGCCCGCCCGGTCCGGATGAACGCATCGCGGAAAACTCAATGTCCTCGTCGTTCAACTCCACCTCCACCTCCTTCGGTTCGGGGAGAACGGCCACGGTGGCGGTGGAGGTGTGTATGCGGTCTCCGGACTCGGTTTCCGGAACGCGCTGGACCCGGTGTGTGCCACTTTCAAACTGAAACGTGTCGTACGCCTCCTCCCCTTCCACGGAAAACGTCATGTTTCGAATGCCGTCCTGATCCGTTCGGCTTTCGTTCATGATTTCGATGTCCCAGCCGTTTTCGTCAATGAGGTACCGGTACATCCGGAACAGATCCGCGGCGAACAGAGCGGCTTCATCACCGCCTGCGCCCGCGCGTATTTCAATTATACATTTGTTTACGGTTTCCTCCTGTTCGGCCAGGAGACGGTTCTCAAGCTTCCGTTTGAGGTGTTCTTTCTTTTCCCGGTATTCCTCGAGTTCACTCCGGGCAAGTTCCACGATTTCGGAATCCTCGTCCTCCGACTCAACAACGTCCTCCAGTTCCTCGATTTCCGACTCAATTTCCTGAAACTCCCGATATTTTTCAACGATCGGCTCGAGCCGTCCTCGCTCCCGGTGCAGCTCCCCTACGTCCGCCACCTTCTCAAGGGTGTCCGGGTCCTGAAGAATTTCGTCGATCTCCTCCATCCGATCCTCAAGTTCCTCTAATTTTGCTTCCATAAGTCCATTTTTTTAAAAAAGCTATTAATTCTCCCCGACAATTCCTATTTCGGAGATTCATTAACGCGGGTCATTCTGAAATGGATCCGTTTAATTCATTTGTATTATAAAACGTTTCCGATAAATATTCATAACCAGACACATGATACCTATCTTTATATTTCCTCCCTCTCCGGATCCTGTTAGAATGAAAATCGTCATCCGGAAACAACGAGGAGAATTGTTCCGAACCGAACAATGATTTAAAAATTGTTCACGGTTGTCGCAGAATCCGGTTTCACCATCCACGTTTTCGCGGAAAAAGGGGGACTCCCTTTTCAATACGATGGGCACATGTCAGTGACGAGAAAATCATACGCAAAAGTAAACCTGCACCTGACGGTCCTGAACCGAAGACCGGACGGATTTCACAACGTCAAAACGATCATGCAAAGAGTTTCCCTTCATGATCGGGTCAACTTATCCGAAGCGGACGAGGACCGATTTCGGGTCTCCGGCAACCACGCCGTACCCGCGGACCATAAAAATATTGCCCGGGAGGCCATTGCGGAATTCAGGGAGGAAACCGGCTTACAAAAGCCCGTTGACGTTCACCTGGAGAAATTCATCCCCCCCGGCTCCGGTCTCGGCGGGGGGTCCTCAAACGCCGCGACCGTGCTGGAAATGCTGAACAACTTCCTGAACGACCCCCTGAGCCGGGAGCAACTTGAAGAAATCGGCGCCCGGCTGGGCTCGGATGTAAACTTCTTCCTCAATGGTCCCACCGGCCTGTGCACGGGCCGGGGGGAACAGGTGCAGGAAATAAATTTTCCCCTGACCATGTATTTTCTGCTGGCATTGCCCGATGTGTCCTGTGACACCAGTGAAGTGTACGGAAACACCGAAAAATTCTTGAATCAACCCGAAAAGCGTGATATTCTGAACGTAGTTGACGAACTCAAACGTGGGAACTGGCCCGGAGGGCTACTGCAGAACGATCTGCAGCTTCCTGCCGAGGACCTGTACCCGACCCTGAAGGAGATTCGCAAAATCCTGGAGAACAACACGCAGCTTCCGATCCTCATGAGTGGTTCGGGGAGCACATTTTTCATCGGTCATCCGGAACGACCCAAACTGGAAACGGTGAAAAAGAAATGTAAAAAAGCGTTCCGGAAAAACAACCGTCCCGAGGTGGATCTTCGAATCGAACGATCCATGTAGTGCTCATATCCCGGCTTCCCGGGACGACCATTCTTCAACCGGAACGAAAACAACACGATACAATTAAATTCTTTGATGAACCAATGGAGATAACGGACGTACGGCTTGATCTGCTCGACAATCCGCGGGGGAAACTTCAGGCGTTCTGCAGCCTGACGATCGACGACAAATTCGTCGTGAAGAACTTTAAAATCATTGAGGGCAACAACGGCCTGTTCGTGGCCATGCCCTCGCGAAAGTTAACCAAACCCTGTTACGAATGTGACAACCGGGTGTTTCGAAACGCAAATTACTGCGACAACTGCGGCAACAAGTTTTCCGGGGGATCCGAAAAAAGCAGCAATTTCAAAAACGAAAAATTCCACGCCGACATCGCCTTTCCGATTACGGATGAGTTCCGGAATGAACTGGAGGAAACGATTCTCGATGCCTACCGCCGGGAGACGACGGCGGACGGTGGCATTGAGGTGGATCACCAGCAGGACGAGGATTACGACATGCTGGATTTCGAATACGAACCCGATGAGAAGGAGAAAGAACCGGAACCCAAAAAGTCCAGGAGAAAATCAGAATCCATACCGGAATCCGGAAGGGACGTGTTCTCGGTTCCGGGTGCTTACATGACCGCCGGTCCCCGGGAGGAGACGGAACACGAAAACACCGGTTCGGAGCGGGAACGGTCGGAATCCGCGGAGGAACTGGCCGAAGAATCCGGAACATATTACTGAGTGGCATGACTCAAACCGAACTGCTCAAGCAGCTTCCCCCGGTACACGAACTCCTCGAAGACGAGACCGGGAAGGAACTGTGCAGAAAATACAACCGTGACCGGGTTCGGGACTGTATAAATGCACACCTTGACCTCCTGCGGACGGAACTTCAAACGTCCGATGGGGAGGTATCGGACCTCCGGGAACGCATCTCATCCAACCACATTCTAAAACGCGTAAAGCAGGACCTGGAAAAACGCAGCTCCCCCTCCGTCACCCGTGTAATAAATGGCACCGGCGTGATTTTGCATACGGGACTCGGTCGTGCGGTGCTGGGCGAAGAGGTCATCGACCACCTGTCGGAAGTGAACGCCGGATACTCACTGCTTGCCGTTGACCGTGAAAACAAGGAACGAATACGTCGCGAACGGGGAGCCGCCGCTCTTATCCAGGAACTGACGGGCGCGGAGGCTGCCACCGTCGTGAACAACAACGCCGCCGCCGTATTTCTCGTGCTCTCCGCCTTTGCCCGGGACCGGGAAGTGATCATTTCCCGGGGCGAACTGGTGGAAATCGGCGGTTCCTTCCGGGTGCCGGAAGTGATGGCACAGAGCGGTGCACATCTGGTGGAGGTCGGAACCACCAACAAAACCCACCCTTCCGACTACGAAGAAGCCATCGGTGAAGAGACGGCCATGCTCATGAAAGTACATACCAGCAACTATCGGGTGGTCGGGTTCCAGAAGGAGGTGGGCATGGAAAAACTGTCCGGAATCGCGGAGAATCATGATTTGCTTGCCGTGGAAGACCTTGGTTCCGGTGCCCTCGTGGACATGTCCTCGTATGGGCTCTCACGGGAACCCGTGGCCCGGGACGCCATTGAGAACGGCGCCGACTTGATCTGTTTTAGCTGTGACAAACTGCTCGGGGGACCACAGGGAGGCGTCATCGCCGGCAAGGAATCACTGGTGGATCAGGTCCGAAATCATCCCCTCTTTCGCGCCGTCCGAACGGACAAACTGCTATTGACGGCACTGGAAAAGACCCTTGAAGCATACCTGAAGGCCAATAAACTGGAACAGAAGATCCCGGCTCTGCGTATGCTATCCCTTCCTGTCGACACCCTTGAAGAACGGGCGGAAACCCTCTCGAAAAAGGTCAATCAACTAGATGAGTACACCGCACGGGTCGAAGCCGGAAAATCCGAAGTCGGTGGTGGTTCCCTCCCCGGCGAACACCTTCCGACGTTTCTGGTCGGCATCAACAGCAATTCCCGGTCCGCCGGTGAACTGTCACTTCAGCTTCGTCGCCAGGATCCCCCGGTCTTCGGGCGGGTCCAGGACGAGGAATTTTTCCTGGACACAAGAACTCTTCTGGAGGGGGACCGGGAACAAATTCTGGAGGCTCTCGCTTCCCTGTCTTCCTCAGAACCTGTTGCTGACACATAACCCCACGCCGTGTTGCTCCCGTACCGGGCAAAATGTTACCGATACGTAACAATAACGACCTGAATTTACGATACTGTAACGAATTTAACCAAACACACGGCCACATTTCCTCGAATTGGCTCTTCGAAGGAGCACAGACCTTTTAATATGCAATGAATTTTTCCGAAATATTTGAATATCAGTTTGTCAAATGCCAAAAATGCAGAAAAGCTGGTCATATGGCACAACAATTGCTTAAAATATAACTGACGAATGGACCTCATCCGGCCTAACGGTTTCCCGTAACATCTAACAGAAACAGAAAAACAACACATGAAAAACAACATCAACTGGACGAACCGGGAGGAAAACAAAGAAGGATCCGCATTGATCGTGGCGCTTGGCATGCTTGTGCTTCTTGTGCTTTTG
>CAZOLI010000025.1:0-8184 GCA_964580675.1 uncultured Planctomycetia bacterium
TGGACGTGGACTCCAACCCCCTGGGTGTAAACCTGAACATAAACGACGACGGACGGATGAACGTGACCGGCGTCGCGGTGGACAGTGCCGCTGCTCGAAACGGTCTGGAATCCGGGGCTGTGGTGACATCGGTCAACGGGAAAGCCGGGGCCACCGGTACCGATCTTCGGCAGGCGATAAATGCATGGTCCCCCGGGGAGACCCTTTCGATAACCTTCCAGCAGAAAGGCCAAACCATTAAAATCACCTGGACCCACACTGGAGAAAATGAAAAGGACAAGTAACCCTGTTGGGGGTTCACACCTGCACGGGAACAGGGCGGAATGGGGATATAATGGATTATTTTGCCGGAAAATCCCCCGACGATCGGTAGCGTTCTACGGGGGCCTCGGCCGACAGCAGTTCAATCAACGCCGAAAACTGACCATGGGACAAAAATACTCCGGCGATTCCCGTGAAAATAAAGTCGGCCACCGTGACCGGAAAGCAAAACCAAAAACAAACATACGGAAAAACTCGAATTTTGGGACAGAAAAAATAAACAACACTCCGTTTACAAAAATGAACTCCACAGGGAGTCCATTCAGAACTCCCGGGTTGTAGCGTACGCCCGTCCCCTGTAAAATTGTGTTCGTTCACGGAAATGTTCGTTTCATTACCCGGAACGTTCCAACGCGGGCGTAGCTCAACTGGCTAGAGCACCGGCCTTCCAAGCCGGTTGTTGTGGGTTCGAGTCCCATCGCCCGCTTATCACGTATTTTGCTCCGACCTCAAAACATCATTCCCCGAACAGTAATCCCACCGCACTCGTATACCGCACCGATCACCGATGAGCGACGAAGACCGCGAACGGGACCAGAACGGCGAAGAACAAAACCCCGACGAGAACGAGGAAAAACGGTTTCAGGAACGAATCGAGGAGATTGACGGCATCCTCGAAGAACTGCAGGAGGGAGAACTGGAACTGGAGGATTCCCTGGAACTCTACGAGGACGCCATTCATCTTCTCCGGGAATGCAAAGAAATTCTGAACCGGAGTGAGGAAAAAATTGAAATCCTCCGGGAAAAAGGAGAAGACCTCTTCACCGAACCGTTCGAACCCGGAGAGGACGACGTGGAAGAATGATAACGAACGACGATCAAATAACGGATTACCGGGAACAGGTGGAATCCCATCTCGAAACCGTTCTTCCCGATCCGGACGAACCCCCGGCACGGCTCCACGAGGCCATGCGTTACGCCGTACTGAACGGCGGGAAACGAATTCGTCCTCTGCTGACCCTGGCCACGGGAAAAATGTTCACCACGGAAACCGGTTCTCTTCTCGGTCCTGCATCCGCGGTGGAACTTGTTCATGCGTACTCCCTTGTGCACGATGACCTGCCCTGTATGGACGACGATGACCTCCGGCGGGGCAAACCCTCCTGTCATCGAAAGTTCGACGAGGCCACGGCCGTCCTGACCGGGGACGCGCTTCTGACACTGGCCTTCTCCGCAATTTCGAATTCCGATAACACCGATAAAACGAATCGCCTCTGCAGTGAACTGGCCCTATGGGCGGGCAGCAAACATCTCGTCGGTGGACAGCAGATGGACCTGGATCCAGGAGATGAAGTGCAGAGCCGTGAGGACCTCCGGGATCTGCACCGGCGAAAAACGGGTGGTCTCATTACCGCCGCCATTCGGATGGGAGCCATTGCCGGTGGGGCGCCGGAGTCGGATCTGGAGCGACTCACCAAAGCGGCCCGTTCATTGGGACTGGCATTTCAGATCGTGGACGATGTGCTCGACGTCACCGGCACGAAGGAGGAGCTGGGAAAAGAACCGGGGAAAGATCGGGACAATGACCGGGTGACGTATCCGGAACTCATCGGGGTCGAGGATTCCGAAAAGGCGGCTAAAAACCACCTGGACCATGTGCTTTCCGAATTGGAACCGTTCGGTGACGACGCTCGACTACTTCGAGAAACCGCCAAATTTATCGTGGAGCGAAACCATTAACAGAACCGGATGACCATGAGTATATTCAAAGCGTACGACATACGTGGCGTCTACGGTCAGGAAATTACGGAGGACCTCGCCTGCTGTATCGGCTACGAATATGCCCGGATGATTAACGCCGATCAACTGGGCATCTGTCGGGACGTCCGAAATTCGTCCCCCGAGGTGGCCGAAGCGGTCATGGACGGGGTACGCCGTGCCGGGGTTGACGTCCTGGATGCCGGGGTGACCACAACACCGATGTCCTACTACGCGATCGGATCCATGGATCTGGACGGGGGCATCATGATCACGGCCTCCCACAACCCTCCGGAATACACCGGAATGAAACTATCACGCGAACAGGCCATTCCCGTCTCCGGAGAAACCGGAATTCAGACCCTTAAAAAACGGGTGCAGAACCGGAACGAAACCCTGCCGGACAGCACCGGTACGAAGGGCAAGCTCAAATCCGTGAATCTCATACCCAAATATCGATCCTACCTCCGAGAATACCTCTCCGGTGAACCGGATCGAATACCTGTGGTGGCGGACGGGGCAAACGGGGTGGTCGCGGCGGTGTTTGACGACCTCGTTGGTGACCTGAACGTGCAGTGGACGACCCTCTGTATGAAACCCGACGGAACCTTTCCCAACCATCCCCCGAATCCCCTGGAGGAACAGAACCGCCGAGATATTGCCGCTGAACTGGCCGACGGAAACCATCATTTCGGGGTTGCCTTTGACGGAGACGGTGATCGGGCTATTTTTCTCGGACCGGATGGCAGCATGATCTCCCCGGAGATTATTACCGCTCTAATTTCGTCCTGGTACCTGGATCGGACCAAGGAACCGACCATCGTGTATGACCTTCGCAGTTCCCGGATCGTTCCGGAAACCATTCGAAAAGGGGGGGGAAACCCGGTCCGCGAGCGGGTGGGGCATGCATTTATCAAATCAACCATGCGGGAGAAGGACGCCGTGTTTGGCGGGGAATTATCCGGCCATTATTACTTCCGGAATCATTATTATGCCGATTCGGCTCTGGTCGCGTTGATGCATGTACTGGATCTTGTGGCCGAGTCCGGCGACACACTTGCCGAACTGGTGGAGCCGTTTCAGAAGTACAGCCAGAGCGGGGAAATTAATTTCGAGGTCAACGACAAGGAAGGATGCATTCAGTACCTGGCGAAACAGTACGAAGAACTGGCACAGGACCGGCTGGATGGGCTGACCGTCGAGAGCGACGATTGGTGGTTCAACCTTCGCAAATCCAACACCGAGCCACTCCTCCGGTTGAACCTTGAAGCAACCTCCGGGGATCTCCTCCACGAAAAACTATCGGAGGTAAAAGAACACATTCATTCCTTCGAGGCGAGGGATAGCAAATAATCATTTAACTCCTGATAGGTTTCCTCGTCGATGTCCGTAAATTTCACCCCAACCTCCGTGCGATCCGTTCCCGTAAAGGACTGTTTGTGAACTACCCTGCCTTCGGTATTAATGGTACGACCAAAATTCGGTAATTCCACCTCAAGCTGAAGGCGGTCATCCACGCTGACGTCCTCTTCACTGAAAAATCGCACGCCGGCCGGGCTGATGTCACTGGTCACCACGTTATTCATGCCGGAAAACCAGCTTCCCAACCAGCTGTTGTCCCCTTTTCGATAGCGAAGGGGAAACTTCTTCTCGAGCCGAATGGACTTCCGCCGGTCCACGCCTTCCCCCACTTCATCCTTAACGGATTTGGCCAGGGCCTCCAGCGTTCGTTTCTCTTTGAAGGGTTTTTTGACCTTTCCTGCCCCCACCTCTTTCTCGGCTTTCACCACCAGGTACTGGGTGTCGATCGAATAGGAAATGACGATACGGGCCCCCGGAAATACCTCTTTGAATTTCTTGAGGAATTTAATGCCGCCTCCCTTGGTACTGGTCTTCTTCAGCGGTGTGTCCAACCCGGCCACGACAATATCCGGATGATGACGGCGGTATTCCTTTATGGCTTCCGCACCATACGCCGTGCTGGACACCAGTTCAAACTTGGAATCTTCCAGTATGTCTCTGAACGATTGACGTCCTTTCTGACTCGCTTCAACAAGTAGTACGTCGATCATGATAACCCTCCAATAGGTTATTTTCCGATTTGTTTATTTTAGAAGCTTTTTTAAGCATCGAATCCACCAGCGCTCGTAATTATTAATGCAAGTTATATGCCACGGTGTTAAAGAAAAATAGGAATAAGTGAAATATTATATAAGTTGTTATATAAAATAAGGTTATATATACTATCCCTCTATTCCGTCGTGTAAGACGGGACCGGAATGATAAAATGATTTTACATTTCTCCCGCCTAAAATTTTTTCTCTCCATCCAGTGATGTATTCTGAAACTTCGCCGGGCATTGTGAAACAGTGGCCTCCCCGGCAAACACCAGTTGATTGAAGGGAAATGGCCGATTCCCCGTTGCCCTCGGGATAAAATAATTGGCGGCCTGGAGATCTCTTTATGCAGAATCGGACGGGGAAGCCACAACACAACACCAGGGATCCCCCGGGGAAAACGGAGTTTCGTCGTGATCTCCGTACACACGATCCAGTTGAAACCCACTGCCCCGAAGCAATGCCAGCAATTTTACGTCCGAAATCGTGCTCAGACTGTGATGGGAGGTGCGCACTCGTGTGTGCTCTTCATCCTCACGATCGGCGGGCCGTTCCTCAAACCGAAAGAGATAATCAACGGTCATATCGTCCGGATTGTGCCATGCCTCTATCTTTCGACGCACCTCGACATTTTCCATCGGGTGTTCGAAATAAGAGGAATAGGGCCACTCCCGGTATCCTTCCTCAAAATCATCCGGGTCAAACCGTTTCATGTCCAGGACAAACGTGCCATCGGACGTCAGGTGTTTATGAACCCGTTCCAGACAGGATCCCTGTTGCTTGGCCGTTGTAAGGTGTGCAAACGTGCAGAACGGAATGATAATTGTCGGAAAGGTTCGATCAAGGACAAACGAAGCCATATCGTCCTGAACGAACTGCACCCGATCGAGAACGTCCTGTTGCTCGGCATAGGCCCTTGCGTATTCCAGCATGGCGATTGATTGATCCAGTCCGACAACCTCAAGTCCCTCCTCGGCCAGGGGAATGGTGACCCGGCCGGTGCCACAACCGAGTTCCAGTACGGGGTCTCCGGAACGCAGGCATTCTTCCTGGTACCACGCCACATCGCCCTCCACGGATTCCTCCACGAACACGTCGTACAACCAGGGGTACAGGTCGTAACGCCCCGCGGTGCTATGTGATTCCGTCCCGGAACCGGTGTCACGAAACGGGTTTTCAGGAACAGTCATTTCTAAACTTTTCCAGTTCTATTCAATTCCAGGCGTTATTCGGGCTGAACTTTCTCTTCCTCCACGGGATCCTGTTCGTGTTCCTCCTCCCCCTCCTCCGCACTTTCCAGATCCTCCATTGTATGCTTGAGCGGAGGATCCTCCTCTCCTCGTTCTTCCTCTCCCTCAAGCACGTCATCGATGTGAGATTGAGCTCGCTCAATGGCCTGCCGCGTCGATGCGAGCAGGTCTTTCTGTGCAACAAGGATCTTGTCCTGACCAATGACGTCATCCACATCGGATTCATCCAGTACCTCTCTTACGTCCGGGGTCGTTCCGGAGAGCATCAGGGTTTTGTCCCTGTCTCTAAGCTCCATTGCTATTTCCTTTAATACCTGAGCCCCTGTAATATCCAGATTCATGGCGTTTTTCATTCGCAGAACAATCACCCGAAGCTCATCCGATTCCTCACAGAGCTCGTTAATTCGATCGCGAATTTGGTCTGCTGATCCGAAAAACGCCTCCCCACTGACCTCGATTAGCGCAACTCTTGGGTCAATTCGGTCATTGTAATCCATTATATGTTTCAGTTCCCCTTCCTCATCCACAATGTATTCCTTCAGGTCAAGGCTTGTGGCTTTCCAGACATAAAGCACGATGGAGACGCCAACGCCCGCGTAAATTGCCCAGTCGACCTTCAGAAACAGAAAGGTGAGAAACGTTGTCAGAAACGCCCCCCGATCCCGTCGCGTGGCGGTCATCGCAACCTTTATGTCGTTCCACGGAAAACCTTCCCACACCACGACAACGATTAACCCATATAGTACGGCCTTGGGAATATAACGGGCCAGATCCGTTGCAAAGGCCGTTACCAGAGCAATGCCCGCACCACAAATCACACCCGCCATCCGGGTGCGGGATCCAATGCTGTACGAAAAGTACGATCGACTGAACGAAGCGCAAACCGGATATCCCCCAAAGATGCCCGAAAAGATATTTGACGCTCCCTGGCCGATTAGGTCCTGATTTTCGTCCACGGTTTCCAGGGATTCACTTGCAATGCTTTTCGTCACGGAAACGGTCTGTACCGTGGCAAGTATTGTTATTGCCATTGCACCGGGGAACAGATCGGCGAACCGCTCGGGATTCAATTCCGGAAGTACGGGGGTGGGCAACCCCGACGGAATATCCCCGACAATTTCAATGGCTTCGTTCGCCTCCCATCCCAGAAAATAAGCAACCGTTCCACCAACCACAATGGTGACAAGTCCGGCAGGGAACCTTTCATGAATCCGCCGAAAAATTATCATCAACAGGATACTGGCTATACCCACAAACAGAGACGGGTACGTTATGGCCTCACCGGCGATTATACTGGAAAAAGCCACGTATAAT
This sequence comes from uncultured Planctomycetia bacterium, assembly GCA_964580675.1. Classification (GTDB taxonomy): domain Bacteria; phylum Planctomycetota; class MHYJ01; order CAYXQY01; family CAYXQY01; genus CAZOLI01. The sequence continues at coordinate 6,701 of CAZOLI010000025.1, forward strand.
CGTTTGGCAAAATAGGGAGACTCCCCACCGCTAAAACCAGCCATTGCGAGAAACTGTTCCCCGACGATGACACAGATAACGCCGGTAATAAAACCGGTCACAACAGGTCTGGACACGAATTTGGCGAGGTTCCCGAGCCGCAGAACAGCAAACAGAATCTGAAATCCCCCCACAAGTAATGTGAGGATCAACACCGCCTCACCCGGATTTGACACGGTCAACAAAACGCCTCCCACAACAAGCGACACGTTGGCCGTTGGACCGGTGATAACGTACCGGGATCCGCCGAGTACGGAAGCCACAACCACCCCAACCATTCCGGCGTAAAGACCGGCAACCGGTTCAAGACCGGCAAGAAGGGCATACGCCATGCACTGGGGAACCGCCAGAAGGGCAACCGTTGCTCCGGCAATTCCATCCGCCCGGATTTTCTCCAAACTGTAATTCCGGAGCGTTTCCCGAAAAGGGATGTTAAAATATTGTGACATCAGACCATGTTTCGCCGGTCGATATCCGGCGTTGCCTGCGCAATGGAAGGAGACGTTCTCGGGCTGAAAAAATAGTCGTTCCACAACCCCACTGAACTTGTTTTAAATTATACAGGAACTCCCCGAAAAACCATAACAAACTGCCGGGAATCCTGAAAAAGTCGTGGAAGGTCCGAGCTGTACAACATGGATATCAAAACAGATGAAACGCAGTGGTATCATGAATAAGATAAGACCGTAGACCCCTCCACAGTCGAACCCGAGACCGTTTTTCGTTCATTGACATTTGTTTTGACGCCGCACCGATAATTCCTGTCCCCAAATTCGTCGGAGTCCAACGTTGCACCATGCCCGAACTTCCCGAAGTAGAAAACATTCGAAAACAGCTCGATGACCGGGTGGCCGGATTGGCACTGCAATCCCTTTCCGTTGAAGACCTCGATCTGCTCAAGAATTGTTCTCCGGAGCGATTAAAAAACGGTCTGACCGGTCGTACTCTTGCCCGTGTCGACAGAAGAGGAAAATACCTTCTCTTTGTTTTTGACGAATGGACGGTGGTTAATCACCTCCGAATGAGTGGCCGATGGTTAACGGAAGAACAGGATCGGACTCGACTGACACTCGATTTTGACGCCCAAAATAGTATTTACATGGACGATCTCCGGCGCCTTGGCACTCTCCACCTTGTCTCTCGTGGCGAAGAGGAAAACGTAAAACCACTGAAAAACCTGGGCCCCGAACCGCTTGATCCGTCGTTTTCCCTCGCACAATTTCGTGCCCGGCTCGATACAGGGCGGGAAATCAAACGCCTGCTAATGGACCAAAAACGCATTGCCGGCATCGGAAATATTTATGCAAATGAAATTCTGCACGCCTCCCGGCTTCATCCGGAAAAACAGGCAAACCGTCTAACCGACCCTGAACAGGAAACCCTGTACCGAAACATTCAGGATGTTCTTGAAACGGCTATTCGTTACGAGGGGACCTCATTTGACG
>CAZOLI010000025.1:8284-45049 GCA_964580675.1 uncultured Planctomycetia bacterium
CGGTTGTTCTCCCACCACTTCTTCCACTTCTTTACGATTTCCGCGCGATTGGTATTGGTTAGTTCACCAAAATCCTGACTCGTATTTTTCTTCAGGACTTCGTTGGCTCCTTTCGAAACCGCCTCTCCATCCCCCCGGTGAAGAAGGTCAATAAGAACCGGAACGATTTTGGTGGGAGATTTCTTGCCGAGATTTTTCAACTCCTGATCGGCCTCCATTGATTCCTCCATGCCTCCGCTGTAGATGGTTTTGCAGAGGTCTTTCACTTTTTGTTTGTCTATTCCCGACGTACTGCCGCTGTTATTGGCGTCATTCTGCTCCTGATCGGTCTGGTTCTGATCGGCGTTTTCACCATTGCCGTTCTGATCGGAAGCAGCCGATGAGGCATCTTCCCCGTTTTCGGCACCGTTATTCTTGTTTGGTTTGTCTTCGGAGGTTTCCTGTTCCGTCTGTGTCGTGCCGCTGTTCCCGGAACTCATAACGTAATAGGCGATACCACCGCCACCCAGAAGCAGGATCACAACGCCTATAACGATCATTTTGTTATTCGAGCCGCTTTTCTTTCGCCCGAAGCGGCTTCCTTCCTCGTCATCGTCCCGTTCCGAATCCTTTCCATACCGGGACGTGGACCGCCCACTTCCGGACCGCCCCCGTTTGCTCCTTGAACGCGTACTCCCTTTGCCCGACCGGCTGCTCGTCCTGGACGGGCCGGAGGACGATCCGATCTTCTTGCCATCCACCTTTTCCTTCAGGGGTTTGGATTTCTCTTCTTCATCCCCTTCTTTGTCTTTTGATTTCTCATCCTGTTCCTTATCCTCCCCTTCCTGATCGGGTCGTTTTTCCTTCTGAACCTCTTCTTCCTCCTCGTCAATAATCATGTCCTCATCGATCTCCTCCATTTCATCGGTGGAGATCATCTCCACTTCCCCCGTTATTTCATTCACGTCCACTCGTTCTTCCTGGCTACGGTCCCTCAGTTGAATTTTGGACCGGCAAACGGGACAGACGATCTTCTCTCCACTGAACCGTTCGGGAATGGCCATTCGGTTTTCGCATCCCGGACAGTAAACGACGATTTTCTTCTTCGTTTCTGCCATTGGTCTAATCGAAATCCAATAGAAAAAAAGGACGAGAACGATGGCCTGTTTCCGGGGATCTACGACCTTGGACGCCGATTCTCGAACGTGGCTTCGGCGTTCGAAGGTTTTCATCGAACACCGTTCTTTCTACTCCCCTGAGTCGCCACCTGAATGAATCGACATTCACATTCGTCATAAGTGTAAATATTTTTGGGGGAAGTTACAAGATCTGTTTTATTAACACCGTTATTTGGCGATGTGCTGCGAAATGACGGAAAGGACCTAACGCGCATTTATCGGAATTGGAGATGGACGGGCAACCTGATCTGTTGAATAAATTCATGGTCCAAAGATAGAATCATATAGTTTTCTGCGATGCTCTCCCGTTTTTACCCTTTTTGCCGAACGCCAGTCGCGACGGGCCAGCAGAACCGACGCTACGACCAGGCCGCCGGCAAATAAAAAGAGCAGAATTCGACCCGAAGCCCCAAAGAGGTCCTTAAACGTGACCGGTGCCGGCCCTGAACCCATCTCCAGTCCACTAAAATAAACGACGGTTGCGTTATGTAAAAAGTGAATGGCGATGGTAAGTATAATAGATCGTCCCATGTAGGCCAGGGCGCCGAGGAAACAACCGAACACGGTCATCATGATCATTCGAAATTCAACAGGCAGATGAAAAAGACCGAAGAGAATGCCGGACCCGATGATGGCCACCAGCGGATTGGTCGATTCTTCAATGGCACGAAGAAAAAATCCACGGACGAGAAATTCTTCGCAGATTGCCGGCGTAAGGACCAGAGCCACAAAGGCCAGCACACCTCCGTAGCGCGTAAATTCCAGAAGATGTCTCTGAAATTGCTGGATCTCTTCCGGAGCGGGTCGGAAGTATTCAACCTCAAGCAATAATTCGCTGCCGGTGGAGATCAACAAGAACATGCCAACCCATCCAATCACCACGGCCGCCCAACCTACCGGACCCGGTCGACGCAACCGAAATGTTTCCCGGATGTTAAACTGAAATCTATGGGCCACCCAGAGGGGAACCCCCACGAATATGCCGACCTGAAGAAAGAATTGAAACAGCAGGCGGTCGCGAATCGGAAGAAACTGCTGGAGCACAAACAAAAGAGCAAGACCAATCATAAACACCAGGACCGCATGACGGAACGTAGGTAGGTCGGGATGGGGGATGGACATCTCACCGGATCCTGATGATCCCCCGATCGTCCCCTTAGAGAACCCGGTTTCCTCCTCCTGATGATTCACAACTCTTTCCTTATTATTTGGTTGAAGTAAATAATCATTTCGTTTTCGGTTCCCCGTCGTCGTTGGTTGTGTCTATTTCACCGGCTCCTGGTAGTGTCGTCAGAAGGCCTCCCGGTATGCTCCAGAGGGTAAGGGAAAGCCGAATCATCACCGAAAGACTCAGTGCGGATGCACCGGACACACCTACGAGACCAAAGAAATACACGTAACTCATTTCGCCAACCCCCCAGCCACGCGCCGATATAGGGAGAGCGGAAATCGCGGTTGCCACCGGATAAAAAACAAAATAATCCGTTAGACCTGCCTCTTGAATGCCAAGGGAAAGACCAAACGCAATACAGATGACGATGATAATACAGTGGCAGAAAAGGGAGATGCCAAAGGTCTTGAGCAAAACCACCGGTTTATCAAAATAGGTCCGGACGGCTCGATCCGCGGCCTGAAACGCATCCGTAAAGGGAAGGTGTTCCTTCAACCAGACAACCGGGGAAAGGGATCGAAACCACGGATGAAAAACGGCCCAGCCCAGGAGAAAAAGAACAAGAAGAAATATACACACCGTAATACCCACCATCCGGATCGGGTAGAAATTCCACCGAAACATAGAGGCAAATATCGTCAGAACCAGAAGTGCGACAAGACCAATGGCCCGATCCACCACAACAGAAATTAATCCACCCGCCTTTTCCTTCAGCCGCCGACCAATCAAATACGCCTTCGCGACATCCCCACCCGTCATCCCGAGCGAGATGTTATTAAAAAACAATCCAATCCAGGTATACTGAATCGCCCGCCACATTACGATGTTGATCCCCTGTGCCTCAAGTAGAAGCTTCCAGCGGTAGGCCGTCAGCAAATACATCACCGGAAAAAGAAGAAAGAAGGGAAGAGCAATTTTTAGTTCAACCGTAGACCAGGTGGATAAAAGACCCGGATGATACGGGCGTTCTCCCTCAAAATTGACTTCGTCATCGTGAAATGTTTTTACGTCACCATCCGCCGTTTTGATTCGCACGACCCCGGGATCTTTTTCCCAGTGGATTACCCGGCCGTGATACACATCCCCATCTCGGGTTTCCACCCGGTCCCGAAACGGGATAAAGTACAGGATAATCCCGATAAGTATGAAACTGACCAGGAGTCGAAGTACGTCCCAGAGTTTATTCCGACGCCCGGACTCCTCCGGGTCATGTTCCCCCGATTCGTCTCCGCTCGTCGGTTCCTCAGATGCGTGTTCTTCCATATCACCCCTCTTCGTCACTAGGGCAGCGAAAGTTCCGACGTCCACCAGGAAGGCTCAGGAGGACCGTCCGCGCCGGTAAGGGCCCGCAGTGTTTGATGTGCCTGATAACGTACGCGGTACACGTCATCTTTCAACGCCTGTATCAGCGCTGCGTATTGCTGTTCCCCACCAATTTTTTCGAGCACCGCCGCGGCCTGATATCGTACATCCGGGGTTGTTCCGTTTTTCAGGTAATGAGAAACGACGGGGGCGGCACGCTCAAACCCAATTTTTCCCAGGGCCCAGAGGGCGTCCTGCTTCACCAGCGAAGCCGGATCGTTACGGAGGGATTGTACAAGGGCGGAGTACACCCGATCTTTCTTCTTCCCGATCTTTCCGAGTGCAACGGCACACTGGGCCCTGACAATTGGCACGGGGTCCTCGGACAACTTGACGACAAGGGCGGGAATAGCACGCCGGTCACGGTCTTCTCCGATTAGAACCGCCGCCCGCCTCCGCCGGTCCGGATTCTCCGATTTCACGAGATCTTTCGGAGACACGGGTGCCCTGCAGCCCGAGAAAAAATAACCCGACAGCAGAAATAAAAACAGGAGTGTGAAGCGGGTGGACCTATTCCACCATTTCCCGCCGGTAGTTAAGGATTGCTTTAGCAATGGAACGGCTCAACTTTTCTCGGTACGATTCCTGGGTGAGCAACCTGGCTTCGGAGGGGTTTGTAAGAAACCCGAGTTCCAGAAGAACACAGGGACACGGGGCGTTCCGAAGCACGTGAAGACTCTTTTCCTTAATTCCTCGAAACGGCGTTTTCACATCGGGTTTTACCTGTCTTTTCACCTCCACAGCAAGTCGCTTACTCATTCGTTTTCTTTTTTTGTACTCCCCCCGGGCGGAGTCGGGACCGCTGGCACCATTCGCCGAGCCACCGCCGCTCTGCCAGACGTTGTTGTCCCATTTTTTTAACCGGTTTATCGTGTCCCGCCGGTCCCCCGGGTCGGAGAGAAATATCTCAAAACCGGACGGCGACGAGGAACGGGCCGCATTTGCATGAACGCTTATAAACAGGTCCGCCTCTTTCTGATTCGCGATCTGAACCCGGCGATCCAGATCGGTTCGATAATCCTGAGAAATTGCTACATCCGTGTTCCGGGTGAGAATCACCGTAACGCCTCGCTCCTCCAGAAAGGACTTGATGCTCCGGCAGAACCTCAGGTTGACGTTCTTTTCTTTTACGCCGTTTACGCCTCGGGCTCCGGTGTACTTACCACCGTGCCCCGGATCGAGAACAACTCGAAAACCCGAACCGTCAATCCGCTCCCGCTTCCTCTTACGGGCGGCTTCGAGCGCCTCTCGAACCACGTTTAACCCCCCGATGGTCAGGAAAAATTCACCATCCTTAAAATATGGAGGCTCCGAAAGCCGATACCAGTTCTCATTCACCGAAAAGCCCGAAACACCCGGAGCAAACCGCGCCGTTCCACCGGGTCCGGAAACCAGTACATGTCCGGAGGACGGTTTAAAGTTTACCTGATAATCCGTTCGTTCTTCGACATTTTTGAGGGACGTTTCCTGTTTGGATCTGTCGGGGGCCGCGCAGGAGAGAAACACCACAACAAAACCAAGGAAAGCAACACTCGCAAGTGCCCGGCCGTTAACACGCTCCATAAAACACCTGCGCACGGAATTGTATATAAATCTGCCGTTAAAATTATCAATCACGGTTCGTTCCTCCTCTTTTCTTCTTTTCGGGCTTATTTTACCGGAAATTGGCATCGAAAGAAATATCCACTATCCCTCCGATGTACCATGCCCCTTCGATGTGTCGTTCTTTTTTCTGGACTGATCCTCCTCTCCTGAATTCTCCGACTTATCGAGTTTGTTCTGTTCGATGTATTTTCGCCACTTCTCACTGTTCCCCCCAAAATCATGATTCGTTTTTTTTACGAGGGCGCGCCGCGCGAGTTGGCGAACCTTCTTATTCGAATCATTCACGAAATTTGCCAGTTTCTTTAGCGCTTTTTCGGATCCGATGCGGTACAGGGAAAATATGGTGCTGGCCCGGACCCGTCCCGATGTTTCGACCCTCAATCGATCCGATAGAAGTTCAACGGATTTGTCACCACCGAGGTAACCAAGAGCCAGCGTGACTTCATTTCGTACCCAGGGATGGGAATCCATCAGGTACGGCCAGAGGTCGTCCGGGGAGAACACGTCCCCGTGTGCCTGCACGAAACGCATAAGGGCAAATGAAGCACCTGTTCGGACCCTGGGATTATCACTTTCCATTCCCCGCTCAATACGGCGCCTGTCAGCGGTTTCCGGCCCGAGGATGCCAAGGGAAACATACGCATTCTTCTGGACGGCGGCGTCTCCGTCACGACAGTTCCTTCGCACGATTCGGTCCACTTCCTCTCCGTCCAGGAAAGGAGCCATCTGAACGGCAAGAACTTTCCTTCGGGGGGTTCCCCTCTGCATAAACTGCAATATTTGTTGCCTGTGATCACGAGTCACGGACCGAATTTTTTGACCAATTTCCTTCTTTTTCTTACGGTCCCCGCTTCGCAGAGCCCGCACCCATTGTTCCACCCGGGTGGCGGCTTTTCGAAGCCACTCCGGGGGATTCTTTTCCTCGGCCTGCTTTTCCCTTTTCGATGTTTGGGCCGGCTTATCACGATCCCCGGTCTGTTCCCGGTTTTCGCTTTCGGCGTCTTCAAGGGTGGTCGCCGGATACGAATAATTTGACTCGCCCTTCACCTCAACACACGCCGGGAGCAACGCCGTTACCAGAGATACAATAGTAACCACCAATATCAGTCGAAAGCTATTCGGAGACATCATGCTGAATTACGTCTTTTCAATTTCATGTCAGTATTCGGTCTCGGACGGTGTTTGCCGTCCATTGTGTTCCGCGTACATACCCCCTTTTTTGTCGGTGGGGACATGCAGGAAAACATTTCCCTATATGACAATTATATTATCGGGTTCAGGGGCGCTATATCTTGACATAGAAATTCCGGGGTGCTTAACGGCTACGTACAAACCCCGGCTGAACCACTCTATACGCAATTAGAAGGGTCTTTGCAATTCGTGTTGGTCAGATTTGAAAGGAATAAGAAGGATGATAGACTGAATTGACACTCGTTTTTTCGTTCCTCCACTTCGTCGGATTGGTGGCCGCAACGATAGACATGATCCGAATTGCCATCATCAATCAGAAAGGTGGGGTCGGTAAAACCACGACCGCGGTCAATCTTGCTGGGGCTCTGGCCCTGAATGAGTACGATACGTTACTCGTGGATCTGGACCCTCAATCAAGTACGACACTTTCTCTCGGAATCGATCGAGACGACTATGATCGTTCCATTTACGATGTGATGATCGGATCCGCTCGGCCAGCGGAGGCCATCCTCAAACGCTCGGATCATTTCGACCTCCTCCCGTCGGAAATGGATCTGAGCGGTGCGGAATCGGAGTTGTCCGGACTCGACGCTCCGAGACGGACTCTCGCCAGGGCCCTGGAACCATTAAATAACGCGTATCAATTCGTTCTCGTGGATTGCCCCCCGTCCCTCGGTATTCTGAACATCAATGCGCTGACGTTCGTGGATTATGTGCTCATTCCGGTACAGTGTGGGTTCCTCTCACTGCAGGGCATTTCCATTCTTCTGAAAACCGTCCGCAAGGTAAAAAAACGACTCAACAAATCCCTGGAAATTCTCGGGATCCTCCCGTGCCAGTACGATCCTCGAACAAAATTATCCGACGAAGTCCTCGATGAAATCAGGGAGTATTTCGGGGACCTGACAATGGAAACACTGGTTCGCGTGAACATTCGACTCGCCGAAGCCCCCAGTCACGGACAGACAATCTTCGAGTACGATCCGGAAAGCAGAGGGGCTGAAGATTATAAAAACGTGTGCCGGGAAGTCCTGAAACGTTTAAAAAAACTTCGGTCCGGTCAGAACTCATGATTGCCCTCGCAATTGAAACCTCGTGGGAACAGGGCGGTCTGGCTCTCGGCCAGGGGGATCAAATTATGGATGCCCTTCATTTTGAAACGGAGAGACAGCACGGGAAAAACCTCGCGCCTTCCGTGCTCTCCCTCCTGCGCCGAAACGACCTCCATCCCGCGGATCTCGACCTGATCTGCGTGGATGTTGGTCCCGGTTCTTACACGGGGCTACGAGTGGGGATCTCCTTCGCCAAAACGTTCGCCTGGTCCCGTTCCCTTCCCCTTACCACCGTCACCGCTCCCGACGCCATCGCCGCTTCCGTATCCGACTTCCCGAAAGCCGAACACCTTTTCGTGGTCATTGATGCCCGCTGGAACGAACTATATGTGGCGACGTTCAAAAATGAGGACGGAGATTGGACCAGATCCGGTGAAATCGAAACGGAGAAACCGGACGTTCTTAAAAAACGATCTGCTCCGAACAGCGTCGTCACCGGAAACGGCATTGAAGCCTACCGATCGTTCTTTGAGGAACAGGAATGGACCCTTGCACCGGATTCCCTCTGGTATCCAGACCCCACCGCTGTCTGTGAGCTCGGGCAAGAGGCATTTGACGCGGGAAACACCGCGAACCCGGCCGAATTGCAACCACTTTATCTTCGTCCCTCCCAGGCGGATCGGTAAGTTTTGACCGTCAGAAAAACCGTTTCGGCAAAACGATAATGATTACTCCACCCGGATTCGTATCCCGAGGCGACCGGTCGTTATGCTTTTTTCCTCCGTCTCCCCGTTTCTTTTGATTCGTATTGTGACGGTATCCTTTTCGGACATCTCTTTTTTGGCTTTAATAAGGTCGTGTTTGCTATCAATGGTCTGCCCGCCGTACGACAGTATTTCGTCTCCCTCCTGGATTCCGGCTTTGGCCGCCGCTGTCCCCTCCCGAACACTCGTCACAATGACAATGCCTTTTAACGGAGAAATGTGGTTGCTGACCCGGGAGAGATAGCGACGGCAGTCCCCGTTTCGGTTGGTCAGCATCACCAGCAGGGCATCCCGATCCCGGTAATACCGGTACCAGCTACCAAATCCTCTTGTGGTGCCACTGTGTTCGATGTATGTCTCGCCATCGGACGTTTTCCTTACGTACCAACCAAGAGCGTAGTCGTTCCGAAACGGCGAAAACAGATCCGTTCTTGCCCTGGCCGAAAGAACGCGGTCATTCATCAGCGCAAGGTGCCACTGAAGCAGATCATCCACATTCGAAACCACGGCCGTACATCCTCTCGAATGCCAGGCGTAGGGCCGGTCCGTCAGCGGGCCATAAGATTTTCCATTCCGGTATCCGGTGGCGACTTTTTTCTTCGGGAGGTCGTCGCTTCCCAGGAATCCGGTTTGTTCCATGCCGGCCGGTTCAAATATCTCACGCTTGAGGAACCGGTCAAACGTTGTGTCCGAAACCTTTTCAATTATTCCGGCAACGATCACGTATGCGAGGTTGTTGTATCGGAATGTTTCCCCGGGTTCCGATTGCAGCGGTGCCTCCATGGCAATCTTAATCAATGGATCAACCTCACGAAAGTCAAGCCCCTCACGCTTGGCATCCGGGATGGTTCCAATCAATCCCGAGGTATGGGTCAACAAATGTTTGATGGTGATGGATTTTTTCTTTTCCGGCACACCTTCCAGGAATTTGCCAATCGAATCAGAGAGCTCTAACTTCTCCTTCATTCGCAATTTCAGGGCAGCGGCCGCCGTAAATTGTTTGGTCAGGGACGCCACGTCAAAAAGAGTCTTTCTCGTATTTTTGATTTTCCTTTTCTTGCTCGCCTGTCCGTATCCTTTTGCGAGTTTTACCTCCCCGTCAGCGTAGACAAGCACGGCGCCCCTGAACTGTTTTTCACCTTCCTGAGATTGCCGGAGTTCCTCATCGATCTTTTTGCCCAGGTCCCCACGGACCACCTCCGTTGTGTCGCTGTTCTCCTGACCGACAACCAGTTCGGCGAAAAACACACTGAAAAAAAGAAACACACAAACCCCGCTCTTCCCGCCAGATAGAAGCTGTCTCATGGTCATTGCCCGTTAAAACGCAAGAAAAACAACCAATCGTCTCCCGAATGATCACCTTTCAGGGCGAAATCACCCCTCTGTGATGCCGGACCTCCGGTTTTCGGGGCGAATCGGGGAACATGGTCACGCCAACCACGTCAAATCGATGCGGCACATCCAGCGCCTTCCGATTTGCCAAAAACCGATGTGCGGCGCCGGTTACTCGTTCCTTCTTCCGTGTGCCGATGGAACGCTCTCCGGCAAAGCGTTTTGACGTCCCGGCTCGAACCTCGACAAAAACAAAGAGGTCGGATTCGGTATCGTAGGCCACAACATCAATCTCCCCCGCCTCGTTTTCCAGATTTGTTTCTAAAATCCGATACCCGTTTTCCCTCAGGTGTTCCCCGGCCAGGCGCTCTCCTCGATCACCGGTTTCGTTCGTGGATTTACTCATAGAGCCGATCTTCAAGTAATCCCCGGCCGGTGCACTTTAAGCCTCAGACGATTCACCAATAGCATGAGCAATTGCCAGATCATCGGTGTGAGATATGCTTACGTGAATACGTCCGATGGAGCGGTTGTCCGCAATGCGCGCCGCCTCACCCGAAAGATGAGCCTTCGGGGGTTCCTGTTCCTCCCGGTGAATGGCAATGTCCTTCCAGATAACACCAGAGGTCCAGCCCGTACCTATTGCCTTCATCACAGCTTCTTTGGCGGCGAAACGACCCGCAAAATGAACGGCGGAGGTGGATCGGTTTCGGCAGTACTCTATCTCTGACCCCGTAAATACGCGGCTGACGAATCGATCCCCATGCCGGTTCAGAAGGGACCTGATTCGAGGTATCGGTACCAGATCAATGCCCGTGCCTGAAACAAACGGGAGGTTATTTCCGGGGGCCTCATCCATAACCGAAATTCCGATAAGAACAGAAATCACCCTTTGTTCGTCAACCGAAAGTGGTTGAAGAATATACAACCTATACTACGATAAATATCTTGCTTTTTGCAAACAGTATTGATACCCTTCATACCAACATAGCGGACATCTGAGCGACGTGATTAATTTTCCGAATATTTCTATTTTTAGACCGGCCGAATTCACCCGTGGACAGACCCGATCAACAAAATCAGAACAAAGAGATCGATCTGGTTGAAGCGGAGATCAGGGGACTCCGTCGGAGGACGGCGGAAACGCTGCGCAGGATCGGAATGAAGATCAGTCAGATTGACGATTTCCTTGCCCTCTTTCCGGAACCGGTCTATTCCGAAAAACTTCATCAGCTCTACACACAGGCCTATTCCGTCCAGAATCGTCTGGATACATCCACGGATCAACTCAACGACATTCGAACCCATCGGAAAGAAGTCATTTCGTTACAGGAACAGCTCGACGAGCTGACCGATCAAAAATCGGAACTCGAAGAAACCCTTGCCTCCGATTATATCACGATTGGCAAAACCGGGGTAGAACACGCTCGATCCGCGTCGGAAAACGATCAGCTTACACAGCTTACCGGGGAGTGGTTCCAGAACCGCGAACCGGACTGGTCAATACAGACCGATGAGGACGGACATCCGATCGGTGATCTTTACAATCGATTCCTCAACTGGATATCCGGATCCGACAACAGTGGCGACGGGCGAACCCGAAAAGAGAAGTTACTGCTTTCCGTCGGTCAAAACATCGTGGAATCCGACTACGAACCGGAGGAATCCCGGAGTGTTCTGGAGCGGAAGCTTCAAAAAACATGTGAACTGAAATCCCGTCTGGAAAAAAAGAAAAACCGGATAAACGAAGTAAAGCGAGAAATTGATAATCACAGCCGGCACATGGAGAACCTCGGCAAACACTCCACTCGACCGGAAATGGAAGTTGCAAAACTGGCCCGGGAGATCGGTATTCTCAAAGATAATCTGGAGGATCTTCTCGAACCACTTGGAAAAAGTACGTACAAAACCATCTGTCGCTGTGCCGACGCCGGGGTCGAAGAACCACGGCGGAAACTGAAGAACACCGAAATCTGGGACCACATCCGGAGTGTTCATCAGTATCGAATTGAAATTCAACACCGGCAAAAGCACATCCAGTTGCTCAGGAAAAAGATCAGGCGAGACCACCTCCGTACCGAAATTGATGATCTGAAGAGACAGCAGGATCTGCTGGAAAAAGAACTGCAAAAGCTGAAAGAACAAAAACGAAAACTCCAGGAGGAGGAATCGGAACGAACCGGTGAACTGTCTCACGTAAAAGAACGGATCGGTGAGCTAAACGAGTTGTTGAAACCACCATTTGAAGACCTGCAGCAATCCATTCCTTCACTCGATCCTGGGAAATCGGCGTCCAAAGAAATCAAACCAAACAAAATTCAGGCCGGTGAACTTCAGCCGAACTCACAGGATGCGACACCCGAAATCGTTTCCGAATCCGAAAAACAAAAATGAGTGATGACATCCGGCAGAAGTATCTGCAGGCTGCCTTCCAGAACTGTGTGCCCGTAAGCATCACGATTGAGTTGACGCTCAAATGCAACCTCCGATGTGTCCACTGTTACAATTTTGACCGGGACAAACCCCTTCCCGAAAAAAACCGCACGGAGGAGCTTGAGACCCGGGAAATTATTGATCTAATGGACGAGGCACGGGAACTCGGTACTCTCTTTCTGACCCTGACCGGAGGGGAGGCAATGGCTCACCCGGACTTCTGGACACTCCTGACCGAGGCGAAACACCGCCGCCTTTCCGTAACGCTTCTGTCAAACGCAACGTTGATCGGTCCGGAGGAGGCAGATCGACTTGCAGATATCGGTATTCAAAAATTCAGCACAAGTCTTTACGGTGCCACTCCCGAGACTCATGATCATCTGACCCAAAAACCGGGATCGTTCGAAAAAACCATACGAGGGATCAAATTGGTTGCCGACAGAGGGGTTCCCGTCCGGGGAAAATTTATACTAATGAACAAAAACCGGCACGAGGTGGATCAGATGAAAAACCTCGCCGATGAACTGCCGATGGATCATGCCTTCAATGCCAGCATTACCAGAAGGCAGGACGAAATCCGGGACCGGGGCCCGCTTTCGGAACGTATACCCTCAGACAAACTCGAAGACCTCTACCGGAACGAACTCCGGGAGGACGTACTTCAATACACGAATCCCGACGAGGATGGTACCTCCCTCTGTAATTGTGCGCGGGCCAAGTGCGCGATCACGGCAACCGGCGACGTACAACCCTGTATTGCTGTTCCAGAAGTGGCCGGTAACGTTCGTGAAGAATCGCTGGCGGAAATCTGGGCGAACGCAAACCTGTTCCAAAAAATACGAAACCTCTCGGAGGAGGACTTTCCACACTGCAAACCATGTCCGATCAAATCATACTGCCGCCGCAACAACGGCAATGCCGTTATGGCCTCGGGTGATTACACGGGTGTGGACCGGTGGCAGTGTCGGGAGGCCGAAATTATTCGAAGCGTTTACCGGGATAAGAACCAGGCTGCCGACCAATAACATGAACCCGGAGCAAACGGATCGGTTCACCATTACGGTGCACGGAACGAGTATGGCCCCCACAATCCGGAACCATGATCAGGTAACAATTGAGCCGATTCCTCCGCATTCACTGAAAAAGGGGGACGTGATCATGGCCCTGACCGGCGATGGGCGGCCGGTGGTTCACCGAATTATCCAGGTCAATGATTCCGGAGACGGACGGACCTTCTTCACGTCCGGCGACAATGTGTCCGATTCGGAACGCCTGAACGAAAATCAGATATCGGGGCGGGTCACGACCGTCCACCGAAACGGCACCCGATACCGTTTAACGGACCCACCACTGAATCTCCTGCAGCGATTTCTCGGGTTGGCATCTAATCTCCACTCCCTCATATACCCCGCCATGGCTCGGTTTAAATCCCGCCTAAAACAGGTCCACAACGTCGTTTTCCGGCAGGATTAAACAGCCAAACAACGGAGGGTCGCTGGATTTGAAACGAAACGGGTTCCTGAATATGATGTGCAGGGCGGGATTATTCGCTTCGAGTTGCTTGTTCATAAAATACCTGCCTCTCACAATGTCACTTCAGGAACAGATCAACGATGACCTGAAACAGGCCATGAAGGAGGGTCAGAAAGAACGGCTTCGAACTCTCCGAATGGTCAAAACGGAAGTGAGCAAAAAAACGTCAGAAGAAACGGGGCAAACCGACGCATCCGACGAAACAGTCCGGGACGTCCTGAACAAACTGGTAAAACAGAGGCGGGAATCCATTGAGGAATACGAAGAAGCAGGTCGGGATGACCTCGCGGAGGACGAGAAAACCGAACTCGACATATTGCTTGATTACCTGCCCGATGCGCCCGACGAGGACGAAATCGACGAGGTTATCGATGAGGTTATAGAAGAAGTCGGCGCGAGTGACATGAGGGATATGGGTGATGTCATGAAAAATGTCATGGCCCGGTTTGACGACGTTCCCGTGGACGGAGATCAAATCAACAAGCGCGTACAGAGCAAATTAAAAGGTGCGGGATAAGGGCAACACGGAAGATGAGCGAACGTGAACCTTACTACATAACCACTCCGATCTACTACGTCAGCGGGGATCCCCATGTGGGAACGGCTTATACCACAATCGCCGGTGACGCCGCAGCACGCTTTCAGCGGATGAAAGGAAAGGACGTTTTCTACCTGACCGGAACGGATGAACATGGACAAAAGATTTATAATGCCGCAAATGAACGGGACAAAACTCCCCAGCAACTGGCGGATGAACTTGTCCCGAAGTTCAAGGAACTCTGGGATCACCTCAACATAACACACGATTATTTCATTCGAACAACCGACGACGAACACGAAGAAGCAGTAAAGGCCTTTTTCGAGAGGCTGGATGAGAACGACGACATATACAAAGGAATGTACCGGGGTTGGTACTGCACCCACTGCGAAAGTTACATAAAAGGAGCGGACTCCGACGACAACCTCTGTGATGATTGTGGCCGGCCCGGGGAGTATCTTGAGGAAGAAAACTATTTTTTCCGCCTTTCGAAATACGAAGAGGACCTGAAGCAATTCTTTGAGGAACATCCCGATTTCCTCCGCCCCGAGTCCCGGCGAAACGAAATGCTAAGCCGAATCGATGAGGGACTCGAAGACATAAGTGTGTCCCGTTCCAGCTTTGATTGGGGGGTGCCATTACCAAAGGACCGGGACCACGTCATATGGGTATGGTTTGATGCTCTGATTAATTACATCAGCGCTCTGGGATTCCCCGAGAACGAAGAGAAGCTGGACAAATACTGGCCAACGGCCACACACCTGATTGGAAAGGAAATCGTGTGGTTTCACTCCGTGGTCTGGCCGGCGATGCTAATGGCCGCCGACCTCGAACCACCGAAACAGATCTATGCCCACGGCTGGTGGACCATGAACGCGGAAAAATTGAGCAAAAGCAAAGGAAACGTCATTTATCCCCGGGACATCACGGAGGATTTCGGTGTGGATCCCCTTCGATACTTCATGCTGCGGGAGGTTCCGTTCGGCCAGGACGGGGATTTCTCGTATCAAAATTTCGTGGATCGGTACAACCACGACCTTGGGAATGACCTGGGAAACCTCCTGTACCGGGTCGAAAGCATGCTTGAAAAATATCGGGACGGTCAGATTCCGGAACCGGGAGAACCCGAAGAAGAGGACGAGAAACTAAAAGAGGCCATGAACTCGGCCATCGAGAATTTAGATAATCACATGGAAAACCTTCAGTTCGACAGGGCGCTTAAAGCGATCTGGGAACCCGTGCAGGTGGCCAATCAGTACGCGGAATGGACCCAACCATGGGAACTGGCCAAGAAAGACGAGAAGGAAAACCGGCTGAATACCGTTCTTTACCGCATGGCCGATGCACTTCACTCCCTCTCGGTCATGCTGAAACCATTTATGCCGGAACGAATGCAGGAAATGAGAAAGCAGCTTAATGTGTCGGACGAATCAGAACAACCACAGTTTCCGGCAGACGCCCGACCGAATTCTCTTGAGTCAGGGATTACGATTGAGAAAGGGGACCCTCTTTTTCCCCGTCATTCCGACTGAGAACGACACGGAACCATGGCAAAGGAAGAACTCAAAAAAATTGTTGAAAAAGACCCAAGATACGAATTGGCTGCTTACGAATTCGTACTCGAAGCCCTGACGTACACACAGGAAATTGCCTCGCCCGGATCGTCAAGACACATTTCGGGGGAGGAACTTCTCGAGGGCATACGGGAACTGGGTCTTCACTCCTTTGGTCCCCTGGCCGGTACCGTGTTTCGCATCTGGGGAATTACGGAAACGCTCGACTTCGGCAACATAGTGTTTAACCTCGTGGATCACGGATTGATGGGCAAACGGGAACAGGATTCCATCGAGGATTTTCGGGAAGGATTCGACATCAACGAGGAATTCTGGGAAAAGTACCGGGAGGAACCACTTTTTCAGGGCCGGCAGCAGCATGCTTAATCTAAACGCCGTATGATACCAACACGCCGATTCCTGCAGGTCTCCTTCTTGCTGTTTGTGGGATCGGCCACCCTCCTCCTTGGCTATTACCTGAGCGGGGTGTTAAACCCCATCATCTTTGCGTTTCTGCTCGCGTATATACTCAATCCCCTGACCAATTACCTCGAGGAAAAGGGGATTTCCCGAAAGTGGGCGGTTTCACTTATTTTTGTCTTTCTTCTTATATGCATTGGCATTTTCCTGTTTATCATCGTTCCGATAGCCTATACGGAACTTTCGGAGCTCGTGGAATTGATCCGGAACCTGAATTACCAACAGATAGCGGATCAGTTCGGCACCTGGCTTTCAAATAAAATAAATCAATGGAACGCCAAATTTCCGTCGATGAAACTGGGCGAGGAAAACACAAAAAAATTCGGAAGAAAATTCATAAAGGACAATATACAATCTATCGCTGTTGCGGCGAAGGACACGGGATTTGGCCTCTTCCACATCGTGGGTGGCGGACTTTCCCTGATTGGCTCCCTCCTGTATTACATTGTTCTTCTTCCCATCTTCTCGTTCTTTTTCCTTCTGCATATTAATCGAATATGGGACTCATTCTTAGGTTACATACCGGCAAATCGGGAGGAGCGGATCGTAAACATACTGGGCAAAATGCATCGGGCCATTTCGGGGTTTTTCCGGGGACAGCTGATGGTCTGCCTGATCAAGGGGGTGCTCGTTGGCATACTTTTATCCATAATCGGCGTGGATTATTCATTACTCCTGGCCTTTCTGGCCTTTGTGGGATCCTTCGTGCCGTTTATGATCACGGTCATCAGTTTGCTCCCCGCGCTGGCGATCACCCTGCTGTCCCATGGATTTGACGTCTGGATGCTCCTGCAAATCGCATTGGTGTATGGGTTCGTTGACCTCCTTGAGGGACTTGTTCTTTATCCCTACATCGTCGGCCGGGAGGCTGGGGTGCACCCGCTGATTATTCTTGTTAGTTTTCTCGTTGGGGGAAAACTCTTCGGATTCTTCGGCGTTCTCCTTTCAATTCCCCTCGCAACGGTTCTTATAATATTCGGCCGGGAGGTGGTGCTGTCCAATCTGAAGGACGTAATGGGAAGATCAACGGACAATAAAGAATCGGTCGACGACACGGAACGAGCACCGGACGAACCCGATGAAACGGAGGGAACGGACAGAAACAATGAGGAACAGAAGGAGGCAAACAAGCGTGATGAATAACGAAGGTCAAACAATGACGGAGAACCGGTATCCGGATGCGCCTGTTCTCTTTTCGTTTCGAAACTGGCCCAATGACAGAATACCTCATGGTTTCACGTCCCGTAAAACGACCGGGGACCACCGGAGGACCGGAGATATGACACTTCACAGGGACATTCCCGAAAGCCACGTCCGGAAAAACCACAGGGCCGTTCAGGAAGCATTGGAAATAAACGAAAAGAGTCTTGTTCGGCCTGAGCAGGTCCACGGAGGAAAGGTGGGGTGGATTGAGAATGCCCGGTTGACCGAGGGTGAATTGCCCACGGAGAAGGTGGTTCGAGAATGGGACGGCGTGTTTACGGAAACCGGCGGTTTCCTGCTGATGGCTTATTCGGCGGATTGTCCCCTTGTGTTTCTGATTCCCGAATCCGGCACGTCATTTACGGGGGTGCTGCATGCCTCATGGAAAGGGATTCGGGACGGCATCGTCGGGAACGCTTTACGAACACTGCAAAATCGATGTGACGTATCCCCGGACAACATCTACGGTTTTATTGCTCCGTCCATTCAAAAGTGGTGCTACGAAATTCAGGAGGACTTTTACCGGGAAATGACGGAGGCACAACCAAACACCCGTTCCTGCTTCGACGACCGGGGAGAAAAAAAATATTTTCATCTGCAACAAGCTATACGATTGCAGTTCATCAACCACGGTGTGCCGGAAAAACAGATCATCGACAGCGGCATCTGCAATCACTGTAACGAGAATGACTTCTTTTCGTTTCGACGAGAGGGAAACCGGACCGGTCGAATGGCTGGCGTAACCGGTTTACCGGCATAACACGTTCATTTTTGCGATCAACGTATGACACAGGCGATCTCAAACAGGAGCGGAGAAATACAACGCGGTGCATCCATCGACATCGGTTCGAACTCCATCAAATTATGGGTTGCGGAAGGAGAAGGGGAAGGGTTTCCCGGAACACTTGATGAGCAAATCGAAATCACCGGACTCGGGGAACAGCTTGAAGAACGAAATTTGTTGCCTCCCCCCGCCATGCGTAGATCCGTCGACGTTGTTCGAAAATTCGCGAATCGTGCACGGGAACTAAACGCCGAAAAAATCATTGCCGGTGCCACAAGTGCCGTTCGACGTGCTTCCAACAGTTCCATGTTCCGGCACCGGATCAAAAAGGAATGTGACCTTGAGGTGAAGGTAATCAGTGGAAAAGAAGAGGCCATTCTAACCTTTATCGGGAGCACGTACGGACGAGGGGATCCATCCAGCCAGAGGAAGAACAAATTTGCAACCCTGGACGTGGGCGGGGGAAGTACGGAAATTTGCGTTGGGAAGGAAGCAAGGCCCACGTCGCATCAGAGCCTCCCCATTGGATCCATAAAATTCTACGAGAAACAGGGATGGAAGGGCCGAATTCCCAAACAGGAATTTACAAATGCCATACGGGGGGCATCCCAATCCATCTCCGGTTACGGAAGAGAAATGCAGCGACAGATCCAGCATGGGAAGTGCCAGCCCATCGGCATTGGTGGAACCGTCGCCACCATCGCCCAGGTCCTGCAGAATTTATCCGACTTCGATCGGGAGGCCATTGAAGGCTTTATCCTGGATTTTGAGGACGCCAAAGAACTTGGAAAAGAGATGGCCGAAGTCCCCCCGGACCACAGAGTAAAGGAATTTTATATCAGGGAAGGCCGGAAAGAATACATCATGGGAGGCCTTGCCGTGGTACTCGGTTTAATGAGGTTTTACAACCTGGAAGAACTCATGTGTACGACGAGGGGGTTGCGTCATGGTCTTCTTCTTGGTGCCCTCATTTCCTGAACCACCGAAGGTCAAATGGGGCGGCGGTCAATGATGCGAACAGGTACGAAGACCAGTTATTCCTTCCGGTGTTTCCAGTCGGGGGCAAACGGCGGTTCGATATACCGGCTCCGGGTATCGATGTCGTCGATCCGTGAAATCTCCTCATCGGTGAGTTCTACTTCGAGGGCCCTGTAATTTTCCCGAATGTGGTCCTTGCCGGTCGCTTTTGGTATGGTTACGACATTCTGCTTGCTGATCAACCAGGCCAGACAGATCTGTGCGGGGGTCGCATCCCTGTTTTTCGCAATCTCCTGCAGAACCGAATCGTCAAATATTGTCCCGTGTCGGAACGGGGAATAAGAAACCAGATACATGTCTTTTTCAAGACAGATCTCCTGCAACTCCCGCTGGGGGAGATACGGATGCATCTCCACCTGAAGCGCCAGAGGAGGCTCGGTGAGTACGTCGAATGCCTCCTCCAGGAGTTCCGGCGTAAAGTTGCTGACACCGATGTGTCGGATCCGGTTCTGTTCCTTTAAACTTTCCATGGCCGGCAAGGTGCCCTCCGGGTCATAATCCCCCGCCGGCCAGTGAACGTACAGGAGATCCACGTACTCCAGACCGAGCCGGTCAAGGCTTTCTGCCGCACTTTCCTCAACATTCTCCGGATCGGTCTGGTCATTCCAGAGTTTGGTCGCCACAAACAAATCCTCACGATCTACGTCCGAACGGGAAATGCCTTCCCCCACTGCCTCTTCATTTTTGTATATCTGAGCGGTATCGATGTGGCGGTAACCTTCTTCAATTGCCGTTTTCACGGACGTAGAACAGGTTGCATGATCCTTGTTCTGCCAGGTGCCGAGACCAATCTCGGGTATAGCTGTGACGTTTGATTTCTGCATCTCGATATGAAGGAAACAGGTAAAATTACTCTGTCGATTTCTCCTGCCTCGAGTCCTGATTTGCCTCGGATTCCGAAGGGAGTTGCACTTCCAGTGAGAAGGTTTGATTATCGCGATCCAGCTCGAATTTGACGGTCTCTCCATACCACCGGCTCTGAAAGACACGAAGGGCTGCTTCTTTGTTCGGTACGGAACGTGTATTGATTTTCTTGATGACGTCCCCTTTCTTCAGACCTGCCTTTGCGGCCGGGGATCCGTCTTTTACGGACCCGATAACGGGCTCGCCATCTTCTTCCATGAATTCGGTTCCGAGTCCCCGGTAATCATCCGTGGCGGGCAACGTCTCCATTATACGGGAACTATCCCAGCTTCCCCGGGAACCAAGCTGGAGGGTTGTGGTCTCCTCCTTTCCGTCTCGAGCATACGTAAGGGATACTTCGGCTCCGGCGGGAAAACTCTCGATAATTCCTTTTACCCGACTTCGGGTTCTGGCGGGATACCCCGCTACGCTGACAATATGGTCTCCGGATTTCAGGCCGGCATCCTCCGCCGGGCTACCTTCCTCAACATTGGCAAGCTTTACACCTTTGTCCGTATCGCGAAGGTTCCCACGGTCGTCAATCTGTCGCCGGAGAACGCCTCTGGCCACATCAAGTGTCTCCGAACGTCCATGAAACACAATACCACCATTCTTAAGAATGGGCAGGAATCGCTGAATTTGGGCCGACGATATGGCGAACCCGACGCCGGAACTCGCCCGGGTTCCAAATCTCGTTTCAATGCGGCCATTAATTCCCACGAGTTTGCCGTCAAGTGTAACTAACGGCCCACCGGAGTTTCCCGGGTTAATCGGGGCATCGGTCTGAATGGCGTCCGAATAGGTCGACTGTCTGACATGTACCGCACTGATCACACCCAGTGTCACGGTTGGTTCCGCAGCCAGAAGCCCCTTCGCAAATGGATTACCGATCGCAATCGAATACTGCCCCACTTCCAGATCGTCCGAATTTCCAAATTTCAGGTGGGGCATGGAACCATCCGCGTCAAGTATTCGAAGCAGAGCGATATCTCCCCGTGGGTCCACCCCGACAATCAGTGCCCGGTGGGATTCGCCCCCAAGGGTCTCCACATCAATAATTCGGTCTTCCTTTCCCTGCCGCTGAAAAATACTCGACACAACATGGTAATTTGTCAGAAAATAACCGTCCCCTGATATGAGGACCCCCGAACCCCCTCGCCCGGTAAATACATATGCCGGCAGAAGCTTATTCTCAATTAGATCAGCAAGCTCCTCCTGTGCTTTCCGGGACTTTTCGACGGCGTTCGAGGACTTTTCACCCTCCGTTTTCTGGGCGGGTGCATACGTACCTGATATCAAAAGGAGCCCAAGAATGAGAGCGGACAGTGCAATTGAGGTAATGTTCGTTTTTTTGCTCATAAAATCGCTTCTCCGGGGTTATTCAAAGAACGTATGAACCGGACGATAATGTCACAACTGGTGCAGATTTCCGGACACATCTCCACCTCTCTGCTTCTCGTTTCGGACACTAACGATCGCCACGTTCGGTCAGCGTTGTTTCAAGTTCAAGAACCTCTCCATCCCGAATGACCTTAAACGTTACGTGGTCACCGGGATTCATCTTACGGATGGCGTTTACCAGATCACGCCATTCTTTAATATCATGACCGTGAAATTCGGAGATGACGTCTCCCGACTTCATGTCGGCCTCGGCAGCGGAGGAATTATCAATAACGCGGTCGATCTCCACACCATTTTCCGTTTCGCCACCGGGGGAGACCCCAAGGAATGGACGGCCTATTTCTTCACCCTTCTTCAACTTCGGGAAAACCTTCCGGAGTGCTTCCGGCTTAACCGCCGAGGTGACGCCGGAATTTTGCCCTGAACGCAGGGTATTCTGTAGCGTTATTCCCGTAACAATGCCAATAATGTCACCATCAATGTCAATCAGAGGACCACCGGCATTTGTGTAATTGCAGAGGACGTCCGATTGCAGCACACGCCCCTGACGCCTGTTTTTGGCACTGATGATTCCACGGCTGGCTTTTACATCCTCTATAGTGGGGGATCGACCCACCGCAATGGCCCAGTAGCCGGTCCGGACCCTGTCCCCAATCTCATCAATGGATACCGGATCAACTTCGTCGTCGGAGAACTCACCGGTCAACTTCAGAAGTGCTACGTCAAGTGGTTTCGAATGTCCGAGTTTTTTCGCCCCTACGGTGTCATTGGGCGTCCGGACCTCAATTCCCTCCCGATGTCTCCCGGTTACGGCAAATGCTGATGTAAGCACGTACCCATCCTCAAGAACAACACCGGAAAATCCGTCCTCCGGGGGGGCCATGTACTGAAGGTAATCAATCATGTCCCGCTCACGGTTGATCTGGCGGACCCGTTCCATAAATGCCTTTGCCAGACCTCTCTGTCCGCGAAGACGGTGAAACAGGAACCGGAGAGCACGTTTGTCCGAATCCGAAAGTTCACTCTCTATCTCCTGCAACAAATTCTTCAAACGCCCCTGCACATTACTGGTAAACTCCTCGTAGGTTACCAATTTATCCATGTCGTAGACGGGACGTATATTGACAACGGTGGATTCCGTCTTCTGAATAGCCTTCCGGGTGGCCCGGCTCAAATAATCCGAGGAGGTCTCCTCTCCATCCTCCCCGGCTGTTGCCGGTTGTCCAAACGAAAACGAAAAAAACAACAAAACGGCAACGACCAGCGTAAACGCTTGAGGTAACTTTCCACGATCGTTCATCAGATTCTTCTCCTTTCTAATAAAAAGGCAAAAACGGCAATGTTTCTCGGGGTTGACCCGTTCTGGATGACGATATCTCCCGGCGTCCGCACAAACCGCCAAACGCGGTCCTACATCGGTTCAATGCCCACCTCAATAATTGTGGCCCATTTTTGTTTGCCCCTTTCCAGGTAAATCATGATCTGATCTCCAGGAGCTTTCTCCTTCATCACGTCATCAAAATCTTCAAGGGAGGACAACTCATTTCCGTCAGCTTTCATGATGACGTCTCCTTTTTGAAGACCTGCTTCCCACGTGGGGGAGTTCGGTGACACCTTGCTTACCGCCAGGGTGTTATCCTCCGTCTCCTTTAACTCAAGTCCAAGGTACGGATCCTTATTTCTATCATTCCGTTTTCCTCGATCCCGTGCCAGAATGGTGTTCAGGTATGACCGAAACAGGTGCGTCGGAGTGCCCATGCCGAGCCACCGGGCACGATCGGCGCTTAACGTGATGATGCCGATCAATTCTCCGTTCTCGTTCACCATCGGACCACCGTCCGTTCCCGGATTGATCGCGCTGTCCGATTCAAGTGAAATGCCTCTATACTGACTTTGCCAGTACACGCTTTCCGTTTCGTACAGACCGGACACGATGCCACTCGAGAAGGAGATCTTTAACTGGCGTCCACCCAGTGAAAATGCATTTCCTGCGGTGTACACACGATCGCCAACCCCCAGTGAACTGCTGTCTCCCCGTTCAAGATGAGTATAATTTTTCCCGGGAATTTTGATGATCGTGATTTCGTACTGAAGCGACGCGCCCAGCATTTCCGCTTTTTTGGATTTCCCGGACGGAAGCGTGATCTCGATGTTTCCCGCGTTGGCCGGAATAACACTAGTGCAGCTCAGAATATGTCCTTCGGACGAAATCAGAACTCCCGTCCCGTAATACGGACCCTCCCGGGGACCCGAGGGCACCTCACACTGAACCATCACCGTCGACGATCGAACGTCCTTATGGATGGACCTGTGCTGTTCTTCAAGCTCCCGCAGGGTTTCCGTGGAACTCTGGGCCAGCAGCGAACCGGAACAAAACAGGAGAAGAAGAAAAAGAACCGGGAGGTGGTAAATTCTCGTGTTCATAACCCCTTAACGTGATCGGATGGTGGAAATTAACCGTCGGAACGGGAAGGATGGATGATTTCTCATCAGCATCCAGTCCCCTCTCACCGGCGATGTCACTCGACCGTCACCGGATGCTGTTTCTATACGATATTACGCCGTGTTCGTTGGAATTTCAAATATATTCTGATAATATTATGAAGAAAACAATAAACTATTTTTCCCGGAAATCATGTCAGAAACGGCAATTATATCGGATCTGCACGCAAACATTGAAGCAACGGACGCGGTGCTTAACGAGATCGATGGCCGGGGAATCAACACCGTCATCTGTCTTGGTGACCTTGTGGGCTTCGGACCCAACCCAAGGGAAACCATTGAACGGGCGGAGGAATTCGACGTCACCCTGAGGGGGGCACATGAAGAAGCACTTCTCTTTATGGGGAATGATTTTGTCAATCCGGACACCCAGCGCGCGATTTCATGGACGAGGGACCAGCTGAACAACCGGGAATATCCCGAAATGGAAAACCAGCAACTCTGGACCTTTATCGGAAACCTGCCCGAAGTAAAAGAACGAAACGGAAATATGTTTGTCCACGCCTCGCCGATGGACCCCACCGGAACCCCCATTAGACCCTCGGACACAAGGGACCGTGAACGGTGGAAGGACCTCTGCTCCCGATTTGAAGAAACTCTCTTTTGCGGGAACACACACAAACCACTACTGTACACCGAGAAAGGGGGACAGACCAAACCGGATCCGGATGGGGAAACGCTCACACTTGACCCGGATCAAAAACACGTGATCAACGTGGGAAGTGTCGGTCAGCCGAGGGATGGCAATTCGAAGGCCTGCTGGGTGGAACTGGACGGAAAAAGAGTAACGTTTCACCGGGTACAGTATGATGTGCAGAGAACGATGCAAAAAATTCGCTCCATCGATCAGCTTTCTCCATTTCTCGCAAACCGCCTGCAGGAAGGACGGTAATTTACTCGTCGTCCGCAGTCTCCGCCTCCACCGGCTCCACGCCGTCTCCGGAGCCGTACCGCATCTCCTGGTAACGTAATCGGGCCCGGTTGGCAAAATACAGAAAAAGTATCAACCCACCCCCCAGCATCAATTCCGTCCAGAGACCGATCCGTTCCGGGTGGTAAATAAGGTAATAAACAACCGGAATGGAAATCAGAAAACTACCGGCAAACGCCGACAGAGCCGAAATTAACCTCGCACGGGCCGGGCCCTCGGCGTCCCAGCTTTCCCACCGGAGACTGGCACGTTTCTTCTCCACCCGGTACAGAAAGGGGAGCAAAAGAAACAAAAACAGGTATATTCCCGTCCAGAACCACCAGACCGCCAGAACCTCCTGATACACAAGATATCCCGGTACACCGACGGCAAGAAACAGGGCCCCCCAGATAAACAGGGCAACACGCTTTTTGAACAGGGCCTCCTTTGAACCTTTGTGTCGGCTGACGTAGAGAAATGTCCAGGCCAGAAGCCCCAGAAGGACCCCCCCACCAACCACGTAATCAAGTAGACCGTTCACGCCGCGTGTCTCGTTGATTTATTCACACTTTGTGAAAAGATTTAGTTGAAACCATGCATAATAACGATATAATCAATCCAGAAACAAAAACAACACGACGGTCGAGCATATACGTACAATTCACCACCATCGGGCCCTTAGGATATTGACACTGACGGGACAGATTATACTGGCTCTGTATTTTGTCACTGTGGGCGTGCTCTCCGTGTACGGTTTCCACCGGTACATCCTGATTTACCTGTACTACAAAAACAAAGGTGACATGCCCCGGCCGGACGATACCTTTGATGAATTGCCGATGGTAACCGTCCAGCTGCCGGTGTACAACGAAAAAAATGTCATTGAACGGCTCATTGAGAAAACCTGCCAGCTGAATTATCCCAAGGATCGTCTTGAAATACAGGTACTCGATGACTCCACCGACGAGTGCAAAACATTGGCCGAGAAAAAAGTGTCCGAAATGCGGGCCCAGGGATACAATATTACGTTTATTCACCGGGAAGACCGCGAGGGCTATAAGGCCGGAGCGCTGGACAACGGTCTCGACGTCGCGGAGGGAGAGTTTGTCTGTGTGTTTGACGCGGATTTCCTCCCTCCTTCCGACTTCCTTCAGAAAACCGTTCACTTCTTCACCAACGAGAACATCGGAATGGTTCAGCTCCGGTGGGACCACATCAACAGCGCATTCTCCGTCCTAACGCGAATTCAATCCATTCTGCTGGATGGACACTTTGTTGTGGAGCATACCGCCCGTCATCGCTCCAACCGGTTCTTCAACTTCAACGGTACCGCCGGCATCTGGCGGCGGACGGCCATCGAAGATGCCGGGGGGTGGGAACACGACACCCTCACGGAAGACCTCGACCTGAGCTATCGGGCACAGCTGAACGACTGGGATTTCGTGTATCTCCAGGAACAGGTTACGCCTTCGGAAGTCCCCGTGGGAATGGCCGACTTCAAAAGCCAGCAACATCGATGGGCGAAAGGATCCATTCAGGTCGCCAACAAACTCCTGCCGCGGATCTGGTCTTCCTCCATATCCCTCTGGAAAAAAATTGAAGCCACGTTTCATCTCACCGCAAACGTGGCAATGCTGTTTATGCTGTTCCTGTCTCTCCTCATGCTTCCGGCCGTCCTTGTCAGGGGTCAGTTCCATTTCTTCGACACCTCTCTTCTGGATCTGGTCGTCTTCGTGTTCGCTTCCCTCAGTGTCTTCTCGTTTTATATCGTCAGCCAGATTGAGGCGTATGGGGACTGGGCAAAGCGCATTGTTTATCTGCCGTTTCTCATCTCCGTCGGAATTGGATTGTGTATTAACAATTCCAGGGCGGTTCTGGAAGCACTTTTTGGTCACGAAAGTCCATTTGTACGAACCCCGAAATACGGCGTAAAAAATCAGGATGATGACGTGACCACAAGCGTAAAAATGGGCTCGTCGCAGTTCGTGAAACGGGTCTGTCTCGGACTGGAAATCCTGATGGCTGTGTACCTGACCGTAGCCGTGTACTTTGCGTACCAGTACGGAATGTATCATTCGATTCCGTTCATCGCTCTGTTCCCGGCCGGTTACTATTACGTTGCCGGAATGGAACTCTATCAGATTCTCTCCAGCAAACCGGTGGCAATGGAGGAGAACGATGGCGATCCTTCTTCACCGGCAATTGAGGGGGGCGAAGCTTATTTTCCGGACACCGATGACCCCGAACTGAGCCCGGCGCCCGCGGCGGCGGATGAGGTTTCCGACCTCTAATGAACTGGAAATTTATCTACACCTCCTGCTTTTTCCTGTTTGCCGTCGTTCTTCTTTTCCTGCCCGGCTGGATTTCCTCTCCTCCTCACCAGCTGGTTCTCTCCCTGACCGGATCCGTAGATTCGTCCGCCCAGGCCGCCGGATCCACCGTTCGGGATTCATTACTCTACGTCCTCGGGAAAACAGAAGAAAAAAAGCAGAAAAAAAAAGAATTCCAAAAGAAACAGAACATTGAGGAACTGCAATCCCAGCTTATTACAACCCGCCTGCAGAACCTTGAACTAAAAAAATTACTCAACCTGAAACAGGAATTGAAATATTTACGGGAGGACCAGGCTTCATACATATACCTCGCCCGAATTCGTTCGATTCGGGAAACCAGTCCATGGCGAAACACACTTATCCTGAACCGGGGCGGTACCTCCGAAGGAAACAAACCCCCTCCGGTTGAAGGACTGCCCGTTGTTTATGGCCGACGCCTGGTGGGAAGACTGATCAAGGTCGGATCCCGAACGAGTCGGGTTCAGGTGATGACGGACCCGAAATTCACAATTTCCGCCTTCGCGATGCCGGTTTCCGAATCGGACGATGACCTCTCCGAAAAAGCGGAAGAATTTCCAAAGGAAGAACTGGACCGGCGTACCGGTATAATTGAAGGAACGGGAACGAAAAAGCTTGAACTCAAGGAAATTTTGTCCAGCGTTCCCGTCAAAAAGGGCTGGAAGATCATCACGGCTGGAGGTCCCGATAGCCCGATTCCAATGGGGCTAACCATCGGCACGGTCACAAACGTTGAATCGCTTGGCAGATACCTGCAAATTTACGTGGAACCGGCTGTTGATCCGGCAAATATCCGGGACGTAATGATGCTTCGCTCACGGGAGAAGTAACCACCGGTTTCCCCGCCTGCTCCGGACGTTTCCGGTCCCCTTTGCCGGAGAAACGGGTTCCGTTCACCGCATACAATCAACCTTGATTACACGGCAAAATTGATTCGCCCGATATGATGCGAGTTCGGGAACACCTGAGACACCGGTCATGATCGGACGAAAATACGCAATTCTCTACGTCGCCACGTTTCTCTGTGTTCTGCTTGAAGCAACAATTCTTCACCACCTCTCCATTTTTCGGCGCCGGCCGGAACTTGTGTTTGTGTTTGCCGTCTTCTGGGCCCTTGAAGCCCCCCCGGAAGAAGTCGTCTTCCACGCCTGGATAACCGGTTTACTGAAAGACATGTTTTCGGCGTCCCCCCTCGGTGGTTATGCGGTTCTCTTTGCATTCATCGCCTACCTGATATCCATCGGCCGTGAATACCTCTACCGCGAAAGTTTACTCACCCTGTTTCTCGTCAGCCTCGTTTTTCAGATCGCCGTAAACATAATTTACGGGTTCTTCTTCCTGATCACCGGTGCCAACCTCTCGTACTGGCAACTGGTGGAGTGGACCCTCGTCATCAGTGCGTACTCCTCGGTCCTCGGCCTGTTTGTTCTCCGACCGCTCGTTTACTTTGAACGATTCCTCGGCTTCAAACGGTACACGATGTAAAACATCAAGAAGCCGTGAAAATTCATCATTCTAAAAAGCCGTGAAAACAAAAACCGTCGAACCGGAACAGGGCGGTTTTCGGAAGAACGTCCCCTCGAAGCAGCCGCTGGCATCTTCCTGCCGATAATTCCGGCATGCCTTTTTTTCCCCGGCATCATCACCAACGATAAATCAGGACTTATTCATACAGAGAAGAGAAAGATACCTTCCCCTGCGGAATGCCGAACATCCGTAAAAAGACCTTAAAGAATCCTACTGACCGTTGATTCCTGTTTCACATTGCAGGTATAATAAATGTAGGTGAATATTTTCCATCGCCGGTAAGTAAACAAAACGACACGTTCCCGAAGAGCCTGTGGTTGTGCCTGCGTTATAAGCAGGTCCTGATCGTGTCCGAACCACTTTTTTTTCGTTATCCCAGTAGGGAGCCCACAGCGGGAACAACATGACCGACAATCCCTCAGACCAAGATCCGGCAGCATCGGTGGACGAGAGGTCCCCGTCCGATTCTTCCACCAATTCAGAAAATAACCCGGGGACGGATCAAACGTCCTCTCCAGTTTCGGACCCACAGTCCGAATCCGGTGACCTCTGTCTGACGTTTCTGGATCATCAGGGAAACCTTCTCGAAACAAGGCAGTGGAACCGGGACTGGGGAAGCGCCGTTATCGGCCGGTCCTCGGACTGTACCATCACCATAAAAGAACCGTCCATTTCCCGGGAACACTGTGTCCTGATCCGAACCGGATCGATACTGATCCTGGAGGATCTGGAATCCCGAAACGGCACGTTTATCGAGGGGAGCCGGATGCTCCGACACACTCTTCAGGACGGGGAATCGTTCCGAATCGGCCGGGTCACAGTACAAATCAAACAACCGCAGGAAGAGTCCAAAATTGGGGGCGAGGAGGAGTCGGCCTCCACCGTCTTTGCTGAGGAGGCCAACGAACCGGATGAACCGGAGGAGGACGACAAAACGGAGGAGGATCCAGAAGAACAAAACGAACCGGGTGGTACATCCATCATACCGGACCCTCCCCCGCTTACATCTATTTCGTTCGAGGGCAAAGGAAAAAAGACCGGCGAAAAATCGTCCCGGCGGCCCTCCTCCCGAACAAATGCAGGTACCCGAAGAGCGATCATTCCATCTCTTTACCTGTTTGGTGCCGGCATCCTGTTCGGATGGCTATTGCTCGGTCTTGCGTCGCTCCTCATCTATCTCAGTCCCCTGACCTTACAACCGGAGGAGGACGTTGAGAAAGATAAGAACCAGTCCGTCCAGAAAACAACCAAATCACGGCCTCGGTCTCCGGTGGAGGAAAACAGGGCGGAAAATCCCGATAAGCCATCTCGAACATCCAGACAAAGAACATCATCAGCAAATAAAACCAACCGGGACGGGAATCCCCAACAAAACAGGAAAACGACCAGCCGGGAACCTCAACCCGAATGGGAAACACCGGGGAGCAATGAGCAACCCAACAAACCAAACGAGACATCGTCCAACTCCGCCAATAAAGATCAGAAGGATATGCAGAAACCGGAAACGTCAAACGGCAAAATTTCCAGACGCAATCGAATTCGGAAGGATCGGGCTCGCTGGAACCGGCTCCTGTCGGACGATCGAACCCTCCGCGATCAGTTCAAATTCAAAAAGGCACGGATCCAGTACAAAAACGAGGAGAAGAACTTCGAAACCACACTGTACCGGGAACTTTGCCGGTACCGGCAGGACTTCTTCAACCGGATCAACACGTTTTTCAACAACTACCTTTCCTGGGCCGAAAACGGGGCCGATCGAGTCCGGGAGTACATGAACGTAGAATCAATGGATCTTCCGGGACCGGTTAAATTCGCCGGTGCCGATCGAAACGGCATCACCCTCCAGACCGGCGAGGGGGAAAAGCAATTTGGCTGGAACCATGACCGGGCCGCGGACCTCCTTCGTAACTCCCTGTACGTGAAGATGCTGGATGACAAGCAGCGTTACACGCTGAGTTTGTTGGAGTTGGCTCTTCAGGAGAAACAGCAGAAATTCAGAACCCTGGAACGGATGTACCGGGTCTTCAAGGACCAGCGTCCGCAGACCAAAAAATATCTGGCCATGCTGAAGGAGGAACGGGAATCCGAAATTGGGTTCAAAATCTTTAACGGCCGGTGGATGTCCCGGGAAAAATACCGCCGTATGCCGAAACAAATTCGGAAACTGGTGGGGTACTACGAAGACGCGGAGCGATGGGCGATGAAGACCATCATCCTGATCGCCCTGATGAACGAAGGCCACCCGGAGGTGGTTCGATCCTGCATGGACGCGATCAAGAATGGAAAGATGAAAACGAAGATTTTTGCCATGAAAGTTCTTGGCGAATCACCCAAAAAGGCGCTGAGGTCGGGACTTACCCGATCCGCGATGGAACAGCTTCAGAAAATCATGAAACACGCCAAGTACCAGTACATGGTGGACAGGATCCAATCCATTTTTTCACGGATCGCCGAGAAATCGTTCGATGGAAGAAGGGAAGCGGCAAACTGGTGGGAGAGTCAGCGAGAGACGTACAGACCGACCCCCTGGAAGGCGAACACGACCTCCGGAACGCCGGGGGACAGCAGCGATGCATCCGGCAACGAAACCGTTGCCGCACCGGACGAACCGCCGGTGAGCCTTTACTCAAACATTCTGGAAATTGTGATCTGTGTGGACGCCACCGGGAGCATGGGCGGCCCCATTGAACAGGCAAGCAAGTCATTACGCACAATTATGACCATTCTCAAAGGGACCATTCCGGACGCTCGAATAGGACTTGTTCTCTACAGGGACACTGATGGAACGTCCGGACCACCGGCCAAATTAGCCAAGAGACTGACGGACAACGCAACGCGGATAAGACGTCGGTTAAGAGCAACGGAAACAAGGGGGGGTGGGGACCCGGAAGAACTGGTTTCGATGGGTCTTGAAGTCGCCATCGACGACCGCATGGGATGGACCCCGGAAGCCCGGAAGGGAATCCTGGTCATGGGGGATTCCCCGCCAAAATATCCGGATCGTGCTGTGCGTATGGCGAACCTGGCGCAGAAGAAAGGAAAGAACAGCGAAAACCCCGAGAAGTACAAACCCATCACCGTGAACTGCGTTGGTGTTTCCAGTATGCCCAATGCGTTTCCCCGGGTCGCCCGGGAAGGAGGAGGCAAAGCCGTTACGGCAAACAACGCCGATACCCTTGTTCGAGAAATGGTAAAACTCGGCTTTCACGAGCGGTGGTACAACCAGGTAAACACACTCCTTGACTGGGCTCTTAAATTTAAGGAAAAAGGCATACTGGATTATTGAATAACAGGTCACTCTCCCAACGTCGAGAATCAGCGTACCCGGACCCAAATATAACCGGCCACGATGGTGGAGGAACAGAATTCTGAATTCTTGTTTACAAAGAGCATCAGCTGGAAACCGTAGCACGAAAGTTTTACTGAAAATTCCAGAACACCCATTCGTTAGATGGTCAAACTCGGGTCAATAAGCCGGAGCACGACTGCAGAAAACCGGATTTCACTCAGAGAATCGAGATTTAGGAAAAAGCCATACTAACTGATTTCGATTTTCCGTTTCCTTCTCATTACTCCTCTTTTTGTCTCTGGTATAAATCCGTTTTGTAAAATTCCGGATTCTACTAATTCCAATTCGCATTTTCCGTGTTTATTCTGGTCCATCTGTTTGGACGATGTAATTACACGGGTACAATTTCGAGATGTTACAGAATGGGGCATCGGTCAACCAATGGCACAACGAATTGTCGAAATCATCGTTCCCGAAGAAGTACGGGAGGACGTGAATCAAATTCTGGCGGAAAAAGAGGAAGGAAAAATATGGCGCGAAGAAATTATGGATGAGAACTACCGGGTGAAGATATTGCTGCCCGCCGAAGAAACCGGTCCCGTCCTGGACGCACTGAACAAAAAATTTTCGGGTCTCGATCAATTCCGGGTCATTATGTACGCCGTGGAAGCCACAATTCCCCGTGCCGACGTAACGGAAGAGGAAGATTCGGACGATTCACAGGACCAGGACGGTCAGGACTCTTCCGAGGAAGATGAACAGGAATCCGCCACCTCACGCATAAGCCGGGAAGAACTGTATGAGGACATTACGGAGACCCTTAAATTCTCCAACATATTTGTTGTCCTTATTTTCCTGTCCGCCATCGTTGCGGCCTTTGGTCTTATCCGGAGCGACGTCGCCATTATCGTTGGTGCCATGGTCATTGCTCCTATTATCGGGCCGAACATGGCTTTGGCCCTGGGCACAACACTGGGAGATCTTGATCTAACACTGGAGTCGCTAAAAACAAACGTCATCGGCATTATGGTGGCTCTTGGAACCGCCGTTCTCGTCGGGTATTTTCTGAAATTTTCCCCCGAAGCCCCGGAAATTGTCTCCCGTACGCAGATCGGGTTCGGGGATGTCGCGCTCGCGCTATCGGCCGGAACGGCCGGAGCCCTATCCTTCACCATGGGACTATCCACCACGCTGATCGGTGTGATGGTCGCTGTGGCGCTTCTGCCCCCGACCGTGGTTGCGGGCATGCTCCTGGGCGCCGGTCAGTTCGCCGGAGCCGGACAGGCCCTTCTCCTGGTAATCAACAACGTCATCTGCATCAACCTCTCCGGTGTCGCCACCTTCCTGGTACAGGGCATACAACCCATGAAATGGTGGGAAGCCCAAAAGGCACGAAAAATGACCTTCATAGCCATTTCTATCTGGGTTAGTCTCCTCGTTCTCCTGCTGATCACAATCGGGCTCATGAAAAATATTACTCCTTTCTAAGATCCCAAAACCTCCTTCCTTCTGTCCGATTCCGGTACGGTTGCTTAAAATCCCAACAGTATATTCGAAAAAAACAGGTTCCGGCAAACCATGGTTTTACCCAAAAAACAGGCTGATATCCGCCTCTTCATCGGGTCTTCCGAAATTAAAGCGATTCTAATTGAAAATATGGCATGATATTTGCGAGATCTAAAATGGTTTATCACATCTGACATCAAGCTACAAAAGAATCCACTAATTCAATGGATTGTAGAACTCGACATATTCTTCTGCCGGTTCTTGTCCTGCTACTTGTTTTTGCTGCCGGCCGGTTCGCTTTCGCCGCAACGATCACCTGGGACAATGACTCCGGGGACGGAAACTGGAGCACCGCCAACAACTGGGACACGGATTCGGTGCCGGGCCCGGGCGACGTGGCCACCTTCGACGGGGGGGTTTCAGACACCGATTGCGCCATCGACACAGACGTGGATGTGAAAGGAATTGATGTGGTCAACGGATACATCTCAACCATTAACCAGCAGGCCGGCATCACCATTGAGGTCGGAACGGACGGAATGTTTATGGACGCCGATTTTAGTTTTAATGGCGGGGACAAAAAGATAACGGTGGCCGGTGAATTTAACCTGCAGGTCGGCAATTTCACCTCCACCTCCGCCACATTACAGATTGGCGGTTCGGTAACCCTGGACAGCAATTTTACCAACAACAGCGGACGGGTCAAACTGACCGGTGACGGGACGACCATCTTCAGCAACGGCGACGCGCTTTATGACCTGGAAATCCGATCGTGGTACGACCAGGACTGGTCCTACCGCAAAAAAATAACCATTGACCACACACAGGTGAATGCGGACCTGTCCGACCATCCGCTGTACGTGGAGATCACCGGGGACAGTGATCTGGCAAACGACGCGCAGGGAAGCGGGGACGACATCCTCTTTACAAAGGCCGACGGAACGACAAAACTGGACCACGAGATCGAGAAATTCGACGGTTCGGCGGGGGACCTGCATGCACACGTCCGTGTTCCGTCCCTTTCCTCCAGTTCGGACACGGTGATTTACCTGTACTACGGCAACGGCGGGGCGGCCAATCAGGAAAACCCGCCCGGGGTCTGGGACAGCAATTTCCTGGCGGTCTATCACTTTAACGATGATCCCGGTGGTGGCACGCTCACCGACAGCACAGCAAACAACCGTGACGGATCGACGAACGGGGGAATGACCTCCTCCGACCGCGTGTCCGGCTCCGGTGTTCTGGGATATGCCTGGGAGTTCGATGGAAGCGACGATTACGTCGACCTCAACGAAGACATTGTCGGAGGTCTCAACAAGCTCTGTGTCGAAATCTGGTACCAGGGGACCGTCACGTACGACGACGGGCGGACGTTTTCCAGCGGTGGATCGGGAACGAGCCAGGTCCTAATCTGGCCTGACAACGCCAAGGGAATGGACTTTATTATCGACGGAACGAGAATCAACTCGAATACGGAGCCGTCCAGTGATGTGTACCAGGTGGGCAACTTTGACGGCTCGGAGATGGTGGAATGGGTAAACGATTCAACGTTCGGCCCCGCGAGTCACTCCCCCTCCATTGACTCCCGCGGAAATGACCTGATCGGAAAAGATAACGGAGGCAACAATAACGACGACAAAATCGCGGAAATTCGAATATCCAACACAGACCGATCCTCCGCATACCTGAACGCCGTATTCACAAATATTTCGTCACCCGGCAGTTTTTACGCCGTCGGTGCCGAGGACACCACGGGCGGGAACGCGACCATCACCATGAATTCTCCCCTGGATGTGGACAATAATCTGACGATCACCGGAGCAACCCTGGACGTGGATTCGATGAATAACACCCTGAATCTGGCCGGATCCTTCACAAACGACGCCGGTACGTTTCTTCCCAGCACCGCCACCGTGATTTTCGACGGCACGGACGGGGACGGGGAAACGATCACCTCCGGCGGAAGCACATTTTACGACGTGAACGTAAACGGATCGGGGGAGACCTGGACCCAGCAGGACCGGATGACGGTTCGGAACAGCCTGACCATCACCGACGGGACACACGCGACCGGACCCAACCGACTGCTGGTGGGGGACGGAGATGCCACCGCCGAGACCAAATCGATGAACGTACAATCCTCCGGAACCTTCAGGATGGTCGGGGACCAAAGTGGGATTGCCACTCTTGGTACCAACCCGGCCACGGACCCGGCCAACAACGACCGAATTGACCTGACCGTGGACGGAACCTTTCATGCCAGCAAAGCCCGGGTACAGTACCTGACCGGGTCCGGGATACAGTTTATGGACGATGCCACCCTGAACAAACTGGAGGAGACCACGTTTGACTTCGGGGCCTCAAACGGGGTGTACCTGAACTTCGACGCCGATAACGACCAGGGAGACGGTGATTCGATCTATGACGTGAAAACCCCGGTGTCTGCTTCGTCAAGTAACGGGCCTGCGTGGCTGGACACGGTGGAGTTTCTCAATTCCGGAGGGGTTTCCGGACTGGAGAACGTGGACGCGAACAACGACACTTCGGATAACGTGACGTTTCAGAACAACGACGGGTCCAGTAATCTCTCCGACAATGCGGTGGGGTTTTATCCGGTGGTGGGTGAACGGGCGGGGGCAAGTCACGAGCAGGACGACCCGGACGGGGCCGACGACACCGGTCAGGTCCGCTGGTCAAACGGGGTGGCCGTGGTGAAGGCAAGCGGAACCATCCAGTCCCGGCACCGGAAGCTGCAGACCGCGATCAATCAGGCCGGCAGCGGGGAAACGGTCACCCAGACCGGAAACACGAAATTCAGTGAGAACATCACGCTGCCGGACGGGCAGAACCTGACGATCCGGGACGTGATGGTAGAGGGAACCATTGACGGAGACGGCTCCAACAACACCAACACCCTCTTTAACGTGATCGTGACCGGGAACAACGCGATCGGGGCAAGCAATGACGTGGGAGAGGTGTACAACACCATGGTGGTGGATGGTTCCATCACCGCCGATACGGTGCAAAACAGCGTGACCGTTGACACGGATGGGTCCGGTGGACACAGCATCAATGCCGGAAGCGGCACAAGCAACGAAGCGAACCTGGCCGACGGGGGTGGGGGGTTGGTGGCCTACTGGGATTTTGAGTCCGGCTCCGGCAGCACCGCCATTGATCGCT
>CAZOLI010000026.1:0-43558 GCA_964580675.1 uncultured Planctomycetia bacterium
TGGAAAGCCCGAGCTACCCTTTTCAACGTTACCCTTCGTAGATCGGACTTTCCAGCCCGATCTCCTGTGGTCGTGGGCCTTTCCTCAACCGTAACCAACGTTCACCAACGTGATCTACCTTTTGTCGTTTACCTCCTTTTACCGGTGCTCGGGCTGGAAAGCCCGAGCTACCCTTATCCACGTTATCCGTCCGTAGATCGGGCATTCCTGCCCGATCTCCTGTGGTCGTGGGCCTTTCCTCAACCGTAACCAACGTCCACCAACGTTATCTACCTTTTATCGTTTACCTCCTTTTACCGATGCTCGGGCTGGAAAGCCCGAGCTACCCTCCTCAACGTTTCCACTTCGTAGATCGGGTGTTCGGACCGGGCCCACGGCGTTAGCCCCGTCCAACCCCGGAGACAGGAACAAACAAACCGAAACTCAGTAAAAGGTGCACCGTTCGAATTGGAAAGAAGGCATCCTGCCTTCGCGCAACAAACAAAAGAGACACTCTTTATATAAATCCACGGCTACAGCCGTGAGTCTACGGGAAAACACAGCCACAAATAACTCTCAAGGATTTTTCACGGCGAATACAGATCCTTCAATGGGCTATGAGAACCCTGATCCCTGCCGATCGACGGGGAAACCTCCTCCGCATGTTGCCCGAACCGGTGGAGAAGTTCGTTCCAATTTCCGACGCAAACACCAAAACATGGAAAAAACACCGTGCTTTAAAGACGACGCGTTTGGGTGTTTAATGGCACGTGAGATGGCGGTGCAAATTGACTTCAGGAATTCGTCGCCTCCCCATTTAACGATGCTCCGGTCTTTGTTTCACGAGGATTTGTCTCTGCCTGATGAAAGCGTACGGACGATACCTCCTGTCTACAGGATAACCAGGACATGAATGAACGCCCCCAACATACAGACGAACCCGGAACCCCGGCAACCGAACAATATTCATCCGATACGCCATCGGAGGACGAGCACGAAACAAACGCCGGCCACGAAGGACATGATGATCAGGACGGAACGCACGGGGACCACCACCGGAAGATGATCCGGGATTTTCGCCTCCGTTTCTTCGTGTCGCTGGTACTCACCCTTCCGGTCCTCGCCCTCTCCCCGATGCTGCAGGAGTGGTTCGGTTACGAACTGGCCTTTCCCGGAGACCGGTTCGTCATTTTCGGGTTCTCGTCGTTGATCTTCATGTACGGTGGCTGGCCGTTTTTAAAGGGGTTATACGACGAGGTGTCGGAGGGGACACCGGGAATGATGACGCTGATCGCGGTGGCGATTACGGTGGCATACGCCTATAGCTCGGCGGTGGTGTTTGGCCTCCCCGGGAAAATGTTTTTCTGGGAACTGGCAACGTTGATCGACGTCATGCTGGTGGGCCACTGGATCGAAATGAAATCGGTGCTGGGCGCCTCACGGGCGCTTGAACTGCTGGTCGAAATGATGCCCTCCGAAGCCCATCTGATCAAAAACGGTGAGACCGTGGACGTCGAGGTGAAAGAACTCCATCCCGGTGACCGGATCCGTGTCAAACCGGGCGAGAAGGTACCCGCCGACGGCGAAATCATGGAGGGGAAAAGTGCACTAAACGAATCGATGCTGACCGGCGAATCGAAACCGGTCGAAAAGGGCCCCGGCGACGAGGTGATTGGCGGTTCGATCAACGGAAACGGTTCCCTCGAGGTGGAGGTAAAGAAAACGGGAGACGAATCCTATCTGTCGAAGGTCATACACCTCGTCAACGAAGCCCAGAAATCGAAATCGAAGACCCAGAAACTGGCCGATCGGGCGGCCTTCTGGCTAACGGTCGTGGCGCTGACGGTT
Source organism: uncultured Planctomycetia bacterium (assembly GCA_964580675.1). Taxonomy (GTDB): domain Bacteria; phylum Planctomycetota; class MHYJ01; order CAYXQY01; family CAYXQY01; genus CAZOLI01. Next base: position 1,828 of record CAZOLI010000026.1, read on the forward strand.
GGGTTCGGCACGCTGGCGACCTGGCTGGCGGTGGGCTCGGAGTTCGTGTTTGCACTGGAGCGGATGGTGACGGTCATGGTTATTTCATGTCCCCACGCGCTGGGTCTGGCGGTGCCGCTGGTGGTGGCCATCTCAACGGCGGTCTCGGCGCAGAACGGGTTACTGATTCGAAACCGGACCGCCTTCGAAAACGCCCGAAAGATCTCGACGATCGTCTTCGATAAAACCGGAACCCTCACCGTCGGAAAATTCGAGGTGTCCCGACTCGATGCCACGGCCCCGGACACCACGAAGGAGGAGATGCTCCGGCTGGCCGGTGCCCTGGAAGCCTCTTCGGAGCATCCGATCGCCACCGGAATCATGAAAAAGGTTGAGGAACTCGGGATTGACGTTCCCGGAGCGGACGATTTTAACGCAATTACGGGAAAAGGTGTTGAAGCCTCGGTGGAGGGACAGAGGGTGATGGTTGTCAGCCCCGGATACCTCGAGGAAAACGGAATCGAAGTGCCTGCGGAGGCGCAGCCGGATGCCGTTGAGACGGTGGTATTCGTCCTGGTCAACAACGAACTCGTGGGATACATCGCCCTGTCGGACCGGATTCGGGAGGAATCATATAAAGCGATCGAAACCCTTCAGAGTCACGGGATCGACTGTGTCATGCTGACCGGCGACAACGAGACGGTGGCCCGGAACGTTGCGGAGGAACTGGACATGGACGGATACTTCGCGGAGGTGCTGCCCCACGAGAAGCAGGATAAGGTGAAGGAACTGCAGGAGAAGGGCGAGTTTGTGGCGATGACCGGTGACGGCGTCAACGATGCGCCGGCGCTCGCCCAGGCCGACGTGGGCATCGCCGTCGGGTCCGGAACGGACGTGGCCGCGGAAACGGCGGACATTATCCTGGTGGAAAGCAATCCGCAGGACATTGCCAACCTCATTCTATTCGGGCGGGCGACCTATGACAAAATGGTGCAGAACCTCTGGTGGGCCAGCGGTTACAACATCATCGCGGTTCCCCTCGCGGCCGGGGTACTGTACAACTGGGGCATCCTCATTTCCCCGGCACTCGGGGCCGTGGTTATGAGCCTTTCCACCGTGATCGTGGCAATCAACGCGCGTTTGCTGAAAGGGAAACTGGCCACCGAAGGATAGAACCAGGGATTCCGGCACCGTTCACATGGACAGCGGATACACCCCTTTCAAAAGTGGCGTGGCTTCCGTTAGGGCGTCACCGGGACGCCCCGTGAGGAGTTTTCTCGAAACAAACCCCAACAGAGGGTTTGTGGAATAGCGAAGCAATTGCTATCCCCGAAAGCCGTATGAAATGGCTTTCTGGATGTTTTCATGATCGGGCAAACGGCCGGGTGCCGCCTCATCTCGCAGGAGACGTCGCGGACCTCACCGTGCCGTACGATGGGAATTCCCCCTGCGGTCCCGGGCGTTTTACATTTTTTTGGACAACCAGCGGTGGACCACGGAGCGTTTCGGCATGGACAGCAGGCGTCCATTGCTTGATCGTTCCGGGTTCGGTAGAGGAAGAGTGACGGGGGGTACGTGAATTTCCGAACTCCCCTATTACGAAAACCGGCCCCGGACGGACATCGTTCTTACAGATGACAGGTCCATCCACCGTCCAACACCATCGCATGGCCGGTCATGTAGGAAGACGCGTCGGAAGCGAGATAAACCGCCGTCGGGGCGATTTCTTCGGGCTGTCCCGTTCGCTCCAGAGAGACCCGCCGGTTGATCATTTCCTGGAATGATTCGTCCTCCAGCAGGTCCTCGGTCATGTCCGTTTCGATCACACCCGGACAGATGGCGTTTGCCCGGATTCCGTGCTCGCCCCATTCCGTTGCAATGGTCCGGGTCAGCTGTAGCAATCCTCCCTTGCTTACGTTGTAGGCACCGGAGTCCTGAAACGCGAACAACCCCGCAACACTCGCCACATTGATGATGGATCCGCCCCCCTGGTCAATCATGTGTTTTCCGGCTTCCTTTGAACAGCTGTACGCGCCATTCAGGTTCACGTCGAGGGTCCGGTCCCAATCGGCGTCCTCAAGATCCTCAAACGGAGAGGGGTCGTAAATTCCCGCGTTGTTCACGAGGATGTCCACGGTTCCGAACCCGGCACGGGTTTCCTCCATCAACTCCCGCACCGCTTCTCGATCGGTAACGTCCGTTTCCCTTCCGACGGCTTTTCCTTCCGCGGACGACGCATTTATCTCTTCAACGGCACCGCTCGTATCGAGAACGTCGGACACCATTACGCCAGCACCCGCGTTTGCGAGACCTTTTGCAATGGCCTTCCCGATCCCTCTGCTGGCTCCCGTCACGACAGCCGCACGACCGGATAGATCAAAATAATTCCTCATCTCTACACCTCTGAATTTATATAGATAAACAATAAAGAACGAGAAAAAAACGTGATCGAATCAGCAGGTTCAGAAAGATAACATTCACGTCCTTCTTCGCGGCACGGTCTGCAGGCCACACGATCAAACGCCTTGCCGGTGTTGTTCAGGTGTCTTTTCCGCCGGAGGCGTCGTTCGAATTCGCCCCCGGGGCGCGGAGTTTCCCCAACTCGATCGGCAGGGCCACCCGGATCAGAAGGGTCAATACAAACAGCCCCATCGCCCAGATGCCGGCGGTCACGCCAAGTTCTATCCAGGTGGGCGTGTACTCCACGATTTCTCCGATCGGTGAGGGAATGAAACCGGGAACGATCAGGCCGAACCCCTTGTCGATCCAGATGGCCAGAAACAGCACGGCACAGGTGGGATACAGGATCAGCCGATTTCTCCGAAGAGGGTGAATGGTCATTACGCCGGTCGCTATGACGTTCAGGAGAATCGAGGTCCAGATCCAGGGCACGAGTGCATTGTGTCCGTCAAGCCCGAAGAAGAGGTACCGCGCGCTTTCCCCGTGTCCGGTCGGCCAGTAAAACTCGGTGAAAATTTCCGACCCGAGCATAATCAGGTTGACCTGCGCGGCCACGGTGACGATTAACGCAAGCTTGTCTTCCGTTTGTTTCCGAATATGATAGTCCGTGCATCGCTTGATGACGGCGATGACCAGAATGATGAACGCCGGTCCACTCGCGAACGCGGACGCGAGGAACCGGGGCCCGAGCAACGCGTTGTGCCAGAACGGACGGGCGGGAAGTCCCCCGTAAAGAAAAGCGGTCACCAGGTGAATGCCCACCGCCCAGAAAACGGAGAGAAAAACGAAGGGCTCGTATAGGGTTCGGCTCGGGGTTTGGCCGCGGTAATGGCTGAACAGCACGTAGAACGGGATGAGAATGTTCAGGGCAAGATACCCGTTCAACACCAGTATGTCCCATGTCAGCATGGATTCCGGAAAATGGAAGTAGCCGATGACGGGAATCAGGTGCCACGCGTTCAGCGGCCGTCCCAGGTCCACGGTCACAAACGCCAGACACATAACCAGCGCTGCCACCGCGACCCCCTCTCCCATCAGTACGGCCTTTTTGAAATCCACGTCGTGAAGTACATACGCCGGCATGACCACCATCACCGACGCCGCGGCAACGCCCACCAGAAAAGTGAAATTGGAAATGTACAATCCCCAGCTGACGTGATCGTGCATGCCGGTGACCGCCAGCCCCTCCCGGAACTGTATCGTGTACGCGTAGAACCCCAGAAGCATGACGAACGTGAGCCCCCCCATCCACAGGTGATACATCCAGTTGCCCCACAACGCCGCCCGCAGGGCGTCCCGGAAGAAATAATACAGGTTTTTGGTTGTTCGGGTCATCTGTCGTTTTATTGTCGTGAAGACCACAAACGTCGGAAATAGCGCAGAATGAGGCCCGCTCCTGGGGACGGCGCAATCGGAGCTATGCCCGTTGTGTTTTTTACTTACGTGTTTTTCCGAAATGTGTCCTTAACGTTTTCCCCTTTTTGGATGGGCCCGAATTAGTCCATGTAGTACCAGAATTTTGGTTCGGTGTTCAGGTCTTCTTTCAGCCGGAACACTTTTTTGTTTTCCAGGATGTACCGAATCTCGCTATCCGGATCCAGGAGGTTGCCAAAGACGCGGGCCCCCGTGGGACAGGCCTCGACACAGGCGGGAAGTTCACCGCTCCGGCTCCGCTGGATACAGAATGTGCATTTCTCCATCACTCCCTGTGGACGAATCCGGTTGCCGAGGTAATGCTGGTCCGGATTGATTTCGTCCGATGGAACCTGAGGTTTCTCCCAGTTAAATCGGCGGGCCCAGTACGGGCAGGCAGCCTGACAGTACCGGCAACCGATACACCATTCGTAATCCACCACCACGATGCCGTCGGGCTCTTTCCACGTGGCCCCCACGGGACAGACCTCCACGCAGGGAGGATTTTCACACTGATAACACTGGGTTCCGATGTAGAAATGTCCTTCGGCGGGTACCTGGTGCGTGTATCCTGCATCTCCTTCTCCCAGTTCCAGTGGGCTTCCCTTCTCTTTTTCGAAGATCCGAATGTACTGCATGTTGCTGCTTCGGTCCAGGTTGTTTTCCTCGACGCACCCCCTGACACACTCCCGGTATCCTTCGCATTTCTCGATGTTGAATGCGTACCCGAACAGGACGCCCTCCTCCGCTTTCTTTCCGCTGATTTGCGTGGACACCCCCGTCCCGTTTTTATACTGTCTCTCAAGTTTTTGAATACGCCGCTGTTTTTCGTCCTCGGTCATCAGGCGGTAGTTTTTCTGGAAGAGTTCACCGTCGGTGGCGGCCCGGTTGTCGGGACCGGAAAACATGTTCATGAATCCCATGCCCCCGATGGCCGATCCCGCGGCGGCTGCTCCGGCGCCGGCCATCCACTTTAACGCTGATCGACGGCTCATCCCCTCCGAATCCTTCGAGGAGGATCCTGTATGAATCGCTGGACTGTTCAGGGATCCGGACGACGATCCCCCTGCGGACGGTCCGCAGCTGGAACATGCCGATGTGACCGAAGAAACGGGACAGCTTCCGCATCCTCCGGCACCTGACGTTGTGTTATTTTGATCTGTTGTCATGGTACTGTGTTGTTTATTTGTCTTTTGATGAACGTGGTACGGTTGGGCCTTTTTCCGGCCGCCTGGTCGGGAACGAGGGTTTGTGTGGGTCGTGACACGAGGTACAGTTGTAAATGATTCTCCGCCCTTTCCATTTTTTGTATTGCTTGCCGTGGGAACCCCCGATCCAATCCGTGGTTTCCCGGTCATGACACGTACTGCATACCCGGTCGGGTCGGTTAAAGGAGGTTCGTTTCCCCCGCAGGTTCTGGAGGGAATTGTTTTTTTCCGCTCCGTGACAGTCACTGCATTCCAGTTCACTTTTCGTTCCGTGATCCATCTCAATATCCCAGTGCGCTTTCCGGTCCCGGCTCTCCCATTCTCCGGATCCGGTCGCCGGTTCCTGTTCCCCGTGACATTCCGAGCAGGGAAAGGAATCCAGATGATTCGTTCGCTTCCGGGTGAAGAATGATTTCCCGTGGTCCTCGACCCGAACGGTTCCCGGAGGGGGGTATCGGAAAACTGGAGATGATTGATTTTTCTCGTCAGCCCGTTGAATTTTCTCCTCGAGGGTTTGTTCTTCTTCGCTCTTCCCACACGCTCCAGGCACGACCAGACACAGGGTTCCCATAAGAACCAGGGCCAGATCCAAATTGTGCATTGAGAGGGTCATCGGTCGCGTTGCCATGGGGAATGTACCTTCATAGATACGTGACATTGCATGCAGTTGGAACGACCGGGGTGGTCCGTGCGAATATCCGGGGGAGACGAGGGGCCGGCGTGACAGGAAAGGCAGAATTCCCGGTTCTCCAGCGTATGAGGAATGATCGGAGGAGCCGACGGCATGGCCCGCTGATCCAGTTCCGGAGGTTGGGGAGGAGACCAATTGGTTTCCGAATACGGGGAAGCCGTCGTTTGTGGGACGTGACACTGCCGGCAGTTATCGAATCCTTTCTCGCCGTGGGGCATGGGAGGGGCGTAGGTGTAGAATTTGGGTACGTACCCACCATATTGGTGGCAGGTTTCACAGTTGTCATCACTTCCTTCCATTTCCGGTTTCACCGAGTGGGGGATGACCGGAGGGGCTCCGGGGAAGGCCCGGCGGGAGTAGTATTCCTGCAGGGATCGTCCTTCCTGCTGTTCGGCGCTGGCCCGGGCCCAGGGTGCTTCACGAAACGTTTTCATCGGTCCCTTTTCACGGAGCAGGGGTCCGGTGTCCTGAATGGAAGAGGGGGTTTGAGAAGTGGAGCTGGACGGATCCGGCTCCGATGCTTCGCGCCAGAACAGATCGAAACAGAGGAGCACCGCCGTCAGGGCAAGGATCCCGGAGAGGATGCTGAGAAATCGAATTTTTTCCTGTTCGGTCATCGGGATTCCGGTTGTCAGGTGGTTTCAATACGAACCGCACACTTTTTGTAGTCCGGCTGCTTGGACAGGGGACAGTACGAATCCAGCGTTAATTCGTTGATTAATTTTTCTTCCTCGAAGAACGGCACAAAAACCGATCCCTTTTCCGGCCGTCCCCGTTCGTTTATAGAGGCCGGGAGTTTGATGGAACCACGCGGGCTGACCAGGCGGACGGTTTCGCCGTTTCTGATGCCCAGCCGGGAGGCGTCCACCGGGTGGATTTCCACGAATGCTCCCGGGACCGCTCGATGGAGGTTCGGAATACGTCGTGTCATGGATCCGGTGTGCCAGTGTTCCAGAACCCGTCCGGTGGTCAGCCAGAAGGGGAATTCGTCGTTGGGTGTCTCCGCCGGTTTTTCGTAAGGACGATGCCAGATGAACGCCCGATGATTCGGTTTTCCGTAAAAATCGAACCGGCCGGAACCGGAAGCGGCCGGGTCCCGTTTTACGTTGTATCGCCACTTCGTGGATTTCCCGTTTACGTAGGGCCACATGACGCCCGGTTGTTCCTTCAACTCCCTGTACGGAGCCATACGATGCTTATCGTTGTCGTGAAACTGAATGTACTCCTTCCAGATCTTCTCGATGTGTTCCTCCCGGTCCCAGGGAAACAGGTCCTCGTATCCCATTCGACGGGCCACCTCGATGATCTGCCAGGTGTCACTCATGGCATCTCCCGGGGGCTCGACCATTTTCTCCCAGTGCTGTGTTCGACGCTCGGAGTTTCCGAACATTCCCTCGCGTTCTATCCACATGGCCGCGGGAAGTACCACGTCGGCCACATCGGTCGTGGGCGTGGGATACACGTCGGAGACCACCAGGAACCGATCTTCTTTCTCCGCACCGTTTCGGTATCGTTCCAGGTTGGGAATGGTGACCATCGGGTTGGTGACCTGGACCCACATAAAGTTAATGTCTCCCCGATCGAGCGCCCGGAACATGGACATCGTATGATGACTGGGTTCGTCGGGAATCCGGTCGTCGGGAACATCCCAGATCTCAGCGGCTTTTTGCCGGTGTTCCTCGTTCATCACCACACCATGAGGGAGTTTGTGGGTCAGGGTTCCCACTTCCCGAACCGTTCCGCAGGCACTGGGCTGTCCCGTCAGGGAAAACGGGCCGTTTCCGGGCGTGGAAATTTTTCCCGTCAGGAGGTGAATATTGTAAATCAGGTTGTTCATCCATGTGCCACGGCTGTGCTGGTTGACCCCCATACACCAGTAGGACACCACGTCCCGGTCCGGGTTTCCGTACAGAGACGCCAGGTACCGGATATCCTCCGCGTCCATCCCGATCCGGTCCTGAACCGCCCGGGGACGGTAATCCTCCAGGTTTTTCCTGTATTTCTCGAAGGAAATGTCCTCGGCGTCCTCCTGAAACGTGAAGTGATCTTCCAGACCGTATCCGATGTCCGTCTTTCCCCTGTGAAAGGAAACGTGGTTTTCGATGAATTCACGATCGATCAGGTCCCGATCGATCAGTTCGTAACAGATGGCGTTTGCCAGTGCCAGGTCGGTCTGAGGTTTGAACAGAAAGGTTCGATCCGCACCTTCGCTGGTCCGGGTCCGTCGGGTGGCCAGATCAATGATCTCCACGTCGGAATTCTCCTCCCGGCGTGAGAGGATCCGGGAGAACAGCACCGGATGGCACTCCGCCATGTTGTTCCCCCACGTAACAAACGTGTCCGCATGTTCGATGTCCTCGTAGCACCCCATGGGTTCGTCGAGCCCGAACGACGTCAGGAATCCCACAACGGCGCTTGCCATGCAAAGGCGCGCGTTGGCCTCCAGGTTGTTGGTTCCGATGCCTCCTTTTATGAATTTCGATGCCGCGTATCCGTCCGGAATCGTCCACTGCCCGGACCCGTACATGGATACGGCATCCTCCCCGTTTTCATCGATCGTTTCTTCCATTTTTTCGGCGACCAGGTCCAGTGCTTCTTCCATGGGCACTTCTTCAAGCTCGCCGTCTTTTCGGACCAGGGCTTTTTCCAGTCGATCCTCGCCATAGAGGGACTGAACGGAGTGGTATCCCTTCACGCAGCAGAGCCCTTTGTTCACGGGGGAGTTCGGATCTCCCTTGACCGCCACGGCTTTTCCGTCTTTCTCCCCGATTAACAGGCCACACCCCACACCACAGAAACGGCACGGTGCTTTTTTCCAGTTGACGTCTTCGTTTCCGGATTGCAGCATGCCGTCCCCGGCAAATGAAACCCCCGGCACGAGCGATGCCGCAGCGGTCAGGGCCGCCGTTTTTGCAACCCGTTTGAGGAACGTCCGTCTTGTTATTTTTTCCTTTTCCATGGAACTGAACGGCAAAAATGAAATAGGTCCTGATTATTGAGTCGATTCCGGTTTCACGGGATCAGATCCTTCCGTGATTTCGCCAAAGGTCTGTACAAGCCAGCTTACCTGGTCCATGTTCTGAAGGGTGTCTTCGAGTTCCTTCTGGTGAGACATATCCTCGGTTTCGGTAACCAGGATGTACAGGTCCCGGTTTTCGGCTTTTTCGTAATCACATTCGGACATTTCCCCGAACGTGTCCTCGAGTTCGCTTCGTTTTCCATTCACGGGGGAGACAAGATAACTACAGACAGGCATGGGACTGGATGTTAAAAATCAATGGTGGTTTGCAGGTAAAGGAAATCCGCGTCGTCGGACGATCCCGTATCGTTCACGTAACTTCCGGCGAAAAAGTGGCTGTATCCCACAAGAAGCGCCACCTCCCGTTCCTCAAGTTCGAACGAATGGGTCAGCGTCAGATCCACTTCCGATCCCACGTGAGAATTCACGTCCTGTCCTCCGGCGTTTCGCACCGTCCCCCGGGAGGCGTTGTACCAGGCGTCCGAATCCTCCTCCGCCAGCCAGAACGAGTGATAGGCCAACCGGACCGTCCAGTCGTTCGCGACATTCGTCCGGGCTGTGGCCGCTGCGTGGTGCAGGTTCTGCCACGAGAAAAAATCCATGTATCCGTAATACGCGTGGTTCAGGGGAATATAGTAAATGTTGTCAAACGTCCCGTGGGTGCTGTCATTCGGATCGTCGTCCCCGGACGCGTAATCGTACAGCACGCCGAGCCGGGTATCGTTTATGGATGAAAATGTTCGTCCACCCTCCGCGTGCACGGCGTATCCACGATGATCGATGTCTCCGAAGGTGCCGATCTGTCCCGCCACCTCCGCATTTGTGTCCCAGGCCCCCCACGCCTGTTCAAACCGACCGCCGAGCGTGTAAACTTGATCGTCCGCGTCGTCGTTTTCACGATACAGCAGATATCCTTCCAGGGAACCATCCGAGACCGTGTGCTCGTCCGTGTAATACAAACCCCCATAATCACTGTCGAACAACCGGTTCCCGGCATCGGCCCAGTCGTTAAATGATCCGTTATCCGGCGGAACACCGGTATAGCCGAACGCATCCAATCGCCGTTCCTCTCCGTGCCCCACCGTCGCGCGGACCCCATCCCACGTCACTTCGGTGTTGCTCCAGCCCAGCGATGAAATGATTCGCTTTGCCCCAAGGTTCATTTTCTGTCGCCCGGCCCGTACTCGAAGGGAGTTGGATCCAAAATCCATATTTACATCGAGGTATCCCTGGTGTAGATCCAGGACGTCCTCGTTGAGGTTCGGCACCGTGTCGTTCAGATTCTCCCCGTCAAACACACGGGCGTCCTGCACTTCGAGAAACGCTCGAACGGTTTGGGACGGCTGATAATCCAGGTTGAGCCGGAGCCGGGACAGGAAAACAGAATCTCCGCCCGCCGGCAGGTTGTCGTCAAAATATCCGTCACGGGATTCGTTGCGGAGGCGAAGCGATCCGTCCGCCGTCAGTGTATCGGTGAGCCGGTAACGGGTCGATCCGGTTTCTTTCGTGTGTTCCCGCTCCCGGTCGTTCGGGTCTTCCTCCCCCGCAAAAAGAGCGGGGAGTATGAATATTGCACTCATCCCGAGCGTCAGCAGAAGAATCTCCGTTTGTTTCATGGATCTGGTTATTGCTTAAAAACCCAATCATCTTGTTTCATCTGTCTTCCATTGACGGAACGCAAAACCTGTTCCAGAGATGGAGGAGACCCGGAAAAACGGGTTATTCGGTCCAGGATCCGAATCTCTGCTGAAATTCCCGCAGAAACCCACCGTTCGGCCGAAAACATGATGTGAGCAATCAACAGGGCGGGCGGGAAAATGTTGCAAAACTGCACCCCGTTCACGCACCGACCGGTCCTCGTTTCTCCTCCGGTAAACCGGCCCTTAGACGATTTCCGAATGTCATTCGGTCCTGCACGAATTCTCTGAACCCACGGAAAAACCGGACCGGATCCTGAGGGGACCAACCGCAGTGGTCGTGGACGAGGTGCTGTCCGCCGGTCTCATTCTGAGGAATGCGGTCAATACCGTACAGCACGGGAACGAACCGTGTACGTACTGCCGTCCGCTGTTTCCGGTTCATCAAAGCGGTTCCTGTCCCCGCCTCCTGCGGGGGACTTCAGCCGGACGTTTGCGAACGGAATGGAATCAACGTGCACGCACGGTTTTTCGTCCCGGGGAAAACCTTACGCACCTATTCTTCATCGTCCGCGGCATCATCCGTTTCGGCATTCTCTTCGTTGATGGGTACCACGAGAACCGGCGTATTTCCCGTTTCGCGCAGGACGCGCTCCGTGGTGCTTCCAAGAAAAAGCCGGGGCACCCCCGTACGGGTCTGCGACGCCATGATCACCAGCTCGATGTCGTTTTCCTCCAGGTAGTCAAGAATTCGCTCGGCGGGACTGTAGTCAACAGTGACCCGGGTTTGAACATCCAGATCCCGATCGAGAAATCTTGTGGAAAACTCCTTGAGCCGTTCCTCGCCCCGTTGCTTTTCCAGTTCAAACAGTTCCATCATGTCGGAACCGGGATCTGCTTGGATTTGAACGTCAACGGCCTGAAACAGGTGGACGGTGGCTCCGAACAACTCCGCCAGTTCAACAGCCGTGTCCAGGACCTGCTGGCTTTCCTCCCGGCGACCGACCGGAACAAGAATCTGTTTGTACACGGTATTCCTCCGTTAAAGAAATCTCGTAATCAATGTCGTAAGCAGACGCTTCGGCCTGGATAATGCCGGAGATGTCCTGCATCTCGCCCGCGAGGAAATCGGGAAGGTTATCAGGGTCACAATACCACCCAGAGGACGGTGTTTCCCGGTTCCTGTTTCGATTCGTTGTTTCACGGGCGAAATGTGTTCTTCGTTGGTTATCCAGGTCGTCTTTGCAATAAACGGTCATGAAAACTATATTTCTCGTGGTTTTTCCCGGAATGAGGTCTTTTAAGAAGGACGATCGGTTTCCGGTGCACTGTTCTCCTCGACATCGTTGTCTTCTTTTATGAACGGTACGGCAATCACAGGTACGTCGGTCCCTCTCATGGTTCGTTCCGTTGTGCTTCCCAGGAATAATCTCGGCACGCCCGAACGGCCGTGGGTGGCCATAACAACAAGGTCCACGTCGTTTTCGTCGATGAAATCCAGAATTTTGCGGGAGGGGTTGGGGTCTGTCCGTACCGATACTTCTACGGTTGTTTCCAGATCCTGGTTTTGAGATTTGATTTGCTCCAGGTTTTCACGTGCCTGATCCGATAATTCCTCGACCAGGGGACCCGAGGAAATTCCCGTTACGAAATTGATTTTTGTGTCCACAACATGTAGTAGGTGTACGGTCGCGCTGTCCTGTCTCTTCGCCAGGTCAAATGCGACCTCGACCGCTTCCTTGCTCGGAGCCATTCGATCGATCGGAACAAGAATGTTTGAGTACATGGTGATTTTCCCGTGAAATCGGTCGTTTTCGGCCCGGTCCCGTCTGCGGGACCATGAAATGAATTACGAGCAGCGTTTTTCCTCTGAGCCCGGTTCGACATCTTCGTTGCTTTTTCGATATTCCAGCACGTACTCCGATCCGGAGTCCCCGTAAATCATCAGGCATTTGACGCGGTCGGATCGTGTTATTTTCCGAATGTTTTCCAGTCCTTTCTCAAGATCGGGAACCGATCGTGAAACGGTATTTCCACGATCGTCGATGCCGAGAAGTGACATAAACGCTTCGTAAATGTCGACTTTTGTTATAATTCCCACAAGCTTGTTTTCGTCATCCACCACCGGTGCGGCGTCAATCCGGGCATTGTGAAACAGGCCACACACCTCCTGAATCAAATCATCCGGATGGACGGAAATCACGTTCTCCGACATGGCGAATTTTGCCGGAACAAGGCGATTCTCATTATTACCCGTACCGAAACGGGATCGAAATTGGTCGATATCGTTTTTGGTCAGCATTCCGACAACCCGGTTATCGTCAACAATTGGGACCTGCTCGATGTTCTCAAGGTCCATGATGGTTTCAGCACGTGATAGTTCCGTACCGGGGTCCACGAACGATACGTGTTCGGTCATCCAATCCTCAACCTTCAAGACTCTTTTCTCCTTATAATTTGTGGTTTTTTCTGGTTTCGAAGATCTTTGTCCGTAAGAACAAAAGAATTCCAGGCGCGTTAATCCGATACCCCTCCCTCCTGTTCCATAACGGAGGGACGGCCGGTCGGCGAGACGAAACGGATCTATTCGTTCGGGATTTCCTCCGGTGAAAAGTTAAACAAATCGTCGTATTCCTCGGGAAGCTGATCAAGGGCGTCCCGAAGTTCGCCCGGTGAAATTGCCTCTTCCAGTACCGATATCACCGCCCTTGCATGGAATCGAGCACGGGGTTTTTCCACTTCCTCTCGCCGTGCAACGCGGTTGTAAAATTCGTCGACATCAAACGATTCATTCGACGCGGGCTGCACAATAAATTTTGCAATTTCGTTCGGCAACTGTGATTCGATGTCCAGGTTTTCTCCTCTGTCCAGACGTTCCCCGAGTGTGCTCAGGGTCGCTCTGGTCGCCCCCAACGAATCCCCGGAATCGGAACACCGCGCTCGATTCTGTACAGCGCCAATAAATTGATCAAAGTTCATGGTTTCCTCCTCGTTTGTTATGATCTGGTCATCGAAACAATTAAAAAGACTCACGGGCCCTTCCCTCGGATTCCGTTCGGGGTGGTTCCGACGTGATTTCTTCTTCCGCCGTGTCCATTTCCCCCTCGGCGCCGGCCGCGTCCGTGACGTCGATAAAAAACCCTTCCATCCATTCCGCCAGTTCCTTCAGAAACAAATCGTAGTCCGTCCGAAGGGACTTGAAGGACAGGCCTTCACTTTTATCAAACCGGGCCTCGAACCAGTCGATCGGATTGTTTTCGAGGTGTTCGAAGCCAAAGGTGTCCTTGTGGTAATCCGACGTACTGACGGAAAAATCGGCTTCAAACGTGCCGTTTGCGTGAATGGAAAACAGGTCGTACTCCGCGATCTCATTGTCGTCCTCCAGCCGGAACGAAAGGCTTTCGTCGTCCGCCACCACTTCCAGGTGAACATTATCGGTACTCGTCTCCATCACGTCGCTGTAGACCTGTTCGACGTCGTCGGCAAATTGCTCGGCGAACGTTCGCTCCGCAGATCCCACCTCCTTTTCCATCTGTTCAAAAAACAGGGTCGTGTTCTGGTTGTCCATCAGAAGTACCTCCGTTTGAAATAAATGGTCGTTTCCACCTTACCGAACATGATCCGTTCCGTTCCTGAAAAGACCGGAACGTGTTCCTCTTCCGTTCCCGCTTCCGTTAAAAAAAGCGGACGGATTCCGGGAGCTCCCGGAATGCCGCCCGCCGGAGGGGAAAATAAAAATGCAAATGTTTGATCTGCCGGCGTTTCCTCAAAATTATATACGCAATTTTAATGCCAGAGGAGGGAACATCCGAAAACCCAAATCAATACCGATCGAAAGGGGGCGAATCGCGCATGTGTTTCATATTTGCAAGCCAGGTGATTCAAAATTACAAAAGAATGGCCTCCGAAGGTCGCAGAAACGCAACGACCCGCCGCGGATAATTGGAAATGTTCTGAAAAAAATCCCGACAATCCGTCGAGCGAGGACCCCCTGGGAATGTTCTCCATTAAAAAATCTCGTAATCAATGTCGTAAGCAGGCGATTCGGCCTGAATGATGCCGGAGATGTCCTGCATCTCGCCCGCGAGGAGAACGATGAGGTCATCCAGGGTCACGATGCCGGCCAGGGTGCCGTCCTCCTCCACCACGGGCATGCGGCGTATTTCGTTTTTGTACAAAACCCGGAGCATTTCCGCAACGCCGTCGTCGACGGATGCCGTTATCACGTCCTCGTTCATTACCTCCTGAACGGTTATTTCGGACGGATCCCGCTCGGCACCAACCACTTTCATGGCCAGATCCCGATCGGTGACGATGCCGGCCGGCTGGTTGTTTTCGGCCACCACGACGCTCCCGATCCGCTCCCGGTTCATCGTGCGGGCGGCTTCACCTGCCGGTTCATTCGGATCCACGGTGACCACGTTCTCTCGAATTATATCATTCAAATTCATGGCATATCTCCTCGTTCTTGAAATCAGTGTGAATGTTGAACAGAAAATAGTGCAATTGGTATGCCAGACGCCGGTTTGACACATTCCTCATTCTGTTGAAACTGGCTCGAAATCTGCCTGTCATTCATTCTACCGGAACGCTTCATTTGTGTCGACGGAGGAACTGGTGAAACACCTCGAACGGGCCGGCTTCACAAACAGGGAGTTTGCCCAGACCATTTTTACATGGCCCGGCGAATTGGAAACGATCAAAGAGGTGAGAAACGGATACGGAGAAGGCTCGTTTGTCGTCATAAAAGCAACGACGTAACCGCAATTCCACCTCAACATGATCCCGGAACCGGATTATGAGGCGGTATGAACCTCACGATCCGGAACCAAATGTTGAATTCATTCCTTATCCGCCATCCCGGGATCCGCCGGCGTGTCGTTCTTTCCGGAATGAAAAGCAGTACGACTGTGCTTTTCCCACCATCTGAGACGGGATGCACAAATCACGTTCCGGGTGGGATACCTCGATAGGGATTGTGGCAATATTGCGAAATATCGTCATTTCTGTGCTGTAAGATTACAATGTTGAGCAGATGTTTTGTTCCCTCCTCTCAAATTCTCCCCGGGGATTCCGCTTTTGACGAATTTCATCGGGAGGCTCCTGTGGCACATTTCTTGCACTGATATTCCTCCGAGATGAATTTCGTTTATCATACGACATTTTTTCAGGACAATGATCCATGGCAATGACCAAAACCTATTTGACCAGAGAGGAAGCCGAAAAAATTGTGGAGAGCGTGACCGATTACGATGATCCGGAAATTCACGAAGAAACCGTGGAAAACATGAAACGGCCCGAGCAGGACGAAGACCGGCGTTTCTACGTGAGCGCTTACCATCCGGAGACGGGGAAAAAGATGGTCTGGAATCGAAAGATCAATCAGTTTGAGCCGGTTGATTAATTCTTTGCGGGAAACGTTCGATACACATTTTTCACCATTTATAAACGAGGACAAACATGTCTGAAAACGAAACCGATGCCCGGATGAATGTGCACGTGGAATTGAACCAGGAACGGAATTATCAGTTTTCGGTCCAGTTTGACAGCCCGGGCGACTTTTCGCTCCGGGTGGACGAACCGGAACCAAACGGAGATAACACCGGTCCGAATCCTTCGCGACTCATTGCGGCGGCCGTGGGGCATTGCCTGTCTTCAAGCCTGAAGTTCTGCATGGACAAGCGGGGGGTGTCGCTTGAGAACTGCTCCACGGAAGTGCACGGAACCATCGAACGAAACGAAGAGGGGTTCTGGCGAATTCAAACGTTAAGCGTGGAAGTCAACCTTCCGGAACTGGACGAAGACGAAAAGGAGGCGTTCGAAAAATGTCGCCCCCGTTTTGAAGATTACTGTATCGCAACCCAGAGCATCCGGCAGGGAATTGACGTGGATGTGGAGGTCAACTAAGAAAAGCGTTTTTATCACCTGGATTCACGGGAAATAGACAGGATGATCGGAGATCAACATCAGAACTTCCTGAATTTTTACCACAACGGGGATCAGCCGGGGAACCCGTACTCCCATGAACCGGACGAGAGGAAACTGACCGCCATGAGGGAAAAGATGGTGGAGGAGCAGATTGAAAACCGGGGCATTTCCAACGATGACGTTCTGGAAGCCATGAGGAACGTTCCTCGCCACAAATTTGTTCCCGAACTTCCCCCCGCCACCGCCTACGAGGATCGCCCCCTGCCGATCGGCGAAAACCAGACGATTTCTCAGCCCTATATCGTTGCCCTGATGACAGCGGCGCTGGATCCGGATGCGGATGATCGTGTCCTGGAGGTGGGAACGGGATCCGGATATCAGGCCGCCGTTCTCGCGGAAATCGTGCAGGAGGTCTATACCATTGAGCGTCACGAGCGATTGATGCAAAAAGCCCGGGAGGTGCTGAACGATCTTGGGTACAACAACATCTCCTACCGCATAGGCGACGGAACAAAAGGATGGGAAGCGAAACATCCTTTTGATGGTATTCTGGTCACCGCTGGAGGACCGGAGGTTCCCCAATCCCTCGTTCAGCAACTTGAACATGACGGGGGACAATTGGTGATCCCGGTGGGTACGGGACTCAGCCAGGAACTGATACGAATTACACAGATGGGCGGCGAAACCAGGCGGGAAAATCTGGGGGCGTGCTCATTTGTGAAACTGGTCGGCGAGGAAGGGTGGTAAAGGAAATTGTTCCATAACCCGGGCACGCCAACCTTCGTCCATGCAGCCGCCCGTTCTTACCTGAACGAGGACTTCAGGTGCCGGCGGAGGAATCGTCTTCCCCCATTTTTTTGGAGGAAGCGTATTTAAGAAGACGCACTCGACTCCACCTCCGCAATACGGTTTTTCACGGTCAGGAAACTGTCCGGGCTGAGAGAAATGGAGGTGATTCCCTCACGAACCAGGAACCCGGCAAACTCGGGATAATTGCTCGGGGCCTCCCCGCAGATGCCCACCGGTTTGTCCATTTCACGGGCGGATTCCAGGAGCTTCCGGATGATTCGCTTGACCGACGCCGATCGCTCGTCAAACGCCTCGGCCAGTTCCGATGAATCCCGATCCACCCCGAGGACAAGCTGGGTCAGGTCGTTTGAGCCAATGGAAAACCCATCGAACCGTTTGCCGAAGGACGTCGCCTCAAGGATATTGGACGGGATTTCGGCCATCACGTATACATCCAGGTCCGGCTGTTCCCGGGACAGTCCCTGCTGTTTAAGAATATCCAGAACCCGTTCACCTTCTTCCGGCGACCGGCAGAACGGAATCATGATCGAAACGTTGGTAAACCCCATTTCTTCACGCACGCGTCGTAGTGCACGGCATTCCAGTTTGAACCCGTCCCGGTACCGATCGTGGCCGTACCGGAACGCACCCCGGAAACCGATCATGGGATTGTTCTCGTCGACCTCGAATTCCTCCCCGCCGATCAGGCTTGCGTATTCGTTGGATTTAAAATCACTCGTTCGCACGATGACCTGTTCCGGATACTGCGAGGCTGCTATTTTTCCGATTCCTTTCGCCAGACGATCCACAAAATATTCCTCAAGATCCCCGTACCCCTCGGTTCGGTCGAGAATGCTGCGACGAACCGACGCATCCGAAATCCGATCAAAGTGCACAAGAGCCATCGGATGTACGCCGATGGTGTTTTCCACAATAAATTCCATTCGTGCAAGTCCGATCCCGTCCGTCGGCAGCGACCACCAGTTCAGCGCTCCCTCGGGACTGGCAATGTTGATCATCACGTCGGTGTCCGTTTCCGGGATGGCCGACAGGTCGTACTCCTCGGTTTCATAATCCAGACAGCCCTCGTAGACATGGCCATGGTCCCCTTCCGCACAGGAGATGGTGATGTCCCTGCCGTCCTTCAGCAGAGACGATGCGTTGCCGGTTCCCACCACCGCCGGAATGCCCAGTTCCCGGCTGACGATGGCCGCGTGACACGTTCGCCCGCCTTCGTCGGTGACGATACCGCTGGCCCTCTTCATCACCGGTACCCAGTCGGGCTGGGTCATCTCCGTCACGAGAATCGCCCCGTCCCGGAAGTTGCCGAGATCCCCCGCATGCTCTATTACGCAGACCTCTCCCGACGCGATCGCATCCCCTATGCGCAGCCCCGTCAAAAGGCGGTCACCGGATTCCGTGAGGCGATATTTTTTCAGGGTCTGACCGGACTCCTGGGACTGGACCGTTTCGGGCCGGGCCTGAACGACAAACAGGTCACCGGTATCACCGTCCTTCGCCCACTCGATGTCCATCGGTCGATCGTAATGGTGTTCGATTTCCTTTGCCCACCGGGCAAGTTGCAATATTTCGTCGTCGCCGAGTACCGGGCGTGTCCGCTCCTGTCTCGATGTTTCCACCCGCTTTGTCCCGTCCCCTTCACGCCCGTAAACGATTTTGTGGGCCTTCGATCCAATTTCTTTTTCAATAATCGGACGGTAATCCTCCTCGAGGAGCGGGGCAAATACCATGTACCGGTCGGGGTTCACGCTTCCCTGCACAACCGATTCCCCCAGCCCCCAAGCCGCGTCGATCACCACCGCGTCGGGAAACCCCGTCTCGGTGTCGATGGAAAACATAACCCCCGCTCCCGACCGATCGGATCGGACCATCTTCTGCACCCCAACCGAAAGGGCAATATCCAGGTGCTCAAACCCTTTTTCCTCCCGGTAGGTAATGGCCCGGTCGGTAAACAGGGACGCAAAACAGCGACGGCAGGTCTCCAGAAGTTCCTCCTCCCCCGAGACGTTCAGGTAGGACTCAAGCTGGCCGGCAAAACTGGCCGTGGGCAGATCCTCGGCCGTGGCACTGCTCCTCACAGCGACATCCACAGCCCCGGCGTCGTACCGGTCCGACAGTTCCCGATAGGCCCCGCAGATCGCCTCCTGAATCTTTCCGGGAAATTCCCCTCCTTTGATCAAATCCCGTATCTCTTTTCCGGTTTCGGCCAGGGAGCGGTCCCCGTCGGTGTATGCGGTGATCAGGTCCGCAATTTTGGTCTCAAGCCCGTTTTCCTTTACATATTGCCAGTAGACGTCGGCGGTCGTGGCAAATCCGTCGGGCACCCGAATTCCGGCTTCGGTCAGCTCCCGGGTCATTTCCCCGAGCGACGCATTCTTGCCCCCGACGAGAGAGACATCGTCGTTCGTCAGTTCCTGAAACCAGCGCAGATACCGAGACGTTGTCATCAGAACACTCCAGGCAATGAAAATGTAGACAGGCGGCCCGGATCGTCGTTCTTACCGGACGGATCCAGGCCCGCGACGGGAAATCGTTATTACCGGTACGTTCGTTTTCCTCCTCGTTGTACCCCTCCATTGCCATGTTCCCGGAAACGGTATGAACGGATGCCGTGAACATCCGCCCAACCCGGTCGTTGGTACGATTCGGTAACAGGTACGATGCGTCGGAACGTTTGTTCCGATCAACCCCCGGTGAAGGTCGATTACCGGGTCCCGGATTGCCGGGCCTTTATGTATTCAAGCGCTTTCTTCTTGAGGGCCGGAGAGCGGAGGCCCATGGTTTCTGCTTCCTTTACGGCCTGATCCAGTGAAACATCCTGGTCAAGAACGCGGTAGGGAAGCCACGTTGCCGAGGCACGGTTTGCGGAGGAACAGTGCAAAAACAGCGGACGCTCGGCCGACCGAAGTTGCTCCCGCACCGTATCAAAGATCTCGGTCGACAGGGCGTCGGGGCTGGAAAAGCCGGGGTTCACGTATGTCATGCCGAGTCCGGTGACGGTTTTTTCTTCGTTCATCTCCGGTGTTTCTTCGGGACGACGGAGATTGATGACGGTTTTTATCCCCCTGGACTGTATTTCATCAAAATCTCCCATCCCCGGCTGACTGGCGACATAAAGGGATTCTTCCCCAATCCGGTGGACCCGTTTCGTGGAACCAACGGAGACCGGCTCCACCGTTGAATCGGTTTTATCTGTCGTATTTCCCCCGTTCGAACTACCGGCGCACGCGGATCCCAACATCAAAATAGTCACGGCGACGACGCCGACAATCAGTGTTCGAAGTGTCATTTTTGTCCTCCCAAAAACTGTCACAAATCGTGTGTGAAAGTGATTTATTGAACGGTAAAGAATAATAGAACAAAAAAGTGTTCATTCACAACCGGGCCTTTTCAGGAACGGTTACCGGTGGAATCAGAATTTTTTTCTGGAAAGTGGCCCTGCGTGTGCGGAGGGGCGTTAGTTGATGAACCGGTGTCCCCGGTGATATTTCCCGACCCTATTAATCTCCACGATCTTTGTTTTCCAGCGCCGGAAAACGGTTGCCGGCAAACCGGGCGTGACAGGTTACACAGCCCGCCGTCATGTTGTTATAAATTGACATCGCCCGGTCGAAATTACCGGCCTTCGCTGCGTCCGACAGCTGGCGGGCCTGTTTATGGAAGATTCTGTCGAGTTTTACGAATTCCTCCGGCAGAAGATCCTGGCGTTTCTTCAATTCCTTTTTGCTGAGTTGTTGTTTCAGGACAAAACGTTCGTGAATGTCCATGGACACCCGGGCGGCTCCTGTTTTCTGGCCCCGGATCAGGTGGGAAAGGAGTTGTTTCATTGCCCCCTCTATTTTGACCCATTTCCTGGCGAAGCATCCCTCTGAATTTCGGGTGCAGCGACAGTTCACCGGGCCGGTTTTCTTTCACGTCCTTTTCCGTGTCTGATTCCCTTTGTTTTCCTGCGCGGTTTCCCGATTGGTGTTATTGCTCGTGCTTGTGTCGTTGCAGGCGGGAAGCAGAACGAAGATAAACAGGAGTGCCGCAGAAAGAATCATCGGTTGGACATTCATCGTCCTCCGGATTTTCAAAAATCAGCTTCGGGTTGAGCGAGCAGCATTTTCAAAATCATCGTTCACGTATTTGACCTTCCGGCCTTCACGGGCCAGGAAGGAGGACGCGGATGCCGCCCGGCGTCCGGTTGCACAGTGAACCAGAAAGTTTGTGTCCTCCGGTAGATTCTTCACGTATTCAGGCAACCGGGTGTAGGAGGCATTCAGAGCCTCGGGGACGTGATCTTCCTCGTACTCCGATCCCAGCCGGACATCGAGGACCCGGTTGCCGGAACGGGAACGAAGTTCCTCCAGTGTGTCAAACGTGATTTCCTCAATCGATGCACGGGGACCGTCGCCGTCAAAATACCGGTGGAGCGTTTCCTCGGTGGCAAATCCGACGATCCGATCGTATCCGATCCGAACCAGGTCCCGAACGGCTTCCTCGACCTCGTTTTCCTCGATAACCAGGACAATGGGAACGGTTTCGTCCACCTGGAGCGACCCCACGACCGTGTTGAAGTACCGGTTCATCGGGGCGTACAGCGAGCCCGGAATATGTCGCTTCATGTACGCGGAGCGGTCGAATCGCGTATCCACAATGATGGATTCATCGTCGTCCACGACGTCGGAGAGCTCTCCGTGGGTCAGCTGTTGCGGCCGGGGAAGCGATCCCAGCAGCGGCGGGCCGTCCCGGTTGTCCCGTTTCATGCGGGCGAAATACATCTGTGGCTCGGGCTGACCTTTTAATATTTCCCGTACGAACGTTTCCTCTCCCTCCTTTGCGGCGGCGATCATCGGGTTGAACATTTTCTCGTAACCGGCCGTGGTATGGGGAACGGCGCCCAGTGCTTTCCCACACGCCGATCCTGCGCCGTGTCCCGGCCAGATCTGCAGGTAATCCGGCATCTCGAGAAATCGCTGTATGGACCGGTACATGCGCCGGGCGGACGGTTCCATCTTTCCTTCGACCTTTGCCGCGGATTCGAGGAGATCCGGTCGCCCCACGTCATTGACGAACAGGAAATCTCCGCTTGCCAGCCCCATCGGTCGGTCCGCTCCGCCTCCGGAATCCGTCACCAGGTAGGAGAGATGCTCGGGGGTATGGCCGGGTGTGTGAAGCGCCTTTATTTCGATCCGGCCAATGGTAAAGGAGTCCCCGTCCTCAAGCAGATGCACGTCGTAGGTTCCGCCGGATTCCCTCTCACCGTCCACCCAGCCGTACTGCCATTCCTCCCCTCCCTCGTCCGAAAGGTACACGGTGGTGTCGAACCGTTCCGCAAATTCTCGGGCCCCGGACAGGAAATCCGCGTGAATGTGGGTTTCGGCCACAGCCGTGACCTCGAGGTCCTCCATCTCGGCGAGCTCCACGTATCGATCAATGTCCCTTTCCGGGTCGATGAGCAACGCCTCACCGGTGGCTTCGCACCCGATGAGATAGGCGTATTGCGAAAGTTTTCGATCGTCGATCTGTTTCAGTAACATACGGATTTAGGGAATGGGATGAATGATGTTTAATGAGGTAGGTAGGGTTTGAGCAGCCCGTACGTCCACGCCCCGGCGAGAGCACTGATCAGCGCCACGATCACCACCGGATATCCGGCCCCGATCAGGGCATAAATCGGACCGGGACAGGCCCCGAGCAGCGCCCATCCAAACCCAAATAAAATGCCGCCAATCCCGTACCGGTATCGAAACCATTTCTTGTCGGGAATGTTGATTTCCTCCCCGTACACGGTGGGGATGTTCCAGGTTTTGATGGCCTGAATGGAAACCGACGCAACCACCACGGCACTGCCGATGACCCCGTACATGTGAAAGGCCTCAAACCGAAACATTTCCTGGATGCGAAACCAGGAAACAACTTCACTTTTCGTAAGCACAATCCCGAAAAAGACGCCGAGAAGTCCGTAGCCCAGCAGTCCCGTGACGGTCCCGGAAAGGGATTCTTCTTTGTCTCCTCCGTTGTTTTCAGGTTGTGCCTCCGACTGATGCTCGGTCATTATAACGCTCCGTTCGACGTGTCTATGTCATCCAGTTGAAGAGGATCGGATAGATGAAGTAGGTCACCGTAAGACCCCCGATAAAAAATCCGGTAACGGCGATCAGGGAAGGAAGTTGAAGGTTGGCAAGACCGCTTATGCCGTGGCCGGACGTACATCCCCCGGCGTATCGGGCGCCGAAGCCGATCAAAAATCCGCCGCCGACAATCATCACAAGACCGGGGAGTGTTCCCAGACCGCTCCAGGAAAAGATTCCGCCGGGCAATAAACCGTGAAAATCGCGAATCCCGAGGGCCCGGAGCTGCTCCTTTGCTCCTTCCGAAATCCCGATAACCGGATCCGGGGACGGCAAAAACGTAACCGCCAGGTACCCGCCAATCAGAATCCCCGCCGCAAAGGTTATTTTCCAGAGACCGGATCGAACCCAATCCACCTGGAAATATTCGATATCACCCGGAACCGTTGCCGCACAGATGTGCTTCAGGCTTCCGGAAATGCCGAACGATTTTCCCGAAAATAGATACAGGACCGGAACGACCCCCCCGATCAGGGGACCGGCCACGTACCAGGGCCAGAACCGGGAGAGAAACTCAATCATTGAACCTCCATTCTACGATGGTGAAATTATTTGGGAAAGACTATATTGGTTTTTTGAACCATAAAAAACCATCAGTTTGACCCGTTCCCACGATGCCGGGATCGATCCCTCAAAACCGTCCTTCTCCGATCGTTTTTCCAGCTGTATCGCGTCCTGAATCCGTTCGTCGTGCCGGGTTTTCATGTGTTTCCTGTGGGTCTCAGGGTCTTTGTGTCCCCCATTTCTCATTTGATCCATGTGTTTCGACGGATCCGGTTTGTTCCCGGGGTCCATCCGTTTCATGTATACCTCCACTCCCCTGTATTCACTCAGGGGACGCTTATGCATTTGATCGGTCATTCGGACCGTCGTGCGGTTATTTTCGTTCCGCCGGAGGGTAACGGTGTAAAAGTTGTTTTCTTTTTCCCGAATCTCGTTCAGCAGATCACCCACCGTTGATTGGGCTCTTTTCCATTTTCCCTGGTCAATCTCTCTCTTCAGTCGACGAAGTGTTCGGTCCAGTTTCTCATGTTCGATCTGGTGGTGAGCAAGCATAAATCGGAGACTGTGGCCTCTCCGGTAGATCTTTTCGATCCGTTCCAAAAGCGTATCCGCCATTTCCCCGTGACCGTGTGTGAGCGGCAGCCGAAGCATGGTGAGCATCTCCTTTAACTGCTCGACCGAATTCATATTAATTCGCCTGCAGTGAACCCGCGATGTGTACACACCGGGAAGGAACTGCTCTCGGACCCGCACCCGGAAAAATATGCGTCCGTGTTTCGCCGTCCAGTTCCCGGTAAACGTTTTGCGATCCGATCCGGGTTTCAGAGACATCGTTGATTTCGAAGACACGTTCAGTATCTTCTCCATTCGCGGTTGCTCGGAGTCCGGTTCGTACGCGGAGGTCTTTCCCGCCTTTACATTTGCCATGTGTTCCATCTGTTTCCGGTGGCTCCAGGTGTCCGGTTCCGGGGCGATGTCGGGATGCAACGGATAATGAAAACGGTACACACGCAGAGCAACAGGATCATCCACGGGGTTTCGGAAGTGAACGACCACCGTTTCGTTCTGACCATCCGTGGTAAAGCGTGGAACATCCACGGATTCCAGTTCGGTCGCCGGTTGAGGGGGATCCGGAGATTCCGTCGTATGACAGGAAACAAGCGTGATGAGAAGGACGGGGAGGACGAGATATTGTTTCATCATATGATGTGTTCTGTTCGAAAGAACAGGCAAGGTGGAATGTATTATATTAAAAAGAACCCTCCTTTTCTTCGAACCGTGCGAGAGGGGTTCGCTCTGATTGCCACGTAACCTCTATTAAAAAAGCATTCAGCACATTGTTAATTCCGTTTCCGCTATTGGGAGTTGGTTGTCGTGTTAAATGTGCTATATATCTTGTGAAACGTTTTGATAGAAAAATTCGCCAAGATAGAACAGCGAGAAACCCCGAATTATGGCGAGAGTATTCGAACATTACACTCGGATGCCGTGAACGGTTCGTCGTCTGAGCACTGGTTACCGATGGATTCCGGTGTCCACAATTACACCTCCTCATCCTTCAGGGCAAGCGAACCCCGGGATCCGATCCAACTCCGACGTTCTATATGAACCGGTCCCGGGATTTCCCACAGAAAAGCAGATCCTTTCGGGCCCATTGATCCGCGAACGACCTCCACCTCCCCCGGCATCCCGCCCGGAAACGGCTTTTTCATTTTGAAATGCCAGCGCCGGGCCACTGTAACACCGGGTCGCTTACCACAATATAAACGCAGGGAGGCAGAGAACAATAAATACCAGAAGCAAATCAAAGATGAGAATGAATCGCGATCGTGCCCGGCGATGTTCTGGTGTTAATCCGTGTTCAGGGATCCGAACCCGGCGGTGTCAGGTACCATCCGAGTCCGATTATGCCGACCAGACATGTGCCGATCGACACCAGCACCATTCCCTCGTACAATTCGTCCGTAACGAATCCAGCCTTTGCCTCAAGCCCCTTCTTCATGATAAGAAGCAGAATTTCCGAACGGGGGATCATGCTCAACCCGAGCAGTACTCCCGCCCGCTTTCCCTCCACAAGATACGCCGGGATTCCGGCACCGAAAAATTTGCTAAACGTGGCCATCACAAACAACATCGACCCGATGACCAGTGGTTCCACGGTAAAGGTCGGATGAACCTTCCACCCGATCATCAGGAAGAAAAACGGCGTAAACAAGTTGTAAAGAATCTGGAACGATGCTTCTTCACGGACCATCATCGGGTCCCGACTGAACACCAGACCGGCGAACAGAGCTCCTACGGCAAGCGAAAATCCGAGCAACCCGGCAACCGACGCAATGATCAACAGTGTTCCCACCATCAACAGCACCATTCCATTTTCCACCCGGGATTCGAACACAACATCCGAAATCGGTTTCTCAAGATAACGAGAAAAAAGAACGCACACCGCTCCGAACAACACGAACTTCCCCAGAAACAACCCCAGTTCTTCGACGACGATCCAGGCGTCCAGTGAATTTCCCCCGGCAAAATGGGGCAGGGTGGCAAACAGAAGAGCCATGAGACACACAGCACTTACATCATCAAGCTCCGCGACGTCCACAAACAGACGCCCTTCGGCCGTGTCGATCTGATCGGTTTCCTCCCAGACACTTGCGGTTACCCCGACACTCGTGGCACTGAACGCCACCCCGACCACCAGTGACGGAACCCAATCGTATCCAAGCAGTAATGAGCAGGTCGCATAACCAATCGGGATCGTCACGATCACGTTCACCAGCCAGACCGGCACCGCTTTCGGGAGTTTATCAAGCAAACCGGTCAGATCACTGTCCAGGCCGACCCGAAATAAAAGGGCAACCAGACCCACTTTGGAAAGAAAATGAAGCCCCTCTTCCATCACACCGGTTTCCCATCCCAGACCCCGTCCACCCCAGGATAAGGAAACCCCCAGAAGAACAAACACGAGGAGCTCCGGAAAGGCGCGGGACCCCCACATATATCGGACCCCCACGTTGAGTAAAATGACCGTTCCCGCCACCAGAAAAAGCCAGAAGATGCCCGAACTCATTCCATGTATGAATAATTCTTCCTACGATCAGGCGGCCGAAATCCGGAAACGAGTTCCTGTTCCGGTCGTCACATTGTTCGTTTCATTATACGAAACGGTTACAGTATGAAGAAAATGGAACAGGAACAAAGGTTTCCGTTCTGTCGACGAACCACATCCGGGCATCCCGGAATGAACTCGACCGTTTCTTTCATCCCGTTATTTTGGTGGTACCAGAATCAATCAAATTTGAGTGATCGGCATTTCGACGCATTTTTGGGCGCTTTTTATATTGTGCAGGAACGTCCCCTCCCGAACCCGGTTCGAGACCATCCTTGCCCGCTGTGTGAATGGACTGCAGGCTTTTTATAATGGAAACACCGCGTTGCAGAACTGCGACAAAATTTGCCGTATCCGTTGCTCATTCCCCCAACTCCGGCGGATAATATTCGCAGGAGCATGGGATGCCGGTGGGTCCTGAGACGTGTATTTGCCGCCCGATACGTTCAGTACTCCGGTTTTCACCCACCTCCGGCTCTGCTGATGTATATCCGGCATAAAAATTGCACGTTAATTCATTCGAATGAGTCCGTTACTGATTTTACTGTATTTCGTATTACGGGAGACACGTGATGAAATCATTTGTCATGAAGTCCATCGGAGAGGTAGGATACGCGGAAAAAGACAAACCGAAGCCGGGTCCGGGTGACGCGGTGGTCCGTACCACAAAAGCACTCATATGTACGTCCGACACCCACACGGTCGCGGGTGCGATCGGGGAACGAGAGAACATGACCCTCGGCCATGAAGCGGTGGGGATCGTCGACGAGGTGGGTGACGGCGTGGAGCGGTTTGAACCCGGGGACCGCGTTACGGTGGGCGCCATTACCCCGGACTGGGGATCCGACGCCGCCCAGCGAAATCATCCCTCCCAGTCCAGTCAACCGCTCGGGGGCTGGAAATTTGCGAACCTCAAGGACGGGGTGTTCGCGGAATATTTTCACGTCAACGAAGCCGACGCAAACATGGCACGGATCCCGGAGGACGTGACGGACGAGGAAGCCGCCTACACCTGCGACATGATGAGCACGGGATTCGCGGGCGCCGAAATCGGGGAGGTTCCCACCGGCGGAACCGTTGCCGTGTTCGGTCAGGGCCCGGTCGGACTGATGGCCACAAAGGGGGCGGATCTGAACGGTGCCGGCCGCATCCTGGTCGTGGAGACCATGGAGAAACGACAGGAACTGGCCCGGCAATACGGAGCGGACGAGGCGGTCGATTTTCAGGAAGTGGACGAAGTGGAGGAAATCCGGCGGCTGACCGGTGGTGACGGTGTGGACGTGGCCATCGAAGCACTCGGTTCTTCGGCCACCTTCGAGAACTGCATCAAAGTGACGAAGCCGGGTGGCACCATAGCCAACGTTGGATATCACGGCGAAGGAGAATTCATCCGTATACCGCGCGAGGAATGGGGGGTGGGGATGGCGGAACAGACCATCACCAACGCCCTCTGTCCGGGGGGCCGGGTCCGGCTGCAGAATCTGCTCCGGCTGCTAAAAACCGGCCGCGTGGACCCAACCCCCATGACCACCCACACATTCGTCTTCGACGAGATCGAAACCGGATTCCGGATGATGAAAAACAAGGAAGACGGTATAATTAAGCCGTTGATCGATTTCTCATAGGTTTCCCGGCCAGCGCATTTTCAATTTTTTCCCGGTGAATGATGAGTTCCACCACGATTCAGTTTGCCGGTGCGGCGGAAACGGTCACCGGTTCGAAGTTTCTGATCAACTGCGAGGGGGACCGGGTCCTTGTGGATTGCGGGCTGTTCCAGGGAATCAAAAAACTCCGTGAACGAAACTGGGAAAACCCGGGTTTTGACCCCCGGACCGTGGACGCCGTCATCCTGACCCACGGCCACCTGGATCACACGGGATACCTGCCGAGACTCGTGAAACAGGGATACCGGGGACCCATCCTCGGGACGGCACCGACCCTGGACGTGGCCGAAATCATTCTCCGGGACAGCGCCAAAATACAGGAGGAGGAGGCCCGTCGTGCAAATGAAAAGGGATACACGAAACACGAACCCGCAAAGCCCCTCTACGATATCGAGGACGCGGAACGGGCCATCGAGCTGTTCGAGGACCGGGAGACGGCGGACTGGCTTGAACCGGTCGATGCCATTTCCTACCGCCACCGGCGTGCGGGACACATCCTGGGGGCCACGTTTCTGGAACTGAACGCCGGCGACACCCGAATCACCATTTCGGGGGACCTGGGCCGGGGAAACGACCCATTGATGGAACCGCCTGTTACCCCCGAAGATACGGATTATCTCCTGCTGGAAAGTACCTACGGCGATCGAAACCACCCCGAGTTCGCCCCCCGGGATCAGCTCGAACGAATCATCGGCGAAGCCGTTTCAAACGGTGGATCGGTTCTAATCCCCAGTTTTGCGGTGGAACGGGCCCAGCTCCTGATGTATCTCCTCCACCGGCTCCAACGGGAGGATCGCATTCCCTCCCTTCCGATGTACCTGGATACGCCGATGGGCGAAAAGGTGTCCCACCTGTTTGACCGGCATCCGTCCTGGCATAAATTGAACAAAAATGAATGGCGAAAAATTACACAGGACTTTGAACCCGTCGAAACGGTCGCGGAGACGGCGTCCGTGGCGAAACAGGAAGGAAGCAAACTCGTGATTGCGGGCAGCGGGATGGTAACGGGTGGACGGATTCTTCATTACCTTGAATACTACCTGAGCGACCCGGATTCGTTCCTGGTGCTGGCGGGGTACCAGGCCGAGGGCACACGGGGGCGGCACCTCGAGGACGGAGCGGAACGGATCAAGTTTCAGGGGGAGTACTGGCCGGTTAATTTACGGGTGGAGAAACTGGACGAACTATCCGCCCACGCCGATCAGGGGGAACTGCTGTCCTGGTGTGAATCGATCAAAGATTCCGTGAAACGTGTGTTTCCCGTTCACGGAGAACCTTCCGCACTGGATGCCATGCGAATTCGCCTGCGGGACCAGTACGGGTGGGACGTCCAAATTCCGGAAATGGGCGAGGTCATCGACCTTTCCTGAACAAATTGCCTGCCGTCAATCTCCATTTGACATTCATTACATTGGCCATGAAACCTGCGGACCGGAACGTGTCGGACGGATCGGACAGGATTAACTACCTCACGTTTCGCAACCTGGGCATCGACACCAACCAGGAACACATCGTGTTCATGAAGAAGGATTGTGAAGTCTGCGTGTCCGAAGGATTTGAATCCCTGACCCGGGTTCGTGTTTCTACGGACGCCGGGAGGTCCGTTGTCTGTACATTAAACGTGGTGACGTCATCCCTGCTGAACCGGGACGAAATCAGCCTGTCGGAGCGGGCCCGGGAGAAACTTGAGGTCACCGAAGGAGACACGATTCAGGTATCCCATCTTGAACCGATTCATTCACTGTCCCTTGTCCGAAAGAAAATCCATGGAAAAAAACTGAACGAAGAAGAATTTACGCAAATTCTTGAGGACATCACCGAAGGGATCTACTCCAACATTCACACCTCTTCGTTTGTGACCGCGTGTGCCGGAAACCTGAACACGGAAGAAATTCTCGGTCTGACCCGGGCGATGGTAAAAAACGGAGATCAGATCTCCTGGCCGGACCGGATTGTGGCGGACAAGCACAGCATCGGGGGGCTTCCCGGAAACCGGACCACCCCCATCATCGTGCCGATTGTTGCCTCCTGCGGAATCAAAATACCCAAGACATCCTCCCGGGCCATCACCTCTCCCGCGGGAACGGCCGACGTAATGGAGGTGATGACCAACGTGACCCTGACGAACGAGCAGATCCGATCCGTTGTGGAGGAGGAAGGAGGATGTATGACCTGGGGAGGGGCGGCGAGTTTGAGTCCCGCGGACGACATCATCATTCGGGTGGAGCGCGCCCTGGACCTGGACAGCGAAGAACAGATGATTGCCTCGGTCCTTTCCAAAAAGGCCGCGGCCGGTTCCTCCCACGTAATCATCGATATACCTGTGGGGGAGACCGCAAAAGTCCGTTCCCGGGACGGCGCCCGTCATCTGAAACAAAACTTGATGGACGTCTCCTCCAATCTGGATTTGACCCTGGGCGTTGAGATCTCGGACGGCCGGCAGCCGGTGGGACGGGGCATCGGCCCCGCCCTGGAAGCCCGGGACGTTCTGTCGGTTCTTCGAAACGAGGACCATGCCCCGGATGCACTACGGGAAAAAAGTGTATCCCTTTCGGGAAAACTTCTGGAACTCACGGGTTATGCCGAAAACGGCGAAGGGGCCTCCGTCGCGAACGAGAAACTCGAATCCGGGGAGGCACGGGAGAAATTTATGGCCATCTGCCGGGCACAGGGGGGGTTTCGGGAGCCGGAGGAAGCTCCCTTCGTGGAGGAGGTGACCGCCGATCGTTCGGGTGTCATCACGGAAATTAACAACCGGAAACTGGCCCGTGTGGCGAAACTAGCCGGCGCACCGGCGGACCGGAAAGCCGGGATTCAATATTACGGTGAACTCGGTCGATCCGTTGACAAAGGAGATCTGCTTCTTGCAATTCACGCCGAATCCCGGGGGGAACTTCGTTACGCACGGGAGTACCTGGAGGATCATAAACAGTTGATTCAAATTGAATAAAATACCACTCCGATGAACAAACCCATCCTGTTTCCCGTAACGAAAAATCAGCACCTCCCCCTCCATCTGGCGGAGCGCCTGGATCTCCACGCCGGGGACGTTGAACTTCGTTCTTTTCCGGACGGCGAAACCTATGTACGGATCCGGGAGGATGTCGAGGGATCCGACGTGATTATTCTCTGTACACTTCACCGGCCGGATCCCAAATTTCTTCCCCTGGTGTATCTGTCCCGAACCGCACGGGACCTCGGTGCGGACGCCGTGCACCTTGTCGCTCCCTACCTTTCCTACATGAGGCAGGACACTCGGTTCCGGGACGGCGAAGGGATTACGTCCGCTTACTTTGCCGATCTTCTTTCCGCTGAATTCGAAGGCCTCATCACGGTGGACCCTCATCTACACCGGTATTCCTCCCTTACGGAAATTTACGATCTGGACGCGCGGGTCGTGCACGCCTCCCCGGCGATTGCGGACTGGATTTTGGAGCGGGTCCAGCAACCCCTGCTTCTTGGACCGGATCGGGAGAGCAAGCAGTGGGTGTCGGCGGTCGCCGATCGGTTAAATGCTCCGTACGAAATCATGACCAAGGAACGAAAAGGGGATCGACGGGTGGAGATGACGGCTCCGGATCTATCGGGCCACGAAGACCGTACCCCCGTTGTCGTGGATGACATTATTTCAACCGGTGGCACGTTCCTGAACATCCAATCAATTCTCGAGGAACATCAAATGAACGATCCCGTCTTCATTGGTATTCATGGGCTGTTTGTCGATGACGGATATACCGAACTGTGTTCGAACACAACGGGTTCGATTGTCACCTGTAATACCGTATCTCACGAGACCAATGACATTGACGTGTCGGCACCGATCGCCAACCAGCTCCAATCCATTCTTACCGGAGGAGAATCCATATGACAGACCACGATCTGGATATCGTTGTGCTCGGCGGAGGCGTAGCGGGTCTGAGCACGGCGCATGCACTTCAGAGAGAAGGTTTTCACAACGTCACCCTTATGGAAAAAAACAGGAACGTCGGTGCGGAAGCGTCCGGAATGAACTCCGGGAAGATCCGCCATTACCACGCCGACGAAACCACCCGGGAAAATTTGCGCCGAAACGTGTCCCTTCTTGAACAATTCCAGAAATCATATCCCGAATCCTTTTTTGAACAAATCTCTTCCCTGTGGTTGTTTGATCCGTCCGTGAAATCTGAGTTGTCGTCCTACTCGGATCTCTCCGGGGAGTGGAAACAGCTGGACCCGGGGAAGGAGCCGGACGTGTTTCATCCGGAATGGGATTTTGGCCAGTTCTGGGTGCAGTTTCACCGTGATGGACTGCTGGATTCCACGTCCCTCGTCGACGCCCTGAAACAGAAACTGGATCGGTCCGATGTGACCATTCAGACGGGGGTCGCACTGGAAGAAGGACGCCGGGAATCCGGGAGGTGGAAACTGCATCTGTCCGGGGCGACGGACCGGTCCGCGGACGTGCTTGTGAACGCGACCGGCGTATGGGCAAACCACGTGGCCGACCGGCTCGGTGTTGCCGGTGTGGATATCACCCCAGTTCAACGACATCTTTTTTACGTGAACAGGCAGATTCTACCGGAAACGTACGGGTTCTTCTGGGACCACGTAAATGAGTACTATTTTCGTTCCGTCGAGACAGGTACCGTGATCAGTTACTGCGAGGACTCCCCCGTGGAACCCGGCGAAGCCAGCGACCTTGAATACCCGGAGGACCACCTGGACAACGTCATTGGGGGATCCTATTCCAACCTCGACCTGGCGGGCGTGGATCAGTACTGGTCCGGTCATTTTGCCCGCACCCCGGACCGCACACCGGTACTCCGCCGGGATCCCGGAGAGGAATCCCTGATCTGGGCCACCGGCTTCAACGATTACGGCATGTCCATGAGCCTCCGAATCGGGGAACGGGTAAAAGAAATTATTGCGGATTGAATGTAGGCGATAAATTTCGACGTTATGTCGATTGATCTAAATTCTTCAGGAGAATCCTATCCAAGCGGATAAGACCAGTTCCAGGATTGAAAAAAACGAAATAGAACCGGAGGAAGTCCGTTCGGGAGTTCTTGAAAAATACCGGTCAGCGGCCGAATCGCCGGCGGACCTGTTCGATTATCCCACGGGACCGTCCGGAATGGGTTTCCTTGATTACGATCGAGCCATAATTAATTCGCTTGAGGAAGATCACATCTCTCGGTTCTGCGGAGTTGGAAATCCGTTTTTGGCGGGAAAACCGGAGCAGGGCGAATCCATTCTGGACATTGGCTGCGGGGCAGGGGTGGATCTGGCGATAGCACTCATGTTTATTGGAAAAGAGGGGTTTGCCGCCGGTATAGACGTGACCCGGGAGATGCTTGATACGGCTTCTGCATTTCTTCAGGAACAGGATAAAGGTAAACCGCCCAGTTTGGTACGCGGGGAAGCCGAGCATCTTCCCTTTGCCGAACAGCAATTTGAACGGGTAATTTCAAACGGTGTACTGAACATGTCCCCACAGAAAGAATTCTGTTATCGGGAAATTTGCCGGGTCCTGAAGCCCGGATGTTCATTTCAGTATGCGGACATCGTACTGGATGAAGATACGGCCGGGGACGTGGAAAATACAAATACACCGGATGCGTGGTCGGACTGAATTGGCGGAGCCATCCCCGTCGGGGATCTTCAAGCTCACCTCAAACGAGTGGGTTTCTCAGATGTAAATGTTTTGGGAGAAACCGGTGTGTCAACGTCCAAATTTACGAAAGGTCTCCTGGTTCACGCTGTTCGTTAACGATAATCATGTGCAATTTATCCAAAAAACAGAGGCTAATAGACTGTTGAAAAATCCTTACGACGCCAGCGAAACGAGTTACGCGCTGAGCAGGTGAGTTCACTTTTCGGACAGGGGGTACATACAGCTCCGGACATGCTCCCAACCAGATGGCCCCGGCCCTGATTTATGCATACCCCTTTAACAGGGCTCCAATACCGTACGCAATGGAGGCGGCCAGTGAACCGATAAGAAGCATTTCCATTCCCGCCCGGTACCAGACCCGGTCAATCACGATGGATCGCAGCGAACCCACGACAAACAACGCCAGAAGCGTGGACGAGCAGCTGATAAGAAACGGGGAAACGGAGGTGACCTCCACCAGTAAATAGCCGGGAAGGGGCACGGCTCCGATGATCACAAAGGAGAAAAACGTGAACGTCGCGTGGTAAAGTGGTTCAACATATCCGCGATCTTCGTCATGGGCTTCTGATTCGGATCGGTTGGATAGGTAACTGGAGGCCCCCATCGAAAATCCGTCCGCAAGAAGATTCGCAAATCCCAGTATGATGACGATGGAGACATCCAGCGCAGCCCCCGTCACACCGCTTACGACCGCAAACGTGGTGATAATGCCATCCAGGCCGCCGTAAACAATATCACCGATGTAATGACGGAGGATGTCTTTCGGGGAATCGGATTCGGGCTGGTGGGGATGTTCCGGGTTCATTTGATGACCTCCTGCTGTTATTGATTTGCCCGGGGGGACTTCGAACGAGGTTCGGACCCCCTGTCGGTGGTCATGTGAACGTCAAAAGACTTCACCGCCTGACCATATACCAGCGGAAGCAAGCTCATACCGAATACAATGGCCCATCCGCTGAATCCGGGCGGGTGAATTTTCAATACCCCGGCCAGAGGCCTGATGTACGTGGCGCCGAGCAGTAATCCGACACAGAGAACGAGTGCTCCCCAGACGTAATTATTTTTCGTAATGTCATTTACAAACAGATCGGTTCGGTAGTCCCGCATGTTCAACACGTGCCAAAGCTGGGCAAAGGCAAGGGTGAGAAAAGAGATGGTCACCGCCTGTTTCTCCGAAATCTGCAACCAGTGCAGTGACAGAACCAGAGCCCCCAGAACCGAACCCGTAAACACAATGCCGTACAGACCGATGGCAATCCAGTGATTCTGTTTGAGCACAGGTTCCTCGGGATTCCGGGGTGACCGGTCCATAATGGTTTCTTCCCCCTCTCCCATCCCAAGGGCAAGGGCGGGAAACACGTCCGTGACCAGGTTCAAAAACAGGATTTGAAGAGGAAGAATGGGAAGGGGTAGCTGGACCACGGAAGCGATGCCCACCACCATAATTTCGCTGACGTTACAGGAAAGCAGGTAAAAGACAAATTTGCGGATGTTTTCGAAGATTACGCGTCCTTCCTCCACCGCGGACACGATGGTGGAGAAGGCGTCGTCCGTGAGGACCATGTCCGACGCCTCACGGGCAACCTGTGTGCCCCGCTGGCCCATTGCAATGCCGATGTCCGCTTTTTTGAGTGCGGGGGCGTCGTTTACGCCGTCACCGGTCATGCCAACGATTTCTCCGTTCTCCTGGTGCAGATCCACGAGCTGCAATTTCTGTTTGGGGGACACCCGGGAATAAATGGAAACCTCCCGCAGTTCTCTCTTCTCGGCCTCTCCGGCAGATTTGATCCGATCCAGTTCTGTTCCCTCGCGGACGGAGACCTCCCCGTTCCCTCCAATCCCCACCTCCCCACCAATGTTCTTCGCTGTTTCCGCCATGTCGCCGGTGACCATGATAACCCGGACGCCGGCCCGTTTGCATTTCTTTATGGCCTCCCGAACATCCGCCCTTGGCGGATCGATGAAGCCGATGAACCCCTGAAACACGAGATCGTTGTACGGATTCTCGTCCGCCGTCTCCGCGGTTCGATCGGCGAAGGCAAGCATTCGAAGCCCATTGCCGGCAAGTTCTCGATTTCGATTTTCCCAGATCGTTCGGTCCTCCTCGGTCATTTCCCGGGTTTCCCCGTTCTCCCGAATATAATTGCAGTGGGAGAGAACTTCCTCGGGGGCTCCTTTCACGGCCACGTAGAACGTCCCATTGCTACGGTGAAAGGTTCCCATCATCTTCGTTTCCGTTGAGAAGGACTCTTCCCGTTCCTCCGGATATTTGGCCAGAAGTTCATCACGGGGCATCCCGTACTGTTCGGCCCCTTTCAGCAGAGCCTGTTCCATCGGATCGCCGACGAGTTTTTCCCCGCCGTCGTCCGATTCGGTGTAGGACGCGTTATTACACAGCGCACCGATTTTCAGCAGGTCCCGGATGTTCTCCGGGAGTTCCTCATCCTTCAGCGACGACCAGTCGCGGCCGGTTTCGCCAGTCCCCCCGGTGGCAAGGGTTCGAATGTTCATTTTGTTTTCCGTGAGTGTGCCGGTCTTGTCGGTAAAAATAACGGTGGTGGATCCGAGGGTTTCCACGGCCGACAGCCGGTTGATGAGAGCGTTTTTTTCCGCCATCCGCCACATTCCCCTTGCCAGGGCGATGGTGGCCACGATCGGAAGTCCCTCCGGCACGGCAGCCACGGCAAGGGCAATGCCCGTTTCGATCATGAGAAACAGATCCCGTCCTGTGGTGATGCCGGCCAGGGATACAATAAAAGCGATCCCCAGTACCAGCCAGACCAATTTCCGTCCCAGGGCGTCCAGCCGTTTTTCGAGGGGGGTCTGCTCGGCTTCGGCTTCGTCAACGAGCATGGTAATTTCCCCGAGTTCGGTTTCCATTCCCGTGGAAACCACCACACCGAAACCTTCCCCCCTCGTCAGGAAGGTTCCCTTGTATACCATGGACGTTCGTTCAGCAAGTGGTGTGTCCTCCGGAACGGGGTTTTCCGTTTTCTCCACCGCCACGGATTCGCCGGTCAGGGCGGATTCGTCGACCTGCAGGTTGCTGGAGGTTACCACCCGGACGTCCGCTGTTACCAGGTTTCCCTCACTGAGCTTCACGATGTCACCGGGAACCAACTCCTCGGCCGGTACTTCTTTCATATCCCCGTCCCGAAGAACCATCGAGGTTACCCCGCCAAGCTCCCGGAGGGATTCCATGGACTGCACGGCCCGGAGTTCGGTGAAGAACCCGATCATTCCATTGATGACAACGACGACCAGGATGGCCCAGCCCTCGATGATTTCCCCAAAAAGAAACGCAACCGCCGCGGCCACCACAAGAAGAAGAACAATCAGGCTCTTCATCTGCTCCCACAGAATTTCCAGCCAGGTCCTCGTTTTCGATTCACGAAGCCTGTTTTTGCCGAACCGGTCACGGCGTTCCCGGGCCTCCTTCTCGGACAGTCCATGCTCCCGGTCCGACGATAATTCACTGACAACTTCTTTGGAGGATCTGGTCCAGGGAGTGTCTAACAAGGCTGGATAACCAAAAATTCCGAGAGGAATTATCGGGAATAACGATTCACCACCAACGGTATATTTCGAACACAATATTTACAGCCAGATTAACCAGATGCCCCCGGTGGCCATCGACAGAAGCAAACTGAGGGTCACGTACAAACCCACCTTTCTGGTCCCAAACAACCAGCTAATAATGATCTTGATTCCCGTGTTTGTAATGCAGCCGATAATAATTCCATTTCGAGCAACCAGGGACGACACCTCTTCCTCCGCCTCCATTTTTGCAATGGATAACGTAATCGCATCCACGTCCATCAGTCCCGAAATCAGAGCGGTTACGTACATGCCCCGGTTGCCGAACCGGGAATTGGCATAGTCTGCAAGCAGCAGAATTAGTGCGAAAAAAGCCCCGAAAAGAAGGGCCTGTTTGATCTGAAAGGGATTGTCCAGTTCGGGTTCCTCCGGCCGGGCCGTTTCACTTGTGATTGAATAAAAAAGGTATACAAGAGGAAGAAGGCCCACGGTAAACATGGCTCCAACCGGAAGAACGAGACTCTTCAGAAGGCCCGGGTTGGCCACGGAAATCTCAACCAGAACCCGGGGGAACATGGTAATCGAGGCAAGGATAATGGCGAAACTGCAGATGGGGGAAAGCTTATTTTCACTGGAACTCTGCTGCGCCATGGATACCGAGGTGGCGGTGGATGAGATAAATCCTCCCAGGAACCCGGTAAGTCCAATTCCAATATTTGCTCCCAATTTCTTAGATAACAGGTAAGCGCTGAACCCGATTCCGGACACCAGTACCACCATCAACCAGATGTACTGCGGATTAAGTCCCCCGAGCACCGATAGGTCTTCATTCGGCAGCAGGGGCAGGACAACGAGCGTGATGAGTGCAAACTTTAACGTCGCTATCATTTCATCGGTATCCACCGTGTCCGCGAAACGGTGTAGCGGTTCTTTCAACGTCAGGAGAAACAACGTGACGGTCGAAAACACAACCGACAGTATCAATGCTTCCGAGGAGAGCGTGGTGAGAGCCCCGAAGAAGTAAATCAGTATCGCGGTTACCGATGAAGTGGTACCGACTTCCCCTTTTTCTCTCCATTTCCCGTAATAGGAGATGGAAATGAGAACCCCGATAACCGCAAGGGCCGGGATGTGAAGATCGGGAAATTGGTCCTGTACCAGCGCCCCGAGAAGAGCGATAAGGGGAAACGTCCGAATTCCCGCGAATATTTCCTCTTCCTGGCGCCGTTCCCGCTCAAGACCGATCAACATCCCCAGACCCATGGCGACGAGGTAGGGGAACAGTGCCTCAATATTTATTTCCATTTCCCGTTCCGCAACCGAATTTCGAAGGAGGACAAACGTTCAATTCTCTTTTTAATAAGAATCTCCCGCACCGCTATTTGCCGGAAGTGAATTCCGAACAAAATGTTAATCAATATACAATGATCATATTACAACCAGAAATATTTTTCATACCTACACCTCCTCTGAATCGAAGAGACACCATGTACATTCCACATGAACCCACGACTTCCCCCGGGGGTGCCGGGAAAAACCCAGGACAAAAATTACCCGTTCAATGATTTTTCACAACTATAACAACATCCTTGGCTTCGCAAAAAAAAAGCAAATACGAAACGATAAAATGGAGATTGTGAAAGCAGGGGCACTTCCGTGCGCATTCGGGAGGAAATGGTATTCCAATTGGAACGAAGGCATCCGGCCTTCGCAAAACAAAACGAAGAGACACCGTTTACATGAACCACGGCTTCCCCCGTGTGTGCACGGGAAATTACAGGACACAAAAAATCCTGATCTCCACCGAACCCATAACGTCTTCCTCCCCCAACCAGATCCACATCCGGTCGGACCCCGACCCCGCTGGTAATATCCGTCGCCGGATGGTGTCATCGGTTTCCGGTTACTCCGCGGTCGTTTCGGGTTCAGCGTCTGCCCAGCCGAGCTGTTGCTGAAAATAAAGGGCCACGTAAACCAGACCCAGCAGAACGGGTACTTCAATAAGCGGGCCGACCACCGTGGAGAAGGCAACCTGTGAACCGACGCCAAAGACCGCGACGGACACCGCGATGGCCAGTTCGAAATTATTGCTTGCAGCGGTAAACCCGATGGCCGTCGTTGTGGGATAGTCCGCGCCCACCTGTTTTCCCATCCAGAAACTGAGCAGGAACATGATCACGAAATACAGTGTGAGTGGAACCGCCAGCAGCAGCACGTCCGCCGGTTGGGCCATAATGGTTTCTCCCTGGGTGGCGAACATGACGATCACGGTAAACAGCAGTGCCCCCAGTGTCAGCGGGCTGATGGTGGGTTCGAACACCTCTTCGTACCATGTTTTGCCCTTCACCCATGTACCGATCTCGCGGGACGCGATGCCCCCGGCAAAGGGCAGTCCGAGGAAAATGGCCAGCGCCCAAAACACCTGTGCCGGCGTAATGTCAAATGCCTCAATGCCCAGCACGAGTTCCTCCAGGCCGAACAGGGGCGGAAGAACAAGGGCAAAAAACCAGATGTAAACACCATACGTAAATATTTGAAACACGCTATTAAACGCCACCAGCCCCGCAGCGTATTCCGGCGACCCTTCCGCAAGGTCGTTCCAGACCAGCACCATGGCAATACACCGGGCCATCCCGATAAACACCAGCCCCAGGAAATATTCCGGGCGGGGCGGGACACCCGGCAGCACACCGCCAAAGAAAAGCAGGGCAAGCAAAAACATAAGTACCGGTCCGAGTAACCAGTTCTGAAACAGGCTTAACCCGAGCACCCGTCCATTGCTGAACACCCGGGGAAGCTCACGGTAATTGACCTTCGCCAGCGGCGGG
The DNA here is from genome assembly GCA_964580675.1 of uncultured Planctomycetia bacterium. Taxonomy (GTDB): domain Bacteria; phylum Planctomycetota; class MHYJ01; order CAYXQY01; family CAYXQY01; genus CAZOLI01. The sequence goes on from CAZOLI010000026.1 coordinate 42,384, forward strand.
TACATCATCAAAATTAATCCGATTTCCACAAGGTGCAAATTCTTGATGGGTTCCGTGATCCCCGGTGCAATCGACCCCAGCGATACACCAACCCCCATGGCGATAAAAATCCAGATCGTCAGATATCGGTCCAGAAAACTCATACTGCCGGGATCGCCACAGGACGCCACATCGTCTTCGCCGGTGGAGGTAGCGTTTTCAAACGTGCTCATCCGTTTCTCTTTCGTTTCAATAAATCAAAACAACGTTCGGATATCGACGGGAGGTTACCGGTCTATTTCATCGAACAGTTCGCTGACCCGGCGGCGAATTTCATTACGCGTGGACCGAACCGCTTCCAGGTCCTGTCCGTCCGGATCGTCAAGGTCCCAGTCCCGGCTGTCTCCAGCCCAAGTTGCCGGGCAGACGTTCTTCGCCGAACAGCCCATCGTGATAACGACATCGGCGTTCTCGATGTCACCGGGTGTGATTTCACGGGGCGTACGGTTTGAGAGGTCCACGTTCGCTTCTTTCATCACCTCGATAACTTCCGGATGAACGTGGTCGGCCGGATCGGTTCCTCCGGTTAATATCCGGACGTTCAGGTCGCGTTTCTGTTTTTCGCGCTCGGCAAACACCGTTGCCATCTGGCTTCGCCCGGCGTTCTGCACGCAGACAAACGCGATTGTTTTTTCGCTGTCCATAATGATCAGGAAAAACCGGGTCCAATTGATTCGTCAACAGGAATCCGTAATTTGTAACGTGATCAACGGAATCAATTGTTCCATAAAAAACCGGCCCGGTGGTGACCGGTTCGATCCCTGTCCGTAATGGCCCGGGCCTGTTGAGGTACGCCATCGTGGGGAACCTGCAGGCCGATGGGGGCGTGGATGTCGAAAATCCGAAGGAGGACTATTCTTATTCCCGTGAACATGACGGGGTTAGCTAGCCCGAAATCAGAGATGATCCCACCCAAAGACCGGCCACAACAAATAAAAGTCCCACCACGAGGTGAATTCCTGCGTAGATGAATAACGAAATGTACTCGCCTTCTTCCAGAAGTGAGATCAGCTCGTATCCAAACGTGGAGTACGTTGTGAACGATCCAATCAAACCGGTCACCAGAAACAGTTCAAGCGTTTTTCCCACTCCGGGTGAGGACAACACAAATTGAACGGCCAGGCCGATCAGGAAAC
>CAZOLI010000027.1:0-13190 GCA_964580675.1 uncultured Planctomycetia bacterium
TCCAGCAGGGAATCCAGCTCGAGGGCATCGAGGTTGAATTTGGGATCCCGGTCCAGCACAAGGTCGGCCACAGCCCGACCGGTGGCGGGAGCATGCATCACCCCATGTCCCGAAAACCCAACGGCGTGAATGAGATTTTCGACGCGCGGATCCTGATCGATGATGGCTTTTTCGTCCGGCGTGATCTGATAGTATCCGGAACTGTTGTTTTCGAGACCCGATTCATTCAAAAAGGGAACCCACTCCGCGGCTTCGGCGAGGAGTTCGTAGCCGTACCCATCGATCCCCAGTCCGAATCCTTTTTGAATCCGATCCTGATCAACATACATGTCTTCGTGGTCCGGGTTTGCGTCCCAGTATGCCGCAAAGGACTCGGGTTTTTTTGGTTTTTGATCCCATCCCATCATCAGTCCGTTGTGTTCGGGACGGAAGTATGGGCCCAGATTGATGACGTGAAGTGGAAACCAGGTAACGTCTCGATCCTCAAACTGATTGGTAAAGTATAGGTAGCGTTTTACAGGGGCCACGGGAAGTGGGGCGTCCACGCATTTGGCGATCTGATTGCACCAGGCGCCTGTGGCGTTTACAAGTGTCCCGGTTTCAACAGTATGATCTCCGTTGACCTGAACGGCCGTAACGGAACCGTTTTCCGTGATCACGTCCGTTACTTTGCATTTCTGTTCCAGTGACGTATTTTCGTGGCGAAAGGCGGCATTGATCATTTCGCGGGAGGCCAGTTCGGGTCGTATAAATCCATCGTCCGGACACCAGGTCGCGCCGGCAAGATCCGGACCCTCGATATGGGGAAACTTTTCCCGGACCTTTTCAGGTTCCAGTACCTCCACTCGATCCACCCCCATCTCCTGCTGAAATTTCACGTTCCTCGCTGCTTTCTCGAGGGCGTCCTCCCGGGAATACATAAACAGGTATCCGTTCTGCACAAACAGTTCCTCGGTATCGAACTCCTCGTGGAATCGATTATAAAACTGACCGCTGAATAGGGACATTTCAACGTTCACCCGGCTGCTGAACTGGTGGCGGAACGCGGCGGCACTCCGGGCTGTGCTGCCATAATTTGCCCCTTTTGCATCTATACAGAGGACGTCAAGATCGGAATCACGCACGATGTGATACAGGCTGGAAGCACCGGTTATACCTGCTCCGGCGACAACGACATCCGCTGATTCTGGCAGATCTCCGGCTGGCATGTTTTTATGCGTGACCAATTCGTCGGCGAATGTTCGGGCGATTTTCGTTTTCGTTCTGGAGATGATTGTAAGGGGACGCCGGGGATATGCAACAATAAGCACCCGGAAAGCAAAACATTCCGCAGGATGGTCTGGTTTTCGTTGACAATCCCCAAACAACCCCTATTTTATCCCGTCCCCCCGTGCAATTAAAATGTCTTAATTCAGGTAGAACGTATCGGTTTTAGTGGGTCACGGCAGGAGAAGAGCCATGAACAGTTTCGGTGAAGTATTTCGAGTAACGATATTTGGCGAGTCCCATGGTCAGGGGATCGGGGTAACGGTGGAGGGTTATCCCCCGGGGAAGGAAGTTGATGTATCACGGGTACAGAAACGGCTGGATCAGCGAAAACCCGGTACGTCGAAGATCGTTTCGCAGCGGAGGGAATCGGATCAACCGGAGGCGTACTCCGGCGTTCTTGATGGAAAAGCCACTGGCTCGCCAATAACCTTTCTGATTCGAAACGAGGACGTTAAATCAGACCACTATCGTGATCGAATGCACACCCCGAGACCGGGGCACGCGGATTATACGGCGTATTTAAAATACGGGGAATCGAGGGACTGGCGCGGCGGGGCTCACTTTTCGGGACGATTAACCGCTCCTCTTGTTATTGCGGGAGCACTTGCCGAACAAATTCTTGAGGAAGAAGGCATTTCCACCATCGCCCATACCGTAAAAATAGGGGATCTTGAGGTCAGTGATGTGGAACCGGAGAACCTTTCGGAGGGCGAACTGAACAATGAGGTCCTCTGTGCGGAGGAGGACACGGCGCAGGAGATGGTGGAAGCCATCAATACGGCCCGGAAAAACCTGAATAGCCTTGGTGGAATCGTGGAGGGAGTTGTAAAAGGGATTCCCGGAGGGATCGGGGAAGTGTTTTTCGGGCGTGCGGACGCAAGGTTATCTCACCTGTGCATGGCCGTTCCCGCCGTGAAGGGAATCGAATTCGGCGCGGGGTTTGCTGCGGCAAACATGACCGGCAAAGAACACAATGATCCGTTTCGAATTCAGGATGGTGAAGTTATAACGGAAACGAACAACGCCGGTGGGGTTCTTGGTGGATTAACCACCGGAATGCCGGTGGTGTTCCGTTCGGTTGTGAAACCCACCTCCAGCATTCCTGCCGAACAGCGAACGGTGGACCTGAAGAAGATGGAGGAAACCACGCTGGAAATCAAGGGACGTCACGATCCCTGTATTGTTCCCCGTGCCGTACCCGTAATCCGGGCGTGTGCGTCCATCGTGTTTGCGGATCTTCTGTTAATCGATCGGGGCCGGAGGGGAGGTTCTGACGCCAAAAACCCGTAATATTGATGTTTCCGGCAATTATTCCGTTATATGTTCCGCCGTCTTCGGGAGGGACCTTTTCGACCCGAATCCTCGTCGTCTTCTCCGTCTTCATCCCGGGCCATGCCCATGGCTCCCCGAACCATATCCAGGTCGAGTTTTCCGTCTTCGACCCCGTCGAGGGAATCAATTTCTGACAGTTGATCACGCACCTCGTCACGGCTGATAATGTCTTTTTCGACCAGTCTGTTAAAGAGGGACATCAGTACGAGGGCGAGAAATCCCAGATCCTCCTCCATGTTTTCGAGTTCTTTCTGGGCTTCACTTGCTTTTTTGGATGCGCGTCTGCCCGTTCTGGATTTCCGGGCCATCTGCCGTGACACTTTCTTGAGGTTTTGTGCTTCCGCATACTCGGGGAAGAAGAATTCTTTTAATCCCATGAACAACACCTCCTGTAAATCTCAAAGTCAACGGGAACATTCATGAAAGATGGGGTTCCACCGGTGTCGGGCATGGGGAAAAAAATTCCCCCGCCACCGGGTTATTTACGTGCATCTGCCTCCTATTTTAACAGGAATTAATGGTTGTTTCGAAATCCCGTGGGCGTGATCAGGACCGGAACCAACGCATTTTTGTTCATGGGGATTTCCTCCCGTCATATCCCTTCGTGAGCCCCGGATTTGGAATTAAGGACCGGTATGCCTACAATCTTTCTTCCATCCACAGATGTTTGAGGAAGTCCCCTGATCCCCCCTTTATCGGCATATATTTGTTGCAATTGTCAGGGGCGACGTGTAGAATAAGGATTATTAATGTATCGGTTACTGTGACAGGATCATGGTACGTATGGAACTGGCCCGGGTCATCATCAATGAACAGTCTCAGTCCCAGGTCATTTTTCTGAAAGAGATCAACGGAAGCCGGATGTTTCCGATCGTCATTGGCATTTTTGAAGCCGCGGCCATTGACCAGAAAATTCGAAACATCGAGAATCAGCGCCCGCTGACGCACGATCTCATTTCGAATATTCTAAATGGACTTGAAGTGGGGCTTGAGCGTATCGTTGTAACGGATCTGCGGGATAACACATTTTTGGCCAAGCTGGTCATCTCCCGGAATGGTGAAGAGGTGGAAGTGGATGCCAGACCTTCTGATTCGATCGCCCTGGCCATTACCATGGATTCCCCGATTTTCGTTGAAGAGACGGTGCTGGAGAAAGTCAAGAACGTTTGACGAAAATGGAGGGTTGGCCGAGTGGTCGAAGGCGGCGGTTTTGAAAACCGCTGAACCCTAGCGGGGTTCCGCAGGTTCGAATCCTGCACCCTCCGCTGCAAACAATATTTGATCATGATGAATGATCAGGAACGGTTTGAACCTGTTTTGTTTGGAGGAGTTTGTCATGGCTGTACCAAAGAAGAGAACGTCAAAACAACGGCAGAACAAGCGGCAAACCCACGATAACGTGGGCATTCGATACCGCCAGATTATGGAGTGGACGAAATCGGACAAGGACAAAGGCGAATTTTTCCGGGGTCACAATCTTCCCGGAATGTCCCGGTGTCCACAGTGTAATCACGTGCGGAAGCCTCATAGAATTTGTGGAAACTGCGGTCATTACGATGGAGAAGAAGTGGTTGAAGTGGAGTAATGGTCTCCGGGAAAACCCAAACATAACACGCCAGATTTCGTTTGCGTTCGTCAATTCCGGTAGAGCTAGAGGAGCTGGGTAGAACGATGAAAATTGCAATTGACGCAATGGGTGGTGACAGCGCACCGGAGGAGGTCGTCAGGGGCGCCGTCAACTCGGTGAAAGAGCAGGATGATTTAACGGTTTTGCTGGCCGGTGACAAAGAGGAGATCAACGAGTTGCTGGCCTCTATGGATTACGATCAGGACCGGATACGGGTCGTCCACGCACCGCAGGAAATAGAAATGGACGAGGACGCGGCCGAAAGTATCCGGCAAAAGGAAGAATCCTCCATAAACGTCGCCGTGGAAACAGTCAGTCGCGGCGAAGCGGATGCCATTTTAAGTGCTGGGAATACGGGCGCCACCGTCTCAGCTGCGTCGTTGAAAATTGGATTGCTAGGGGGTATTGACCGACCGGGCATCGCCATACCGCTTCCCAATCTGGAAGGACACACCCTTCTCGTTGACGTTGGGGCCAATATTTATTGTAAACCGGAACACCTCCTGCAGTACGGGGTCATGGCCTCCGTTTACAGGGAGGAAATTGACGGTGTAGATAATCCGCGGGTTGGTTTATTAAACATCGGTGAGGAACGGGAGAAAGGCACCGACCTCCTGAAAAATACGTTTCCCCTGTTTGAGGATTCTACCCTGAATTTTGCGGGAAACTGCGAGGGACAGGCTATATTTTCGGGCGAACTTGACGTGGTTGTTACGGAAGGATTTCTGGGCAATGTACTGTTAAAAACGCTGGAAGGATTTTCGGCTTCAATTATTGACCTGTTCAGGGAGGAATTCCTTGCCGGGAATACGGGTAAACAGACCGGGAAGAAGGGGAAATTCGTAAACAAATTAATCGGTCAGCTCAAGAAACGCCTGGATTACACCGAGCAGGGAGGAGCTCCACTACTCGGGCTAAACGGGGTCTGCATCATCTGTCACGGTCGTTCCGGTCGAAAGTCCATACGAAATGCTATTCAGGTCGCCTCCCAATTTTACCGAATGCAAATTAACGACCGAATTGTTCAGGAAATTGAGCAGGTCTAAATCCTGGGGAGTCCCCGGAGGACGATGCCACTTCCATAAACATCTGCACCGATGAGATTTTTCCGCAATTTTTTTGTATCTGACGAATGAGCAAAAATAATTCTGCGTCAATTCTCGGGACCGGCTCGTCGGTTCCGGCGAACACTCTGACCAACCACGACCTGGAAAAGATGGTGGATACGTCGGATGAATGGATCCGGAAGCGAACCGGTATACGGGAGCGACGGATTGCCACAAACGGGACGGCCACGTCGGATCTTGCCGAGGAAGCGGCACGCGAGGCCCTTGAGGAGGCGAATGTGGCACCGGAGGATCTGGGCGCCATTGTGGTTGGTACAATCACACCGGACAATATTTTTCCCTCCGCGGCCTGCCATTTGCAGCGGAAGCTCGGTGCGACCGGGGCGGGAGCCTTCGATGTGTCCGCAGCCTGTTCCGGCTTTATTTATGCTTTTACCTCCGGCTGGAGTCTCGTCAGTTCCGGGTTTTCGGATCGGGTGCTTGTCGTTGGGGCGGAGGTTCTAAGTACGATCACGGATTATCAGGATCGGTCCATGTGCATTCTTTTTGGCGACGGAGCCGGAGCGACGGTTCTGGGACCCGGGAACGGTCGTCGTCGTGTGGAGTACACGAACATGTATGCAAGAGGAGACGAGGAAGAATTAATGGTTGTTCCCGGTGGAGGATCACGCATGCCCGCCTCCGTCGAATCCGTCCGAAACCGAAAGCATTATATGCGGATGGAGGGACGTAAAGTCTTTAAATTTGCGGTGCCGACCATGGCGGAAATGATTGAGGAAGCGGCGGAAGCGGGAGGGATTGACGTTGCTGATATTCGCCTCGTTGTTCCGCACCAGGTGAACCAGCGCATCCTGGACTCGGTCTGTGACCGGCTGGATTATCCGGAGGACCGGATGTACTCGAATCTGCAGAGGTACGGCAATACCTCTGGCGCGAGCATTCCCCTCGCCCTGGACGAAGCCCTCGATGAGAACGACCTGGAGGAAGGTGATTACGTTGTTCTGACGGCCGTGGGCGCGGGGTTGACATGGGGAACCATTTTGCTGCGGTGGTAAAAGATGACCATTAACGACGAACATCTTGCGGTTCAGTTTCCGGGACAGGGAGCGCAGGAAGTGGGCATGGGAGAAGACCTGTACCGGGAAGAACCCCTCGCCAAACGGACGTTTAACCGGGCGGATGATGTTCTGGACTATTCCATCTCCGAGATTTGCTTTGAAGGCCCGGAGGAGACCCTGACGGAGACCCGCCACAGTCAACCCGGAATTCTTGTAACGAGTATAGCATTTTACCGTGTTCTTCAGGAAGAACTGGAGAGCCCGCTCGAACCAGTGGCCGTAGCCGGTCTTTCCCTCGGTGAATACTCCTCTCTCGTTGCCGCCGGTGCCATTCGGTTTGAGGATGCCCTCCGGGTGGTGCAGGTTCGAGCCGAGGCCATGCAGGAGGATTGCGACCGCAAACCAAGCGGCATGGTTTCCGTGCTCGGTCTGACGCGGGACGAAGCTGAAGAGGTGGTTGAGGAAGCCTCCGAGCATGGCGTGATCTCAATTGCGAACGTAAATTCCGCCCGCCAGATTGTGATTAGTGGAGATCTGGAGGCCCTGGAGAAAGCACAGGAGATTGCGGAGGACCATGGTGCAAAGCGAACCATCTCCCTTGATGTGGCGGGGGCGTTTCACTCCCCTCTCATGGAGCCGGCGTCCGAAAAACTCCGGGAAGCACTGGAAGACGTGGAAATCCGCTCCCCCGAAATTCCCGTCGTCACCAACACGACCGGGAAACAGGTGAGTGATCCCGATGAGATTCGAAACTCACTTGCCGAACAGGTCACGTCTCCCGTCCTCTGGGAACCAACACTACAAACCCTGACCGAGATGGACGTGCAGTCATACCTCGAAGTGGGTCCGGGACGGGTACTGTCCGGTCTTGCCAAAAAGGTCAATCGGGAGGCGGAAACCATGAACATTCAGTCACTCGAAGACCTGCGGAGCTTTCTCTGATCCCTCCGCTTTTTTACGCAGCTTCTGTTGTTCGCTCCTATCTACTCCCGTTGTCTCTCCGCGCTTTCCGCTGAGCAAGACGGCCCCCTCTTTGCTTTTTGCTTTCATCCACCTCCCGATCACCCGTGAGAGAATCGGTGTCCCGGAACGGGTTCTCTGAAGGGGCGAGTTACTTTACCGTTCGTTTGACGTCTAACGAGAATTGATATGTGCCCTTCCCACCGTCTCCACTGGTGATTTTGTAGTCGTCCTCTGCGGCAAGGGATAATCGAAGGGGATAGCCGGATTCGGACAGGATAAATGTGTTTCCCTTTTGCTCGTTCTCGTTTTTCTTCTGAAACTCCACGTTTTTGCGGGTGTATTCCAGGCTGTTCCTGTTATTGAACCGCCCGATCTTTTTATTGTTCTTTGTCGTGGTTCCTTTGAGGGTTAATCGAGTGGTGACGTTGACACGATCAAAATCCGCAAACGGGGCGGATTTTAGTTTGACGTTCCAGCCCTTTCCGGATTTTACGGGAGATTCAGGAAGAGGGATCCAGGCGGGTTTTATGAGGGACAGAATATGATCTTTCCGCAATAGGTTTTTCACGTATCCGGAAATTCTGGTTTTCTGGACCTTCTGCCGAGCTTTTCTCAGTGTTCCTTCAAGCTTGTTCGTTTCTTTTATTTCGCCTCCCGAGTTTATTTTAACCTCAAAGGGATTTCCGGTTAATTTGTCAAATGCCGGTTGGTAGGAGCCCCCGCTCCGGGAATCGTACGAAAAGTTGGATATGGGCGATTTGTACTGGTTTTGAAACTTTTTAAAAACAATTTTGATGGTGGTGATCCCTTCATCCGAAATGTTTTTAATTTTCGAAATCGCCGTCACGTTTTCCTGCAATTTCAGTCGAATTTTTCCCATGGCCTCGTGGGCTCTGCTTCCTCCGACCACTTTTCCGTGCAATTTTGATACACGAGAAATTTTTTCTCTGGTGACGGTGCCTTCTTCAAGATTGTATTGCAGCGGTTCGGTCAGTCCATCCCCCTCCTTCTCCTGAGCGTTCAGATCTGTACAGGGCAGGAGAAGGAGGACAAGGATCAGTAGAAAAGCCCCGGATGTTTTTTGGATTCGTCCGTAATAACGTGACCGGGAGAAGGCAATGTTCTCCGTGAGTGCGGTTTGGTTTTTGGTGGGGGAATTCGTGATGTTCATGAGTGCCTGTTGACGAAGAGGTTTTCTCGTCCGGAACGACGGAAACGAATTATTGTCAGATTCGGAAATACGGCCCATGGATTCGACCGTTCAATATTAGCAGATTCTACGGTAAAATGACAGGATATTGTGCGTTTCTCCGCTGTGCATTGCAGACGATACCCTATGATAAGTAATGCTCATTTGAACGTAATGATTCGGGGGGTAGGTTGAACATAAACAAGCGATTGCAATCTGTGCCCCCGGAACAGGAGGCCGTTCTGTTGCCGGGTCATCAACGGCTGACGTACGGACGGCTTCTTCGGGAGACCGGTAAACTTTCTGCCCGGCTTCATGAAAGTGGACTCCGCGAAGGTCATCATGCGGGGATGTTGATCGAGAACAGAGAACTGTTTGTTCGGGTTCTTCTCGGGATTCTTGGGCTTGGGGCCTGTCCCGTGCCGCTTCCGGCTCACGGGACGACGGATGAAGTGGAACAGATGATTCACCGGGGCGGCATCGATGTGCTTTTTTTGGGTGAAGAGGCAGGGAATGAAGATAAGGCATTATTGAATTCGCTCTCCGACCGGGTATTGGTAAGAGTTCGGATGAAAAGAGGAACGGTTTCTTTTGAACCGGACGGGTCCTTCCCGGGTCAGAAGAAGAGAGATCGCTGCCCCGGCAGTTTGATGATGTTTACGTCCGGGACCTCGGGAACCCCCAAACCGGTTGTGTTGTCGGATCGAAACATCGAAATGAGTGCGTTTGGCTCCGCCCTCCGGCTGGGTGCGCATAAAGGAGATCGCTGGTTGAGCCCGTTGCCCCTTCACCATATGGGAGGACTGGCGCCTGTTCTTCGGTCCATTCTTTATGGCACAACCGTAATACCGGTTTCCCCCGATCCGGCTGATATTCCCCGGCTGGTGGAGCGGTTTGAGCCCACGGCGATATCCCTCGTGCCGGTCATGCTTCGCGAAATTCTTTCCGGGGAAGAAAACAGCTGGGGAGATTCCCTTCGGTTCGCTCTTCTCGGCGGTGCTGCCGCGTCTCCCGATCTGGTCCGTTCGGCCGTCAAACGTGGGATTCCCGTCTGTCCGACGTATGGCACGACGGAAACGACCTCACAGGTGGCGACGGCTCGTCCGGGCGAAGCAACAGAACATCCGGAAACAACGGGGCGTCCGATTCGATTTGCATCGGTGACGATACGGGATGAGGACGGGGCAGTGGTTCCGCCCGGAGGAGAAGGGGAAATTGTGGTAGAGGGACCAATCGTCGCCGAGGGGTACTATGGGAACGGCGATAAAGAAAGACATCAGTTTCGCGGAAATCAATTCTGGACGGGAGACCAGGGGGGGCTGGACGAGGAAGGACGGCTAAAAGTAACGGGGCGAATCAATCGTCGGATTGTGACGGGTGGGGAAAACGTGGATCCGGTCGCCGTGGAACATGTTCTCGAGAGTCATCAGGCCATTGACCGGGCATGCGTTGTTGGTGTTGAAGATAAAAGGTGGGGCGAGCGTGTGGTGGCGGCCGTGGAAACTACGGGGACCGTTTCTCAAGATGCGCTTGAAGAGTTCTGCTCGAACCACCTGTCCTCGCATCGGAGGCCCCGGTCGTTTCGCATTATGCAAAGGTTGCCGGAAACCGACTCCGGGACAATAGATTTATCTCAGGTAAAAAGAATGTTTTCGACAATTGATCATGAATGAACCTGCGGCAGCATCCATAGAGAAACGAATGGTCTCTCTTCAGAAACAGCACCTCTGTGACGCCTGTCTTGGTCGGCAATTTGCAGATTTTGGCGAAGGAATTGAGAATGAGGCAAGGGGCCGACTGGTGAGGATGTCCGGGGATCTTTCCCCGGAGGCGTTTCACCCCGAACGAATGCCGGAAACCGGGGGCCTGACGGTTGATTCATGCGATCTCTGCGGCGATCTCTTTCCACGGTTCCCTCGATACATTGGGCTTGTCCAGGAGGCGCTATCCCCATTCGAATTTGAGACGTTTTTAATTGGTGTTCGAATGCCGGAGGAGCTTGAGGATCGAGAACAGCGATTTCGGGAAGAGCACGGCGTTCCTGCGGCCGATTCCATGAAATCCGAGTGCAAGCGGCGGGTGGGGAAGGAATTGTCCCGTCGTTTATCGTCGACCGTTTCGTTTGAGCAGCCGGACGTGGTGGCCATCCTGGATGTTGGGGAGGAAACTGTGGAGCTGGATGTTCGTTCGATCTATGTCTACGGCACCTACAACAAATACACGAGAAATTTACCCCAGACCTATTTTCATTGTCCGGAATGTCGTGGGGATGGCTGTGAGTCCTGTGGTAATACCGGGTCCCGATACGACGGTTCGGTCGCGGGCATCATAAAAGAACCCTTTCTTAAGGCCGCGGATGCAGAGGAGGGTGTGTTTCATGGAGGAGGCCGGGAAGACGTCGATGTTCGCTGTCTGGGGAAGCGGGAGTTTGTGCTGGAATTAAAACGGCCGCGTCGTCGGGATTTGCCCCTGGAGGAATTGCGAGAACGCGTTCACGAAGAACAGGAAAAAGTAGAAATACATGATCTCGAGATCGTACGGCAGGACCGTGTGCAGGAAATCAAGGAAAAGCGTGCTCGGAAACGGTATCGGGCCGTTGTGGAGACGTCGGATCCCGTTTCGGAAGAACGGGTTGCCTCTCTGTCGGACCTGGAAGGCACGATTTCTCAGCGGACGCCCTTCCGTGTTCAGCAGAGCCGGTCCGACCAGGTTCGGGAACGTGAAATTTACCGAATAAGCGGGGAGAGGAAGGAAAAGCAGGAACTGGTGGTGGAAGTGGAGGCGGAGGCCGGAACCTACATCAAAGAATTCGTTACAGGGGACGGCGGACGTACAACCCCCAGCATATCAGGTCACCTCAACCTTGAGACGGCGTGTCGCAATCTGGATGTAATCTGGGTGGAGAAATAAAGCCCGTCAGGATTGTACGAGGTCCGGTATCTCCGCGTCTTTGCCGGCCTCCTGTGCGGTTTCCAGTCTTGCCCGAGCTCTCTCAAGTGCTTTTTCGGCACGTTTTCTGTTTACCTCTTCCTCGGTTTTTTCCGGTGAATAAAGCCGTTTGAACGCCCGTATATAAGCCTTCCTCGCCCGTTCGATATCCAGGGTATCTGGTTTCTCCGCTGCGTCGGCAAGAATAACAGTTCGCTCCGGGCCGACCTCGAGAAATCCGCCCGTTGTGGAAAGCAGGAGAGGCTCCTGATCCTCCTCGGACTCTCGAATGCGAATGGTACCGGGTTTCAGCGAGCAGAGCATCGGAGCGTGACCGGGAAGAATTCCCAGATTTCCCTCATGTGCCGGAACACGAAGGGAGTAGATTTCTCCGGAAAAGATTTCCTCCTCCGGTGTGACAATTTCCAGCGTAATCATGGACATAATTACTCTTCTTCTTCGGCTTTCTGAATGACGTCGTCAATGCCTCCAACCATGTAAAAGGCCTGTTCGGGCAGGTCATCGTGCTCCCCGTTCACGATTTCCTTAAATCCCTGGATTGTGTCCTCTAATTCCACGTAGGCACCCGGGATGCCCGTAAATTGTTCGGCGACGTGAAAGGGTTGCGTGAGGAAGTTCTGAAGACGACGTGCCCGGTTCACAATGGTTTTGTCCTCTTCGGAAAGCTCCTCCATACCGAGAATGGCGATAATGTCCTGCAGGTCCTCGTATCGCTGAAGAATTTCAACGACTTCATTGGCGACTTCAACGTGTTCTTCATCAAGTATGGAGGGGTCGAGGAGTTTGGAGTTGGATTTAAGGGGATCGGCCGCAGGATAAAGAGCCTTTGTCGCCATTTGCCGGGAGAGTTCCACCGTTGCGTCGAGGTGGGCAAATGTTGTTGCCGGGGCGGGATCGGTAATATCGTCGGCCGGAACGTACACCGCCTGTATCGACGTGATGGACCCGCTTTTCGTACTTGTGATTCGTTCCTGCAGTTTGGCCATGTCCTCGGCAAGAGTTGGCTGGTAACCGACCGCTGACGGCATTCGACCAAGTAAAGCAGACACTTCCTGACCGGCCTGCACAAACCGGAAAATGTTGTCCATAAAGAACAGAAGGTCCTGTCCCTCCTGCTCCCGGAAGTATTCCGCAATGGTTACACCCGTGAGTCCGATGCGGAATCGGCATCCCGGGGGCTCATTCATCTGACCAAAGGTCAGAGCTGCTTTGTCCAGAATGCCCATCTCTTTCATTTCGAGCCAGAGGTCGTTGCCTTCCCTCGTTCGTTCCCCGATGCCGGAGAAAACGGAAAAACCACCGTGTTCGATGGCGATGTTACGAATCAGTTCATAAACGAGAACGGTTTTGCCGACACCGGCACCACCGAACAGCCCGACCTTTCCACCTTTGGCCATGGGGACAAGCAGGTCGAAGACTTTAATACCCGTAATGAATTGTTCCGGGGCGGGTTCCTGTTCCTCAAGCGGTGGTACTTCACGGTGAATGGGATATTCCTGTTCGGCTTCCACCGGACCCTGACCGTCAATTGGTTGTCCCGTTACGTCAAGTATCCGACCGAGTGTTTCTCGACCAACGGGAACCGAAATTGGTTCTCCGGTGTTATGTACGTCCATTCCCCTGATCAGACCATCTGTGTAATCCAGACCGATGGCCCGGACGGTTTTGTCACCAATGTGCTGTTCTACTTCCAGGATCAGGTCGATATCCCGTTCCTCATCCACGATTCGCAGGGC
>CAZOLI010000027.1:13290-41906 GCA_964580675.1 uncultured Planctomycetia bacterium
CCGTGCACATCAGGATCCTTCCAGGGCTTCAACGGCTCCGACGATGTCCAGAAGTTCTCTCGTAATACTTTCCTGACGGGCCTGATTGTACGTGTGGGTAAGGTCCTCTATCTTGTCCTCCGCGTTGTCGGTGGCATCCCGCATGGCCACCATTCTTGCCCCGTGTTCGCTGGTTAGTGATTCGAGAAGAACCGTATAAAACAGCATGTTTACGTACCGGGGCAGGAATTGGTTGAGCAATTCGTCCGGGGCCGGTTCAAATATGTAATCCATGACCTTCTGTGATTCGTGTGTTTCTCGGTCCTGGTTCTCGGCTTCGTCTCGAAGGATAGATTCTGGTTCAACAGGCAGAAATTTGAAGGTCTTTGGTTTCTGCTTGAGGGCGTTAATGAATTCCGTGTACACGATATGAACCTCGTCCAGGGTTCCGTCCAAAAATCGATTTTTGGCGACGTTCGAAATGTTCTGGGCGAGGTGAAACGAGGGTTCCGTGGGAAGATCCAATCGAGTTTCCACCACGTCATAGGGTTTTTTCCGAAGCCAGTTTCTGGTCTTCTTTCCAATCGCTATAAATTTTTTCTCGGTCTCCTCCGGAAACGTCTCGAGGTGGTTCTCGGCTTTTTCGAACACTTCCGCGTTGTATCCGCCACATAACCCTTTCTCCCCGGCGATGACGATCAGGCCGATTGTACTGGTTTCTTCGGGTTTCTGCAGAAGGTCACCTTCCGGTTCCTCGAGAACCTGAATCAGGTGGCCGAAAATTTCCCGAACTTTTTGCCAGTAGGGGCGAATTGCTTCCAGTTTGTCCTCCACCCGTTTCAGTTTGGCTGCAGAGACCAGTTCCATTGCATGTGTGATCTGTTTGACGTTTTTCGTACCGTCTATCTGTCGTTCGATCTGACGGGTCGTTTGTGCGGACATGGGTCAGGTGATTTCCGTGTTCTTGAGGGAACCGTTAAAAGCTTGACGTTGGGGAAGCGAAGAGGAATTATTCTGTATTCTCTTCATCCTCCTCTTCCTCCTGAGCTTCCTGTGCCTGCGCGAGACGCCGGGCTTCTTCGATTTCTTCGTCAGGGACCTTTTCGAGGAATTGTTCCTTGAAGACGTCAATAACATTTGTAAGTTGGTCTTCAACATCCTCCGTGAGGTCTTCCTCCTCCCGAATCTTTTTGAGCGTACCCGGATATTCCTCGCGGAGGAAGGAAATAAAGGATTCCTCGAACTCCTGGACCCAATCCACGGGTACGTCTTTGAGGTATCCCTCCGTGCCACAGTATATGATGGCAACCTGTTCCTCGACGGGCATCGGCTGGTTTTCGTCCTGTTTCAGGATTTCCACCATTTTCTGTCCGCGCTGGAGTCGGGCCAGGGTGGCTTCGTCGAGTTCGGACTCAAACTGAGAAAACGCCTCAAGTTCCCGGAACTGGGCCATCTCGAGTCGAAGATCTCCCCCGACGTCACTCATCGCTTCGATCTGGGCGTCTCCTCCCACACGGCTGACCGAGTCACCGACGTTAATGGCCGGTCGAACACCTTCGTTGAACAGTTCCGGTTCAAGGTAAATCTGTCCGTCCGTGATGGAAATGACGTTCGTCGGGATATAGGCCGAGATGTCTCCTTCCTGGGTTTCAATAATGGGAATACCCGTCAGTGAACCCGCTCCCAGTTCATCGTTCATTTTGGCAGAGCGTTCCAGAAGCCGGGAATGAAGGTTAAAGATGTCTCCCGGATAGGCTTCCCGTCCCGGGGGACGACGGAGAAGAAGGGAAATCTGCCGGTAGGCCCATGCGTGTTTGGAAAGGTCATCGTAGGTGGCGAAGGCGTGCATGCCGTTGTCCCGGAAGTATTCTCCCATGGCAGTTCCCGCGTATGGAGCGATGTACTGGAATGGCGCCGGGGCGGCAGCAGGTGCGGCAACGACCGTGGTGTACTCCATCGCGTCGTGCTCCTCAAGTGTATCCACAACCGACGCGATGGTGGTCATTTTTTGTCCGATTGCCACGTAGATGCACTTCACGTCGGAGTCCTTCTGGTTGATGATGGTATCGACAACTAATGCCGTTTTTCCGGTTTGTCGGTCACCAATGATCAATTCTCGCTGGCCCCGGCCAATCGGGATCATGGAGTCAATGGCCTTCCATCCGGTCTGAAGCGGTTCTTCGACGGGCTGTCGTTCCACAACCCCCGGTGCTTTGGTTTCGACCTCCCGGTATTTGTCGGATCCGATCGGTCCTTTATCGTCCAGCGGTTGTCCGAGGGGGTTTACAATTCGTCCGAGCAGTTCTTCTCCAACCGGCACCTGCACAATCCGTCCCGTGCATTTGGCTTCGTCCCCTTCGGAGATATACCGGTCGTCTCCCAGAATCACACAACCGACCGAATCACTTTCCAGGTTCATGGCGATCCCGAACACGTCTCCCGGGAACTCAATAAGCTCCGTGTACATTGCGTCACGCAGGCCGTACACGGTGGCAACACCGTCTCCAACTTCCAGGACGGTGCCCGTGCTTTCCATCTGCATACTTTCTTCGTAACCTTTTAGCCGATCTTTGATGACCGAGGATATTTCGGTGGGGTTTATTTCCATTGTTTGTTCCGCGTCAATTTAAAAAACAGATATAACGTGTGTGATGAAGCAGGAGAAGGACGTACCTTCCCTGCTGTTCGTTTATTTATAGCCCCTCCGATTGCTGGACAGCATCCCGGAGGTTTTTGATCCGTCCCTGTAGACTCCCGTCAAGTACGTAATCACCAATTCGAATTTCTACACCAGCAATGAGGTCAGGGTCGACTTCTGTTGTTAGATCCACTTCCTGGTTTCCGAGGAGTCGTCTGATTTCGTTTTTCAGTTCCTCCTCTCTCTGGTCCGTAAGTGGTTCGGCGGAGGTTACCTGCACGCGGACCACGCCGTAGAACTGGTCCGCAAGTCGATCGAACGCATCCGCTATGAACGGAATTTGATCCGACCGGTTTTTTTCCAGGACCAGTTCCACAAGGTTGATTATTTCCTCCCGGAAGTGTTCCTCAAGCACATCGGTGACCGAGGCTTTTTTCTGTTCGGGTTCAAGAAGAGGGTTTTGCAGGAGGTTTTTTAGTTCCTCGTCCTCTCTGTATAATTCGCCGAGATATGTAATTTGCTCCTCCATTTCCTTTACGCAATCACGTTCCACGGCGACTTCGAGCAGTGATTCGGCGTATCGATTTCCCAGTGTGCGCTGGTTCATGAGTTGCTTCCTCGTTCGGAAGAGGAGAGATCACTGTCGTTGGACGACCCGGTGAAATTAGCGAAGGAAGACCCACGGGTAAATTGACCCAGGTGATCGGCTTCCTTCAGTGAGGAGAGGAAGTCGTCGGTCAGGCGGCTGTGAATTTGACCGTTGGATTTCTGTCTAAAGTACGTTTCGATAAGGGCAAACGCCCGATCCACAAACTCCCGTTCAAGCTTCACACGTGCCCGTTTTTCCTCCAGTTTTGCCTGGTCCCGGGCCTTTTCGATCCGTTCACTGGCCTGTTTTTCAGCTTCCTCAATGATTTCATCACGGGAGTCACGGCCCTGCTGTAGAAGTTTTTCCCGTTCCGCCTCCCACGCTTCTTCAATGTTTTCCAGTTTCTCCTCCATTTTGTGGTACTCTTTTTTGGCCTCTTCAAGGTTCTCCCGGGCGTTTTTCAAACTGGATTGGATCTGCTCCTTCCGGTTGGCAAGGCCTTTTTTGGCCGGCTCGTGTACGTAACCGAAGTACAGACCGATGAGGATCAAGAAACCGGTAAAGTGGATCGCCAGTTCCCCCCAGGGAGCGGATTTTTCGTGATCCTCACCGGAATCTTTTCCGTGGCCCTCCCCTCCGTGGTCCCCCGAGGTTGATTCCTCATCTTTTTTGGCGAAGGTAACGGCGTTGTGCAAAGCGGAGGGGGCTTCCCTTGACAGTTCCTCCGGCCCGGTTCCGGGGGCCTCGACTCCAACCAAAGGTTGAGCCAGAACCGTTACGCCGAATCCGGCGACCAAAAGCAGAACGGGAATCACATACGGAATCCTGATCATGATACCTCCTCAAAACAGGTCCGAAGGGTCTCCGGATCCGGCTGCTCTCCCACGGTTTTTTCGATCATTTCCCGGGACAGGTCGATAATTTCGTTCTGGAGGTCGTCCCGGGCTTCGTTTTTTTCTTCTTCAATCCGGTTTCGGGCCTCTTCCAGGATGTCGAGGGCTTCGTCCTGGGCTTCGGCCACGAGCTCCGTTCGACGATCCATACCCTCCTTGATAATGTCCTGCATCTCCCGGTGAGCCTCCCGCCGTTTCTCTTCCATTCGTTCCTCGAACTGACGGGTCATTTCGGTAAGTTCCTCTTCGTAGTCCTGCCGTTCCTCCTGCATACGACGAATTTTGTCCTCCCGTTTGTCCACCTGTTCGAGAATGGGATCAAACAGGAGGTACTTCAGGATCACCGCCAGGACCAGGAACGTACCGCAGTGTATGGCCAGGGCCAGAATCTGCAGGTAGAAGGGGGTTTCCGCTAAGGGACCGAAGAATTCGCCAAACATGCCGTGCCGTGGGTAAGGTTAATTTAGGACAGAGCTTCCAGGCTATCGAGAACGGCCTCCGAACCAGGCAGCCTCAGCCAGAGCATGATGCCGATGGCCAGTGCGTAAATGGTAAGTGCCTCAATAAAGGCGGCACCAATAATGAAGGTGGTTCGAATATCACCGGCCGCTTCAGGTTGCCGGGCTGTTGCTTCCATGGCCGAGACCGTGGAATTACCGAGAGAGTACGCACATCCCACCGCGGCAATGGCCACGCCGAGAGCTGCTGCAGCTGATGCAACGATGAAAAAATTCATCGCTCCTCCTTATCGAAATAAAAGGTTCACGAAAAAAACACGCACACGCGCTCGCCACGCACTTCCATCAGCGGGATCGAACGCGCAACTGCTATACATTTTTAATGTCCTCCTCCCAGTGCACCGATTGCTCCACCAATGTATGCCGCACTCAGTACCGTAAAGATAATGGCCTGTACTACTGCCGCAATAATTTTAATAAAGTAAAGCGGAAATTGAAGGGGCAACAACCAGGAGAAGGTTCCCAGACCGGCCAGAAGCGACAGTACAACGGCCACGAGAACGTCCTTCCCGAGAATGTTTCCAAACAATCGGAGCGCAAGGGAAATGGGACGAACGATTTCCTCGATGATTTTTACCGGCACCATGAACCATCCCAGGATGAGCGGAAGCCACCAGGGTTTTGTCGGCCCGACAAAGTGTACGATATAGTCCCAGCCTTCCTTTCTCAATCCCTCGACGTGAGTGGCAAAGAACGTTGCCATTGCTACCCCGAGAGTGGTGCTCAATTTCTCGGTGGATGCCTCCAGACCGGGAACCAGTGGAAAAAGATTCATAAGAAGGATGTACAGGAACATGCCTCCCAGAAACGGTAGGTAGCGATCCGTGTGTTCCCCCAGAAGCTGACCGAAAAAATCCCGGAACCAGAGCACAATGACCTCGGCCATGTTCTGTCGGGGTCCGGGTATCTCACGAGTTTCCCGGGTAAGCCACCAGGACAGTACAATAAGGACAATACCCGCCAGCC
The DNA here is from genome assembly GCA_964580675.1 of uncultured Planctomycetia bacterium. Taxonomy (GTDB): domain Bacteria; phylum Planctomycetota; class MHYJ01; order CAYXQY01; family CAYXQY01; genus CAZOLI01. The sequence goes on from CAZOLI010000027.1 coordinate 18,874, forward strand.
AGGCGGTAATAATTCCGGTAACATTGGCCATTTTCAGGTTTGTAAATTCCGCAATTGCCCGCAGCTGGTCCTCAAACAAAATTTCCAGCCACGAGGGCATGTGGGGCATTTTTGAGGCCAGAAGATGAGCAATCATTTTATGTGTTCTGCTTCTGGAAATTCATCGAATTCCTGGTATGTTTTGCCGCGTCGTCACCGGTTTCCACAATGAGTTTCCCCAGCACCTGTAGAAACATGATCAGCTGAGGAACGCCGAGTCCCGCCATAACCCCGACAAGGTGAAACAGTTCCGAGCTAAGGACAAAATACATGTAAACGCAAAGAGCGGGGAATTTCAGGAGAAGCGCGACAACGTACCCTGTTTTTAACAGCGTGGAGGAGGATGGGTTTGGGTCACCGGTTGGGAACAGGTGGTTGACGGATTGTCGAAGAAGCTCAAAAGCCACCGTCGAGGCAACGGCACCTGCCCCAAAACCCATAGCTATACTGATCGTAATAATAGCCCAACCTCCCGATAGGACTGGTTGAGAAAATCCAAAGCCGAGCAAAAACACAAACATTACGGAAGAAAACAGGGCGGAAGTGCGACTTACCCCGATCAGGAAGTCTTCGTCAAACTCAAACGTCTTCGTTTCCATCGTTGTTTTCGTCGTTTCGTCCATCCTCATTCTTCTGGTCGCCGAGCTGTTTTGCCCACCGATAGAACTCAAGAAAAATGGCGGCCAGTGTGAGAAAAGGAAATAGAAGAGTGAATAGTGGTCTCGTTCCGATCTTTTGATCGAGCCAGTTGCCCGTTATGAAGCTGAGTACAAGACCCGTCGCCACGAGAAATCCTAACCCGCCAACTTTCCCGACTTTTTCAAACGCTTCGTTAATCGGAGATTTCAAGCCGCCCCCCCTCAAATACGTCTCTGGCGAGATCTCTCGCGGACCAAACGGAAGGTGGTATCAAACGAAATTTGTCCCGTAGTTTAATAAATTGCCAATTCCGTTTCAAAACCCGAAAAGAGGATTTGAAATACTGGAATTGGTAGGGCCTTTGTCACCTGAACCCGATTAACGAAAGAACGGAATTTAATTTTTGAGGAGGAATTATATCAGCCGGAATTAATTGTTTCAAACCTTGTTTGTCTTCCGGTACGTTCCGGCGGTTTCAGGTACCCTTCATGGTTCTTCTGGTTACGATGTCGTTCCGCCGTTGATGTCTCCCGGAGACGATCCCCAGTTCAATTTTTTGTTCAGGGTGGCGTAGAAGGACCGATCCGGCAACGTAACCAGCTGCGCCGGGTTATCGGCCGTTTGTATTGTTAGCTGATCCCCCGATTGGACCTCGTGAAATAATTGTCCGTCCGCTGTGAGAACCGCTTCTTCGGGGCTTTTGTTGATCTGTACCTGGATTGTTTTCTGGCCGGAGACAACGTAGGGACGAAGGCTAAGGGTGTGAGGGGCTAGGGGCGTGATAACGAAGGCTTTTAATTCGGGATCCATTACCGGACCGCCGGCGGAGAGGTTGTGGGCTGTTGAACCGGTTGGGGTGGAGATAATGAGACCGTCACCGGAGAAATTGGCCAGTTCATGCTGGTTTACACGGACGTCCATCGACACCATTCTCGATATCCCCCCTCTCGTAATGACCGCATCGTTCAGGGAGCTGTAAAGAACGTCATCTTCGTCTTCTTGAGATAACCGGCAAATCAGGCGGCTTCGTTCAGTAATTCGTAAATCGGAGGAGAGGAGGTTTGGAAGAACGGAGTCAATTTCATCGGATTCGATGGTTGAGAGAAAACCCAGTTTCCCGAGGTTCACCCCAAGAAGCGGCATTTGATTCGATCCCATCCGGTGGGTTGTACGAAGAACCGCTCCGTCTCCACCGAGTGTTATGACAAGATCTGCTTCGGCGTCCTCCAGGGATAGGGTATTTTCCAGATCCACCTCGGTAATGTTACAGATTTCACCGATACATTCTTTCAGTTCACGGGCCTTTTCCTGGATTTTTTCTTTTTCTCCGTTTCCAATGATAATTACGTTCTTCATAATGGTTTATTCGATTTCAGTACGGTAATTTGAGTTTCGTCAGAACAGAGAAGTTGTGTCAATCCGTTTTCTGCAGGGTCACCTGTTGTTGTACGGATTTTACCCGACGGATAAAGGACGTCCAGTCAAAGTATGGTCCCGGATCCCGTCGTCGGGACGGATCGATTTGGCCATGGCTCAAAATGCCCGATTCATCAAGTGGTTCATCGTATCCCCCATTTTCTTTTTTCGGTTTTTCCGCCTTGCTGCTGGGGTGCCGGACAGGAATCCTGTAACGGGTTGTCAGGTATGCGACAAGACGAACGAGTGTGTTCATTAAATCCCTCGTCCAGGTTTCGGGATTTTCGGCAAAACCCTCACATTCGATGCCGATCGATCGGTCATTGTAATATCGCGCGTGCCAGGCAATGTCCTTCACCGGGACGAGTTCGGCCACAAACCCATCCCGAGATATCACGAAATGGGCACTTACGTTCGCCTCGTTGGTGCACAAATAGCTCACGCCCTCCTGAAATTGGGCCTGAAGGGTGTGAATAACGATGGCATCAATGTCTTCCGCTGTTCGATCCGACCTGGTTCTGTTCGGGGAAGGTCTTTTCTTGTAGGAGGCCGGGTGTAAGAAATCGAATTTATGCACCGGCTTCCCGGGTCCGGAGGGGCTTCCGGAGGACATGAGGATAAATATGACGGGAATTGTTAAAAAATATAACCAGATGCGGCTTTTCTGTTCGCTTCCCGCTTTTTTCTTACTCATGGCGGTAGAAAAGATCCTCGGCCTCGGACCGAAGTTCCCGTTGCATTAAGTCACTTACGGCGTCGGAGACCGGTTTGTCTTCGTAAAGAACCCGATAAACTTCCAGCGTTATTGGCATATGAAGATCATCGGTGTCCACCGTATCAATCAAGGCTTTTGTGGTCCATGTTCCTTCTGCAACCTTATCCATCCGCTCCCGAATTTCTTCAAAGGATTCTCCCTTACCGAGCGCCACCCCCACGGATCGGTTCCGGCCGTGAGGACTCATACACGTTGTTATTAAGTCACCGAGGCCCGCAATGCCGAAAAACGTCGAGCGGCGGGCACCGAGGTGTTCTCCGATTCGACTGATTTCGACCAGCCCCCGGGCAATTAGAGCTGACTGCGCGTTCATGCCCAGGTTTCGGCCATGGCAGATGCCCCCGGCAATGGCAATGATGTTTTTCAGTGCCCCGGCAAGTTCGACCCCGATGAGGTCGGGGTTTGTGTATATTCTTGTGGTTTCCGTGGAGAGTGCTTTTGCTGTTTGCCGTGCAAGCTGTTCTTCCTCGGCCGAACTGACAAGGGTGCAGGGCCGTCCTTTTCCTACTTCTTCCGCGTGGCTCGGCCCGCTGATTACCCCGGTCGTCACCCCATTGCCAATCACATCGTGTATGATTTCGGTGGGACGTTTGAACGTGTCCGTTTCCAGACCTTTCGCCGCCGAGATGTACCCCGGATTCGTGTTCAGCTGGTTTTTCAGGTCCCGGAGCGTGTCACGTATGTGCTGTGTTGGTATGGCAATAATGACGAGATCGGCGTTCTCCGTTGCCTCCCGGGCGTCAGATGTCAGCTGAACCGACCCGGGTATCGTGATGCCGGGAAGGTAGGGGTTGTTCTCCCGTCGGCTCCGGAGTTCCTCCACGAAGTCGGGACGCCGCCCCCAGAGCTGGACCCTGGCCGGTGTACCGGACAGGACAACGGCCAGGGCCGTTCCCCATCCTCCGGTGCCGAGTATGGATACATGATCGGTCATGGTGACTGACAAATCGAAACCGTAATAGCACGAACAATCATCAGTATATTATTATACAGTGATCACGGGATGATTTTTGCAATGGCCGAAATTAAGGGATGAAATTTGCCGGTCAGGGGGGGATTCACCAAACGGTAATACCCGGGGAATTCCCGGACAAAACAGGAGATTTGCAGGTTTCAATCGACCGGATTATCGTTGAGATTGTCCTGGAAATCCGCAGGTGTGGATCAATCTTCTTCCTCGTTCTCGTTTTCGTTCTCGCCGTCCCGGTTTTTTCCGGAACTGCTTTCGGCCTTTTTCAGGTTGCCGACGATGCGAACACGGTAAATCACAATTTCGGTGGTGGTGAGAAACACCCCGGTCTGTCCGGATGTGAGTTTTTTGTGAGACCCTTCATGTAGTGTTTGATATTTCTTGGTGTTGGGTTTTTTGATCTGCAGTTTGATGTTGGGGCCGGATTGTTTTTGTCGGAGGGAAAAGGGAGTACCGGAAGGCAACTGACTGGCTCCCATGTTGGTTGCAATATCCTCCTGTTCCCGGAGATCCCATTCGGTGATATCATAGTAATACAGGCCGGAGACGGAACCTTCTCGACCGCGAAAGTCAAACGTAAAATTCGCAAGGCCGAAGTAGGAATAATCGTCCTGAACCATGGTGAGAAGACCGATGTTTTGTCCGTCCGGCGTTGATACCAGTGCTTCTATTAGCACATTTTTCTTAAATGCTTCTTTGGTGATTAGACCGCCGCGGGGTAACCAATCCCCTCGACCTCGACGTCTACCTCTTCCTCGACCTCTCCCTCCGTTCCGGGTCGTTTCCCCCCGTACGGCGTTTTTTTCGGCAAGATATTTGAAGGAGACATCGTCATCACGGTACTCCGTCCAGTCCTTCTCAAACTGTTTTTTGTTCTTAAAATCAAACGTCACTTCCACCTTTCGGGTTTGATTGTTCAGCACATTGACATCACCCTCAAACCGGGACAGCAAGGAGATGGACTCTTCCTTTTTGTCCTTTTCCTCTGGTTTCTTGAGGATGTGTTTTGCTTTTGCAATTAGTCCCTCTTCACCGGACTCCTCCTGATACGGTGATTCGTTTTTGTAATTTTCAAGTTTGCCAAGCAGCCGTTTTACGTCTTCTTTGTTTCGTTTATCGACGGCTTCCCGGAGCTGTTCAATGAGCCGGAACGCCGTTGCCCAGCTTTTTGTAAACCCTCTCCGGCGCAGCTTCTCCAGGTATAGATTCGATCGCTGCAGACCGGATTCCTGACATTGCCGAAAAGCAAAATACGCCTCCGGATATGCCCTGCCGAAATAGTACACAAGTCCCCAGCGGAACCGCTGCTCCGGTGTTGGATCACGTATCAATTTTTTCTGAAATTGCACACGTTCTGTTATGGGAACCTTTTTCAATTCTCTGGGCTGGGCATGTTCCGGCGAGACTCCGGGGGGGGCAATGAAAATTTTGTTTGTGTCAGGGTTAAATTTGGTGAGTTTCCCCTTAAAATTTTTCATTTTGATGGACTTCTTGAGGGTGGGGCTTCCGGAGTTGGCCTGTGCCGCCTTCGCCAGGGTTTCCGACAGGTTTTTCCCAAATCTTCGAAGCTCTTTGACGTCGCTTTTGTGGGAACGAAGTAATTGTCTATGTTTTTGTAATTTGATCTTTTTACTTCCGGCAATGTTTTCGATGCGTCTAACAAGACGATCGACGTTCAACCGGTTTGAAGGATTGCTCCGGAGGTCAATCAATTCGTCGATCTCGTCGAGTTTGTTCTGGAAGTCCTCTCGGGACGTTAATTTTTTTTCGTAGGCGACTTCCCGTTTTCGTTTGTAAATCCGATTCTTCAACCGGTTCATCCGGCGGTACAGATCGGGGGTCATTTCGGCATCCAGCTGCCCCGTAAAGGACCCAAGTCTTGCTCGGGCCTTTTTGAAATGATTTTCGTCGAGGTATTTCCCCACCTCCTGTTTCATTCTTTTAAATTTTTCGGTGAGCTGGTTTCGGGTGGATGTTCTCAGTTCACGGATTGCTGTTCCGGCCTCGGTGTCCGAGAAGAGGTCCGGGACCTTTTCCGTGGTTTTCAGAGCCATCAGGTAATGACCTTTGTCAAGTGCCCGTTTTGCTTTCTTCTGAATCGGGGACAGGTGTCGTTGCGCCGATTGCTCAAGAAGTTTTGAGCGAAGTGATTTTGTTTTCTCGGAGAGTTGTTTGTTTTTCTGTTTGTCCTGAAATTTCTCGATGTCGGAAAGCAGAGAACGGACGCTTTTGAGCGCTGGTTGATCCTCCTGATCGAGAAATCGGGATACGTTCTCCTTCAGCGTCCGGTACTCGTTTTGCCATTTTTCGAGTTCCTTCTGTTTCTCGTTATTGGGTGCCGGGTTGTTTTCCCGATCCGTTGAATCCCCGGGGGACTGATTGTTCTGCGGGGTTGACTCAACGGCTTTCGGGTTTTTCGAGTCGTTGTTGTTCCCCGGTGTCGTTGAATTGTTTCCCGAAAAGATAAACAGGAGAATTAACCCGCCGAGAACTGCGGCACCGCCAACCAGTGCAATGGGCTTCCAGCCGCTTCCCTTTTTGGACTCCACGGACTTCCGGGAACCTTCGTAACGCGGCTTTTTATCACCCGATGATGTTCTCTTTTGGGGCTTGGCCCTGGCAAATTTCGGTGATTTCCCTTCCTGAAGACGTTTGAAATCCTCCACGAATTCATCAGGATGCTGGTAACGTTCTGACGGATCCTGTGCAAGCATTCGACGAATTACAACGTCCGTTCCACGTCGAATGGTCCCATCAACATCTCGCGGGGGGACGAGATCATCCGTGATGTGACTGGTCATAACGGCGGTGGAGTGATCCCCGTCGTACGGTACCTGCCCGGTCAGCACATGGTAAAGCGTAGCGCCGAGGGAATAGATGTCGGTCTGAATGCTTACATCGTTTTCATCCGTGATCTGTTCGGGCGACATGTAATAGGGGGTACCGATCGATATGTTGGTTTGAGTGAGGTTGGCGTTGTCCCCGACCACCGGCTTGGCGAGACCAAGGTCACAGAGTTTGGCCCGTCCTTCCTGATCGATCATGATGTTATCCGGTTTGATGTCCCGGTGAATCAGGTTGTTTTCCTCGGCATGTGACAGTGCCTGTCCAATTTGTTCTCCTATGTCCAGGACGTCCTCTTCCGGTATTTTCCCGTTTTCCTCAAAGATCTCCCGAAGGGTTCGCCCTTCGACGTATTCCATGACGAAGTAATAAAGGCCTTCATGTTCTCCCACATCAATGCCGCGGATGATGTTCGGGTGGTTGAGTTTGGCCACGGATCGCGCTTCTCGAAAAAATCGCTTCGTGTATGATTCATCATTTTTGAGGTCGGGGCTCAATATTTTGATGGCCACCGGGCGATCCATGCTGATCTGGATGGCCTTGTATACTTTCCCCATCGCCCCTTCGCCCAGTTTCTTCTTTAATTTATATCCCGGTATGCGGGTTCCGGATTCATTTTTGGATGGCATGGTTCTTTTTGAGGAACGAATAGACAGGAACGCCCGTGGAAACATCGTGCCTCGAGTATCCTATTATATTAACGCCTTCTTCGATAAAATGCCAGTAGTTTTTATAGACCTTATTTTTTGTTGGTAGATTGTAAAGATTCATAAAATTTTTCTTCGTCACCGGACAAAAGGCGTGAGATGTTTTCGTGATGACGAACAACGACAAGAGTTGCCGCAATTGCCGAAAAAAGCAAAACGGGATTCGTGATGCCACCGTAAGCGTCGGATGGGAAAATAACGTTGTGGTAAAGGTAATGAAGTAACGGAAGACCGGCGGCTCCCGTCATGGAGGCCAGGGAAACCCAACCTCCAACCAGGAGGGTTATGAGCCAGACGGCAAATGCAAGCAGGGTGGGGACCGGGGCCAGTGCGACAAAGACACCAAGCGATGTGGCAACACCTTTGCCGCCGGAAAAGAGAAGATAAACCGGAAAGCAGTGACCGATGATCGCCAGAAATCCGTAGCTTACCTGAACCCATTGCAGGGTGAGGGTTCCGTTTATTCCACTGAGATATATCACAAGGGGGCCAAACCAGAATGCGGGTGCAAATCCCTTTCCAACATCGAGAATTAATCCCAGCAGTCCCGTCGGGTAGTTTACGGTCCGGGCGAGGTTTGTGGCTCCGGTGTTTCCGCTTCCCTCCTCCCTTATGTCTTTGTTCCCCACGGCAAATCCCACCAGAAGAGAAAAGGGAATGGCGCCCAGGAGGTAACTGGCAAGTCCTCCCGCTATCGAAATCATGATCTGGTTAATGTTCATTTCGAGGATTCCGTGTGAACGTTCCTTTTTCTTTTTTTGATCAGGGTGAATCTTACCTCGAATGATTGCCGACCGAAATCGAAATGACGGTCATTCATGGTACACATATCGCAAATCGGATTCATCCTGGTTATGAGTGGTTTTGTTTCAGGTTGCACATCCAATTCTTCAGGTGTTGTTTCTTCTTCTATCCGTTATATTTTATACTACCATAATGAGCCAGCTTTGATCGGGACACCGCGGCTCTGGAGTGGTCTTACAGTCGGTTTCCCACCGAATTTTCCGGACGGGGCAATGGGGAACAACAAATCTCTCCTGATCTGAAACGAGGTGTCTCGAGGTTGAAATATCAGGGTAAGATTGTTCTTGCGGAGTAGTTTTCAGGAAGTGGTACGTTAATTTATATGAGGACCATGAAGGACGAAAGCGACCTGCAAAATCTTCTGGACGAAATTGACGGAACGGGTTACGGAGCGTACAAGAAACTGAAAGGAGAATATGACCTGGATGATTATCATCTTGTCGTCGAGTACGTGCAGGGGGATCCGTACGCATCCCCGAGCCGGTTTCGGTTCGACGTTTCGCAGAATGTGGCCGGGTTCCCGGAAGAGCTGTTTTCCGGTGAACCGCGACGGCGTGCTCTCGAAGATTTCCTCGTCCGCCAACTGGGACGGAACATCGAGAAGATTGCGAAAGGAAACCGGGGAAGCGGCAAAAGCGGCATGATTCAGGTGGTTGATTACGGGCAGGCTGCCGTTGAACGAACAGCTGCCTACGTGAACGTCCGTAAACTGGAAGTACGGATCGCCGTGGGGCTGCCCGCAAAAGGGCGTACCCCGATGAGCAAAAAGCAGGCCCGGGAAATGATTTTTGAGGAACTCGATGAGGTTGTTCGGCAGTCTCTCTTCTGGGAAAACCTACCCCAGGATGAGGTGAGGGAACACGTGGAAACCATTGAGGACGCGGCCTGGATTCGATCTCAGTTAAGCGAGCGCGGTCTGGTTGCTTTCGTTGCCAATGGATCGCGTCTACCTCGAAAAAGCGGTGTCCGGGATGCACCCATGGAAGAAAACGCGGTTCCCTTTTCCTCTCCGGATTCTCTGGAGGTCGAGTTTGACCGGCCGAACAATGGTCCCATACGTGGGATGGGCATACCGGAAGGCATCACGCTCATCGTGGGAGGCGGTTACCACGGGAAATCGACGCTTCTCAATGCCATTTCTCACGGCGTGTACGATCACGTCCCCGGCGATGGCCGGGAGTATGTGGTGACCGTTCCGGACGCCGTTATGAATCGTGCCGAAGACGGCCGGTTCGTCGAACACGTGGACATCAGTCCGTTCATCGACAATGTGCCCTCGGGCATCGATACGAGCACGTTCAGTACCCCGGATGCCTCCGGAAGCACCTCACAGGCGGCCAACATCATGGAGTCTCTTGAAGTGGGTGCGGGACTGCTTCTGATTGACGAAGACATCTCCGCCACAAACTTCATGATACGGGATGAACGAATGCAGAGGCTCGTTGCCAAGGAAAAGGAGCCGATCACGCCTCTGATCGATAACATCAAACAGCTCCATCAGGAACACGACGTGTCGATAATTCTTGTCATGGGTGGATCCGGCGATTACTTCGACGTGGCCGATACGGTGATCATGATGGATGGCTACGAACCGGTGGACGTAACGAAGGAGGCTCGAGAAATATCCGACGAGGTGGATCGGAAGCGAAAGTGGGAGGGAGCCGAGACGTTCGGTCCCGTCAAACATCGCGTGCCGGATCCGGAAAGCATCAACCCGCGGAAAGGGGGATCCGGAAAAGTAAAGATCAAAACACACGACCGGGATACCATTCAGTTTGGGTATGACGATATTGATCTTGGGAGTGTCCACCAGATTACCGAGAAGCCTCAGGTTCGGGCCATCGGGGATATCGTGTTTTACCTGGCGAAGGAGTATTTCGACGGAGAAGACGAAACCATAAGCCAGTCCCTTGATCATCTGGAGACGGAGTTGAGGGAGAGCAACCTGGCTGAAGTAACACCCTATCATCCCGGAAATTATGCCATGCCGAGACGTTATGAAATTGCGGCAGCGCTGAACAGACTTCGCTCGTTAAACGTTCATCAAATGACCGAGGAATAAACAAATCATGACTGATCCCGACATTCCCCAGAAATCTCCTTATGTGATGGAAATGGAGCCCGGAACGTATTACTGGTGTCGGTGTGGGCGGTCCGATGATCAGCCCTTCTGTGACGGATCACATGAGGGCACCGGCATGTCACCGGTTAAGTTTGAGGTGGAGGAGGAACAAACCGTGGCGTGGTGCGGATGCAAACACACGGATTCGCCACCCATCTGTGACGGTACCCATTCCGATCTCTGATAATTACCGGTTTTCAGGTTTTTGCCCATGGGCTCAAATATTCAAATTCGCCGTGCCGGGGATCGGGGCGTAACCGAAACCGACTGGCTGGAGAGTTATCACACGTTCTCCTTCAACCGGTACCGGGATCCCGACTGGGACCGGTTTGAGGTACTACGAGTTTTAAACGAGGATTTTGTCCGGCCCGGAACGGGGTTTCCAGAGCACGGACACAGCAACATGGAAATATTGACCTACGTGATTGAAGGGGAACTCCGGCATGAAGATTCCCGGGGAAATAGCGGTCTTATCCATGCCGGCGAAATCCAGGGTATGTCGGCCGGTACGGGTGTGCGACACAGCGAGAAAAATAGTTCTTCGTCAGATCCTCTTCACTTGCTTCAGATCTGGATCCTTCCCGAAAGAGAGAATCTTTCTCCATCGTACGAAAAAAAGTCAATTGACGGACCGGAGGAAACGGGGCTGATAAGGATTGGTTCCCCGGAAGGCGATACCGGCGAGGTCACCGTTCATCAGGATGTGTATCTGTTTCGGGGCGCGGTTCAGAACCGGGAGAGGGTTTCTTACCATCTGGAGTCGGAACGAAGTGCCTGGCTGCAGTTCATTCACGGAGAAGGGCGGTTGAATGAAACACACGAACTCGGGGCGGGAGACGGAGCCGGTCTCAGGAAGACGGGGGAGTTCCATCTGGAAACCGATGACTTCCTTTCCTTTCTTCTGTTTGACCTTCCCCGGTTGAACTCGTAAATTGCTACTTACGTTGCCGAAAACTTCCGGAGCCGTACGAGCATCCAGTAAGATTTTTCCCATGGATACCGGAATTTCAGAAGAGAAAATTCGAACTGCGGGAAGGCCGGGGTCCCTGATTCGAACCATCGGAAACACCCCGTTAATTTCCCTCGGTGGTGTCGCTTCCGATCTGCCACCGGAGGTGGAATTGTTCGGAAAGGCCGAGTGGTTGAACCCGGGGGGATCCGTGAAGGCGAGGCCGGCACTGGCGATGGTACTCGGGGCAATTGAGGAGGGAACCCTCACCCGGGACCGGCGAATTCTGGATGCCACAAGTGGCAACACCGGCATCGCGTATGCCACTGTTGGTGCGGTCCTCGGTTATGAGGTGACCCTGTGTCTTCCCGAAAACGCCACGCCCGAGCGCAAAGGAATCCTGTCCGGCCTCGGCGCCGAGCTTATCCTTACGGATCCGGAGCGTGAAATGGATGGGGCCATTGAAAAAGCGCATGAATTAAAGGAAAACAATCCCGGGCAATACTGTTATCTGGATCAGTACAGCAATCCGCTGAACTGGCAGTCCCATTACGTCACAACCGGTCCGGAGCTGTTGCGGGACACGGACGGAGAAATTACGCATTATGTGGCCGGACTTGGAACGACAGGGACCTTTGTGGGAACCGGCCGCCGTTTGCGTGAGGAACGATCGAACACGACGTTGATCAGTTTTGAGCCGGCAACAGCCCTCCACGAGCTGGAGGGATTAAAACACCTGGAATCAGCAAAAGTACCGGAGATTTACGATCCGGAACTGGCCGACCAGAATCGCTCCGTGCGAACGGAGAAGGCGCTCGACATGATGCATTCTCTCGCGGTGGAGGAGGGACTTTTCGTGGGACCCTCCGCGGCGGCAGCCGTGGTTGTTGCACGTGAGGTGGCACGGGATATTGAACAGGGAACAGTGGTGACTATTCTTCCTGACAGTGGTGACAAGTACATGGATTTATGGACCGATGAACACGAAAATACCTGAAGTACTGCAACACCAAATTCGGGACCATGGTGAGGACGGATATCCGCACGAAGTATGCGGGGCTCTTCTGGGTACGTTTCAGGAGGAAGCGTGTAAGGTGGATCAGGTTTTGCGGCTTGAGAATCTGCGGGAAGAAAACCGCGAACGAAGGTACGAAATTCAGCCGGAGGATCAACTGAAAGCCCGGGAGCGTGCGGAGGAGGAAGGTTTGGAGGTCGTGGGCTTTTATCACAGCCATCCGGATCATCCGGCCCGGCCTTCTGATTATGACCTCGAACACGCATGGCCCCGTTATCTGTACGTTATCGTTTCCGTCCGGGAAGGAGAGGCAAAAGACCTGAACGCCTGGCGGCTTGAGCAGAATGGGGCGGATAGTTTTCAAAATGTTTCTATTTATGCGTGAGAAAATTCTGAAACGCCCGTCTTCTTACCTTTTCACCGTTACATCAGGAAGAGGAGCATGGAAAATACGACGCCCGATCAATCAAGAAACGTGGCGTTCATTATTAAATATTCGCTTCTCGCGGCAATCCTGATTTATGGGGTGTTTGCCGTCTTCTATGCCGGGCAGTTTGGTGATCAAAAAGAACAGCAAGAACGAGGATGGGAGAAAGTATCGGAGACCCGGAAAGAAGAGGACGGTTCCAACGTAAACCGAATCATACTGTACGTGATGATTTTCCTCTCCCTCAGCACGTTCGGGGCCGGACTGTTTGTGCGGCAGCGCTATCAGAAGCAACTTGAGGAATTCGACCGGGAGGAATTTGATGCCTCGAGGGAGGTCGGCGAAGAAGAGGCCCGGGCGTTTCTGCGGAACACCATTTTGACGGGGGCTCTATTTGAGGCAATAGCCGTATTCGGGCTTTTGGTGGCGCTTCTTCAGTCGAACTGGCAGATGTATCTTCCGTTTGGTGCCGCTTCGTTTCTATTAGTGCTTACGCTTACACCAAAATGGCCTGGTGATCTGGATCATTCATAAATCTTCCGTTTCGGTTGAGGGAAATGAATCAATGTCGGGTTTGACAGGGTAGATGTATTTTTATATAATTGGGGTCTCAATATCATTCGATCCTTATTCTGGATTTCAAAAGAGATGATCGGAACGGATTCGGAACAACAAATGACGTCGTTCTTCATCACCTCCTGTTGTCGGGGGGACTCTACCTCCCGATCCCTCCTTTAGCACATCCTTCTGTTCCGAGTTGCACGTTCCTGAAACTTTCTCGTTTTTCGCAGTATTTCTGTTTGGTCATCCGGCCTGTGGTTCTCGTGATGTTCGTCCGCTGACTCGTATCGCCATTTGTTTATCCGCTATTACCAAACATATTTATCATGCCCGTTGTAAAGATTCCGACACCGCTCCGTACCTACACGGAGGAAAATAAAGAGGTCCACGTGGACGGGGCAACTGTTGAAGAAGCCCTTCGTGATTTGACCGAAAACTACGAGGAACTTGAGGAACACCTGTATACGGACGAGGAGGAGCCCCGTCTGCGGCAGTACGTAAACATCTACGTCAATGACGAAGACATCCGGACCCGGAAAAACGAGGAGACGAAAGTGGGGGAGGAAGACGTCATAAATATTATTCCGGCTGTGGCCGGCGGAGCTTCCTCGTCCGAGAAAACCGAACGGTCCCGAGGGAGCAATAAACTTGACGATGTCACTCTGGACAAGAGAGAAGTGGAACGGTACAGCCGGCATTTCCTGATGCCCGAAGTGGGGGAGGAGGGACAGAAAAAGTTGAAGTCGGCCAGTGTGTTGATGGTGGGGGCCGGAGGACTTGGCGCTCCGTTCGGGATGTACATTGCCGCAGCCGGCGTTGGCAGACTTGGTGTTGTGGATTTTGACGAGGTCGAATTTTCGAATCTTCAGCGTCAATTGCTTCACGGCACGGAGGACGTGGGACGATCCAAACTGGATTCCGCCGAAGAGACGCTGGAGGAGATCAACCCGAACGTCGAACTGGAACGACACGAGACGAGGTTGACGTCGGAAAACGCGAAGGAGATCATCGACGGCTACGACGTGGTGGTGGACGGAACGGACAATTTTCCGACACGCTACCTGGTCAACGACGCCTGTGCGATGCTGGGCGTGCCGAATGTCTACGGAAGCATTTTCCGGTTTGAAGGTCAGGTATCGGTGTTCGATGCGGAGCGAGGTCCCTGTTACCGGTGCCTGTACGAGGAACCACCTCCGCCGGGTCTGGTTCCCGATTGTGCGGAAGGCGGTGTGCTGGGTGTCCTGCCGGGTATTATCGGATCTCTGCAGGCCCTGGAAACCATCAAGCTGATAATTGAATCCGGGGATCCGCTCGTCGGACGGTACCTGATTTTTGATGCACTGAACATGGAGTTTCAGGAACTTGATCTCCCGAAAAATCCGGATTGTCCCGTCTGTGGTTCGGATCCGGAAATAACCGAACTGATAGATTACAAACAGTTCTGCGGCATAGATGTCGAAGACGAGGAGCCGGCCCTGAGTGAAGTGGGTGAAGACGGTGAGAAGGATATTGTCGGGGACGGCTATCCGGAAATTACTGTGAAGGACCTCCACCGTCGGTTAAAAAATGGTGGGGCGACACCCTTCGTCCTGGACGTTCGCAACCCGCAGGAAGCGGAGATCTGCCGGCTGGACGATTCCGAACTGATCCCACTTGATGAACTGGAGGATCGAGTGAACGAGATTCCGGAGGATCGAGAAATCGTCGTTCATTGCCGCTCCGGCACACGGAGTGCGGAAGCGCAGGAACGGCTTCTTGAAGAACATGGTTTCGACGACGTGAAAAACTTGAAAGGAGGAATAATCGCCTGGGCGAAGGAGATTGATGAGAGTATGCCTGTTTACTGAGGAAAATGACATGAAAAGATCGCGTTCCAAAAATTTACAAATGGACGGCCCCCCGCTATCGGTCACGGTCTACGACACGTACTGTTGAAACAGGGCTTTTCTGACTGAATTCGATACGTTTACGGTTAACTGTACCGATCTTCTGTTTTTTCACCACAATTTACGAGACTGGTTATGAGCAACAACTTCGAGAACAACAAAAACGTCGTTTCCACGCAGTGGCTTGCCGACCACATCGAGGATCCGAATATTCGGGTCATCGAGGTAGACGTGGACACTTCCTCCTACGAAGAGGGTCACATTCCCGGTGCCGTTGGCTGGAACTGGAAAACCCAGCTTCAGGATCAGCAGCAGCGGGACGTGATTTCCCGGGAGGAATTTGAGGAACTCGCAAGAGAAGCCGGGATTAACAATGATTCCCATGTGGTTCTGTACGGTGACAATCACAACTGGTTTGCCACCTGGGCGGCCTGGCTGTTTGAGTACTACGGATTCGATAACGTAAGCATCCTCGACGGCGGCCGTGAAAAATGGTTTGCCGAAGACCGGCAGGTCACCACGGAGGTTCCCACTCCGGACCTCGGAGAATTTACGGCGGAGAACCCGGACGAATCCGTGCGGGCGTACCGGTCGGACGTGGAGGAGACGATTGACGACGACGGGAAAAACCTCGTCGACGTTCGATCCGAAGCCGAGTTTACGGGCGAGAAAATTGCTCCCGAGGGCATGAACGAAACCGCTCAGCGCGGAGGACACATCCCCGGCGCAGTTAACGTCACCTGGAAACAGGCCATTCAGGAGGACGGCACGTTTAAACCGGTGTCGGAACTGAAATCCCTTTACGAGAACAAAGGGGTCAATCCGAATACCGAAACCGTTACTTATTGCAGAATCGGTGAGCGATCCTCCCACACCTGGTTTGTGCTGAACAACCTGCTGGGACACGATCGCGTCCGGAATTACGACGGTTCCTGGACCGAATGGGGAAACCTCGTTCAGGCACCGATTGAAACCGGCCACGAAGAGCAACCGGCGACGTCGTAGTATCGGTTAAGAACACACATCACACCGGGCTCCCGGCAATTTCGGGAGCCCGGTTATTTTATTTTGTTTCCATTCCGGGAATAAGGAATTCTTTTATTGCCCGCGGCCATTTGAGAAAATAAACATGGAATAGGTTAGGGTCTTCAACCGTTTGTGTCTCATAATTGGACCTGGTTCCCCATAAACCGTTGAGTAATCTTCGCTGTCCAAACTGCGGAAAAACGTGGCCTTCGGAACCGGACGTTCAGTACTGCGGTGCCTGTGCAGAGCCGCTGCCCGATTCGGAGAAACAGGAGGAGGATGGAGAGGGTGAAACCGTTCTTCTTGAAGAGGAACGGAAGACGGTAACGGTTCTATTTGCCGACCTCAAAGGGTTCACGGAATTTGCCGAAAACCGTGACCCGGAACGGGTTCGGGATCATGTGTTTTCCCTGTTCGATCGGTTTGTCAACATCGTGGAAAGCCATGGTGGAAAGGTGGACAAAGTAATGGGGGATGCCGTTATGGCGATATTCGGGGCACCGGTGTCTCACGAAGACGACCCACGCCGCGCCATCTCCACGGCCCTGGAGATGTTTGAAGAACTGGAGCGGGCAAACGAGGACATGCGTCGTAAAGGGGAGGATGGAGAAGAAGAGACCTTTTCCATGCGAATCGGCATTAATACCGGGGACGTGATATGGGGGCGCATGGCGGATGGGAATATGACGGTTATGGGGGATGCGGTCAACGTGGCGGAACGTCTTGAGTCCGAAGCCAATCCGGGAGAAATTCTGGTGTCGAAATCCACCCGGGATCGTGCCGAATCATATTTTCATTTTGAAGTAAAACGTGCGATTACCGTGGAAGGACGGGATAGCAGGGTTCAGCCGTTCCAGGTTCTCTCCCGTGTGACCGCCACCCCTTCGCTCAAGGAGGTTCACGGAAAGGAAGTGGAGATGCTGGGCCGAGAAACGGAATTTCAGCAGTTACTCGATGGGGTGGAACAGATCCAGGACGGGCAGTCCGTGAAATTTATCGTCACGGGATCCGCGGGCGTGGGCAAAAGCCGGCTTCTCGAGGAGCTCGTAGAGTATTTCGTAAATCACGACGAGATGTTTATGGTACCGATGGGGACCGCCCGATCCCCCGGCAACATATCGTATGCTCCTTTCCGTGAGATGCTCCGGAGACATGCGGATCTGCTGGACGTAAAATCAACGGATGAAGCTCGGCGCCTGTTCGAGGATAAGCTGAAACGTGTGTTTCAAAGTCTGGACCACGTAACCGGGGCCGAAGTTCGAAACTGGATTCACCTCCTCGCCGGAATTGCGGGTGTTCCCATCCCCGAGGAGGAAAAAGACGTGGCACACCTTGAACCCGAAAAACAGAAAAAGGAAACATTTCGAGCCGTCCTACTCTGGCTACGTGCTCTTGCTGTACATTCTCCGGTTGTTGTACAGCTGGACAATGTGCATCAATTGGATCAGTCGAGTCTTGATCTTCTTAAGTACCTCACGGAGTCCCTGGGCGAGGAGCGGATCATGCTTCTTTGCGCGGGGCGAGATAACTCGTTTTCACCGGAGCAGGCATCACTGTTTCTCGACGGAGAACGATTTCGTCAAATTCAACTTGAACCGCTGAGGGAGGAGGACACGGAACAGATTGTTCGGAATCTGTTAAACGGTGATCCCGACCCTTCCGTTTTATCTTTCGTGAAGGATCGGGCCGCTGGAAATCCCTATTTCGTTGAAGAAATTCTCCGGTACCTTCTTGACATGGATATTATCAGCACGAAGGAAGGCAAAGGAGGAAAGACGAGAATAGTTCTCAGTGAATCCGATCAGCTCGAAGACGTTCCCGGGGAAATTCGATCGATCATCGGTGCCCGTCTTGACCGACTGGAACGGAACGAGAAGAATGTATTGAAGGGGGGTGCTGTGGTGGGGCGACGGTTCTGGAGAGCCATTGTTGAGGATCTGCTTGAACAAACCGTGGTTCAGACACTTAAAAACCTCGAAAAGCGGGAGTTAATTCTTCCGGCACCGGAGGCAAATTTCGGTCAGAGGAACGAATATCTATTTCGACACAAGTTGCTTCGCGACGTTGCTTATTCGGCATTGCTGAAAAAGCATCGTCGAAAACTTCACCGGGCCGCCGCGAAATGGATACACGAAAATATGAATCGTGACAATCATCAGGTCCTGGCCCTTGAAGCGCATAACTGGGAAAAAGGAGGCGAGGAGGAAAAGGCCGTGCAGTCTTACCGGGAGGCAGCCAAATTGACGGAACAAACCCCGGCCGTGTCGGAATCCATTTCGAATTACCAATCGGCGTATGATCTTTCCGGTGATTCTCAGGATCTTCTGAACAAAGTGGAAGCCCAGCTCTTTGCGGGAAATCTAACGAATGCCGAAGAGGCAACGGAACAGCTGGAAAAAGAGCTGCAAATTTCGAATGGACTTCCGTCTACTCTGTCACGGAACGTCGTAAAAGCACGACGTTTGCAGGCACGGGTGAAAAACTATCGGGGTGAACATAAGAGGGCGGAACGTTATTTTGAGGATGTTCTTACGATGTGGAAGGGGGACGGTACGTTAAAAAATAAGGCCGCAGTGCTTGAACTGGGACGTCTGGTGAATGACTATGCGTGGTTCCAGCTGGAAAAACAATCGAATATTGAAGAGGTTGGGTCACTTCTGGAACGAACGAAGCAGTTCCTGGAGTCCAGACTGGATCCCGGAGACGAACGGAAAGCCCTTATTATGCGGTGTGAACGAAACTATGCCCTTTATGAACAGAACACCGGACAGTCCGGCAGTGCCGCCGAGCGTCTGGAGGACAATTTACAGTATCTGGAAGAGCAGGACGAGGAACGAACCCGGGCGGTGGTTCTGAACAATCTCGGGATGGTCTACAATACTCTTAACAGATTGGATAAAGCACTTGAGTTCTATCGGGTAGCCATATCGGTTTATCGCCGAATTGGCGATCGATTAAATCAGGGCATCACGGCGAACAATATCGGGGCTATTTATCAGATCCGGGGGGATCTGGACCGGGCGGAGGAAAAATTTAATCAGTTTTTGGAGATCGGCCGGAACCGGGACATGTTATGGGCGGAGGGCCTGGCGACCGGAAATCTCGCCGTGATCTACAGGAAACGGGGGGAACTGGAATTAGCCGAGAAACACATTAGACGAAAATTGTCCTATGCCGAGGATCACCAGGAGGTGTACCGACTGATTGAGGCAAACATGGAGCTTGCGATGATTCAAAAATGCCGTCACGTTCGTCGCCGAAAGGAGGGGAATAATAGTTTGTTTCCGGATGGGTCCGCAACGGTGTATTCGGACGTGCTGTCGGACGGAGAAGAGTTTCTGAAGGAAGCCCTCTCCATCGCAGAAAAGAATGCGTTCAGGGAACAAGAGTTTGCCATCCGGTCAGAGCTCATTGATTTTAATTACCTTGCCGGACGGTCGAAGAGGGGGATCGATCAATTTCGGGATTTGCGGAATCATCCTGATTTGAATAACGAGAGGGATCTTCCAATTGAATACCACCTGCATTATTTGAACCTCCTTTTATGCGCACCGGACCTCCGTCTGGACAATCATCTGGACAGGGTCAAAGACCGTTTACAGACGGTCGACGATGCGCTGGAACAACGAACGGATTTCCTTGCGTCTCTGCGCCGAGATTTTTGCAGAGGACTTCTCGGATTATACGAAAAAGGAGGAGAGGAACGCCGGGAACGCGTCACACGGGTGATTGAGCGAGCGCGAGATTCGGGTTTTTCGTCGGCCGCCGACCGGTTTGAACTGGAACTCGATCATTTTGTTGAGATGTACGAATGCGGTCTCTCGTAATTCAACCGATTAATGAATCATTGCCGTTGATTGTGTCCGTGTGGAAGGAATAAATTTTACCAAAGAGTTACGGGAAATTTTTGGGATGGAGCCCCGTGATGTTACGGACGTTCCAGGGCCATGGCCGCTCCCTGTCCTCCGCCTATGCAGAGGGTGGCCAGACCCAGGTTTTCCTCCCGGCGCCGGAGCTCCATAAGAAGGGTACCGACAAGCCGTGTCCCCGTAGCACCGATGGGATGTCCGATGGAGATGGCCCCACCGTTGACGTTCAGAATGTCCCGGTTGATGGCCCCGATTGGCTCCTCTCGACCCAGTTCGTCCCGGGCAAATTCCTCGTCCTCGAAGGTTTCGAAGTTGGCGATCATCTGCGCGGCGAAGGCCTCGTTCATCTCGATCAGGTCAAATTCCGGCAGGGCATGATCCGTTCGTTGCAATAATTTGCCGGTGGCGTAGGAAGGACCGAGCCCCATGCGTTTCGGGTCCAGGCCCGCCACCTGGTAGTTGAGCATGCGTCCCATGACGTCGAGGTCCAGCTCATCCGCTTTTTCCCGCGACGCCACAACGACCCCGGCCGCGCCGTCGGTCAGCGGGGAGGAATTGCCGGGCGTTACCGTACCGAATTCCTGATCGAACACCGGATCAAGGCCCGAAAGCGCCTCCATGGATTGTTCGGGTCGAAAAATATTGTCTTTTTCGACGGATTCCTCGTATTCCGGCGGGACATACACTGGAATGACTTCCTCCTCCAGCCGGCCTTCCTCCCAGGCGGCAGTGGTGCGCTGGTGGCTCTCCAGGGCGAACGCATCCTGTTCTTCCCGGGAAATATCAAATTCACGGGCCAGCACCTCTGCGGTTTCTCCCATGTTCATGTCACAGGTCGGATCGGTGAGACCCTCTTCCAGCCCCACCACCGGGCTGAAATCTCCGGGTCGAAAACTGGCCGCTGTTTTGATGGTGTCCCAGGTCGATTTCGACCGGGAAAAATCCTTAAATTTTTGCTGCGCCTCCTCCGGAAACAGGAGCGGGTATTCACTCATGGACTCGGTGCCGCCGGCGATGATGAGATCCGCCTCCCCGACGGAAACCTTCCGCGCCGCGGCTCCGATGGCCTCCATCCCGGACGCGCAGTTGCGCTGAACGGTGTAGGCCGGAACGGACTCGGGCACGCCGGCTTCAATAGAAATAACGCGGGAGATGTTGGCGGCGTCGTGCGGCTGTCCCGCGTTGCCGATGATGACTTCGTCAACGACCTCCGGGTCATGATCCAGGCGCTCCAGGAGTTCCGAAACCACCGTCCGGCCCAGTTCCACCGCCCCCACCTCCGAAAGTTTGGTGTCCATTTTGCAGAACGGGGTGCGTAGGTAATTGCTGATAACCGGTTCCGGTGTGCTGCCGCCGAACATATTCAGAAATCCCCGTGAAAAACATTCAAAATGCTGGTGCAATAAATCAATCCTGCAATCAAATTATAAGTTGAACATTCACTCCAGTAAAAGTGTTTGGATTTACAGGTGTAGATGAATCAGGATGTTTTGGTGGTACTTCTGTATACTCATCAAATGAAAATTATGGTTTGTCCGACGGTTGTATTGACGAGATAATGCCTCCGCAATCGTCAGAATATTGTCTGTGGTTGCGCGTTCGTAATGAAATTTTTCCAGGGACCGCCATGGGAAAGAGTCAAGTGTATTTGAAGCTCGTGATCGTCATTTTGCTGGCCGGAATCGGTATTTCTAATCTCGGCGCGCAAAAACAGAACGGCGAGATAGCCGGTGTACTAAGAGAGGCCAAAAAAACTCTGGTAGCCATCGAGTGTTCCGTAAAAGGAAAAACCTGTTACGGAACGGGCTTTTTTGTGCATCCCTCCGGGGTCATCGCCACGTCACCTTCCACCGTACCCCCGAACGAAGCCCGAAAAATTCGTGTGCTCCGGGTGAAGGAGGGAGAGATGAAAGGGTACAGGGCCAAATTATTATCCTCGGTGGAAGAAAAAGATCTGGTTTTGGTCCGAATCAGGGGTAGAGGTTTTCCGGTTCCGTCGTTCGGGAATCCTGGAGACGCAACCCCAGGGCGAATTGTGTTTTCCATTGGAAACGGCGAACAGATCATGAGGCGAAACGCTGATTTTTATACGGGGAGGGGAGTAGTAAGCGGCCGATACGAGCCCGGTTCAAGGAACGAATTCGTGCCGTCGAAGTTTGCCACGACCATACGGGAACGGTCGGGAAAATTTCTATCCGTTAAGAGAGAGAAGTGGTACAGCGGTACATTCATCGAGACGACCGCCCCCGTCAACTGCGGCCGTGACGGTGGGATTCTAATTGACATTAACGGAAATGTTCTTGGCATGCTCAGTCTTTCGTATTCCCGGCACCGTTGGTTGTCCCTGGTCGTGCCGATCTGGAAACTGGAAAAACCCATAAACAACCAGCTCCGCAAAATGGGACTGGAGCCCGGCGACAACGATAGACGCGAGAAGAAACAGCTGAAAGAATTACGAACCTTACAGAGCAAATACCGGAAAGCATTCCGAAAGGGGAAAAATTGGACAGTTGGAGTTCGTGTGAAGCGTGATGACAAGGACGAGCCCAAAAACAAAAAAGAAGCGCTAAAGAAGAGTTACCGGCCGGGACCGTCAAGTCCATTGACGGCGACACGAGTATCCGGAAATGGGTATTTCGTGACCAGTCGCTCGCGGCTCATGGATCCCGGCAAAATACGTTCCCTTTCTGTGGTGTTGCCGGTTGGCCAAACAAAATCGGCCAGGGTCGTGGAGACGGATGAGGAACTGGACCTGGCACTGTTAAAGGCGAAGGAAACGAATGGTGAAGGACCTCCGGAAGCCGATAGGTCATCGTATAAGCCCGGCACGTTTCTTGTGCTTCCCGGCAGAGCTCCTGATCCAGATTCTCCAAATCTGACAACCGGGATGGTGTCTACCCCTCCGGGCGAACGAAACGGGATTCTCCTGGCGGACGTGGACGTCAACCCCGGCAACGTCGGGGGACCGGTTGTAAATCTGGCGG
>CAZOLI010000028.1:0-31665 GCA_964580675.1 uncultured Planctomycetia bacterium
GGCCCAATTATAGCCCAGAAGGCTTTTTTATTTCTAGGAATCGCTCAACTAAGGTATTAAAGAACACCTGCGCAATAATATAGTAAGAGTATCCCATCAATCGGTACGCGGCAACTGTCTTTGGCAAAAATTGACGAGCGAGAACCACCATGTCATCATCCGACCGACGACCGGAAGAAGGACGGCCGAACCCGGAAATAGGCCCCGAAGAACTGAACAATAAGCTGGAAAAAGGAAAGAAATTTTTCATCCTGGACGTCCGCGAGCCCCGGGAAGTCGATATCTGTTCCCTCGACAACGACATGCTGATCCCCGTCGGCGAGCTGCCGGAACGTCTCGAAGAACTGCCGGTGGACGAGGAAATCGTCATTTACTGCCGGACCGGTCAGCGAAGCGCCCTCGCTCAGGAACTGCTCCTGAAGAACGGGTTCGAGACCGTCTACAACCTGAAAGGCGGCATCCGCGCCTGGGCCAAAACCGTCGCCGACGACATGGAAACCTACTGAGGGAAATCCGAAATAAGAAATTCGAAATCCGAAAAGTAAAGAACGCAAAGACGCAAAGGACAAATCCGAAATCAGAATTTCGAAACAAGAAATACGAAAAAATGACACCGTAAGCACCACATTCGACGCACAATGCTGGACGCCTTACCCATAACGCTCGACGCCGTGATAATCTAAACCAAACAAAATGACAGACAAACAAAAGAAACAGTCTGTGTCCAATGAAATGAACTGGAAGGAGATGGGAATGGTCGTTGTGGGACTCCTCCTGGCACTTGGTGTTATTCTGTATTTCATCTCTGACTATTTTTCAGTGGACCGATCCTCACCGGAGAAAGTGGTCAAGCAATATTATCAATCCAGAAATGACCGCGATTGGAACACCGTCCTGTCCCTGCTGCGGACAAAAGATCGTCCCATCTATACGGGAAGCAGATTCAACGAGCTAGGGGGGTTCATATTTGATGATCTGGTCGACAAATACGGCCTCAGAATCGTCAAACAGAAACTCGGAAAGAACCTGAAAAAAACACGTGAAGAAATAAAAGAAACCGAAAACACGGACAGGGACAAATCCACGGAAGAAATCGTCAGAAGGGCGTGGGAGAAGAGAAAAAAGATTTACGAAGATTACTTTTCGGAGAACCAGACTGAATTTCTTCAGGAGTTATGGGCGGCAATAAAACAGGAAAAATTTCCGAATGAAGAATTTCCCTCCCTAAAAAACATCAGCGTTAAAACCACGATGAAAAATGATACCCGGGCCAGGACGGAGGTTCAGTTGAATTACGGAGAGATGTACGCAATGAACTCGACAACAAAAGTCTACCTCCAGAAACGAAAAGACGGATGGTACATTGACTGGGAAAAAACCCAGTGGGAACGATTCAAACACCGAGCCAAACAAATGCCTTCAGAGGAGAGAGAAGGGGATTAACGCACCGAGAACAGCATATCCACCAAAAAAATACGAAACCCGAAATTCAAAAAAGAAACGACCCAGGACGCCGGACGCTTCATGTTCCGTTGTTTCTGTTTTCTGTATTTTTGTTTGCCGTTCTTTGCGACTCTGCGTCAAATAATCCGTTTTCTGTATTGTTGTTGCCTATCGCCAATCGCCAACCGCCTATCGCCTGCCGTTTTCACGCCTAACGCATCACGCCTAACGCATCACGCATCAACCAATCAACTCATATACAAATAAACTCATAAACGAACAAACTAAAAAAGCGAAACACGAAAAACGAGACATGACGCACAATGCTCATCTCTCCATCGATCTATAAAATGAACTTGAACCTCATATTTTCGTTAAATAAAAAAGACCGATGCAGAAAAAATCAAACCTGTACCAATCTCAAACCGGACAACATATAAGATTTTTAAACTCCAGGATATCCCAATGAAACAAATCGGAATGGTCCTCACCTGTGCATTTCTATTTTGCTTTCTCCTTTCAAATGCCCTGTTCCCACAGGAAAAAGCATTAAACAAAAAACGAAAAAAAGCAGCGAAACTCCTCAAAAAAGATAATCGGAAAAAGGCATATGAACTGGCCAAAAAAGTTGTTTTAAATCCTAACGACCCGAAACCTCACCGGTCGCTGGAAATTGCCTGTTCGGCCGCTGATTATCTGGACGACGACGAAATAGACTGGAAACAGTTTATAAAGCGTGCAGCGGAAACGCACCCGGAAAACTGGCGGCTTCGTAAGGAACTTGCGAAATGCCTTCTCGAGGTTCACATCGGCCTCTACGAATACAACCGTGCCGTAGCTCTCCAGCAAATAGAAAAAGCGCGCCAGCTTCTTCCTCGAATCTCCGACACCGCTCAATCGAAAACCGATCGTGTCAAATTCTACCGGCTCTACGAAGAGGTTCTCCTTGAGGAACGGGGCAATCTGTATTCCGGTGGCGTTTCCTGGGATGATCCCCGGCTTCTTCAAATCAAAACCGACCTGTCAGCAACCCCCGACCCATCACTCAACAAATACCTTAAATATTCCTCCTGCGTCCCCGTCGACCGCAATGGAAATCCCCTCTCCTATTCCGTTCCGGACTCCTTTGGTGAGGCGAAAAACGACGGCGAACGGTGGCGATGGATCTTAAAGAAGATCACGTCCCTCAAACCCGAACTCGAGGAGGAAATGAGGTATCGGTGGGCTCAGTTTTGCCAGGAACGATTCGGTGTTCAGAAACTGGAAGACCACGAGAATTACAGGCTGAACCAGGACGGACGTTTAACAACGAACTTCGACCTGGATCGGCTGAAAAACCTGGACGACGACGAGACGATCGCACGACTGGCCACGGGCTGGGAGAAGATTACGTTTCCCCGGGGGCACAACCACATCTCCCTGTATAAAAAAATAGTAAAGAAAAACGACGGAAAGTGGGCCAGAAAATCCCTCTGGCACCTTACGAATCTCTATGACAGAAGACAGAACTTCAAAAAGGCGGAAACGTATCTTCGTGAGCTGATAGAGCGATTTGGAAAAACCAACAACCGCCTGAAGGCACTCGAGAAAATCACCGGCTCCCGGGGCGAATTCCAATCCCGCCTGCGGCGTCAGTTTCCCGGCCGGAACGTCCGGCTGAAGTACCGCTACCGCAACGGAACCAGCGTTGACTTTCAGCTGGAACGGGTTGATATGGATGATGTGGCCGAACGGATAAAGAGCTACGTAAAAAGCAACCCCAATCCATTTGAGGAGGATAACGTAAATCTTGGTGACCTGGCGGATCTGCTCGATCAATACAGACGAAGACGCTACCTGGTCAATACGGTGAAAGCATGGAACCGCAAGCTGGAACCCGCAAACCGACAAAAGGGAAAAACGATCCAGGTCAAGACAAAAATAAAGAAGCCCGGCGTCTATCTGCTAACCGCCAGGATGAAGGGCGGCAACACTTCAAGAATCGTCATCTGGGCCAATCGCACGGGCATCGTTCATCGCCCCATGGAGGGCAAACACCGGTTTTACCTGCTGGATTTCATCACGGGTAAACCGGTGGAGAATGCGAATATCACCTTCTTCGGTTACAACCAGGAAAAAATAAAGGACGACGACATCACCAGAAAAGTGTTGCTGGACGTCAAAACAATGGCCAAAACCACCGGGGAAAACGGAGGGATAACGATCTCCGACGAGAACCTGGATGACAGCCACAGCTGGATGATTACCATGGATACGGGTTCCCGGTTTACCATCATGGAGTTTTCCGAGTTTGAATCCGGAACCATTCACCCCTTCGGAACCAGGATTCCAAAGTACTTCCTGCAAACGGATCGAAGCCTGTACCGGCCCGGCCAGACCGTTCATTATTCTCTGTGGGTTCGCTCCCCCGGATATTATCACGGAAACAACGGGGTGCCGGCCGGGAAACAAGTAAAATTGATGCTGAGGGAAGCCAGCGGGTCCGATTTTAAGTACGAAACTACAAAGAAACTGGACCAAAACGGCCACGTGTCCGGCAAAATCAAGCTGGATTCAGAGATCGAAACAGGACTCTACAATTTGTTTGTTGTTCCGGAATGGAACAAAGACAAATACCGCGGACATCGGGGCTGGTATGATTACGTTAGCTTCCGCGTGGAGGAATTTCGGAAACCACGGTTCGAGGTAAACGTGAACACGCCGAAAGAACCGGTCAAACCTGATCAACAGGTCCACGCACGGGTCAAAGCGCGTTACTTCTTCGGGAAACCGGTTCCTGACGGAACGGTGCGGTACGAAATCGTCAAAACCTCTCCAACGTCGGAAGATACATTTCCAGCAGAATGGACCTGGCTTTACGGTGCCGGTTACGATCGCCTGACCTCTTTGCCTCCCTGGAAAAAGGAAAAGAAACAGAGACCATCCAACAGGAGACGGTATCGTCAGAATTACTTCCATCAATCTCGTTTTTACGATCCCGACCTTGTTACATCGGGAGAAATGGATCTTGAGCAGGACGGGACCGTCAAAATACCTCTTACAGAACCCGAACAGTCGGACAAACGTGTGCGGTACCATGTGCGGGTAACCGTTCGTACAGGCTCCCGCCGTACGGCAAAAGGATCCGGTTACGTCTGGTATTCTCCCACGAAGGTTACGGCGACGGGACGCGTGAAACAGGGTTTCTACCACCCCGGCAACACAGTCCGCGCACGCTTTCATCTGCAGACTCCCAACCAGAAACCGTTGACGGCCGACGGCACCTTTCTCGTGTACCGTCACCGGTATCCTGAATCCGGCAAACGTAAAAAAGAAAAGGTATTCAAAAACTCTCTTTCCACGTCAGAAAAGGGATTTGCGCGGGCGACCTATCAGGCCGAGAAACAGGGACAGT
Source organism: uncultured Planctomycetia bacterium (assembly GCA_964580675.1). Lineage (GTDB taxonomy): Bacteria > Planctomycetota > MHYJ01 > CAYXQY01 > CAYXQY01 > CAZOLI01. The sequence goes on from CAZOLI010000028.1 coordinate 4,838, forward strand.
ACAGCCTCGTGTATCGGTACCGAACGGAAACGGGCGTGTCCGGTTCCTGCCGCCTGTTTGTCAATGTGATCGGGGAGGAGAACAACCCGCAAAAATTTCAATTCAGCGATCTGGAACTGATTCCGAAACAGCGTCATTACACCCCGGGAGACACCTTAAAGCTGCTTGTTGCCTCGAAGCACAAAAATGCCCGAATTCATCTCTTCCCCCGGCCGGAGGACGGGCTCTACCGGGAACCCGATGTGTTCAATCTGAAGGGCCACAAACGAGTAATAGAAATCCCGATCAAGAAACAGGATCGTCCGAATTTCTTTCTGGAAGCATTTGCCATTGCGGACGGAGAGTACCTGACGGCAAGACGAATGATTCCGATCCCACCAACCGGAAAACGGTTGGATGTCTCCGTGGATACCGACAAAACATCGTACAAACCCGGCGAGACGGTCGACATCACCACCCGGGTAAAATCAGAGAACGGCAAGCCCGTAAAGGATGCACAGGTGGTCACGACCGTGTACGATCGATCCCTTGATTCAATTACAACGCGCGCCTTTCAACGCAATATCTTCAAAACATTCTGGGGAACCACACGTAGGTACCACCCCGCAGGAAAAAACAACATGTACCGGTTGTTCTATAAAAATTATCCCGAAGGAGCCGATTTCTTTTACGAGATCGGTCGTCTCGATATAGAACTGCTCCAGAAAGACCGAGAAAGACTCGGCAAACGCGGCGGTGCGAAAGAAGCGGCCATGGGGGCAGGGGGTGGATTCGGTGGAGGTACCTCATCAACTCCGAGCGTGGAGGTGCGAAAAAATTTCAGGGATTCCGTGTTCTGGAGCACGTCGCTTCGGACGAACGAATCAGGCGTCGCCTCAACAGAAGTAACCCTGCCGGACAACCTGACATCCTGGAAAATTCGAACCTGGGTTGTTCAGGACAGAACCCGCGCCGGCCAGGGAGAGGGTGCGTTTCAGGTGCGACGTCCTCTCGTATTGCAGCCGGCCACCCCGCGATTCTTCGTCGAGGGAGACAGACCCACACTTTCCGCCATGGTCATTAACAACACCGACACCGCCCGGACCGCAGAGGTCTTTCTGAAACCGGACGAAAACCGGCTGAAACTTCGCAGCAAGAAAATTCAAACCGTAAAAATACCCGGCAACGATCAGGTGCGAGTAAACTGGAAGACAACGATCCTCAACAGTGGAACACTGAACCTGAAAATGGGCGTCCGGTCCGGCGAACATTCCGATGGGATAAAGAAATCAATTCGAATCATAGAACACGGAATACTCAAACAAAAAGCGATGACAGGGATCGTGTCTCCCGATCAAACGTCGGCCTCCCGAACCTTCACCGTGCCCGAAAAGCACAAAGAAAAATCGACCCGGCTGGAACTCCGTGTTTCCCCCACCCTGGCCGGCGCGATGCTGGATGCCATTCCGTATCTGATTAACTTTCCGTACGACTGCGTGGAGCAAACCATGAATCGATTCCTGCCGACCGTTCTCACGGCAAGGGTGCTGAAGAACGAAAACATCGATCTTCAATCAATCAAGAAACACAGAACCAACCTGAACCCGGCCGAGCTGGGAGATCCGGAAAAGAGGAAAGCCCAGTGGAAAATGTACGATCGCAATCCCGTTTACAATCCGAACTTGCTGGACAAAATCATCGACAAATACGTGGCACGACTGGAGAAATATCAGCTCGGTGACGGGGGATGGAAATGGTTTCCCGACCGGGGCGGATACCGGATGGATCCCTACATGACCGCCATCGTTCTTCGCGGACTGCTTGTCGCAAATTCCATCGAGGTCGAGTTGCCGGACGGAATGATCAAAAAAGCGGTGGAAGAAATGGGTGAACACGTGGAGAAACGCATCGATAAATTAACCGGTGACGACGAGAAACCCGATCATCCGAGAAATCTGGACGCCCTGGTGTTTCTCGTCATGACCCGTGCAGAGAATCAGGATTTCACCGTTGACAATTCCGTGAAAAAGCTGCAGAAACAACTGGTAAAGAACCGGAAACATCTTTCTCCCTATGGAAAAGCACTGCTCGCCCTGGGCTTTCACGAAAAAGGAAAGGAAAAGGTGAGAGACGGATTGATTCAACACCTCGAACAATACCTCAGGCGGGACAGGGAAAACAAAACCGCCTATCTCGATGTGCCGGACAGGTGGTCCCGGTACAGCTGGTACGGGAACGAAGTCGAAACCAGCGCCATATACCTGAAACTTCTGAGCACCACACAACCGAACGCCGAAATTTCCCCGCGAATTGTCAAGTACCTGCTCACCAACCGGAAGCACGCCACCGACTGGGGGTCCACCCGGACCACCGCACTGGTTCTGGAAGCATTCACACACTACCTTCGTGCCACCGACGAACTGAGTCCGAAGATGACCGTTTCCGTTTTCGTGGACGGCGAAAAACGAAAATCCGTCGAGATCACGACCGATAATCTGTTTTCGTACGACGCCAGGTTGACGCTCGATCACACGGATCTGGACGCCGGAAAACACACCGTAAAAATTCGACGCGAGGGAAAAGGACGCGTCTACTTCAACGGGTACCTTCGCTACTTCTCAAAACGGAAGCGGTTGCGAAAAGCGGGACTTAACGTTCGCGTTCGCAGAAACATATACGTCCGTCGACACACCCGGAAAAAGTACCGGTTTTTCAACGATAGGGGCATGGTGGAAATGCGGCCCGTGAAAGAAACCGTCTGGAAGAAACTGAAAAACAGGGATCATGTCCAAAGCGGAGACTTCCTGCGGGTGGAACTTATTGTAAAAGCCAAAAACCGTTTCAGTTATTTACTGATTAAAGACCCCAAACCGGCCGGAACCGATCCCATTCAGAACCTGAGCGGCTACCTGGATCACGATTCTTACCACAGCGATGGCTATAACAATTCCACACCGTACATGAAACCTCTCACAAACCACGTTGCGTTCTTCATGCAAACGCTCTCGAGGGGAACGCACCGGATCACGTACAGAACCCGCGCCGAGTCTCCCGGCACCTACAGCGCGCTTCCCGCCGTTATTAAAGGCATGTATGCCCCCGAACTCCGTGGTAACTCAAACGAATTCGATCTCAACGTGGACGAGGAAAAATAAAAGGAGGTTTCGAACTGAATTTGGAAGAGTATGGTCCTTTGGCTCATTTGATCAACTGCATGACCAACATCCTGTTAATAAACAATAGGAATAAGAGAACCGAACACATCAAAAAATATGTTCCATTCCCGCGATTCGATGAACCCGGAGGAGATGAGAGGCCGGAGGCCTCGCACTATTCGACGGTGAATCGAATCGATCAACGGAATTTCGCAAGGAATTCCAGGGAATGGCGAGTACTAATCATGTGTTTTTATGATCCTGTCAGATTCTTTTGAAGGACCCTTCCGCTCCCGGTGAGAACTCCCCAATTGGTGCAGGTATCGTTGTTATAAATTCGAAATCCCAAATTCGAAACCAACAATCCTCAACTCCCAACCAGTAACCCGTGACGCATACCCGCATGATCGCATGCTCGCACATCCGCTTGACGGTGGTCGCCTGACCCCTGATGCTTCATGTTTCACTCCCCAATCAACCAATAACGCATCAACCAATCAACTCATCAACGCATCAACCCCAAATAAATTACGAATAAACCAGGTCTTTGAGAGGCACAAACGGATCGTACATAATAGAGGTAGTTGGGCACATGGCGGAATTGGCAGACGCGCAGGATTTAGGATCCTGTGGGGTTATCCCGTGGGGGTTCGACTCCCTCTGTGCCCATCCACCCCTTATAACCCCAACGGATATTGGAGGTTCCCTCAGCAACCACAAAAATCGCGTACAAACCGGTTTCTCGGAAAATCCCGGAATAAACCTGCTAAAGGGATTTGCGAGATATGGACAACAAAGCCGGAACCCCCAAGAGAACGATCGATTCTGATCGAAAAGAAAACCGGTCAGGCAATGGACGAGGTCCCTGTAACAGATGCCGGTCGGAAATGAACCGGTGTGGACCTCACGTTCATGGACGCCTATGCTAACGAAATCGCTGATCCAGTTCCCTGCGACGCAGGCGTACGGCGCCGGGTGTGATCTCGATGAGTTCGTTGTCGTCGATCCACTCGAGGCCGAACTCGATGTCCACGTCCACGGGGGGCTCTAACTGGATGTTGTCGTCCGAACCGTCGGCGCGGAAGTTCGTCAGCTGTTTGTTCTTCGTGACGTTCACGTCCAGGTCGCTTTTCTTGGCGTGCTCGCCGACAATCATGCCCTCGTAACATTCCGTGCCGGGCTTCACGAACATCCGGCCCCGATCCTTGAGGCTGTGAAGCGCGTACGCTTTCGCCTCTCCTTCACGGTCGGCAATCAGCGCCCCGGTCCGACGCCCCGAAAGGTTGCCGTTGACCGGCCGGTACTCCGAAAACGATGTCGTCAGTATGCCGGTCCCCCGCGTGTCCGTCTTAAACTCCGATCGGTATCCCACCAGACCACGGGTCGGCACACGAAATTCCAGGCGAACCCGGTCGCCCCGAAGCCGGGCGTAGTCCCGCATCTCTCCGTTTCGGTCCCCGAGTTTCTCCCGGACCGCTCCCATGTACTGCTCGGGCACATCCACGACAACCCGTTCGACCGGTTCCAGCTCTTCCCCGTCCTCCTCCTTCGTCAGCACCTCGAATTTCCCGACGAGCAACTCGTACCCCTCGCGCCGTATTTCTTCCAGCATAATGGCCAGCTGTAGCTGTCCCCGGCCCATGACGTTCCAGCGTTCGGTGTTGCCGGTGTCCCGGAGATCGATGGCAACGTTGTTCCGATCCTCGGCCTGCAGCCGTTCGTACACCCTTCGACTGGTGACGTACTCCCCCTCCCGACCGGCGAAGGGACTGTCGTTGGCCATCACGGTAATGCCAACGGTCGGATCATCGACGGCAATTCTCGGGAGTGGAGACGGATTGTCCGTGCTGGTGATCGTGTCACCGATCTGTACGTCCCCGGCACCGGCCAGGGCGACGATTTCCCCGGCGTGCGCCTCGTCGATGGACCGCTTCTGAAGCCCCTCGTGCACTTTGAGGGCGGTGACGTCCGCCTCAATTTCACCGTCCTCCTGAATGATCTTTACCGTTTCGCCCTCGCGAACCGATCCGCTTTTGATCCGGCCAATCGCAAGGCGGCCCAGGTAATCGCTGTAGCCCAGGTCCGAAACCAGCATCTGGAGCGGTCCGTCGGCTTCGGTCTTCGGCGGGGGAACGTGTTCGATAATCGTGTCGAAAAGGGGTTCAAGGTCTTCTCCCTCCTCTTCGGGGTCCTCCACCGCCAACCCGTGAATCGCCGCGCTGTAGAGGATCGGAAAATCAAGCTGATGGTCCGAGGCGTCCAGTTCGAGGAACAGCTCGAACACCTCGTCGACGACCTCGCTGATGCGTGCGTCGTCGCGATCGATCTTGTTCACACAGAGAATAAGCTCGAGGTCCTTCTCGATGGCGTTCTTCAGCACGAACCGGGTCTGCGGCAGGGGTCCTTCGGACGCGTCGACCAGAAGAAGCGCCCCGTCGACCATGTTGAGAATGCGCTCGACCTCGCCCCCGAAGTCACTGTGCCCCGGGGTATCGACGATGTTAATTTTCGTTCCATCATGCATAAGCGCCGCGTTCTTCGAGGAGATGGTGATCCCGCGTTCCCGCTCGAGGTCCTGGGTGTCCATAATGCGCTCCCCCGTCGCCTCGTGCTCGCGGAACACACCGCTCTGCTTCAGAAGGTGATCAACCAGCGTGGTCTTTCCATGGTCGACGTGAGCAATAATGGCCACATTTCGAATGTCGTCGTGTTGTTCGGTCATGGTGTTTTTCTTCGCAGTCGCGTCTCAACAGATTGATTGAGACGGTACAACGGACGGCCGGAACCGCCGCAGGAAAACATGTAAACAAAAACCAGAATTATAATATTGAATTCCGGAAGGAGTCGACGGACGATTTCCGTTCGCACCGCCGATGAATGGCATTTCCGAAACGGTCACACAGACGGTGACGTAGCACCGGGCGGAGACTCGTCCGCACTCACCGATCGATTCTTCCCGGTTGCCCCACCATCATCAAATTGAGCAAAAGAATTATTGCATACTTCATTATACCGGGAATAACGGTGAACATCACCCGGAAACGCAGTGCATGATCACATGCGAAGTCTTTTGTCCGCCGCCTCCTCATCGGTTCGGGACAGACCCAATGGCGGATGGAATTCTTTCCTTATTATTCATATTCGGCCGCTCATCTCAATGGTAAAGAATTTTACCGCCCCAAAAGAAACGTCTTATAGCGTTTCCGCCAATTGCCCGTTAATAGCCGGATGGACAGATTTCAGTCGGTGGCCGGAAGCCTTCCTTCCAATTCAGGTCGCCGGGAACCATCTGCCATGACACGACGGAAAAAACCAATCACCGGATATATGAAGTTCCACCACCGGCAGGAACCTGAATTGCAAAATGGACATTCAAAACTTAAAATGACCTAAATTCACAGGACAGGGACACGAACCCCCTGTTCAATCATTACTGAAGAAGGAAACGGAAGGCAGAATGAACAGTTCGAATGTTCCCGGGGGCCACTTCGGATGAGAGACCAACCGGGTACCCCTAAGAGAGGAAACAGGGGCACGGCACAACCGGAAATAGAACCGCCGATCGAACCGCTTTCCCCCGCATCTACTTTCCCTTTGAACCCCGATTATCTCGAAAAACTCATGAAACAAATCAAACGAGTTCCTGGCCTGATAGCAATCATTGCTTTTGCCCTGTTTTCGACGACCGCAGCAGCGGACGAATACGAAGAGGCGAAAAAAAGCGCCCGAGATCTTGCCAAAAACATTGCCAGCGCAGAACCGGATGAATTTCACAGGTATTTTGAGGAGAAAACCGCCGGTCGGATGGCTCTGCGGATCCTGGGACATGCGGTACCGGGTCTCATCAAACGGCTTGAAAACAAGGACGACCACGACCTTGACCTGGAAAAAATCAAGAAAAAATTACAGAACGTCCGGGACGAATACGAATTCCCCGAAAACATGCGTGACATAAAACCCGAAGAACTCAAACCTTTTGAAGACGCGGGTCGGGATCTCCTGAAACGGGGGATTGAAATGATCAAACCATTGACCGATGCCCTGGGAAAAAACTGGAACCCTTACCGAAACATCGACGACGAGGGGGAACTGGAACTGGTGGTGTATCACCCGAAAAAGGTCCGCATGAACAGTCCCGTTTACGCCATGAAAACAGGTGGGGAATGGAGGGCTTTTATCCGGCGTAGCCGTCTGGTGGCCCTCCAGGAGAACGATCTTCCCGAAAATCCTATTCTCGAGGAAAACGGCGAAATAAAATACCCGATCTTCGCCAACCGATCCGTGTCCGAGGAAGAATACGACCACCTGCTCAACGAGTTCACGATCGACGATCACCTGGACGGACCTGAAACCACACACGGTCCCATCGCCGTTCGACTCGCGGACACGGAATTTAAGTTTGACCAGCTGACCCCAAAACTGGAGATCCTGTTAATCCCATTGCCGAACCTGAATCTAAAAGGCGAGCTCCACTCGTCCGTGACCTATCACCAGCGGTATCCGTACTACGATTACACGCCCGGCACGATTCAGCTGGATAAAATTGCGGATTCCGACGGAAACAACCTCCTCGACGGCCCACCGGCAAAAAGCAATATGAGAGGGGGAAAACGAGACTTCGGAGACGTGATTCGACCGGTTGTGCCGGAGGACATCAGCGCCCGGTTGAAGGAAGGCGTCACCCACGAAGACCTCGCCGGAGCCACCGCAAAAGGATCCGTTAATTTGAACCTTCCGGTAAATTTTCAAGTTGTGACTCTTCAGGGTGGCGAAGACAAAGAGGAGTTTGAGCTGGATCAGGAGAAGGTTCATCTCGTGATCAAACGACACGGTGAGAAAAACGACCTGAAATTCCGTCGTGATTTTCACAAAGGAGAGGAATTAATCCCCATTATTCGCCCCCTGAACAAAGAGGGCCGGGTGATCGAAACGACGGATCAGAAGGTGGAAAGACCGGTCGGAGAAGACGACATATACACCTTCACCCTTGATGAGGAACCGGACGCCTTTGAGGTTCTCGTCGCCGAACGGTTCATCGACCGATCCTTTTCCTTCGAACACCCGATCAAGCTCAAATCGGCGTCCTTCACCGCCGATCAGGTTAACGAATCGGTTTCCTTCCCGGGCGGAGACCTGACCGTGACAAAAATGAGTTACAGCGAGGAGGATGACCGGACCACGGTAACGATCGAAGCGGACAACCTCGACCCCATCACCCAGGTGGTGGCCTTCCGGGATGAAGCGTCGGTGGATCGCAGGAGAATGAGCAAGTCAAAGAAAATCGAGGTCACCTTCGCCGGCAAAATCGACTCCGTTAAGGTCTGGTTCAAAAACTACAAATAAAATACGTCCCCTTCGAACGGATTGTTCACGTCCACCTCTGGCCCGTGGAACACCGGAACTATCAACGGTCGCTACCCACGACCTTCCTCGAGTAGGTCGGAAAGCGGCGTGTTGAAGAGGTGGTAGATCGGGTAAGCCAATGACAGGACAACGGTGAACGACAGCAGGAACAACAGGGTAAGGACCGGGGACCACCGGAGCTGAAATGGAATGAGCCAGCCGAAGGCTCGCCGATTGATGACGCGAATCAGCACATAGGAGAGGTATAACCCGGTCGGAACCGCCGCCAGGAATGCGGTGACCGAAATCAGGGCGACCTCCCCGGACACCAGACCGGCCAGAAGGCTTCGGGATGCCCCGACCGCGGAAAGCCGGCCGAAGATCCATGCCCGGGACCGGGTGAAGGAAATCAGAAGAATCAACAACCCGAGTGCCGCAACCAGGCTTGCAACCACTTCCATGACACCGGTCACGGCGAAGGTCCGGTCAAACTGCTTCATTGCCCGTCGACGGATCCCATCGCGGGTCTCCAGGTAATAACCGAAACGGTCGCAGAGGTTCGAGAGCCGCTGTCGGACCTCATGCCGATCGTCGTCGTTGTCAGCAAAAACAGCCGCACTGGAGATCGTCACGTTTCTGTATCGTTTCCGCATCACCGCCAGATCCATATAGACGAGCGCCCACTCCGTGCTGTAATTGTTGAACACGCCGCCGATTCGAACCGATGTCTGTTCACCGCCGGACACGGGGAGTTCAAGCAAATCACCCGCCGAACGCTGCAATCGATATGCCCCCGGTTCCGACAGCCAGACCTTTCCCTGTTCCAGCGCTTTCCAGGGATCCCCTCCATCGGTTTCGTTGAACTGAAAGTGAAGCCGTCCGTGGAGCACGTCCGGTTCGATACCACGAATCGTTAACGGCTCTCCTCCTTTGGTGATGACGGTTGTTTCCCCCAGTAATCCAACCGCCTCAACCCCCTTTTCCTCCCGAACGTTTTCGATAAATTGCTCGTCGAGGGCCAACTTCCGTCGATCCGAACCTTCCGGTACGGCACGGACGTAATAGTCGGCACGGACAACACTCTCGACCCAGCCGTCGACGGTGCTTCGAAACGAGTCCACCATGAAGGAAACCGCCAGGACCAGGGAAAAAGCAGCGACAAGAACGGCCGTCATAACAGCTGTTCTTGACCCGTAAAATCGCACGTTCCGTCGTGCCATCCGGCTCCAGGTTCCTCCCACGGGTATCCGTGATACAGCGTTCAACAGGAGGGGACTCATCAGGCTGCCTCCCAGAGCAATTAGAAAACAGCTAAGAAACCCGGCAAGAATGTGATCGATGGCGAGAAACAGAACAGACGACCCCGCAAAACAGCCAAGACCGATCGAAAAGTACGCGAACGAATGTCCGTTCTCGTCCTCCCGGCGTCCGGGGTGGCTCTCCCAGGATCGCGGTGGTGTCCCGAGCCGATTCCAGATCGGTTTAAACCCACCGACCAGGGTTGTTCCCAGACCCAACAAAAACGCGACGAACACCACGGAACCCGATATCGATTGATGTTCGGAAAAGAGAGGAACGTAAAGCTGATCCACCGTCCCCCGGACCAGTTTCTCGAGTGGGCCGGCAAACACCAGGCCGATGCCGATTCCCAGCAGGGATCCGAACACACCGAGTACGGCCAGACCACCGAACAGAAATACACAGATCTCCATATCGGAAGTGCCAAGTGTCTTCAGCAACGAGATCATGCTGGTCTGTCGGGAAGCGTAAAGGTACATTGTGCTGTACACAAGAAAGCCGCCCACAAACAGAGCCAGAAAGGAAAGTGCACGAAGATTCCAGCGAAACGAGTCCAGCATCGACCGAACCGACCTCGTTCGTCTGCCAACCGGATAAAGAACCGCGTCCTCACCGATCTGGTTTCGTACTTCATCCGGTGAATCGTCTTCGTCGACCCGGATCAAAATACGGGTTAATGTCCCCTCCTTTCCGAACTGTTTCTGCAAATACGCCAGCCCAATCAGAACGGTCCGCCGTGTTTGTTTATCCGGAAGGAACCCGGCGACTCGAAGCGGCCGCTCGATGGCGTTTACCGTAAGCGAGATACGGTCCCCCCGCCCGTATCGATTCCTGAAATCCGAGGAAAGCACGACGAGGGGTCGATTGGAGAGTTCTCCCTCTCCCGGAAGCGACGACTTCTGATCCTCTGATCGAAACTTCAGGTATCCCGACGGCTCGACGCCATTAACACGCACGGTTTCGTCGGTGTCCCCGTCCCCACTTCCGATTCGACCATACGTTTCCAGCACAGGCGTCATCACCAGGTCCGTGTTTTCCCGGAGCCGATCATACAAAGCTCCGGTCAGTGGCCCGGTCCGTGATTCAACGACGTGGGTTGCGTTACCAAAGGTAGTTTCGATTGACGTCTCAAAGGCGCGGATCGCACGGTTGGAGGCCGCTTCCATGCCGAGCCATCCTCCGACCCCCACCGCAATGCCCGTGACGGAAAGCGCCCAGAGCACCGGGTGAAACCGCACGTCCCGCCAGATCAGTCGAAACCACCGGGAGATGTTCAACGGAGGGACCCCTGACGAAGTTTGAGAACGCGGTCGCTGTAGTCGGCACAGGTGTCCGCGTGGGTGCCCATTACAAGCGCCACGTCTTCGTCTTTGCACAGGTCACGAAAGGCCTCCAGAACAGTACGGGAGTGCTCGTGGTCCAGGTTGCCCGTTGGCTCATCGGCCAGCACAACGGCCGGGGAGTGTACCAGGGCCCGCGCGATCGCCACTCGCTGCTGTTCACCGCCGGACAGGGTACGAGGAAAGGCCTCCGCCCGGTCGGCGATGCCGAGCTCAACAAGCAACCGGTCGGCACGGTCGAGGTTGGTTTCCTGGTTTAACTCCAGGGGAAACCGGACGTTTTCCCGGGCGGTTAGGGTCGGTATAAGGTTAAAAAACTGGAACACCATGCCGATGTGTTCCCGGCGGAAGGCCGTTCGGTCGGATTCGGACAGTGCTGTCAGGCTCTCCCCGTCGACCCGCACCACTCCCTCGTCGGGGGCCTGGATGCCCCCAATAATATCCAGAAGGGTCGTCTTTCCGCTGCCGCTCTTGCCGGTGACACTGATGATCTCGCCGGGCTCGACGGACAGGGATACCGACTCCAGAACGCAGAGCGTTTCACTTCCCTGCCGATAGGATTTGGACACGTCCTCAACCTCAAGTCGCGTCATCGAGAAGACGGTTCCGAAAACAGAATTTATGGTGAAACGACGACAGTTCCCGGTCGTATCCGGGGTTCCGGCCGAAAGACGCAGTGATGATTTCACCCGTCCGGCATCTGGATTTTCTTCGGGATGATCGGGAGACCAACCACAGAAATGTCGGCGAGTCCGACCAAATTACCCGGATCGCAATCGAGTACATAATATGGTAGCCCAGCAAATTCGTCCTTTCAACGGCCCGACCGGTGTGGTAAACACCCTGGTCTACAACAGTGTATCTTCCGGTTTGTTGTTGGATGACGATCTTCTGGCGATCCTTTTCAAGCTCCGTGTCATCTCTTTTATTCAACGGTGAAATCACATACCGTTGAATCGATGTCCCTCGTTTATCTTACGGAATTGCCCTACCGGTATTTCGGATAGGAAAATGATTATTATCCGTATACGGCAACATCCGTGACTGCATACGGCAAAGAATCGTTCCGTTCCTGAACCAACCTTCACTCTTCCGTGTTTCATGCAGAAGATTCTGTTCTGGTTTCGCCGCGACCTCCGGTTAACCGATAACAGGGGTTTACACGAAGCTGCCTCGGACGGCGACGTGGTTCCTATGTTTGTTGTTGATCCAACCCACCGGTCCTGGCCCCACGCCTGCGGGGATCGGCTCGGGTTCAAACTGGACGCTGTCGGATCCCTCCGATCATCAATCAAAAACTGTGGTGGGACGCTCCTGGTGCGAACCGGCAACCCTGCGGAGATCCTCCCGGACCTGGCCCGAAACATTGGGGCGGATGCGGTGTACTGGAACCGTGCGTATGAGCCGTACGAGCGGGACCGTGACCGGCGGACCACGCAGTCCCTTGAAGACGCTGGCGTGTCCGTGGAAACATTCAAGGATCAGGTCCTGTTCGAACAGCGAGAGATCCTGACCGGCGAGGGTACGCCCTACCAGGTCTTTACCTATTACGCGAAGAAGTGGCGAACGCGTGTCTCTCCCGATCCGGTTTCCCGGGTTACCTCATTTGCCGGCGGTGATCTTCCGGATCCGGGCCCAATTCCGGAACCTTCCGATTTCGGTCTTGTGAAACGTCTCGACGATATCTCGTGGACACCGACCGAGGAAGCGGCCCGGCGGCGCCGGGACGATTTTCTGGTTAAGAAAGCCCCTGATTACGAGCAAAACCGGGATTATCCGGCTCGTGAAGGAACCTCCCGGCTGTCGCCTCACCTGCGATTTGGACTGGTGTCTGCCCGGGAGACGGTGAAGAAGGCATTCGAACGCCGCTCGGAACTGCCGGATGAGAAACGGGAGGGCGTGGACACGTTCATCGAGGAACTCATCTGGCGAGACTTCTACCACCAATTTCTCTACAACCACCCACGTGTTGTGTCGGAGAATTTTCGGACGAAGTACGATGAGGTCGCCTGGGAACGACACCCGGATTGGCTTGCGGCGTGGAAAAACGGAGAAACTGGTTTTCCCCTCGTCGACGCCGCCATGCGTCAGCTCAACGAAACCGGCTGGATGCACAACCGCCTGCGGATGATCGTGGCCCAGTTCCTGACCAAACACTGCCTGATTCACTGGAAGAAAGGAGAAACGTACTTCATGAATCGTCTCATCGACGGGGACACCGCCGCCAACAACGGGGGATGGCAATGGAGTGCCTCAACCGGTACCGACGCCGCTCCTTATTTTCGGGTGTTCAATCCGGTTTCACAGAGTAAGGAATACGATCCGGAAGGCCGGTTCATCCGGTCCTTCTGTCCGGAACTTTCCGAGCTGCCGGATATCGCGGTGCACACGCCCTGGCGAGCCGGGGAAGAAGTGCTTTCGGAAGCGGGGATCTCCCCGGGTTCGGACTATCCTGAACCCATATTGGATCATAATGAAAGGCGGGAACACGCCATCGAAACGTTTCAGGCCGCCGCGGAATAACCCGGGGGAACACCATTTCCGGAAGAATTCGCAGGCAAAAGGAAGCCGGGCCCGTCGCCACCCTCGACAATGCCGGTTGGCTACGACAGGTCAAGGTCCTTCACAATGGACTCTGCCGCTCTGCGGCCCGATGCCAGAGCTCCATTGATGGAGGGCGTGTGGCAGTAATCCCCGGCAACGTAAAGTTGCTTCTTTACCCGGGCATCCCGAGGTTTCAGTGGTTTATCATCCGGTGTACGGACCGGAAGCGACCGGGATACCCGAAACGTTTCCAGGTGCTCCCACTCCGCCATCTGTTTCCCAAACCAGTTCCGAAGGTGAGACCGAATTTTCTCTTCAAGGTCCTCGGTTCGGGTGGACAGGGTGGACACCGACGCCAGGTGGCGTTCTCCGTCCCCGTAGCTCGGGGCGACGACACTGGGAAAGCAGAGACTTGTGATGAGCCCATCGCCCGCGTTGATGGTAATTAGTGGACGGGTGATCGGTGGTTCATTCAGGGAAAAGTAACAGCAGGAGGTTCCGCGGGCCCGGTGTTCCACGGGAAGATCAGGTGAGAGATCCTGGAGTTCCCACGGTCCGGTGGCAACCAGAACAGCCCGGGCGTCGATGGACTCCCCCGAGTCGGTGCGAACCGTTCCCGAAGATACCTTCGACACGTTGGTGCCAAGCCGCAATCGGTCCTCGTCCAGCCGGTCTGCCATCTGCCGTGGAATGGTCTCCATCCCACCAGCCGGAAGTGTGGCCTGCCCGGACCCGAACATTCCGTAAAGAAATTCGAACAACCGGCTCGACGTGTTCAGGTCCTCTTCCAGGAACACCCCGGAAAAAAACGGTCGGAAAAAGGATTCGATCAGATCTTCCGAAAATCCAAGATCCCGGAGATAATCCGCGGTGGTCTGCTCGGGTCGATCAAACACGTCCTCCGGCCCGAGATCACCGAGCCGGACCCGGAGCCGCCAGATTCGCCAGCGGTCCGCCAGAGTCCCCACCGTAGGCCAGACTGAGGAAATCCCTTCGAACGGATGACGCTCGGGATCAATGAACGGAACCATTTCCTCGCTCCGTCGAATGATCGCACCGCTCATAAACGGCTGGAGGTTCAGGTCGTCGTACCGAAGGACGTCTCGGGCCTCTGGGTAGGCGGTCAGGAATATCTGAAATCCGCGATCTAGCAGAAACCCGTTTCGTTCGATCGTACGGATTCGTCCTCCCACCCGTTCCTCGCGCTCGAGGACAAGATAACGATCGGTATGATCCTGCAGAGCCATCGCAGCTCGAAGACCGGCGGCCCCCGCTCCCACGATGACCACGTCCAGTTCTTGTTCGGCCATTGTTGAAATGTAACGGAAACCGGTTTGTGTTTGCTCCCGGGACGAAACCGTCGTTCCGAAAAACAACGTTTCAATATACCGGACGTGTTCCCGGGGTTCCAGACGACGGGTCAAGAAAGGATGTGCTCCGGAACAGCACTGGTTCCCGGTTCACCGATGATGAATGATGAAAAAGGGGAGGAAAAAGGAGCAGATATAAGGGAACATCTGCAATGTCTCCCGTGGTGCGATCTACTGGTACAGGTCCTGAATCTGTTCGTACAGCTGCCTGTAATCCGGCGTGTTCGATAGCTGCATTTCCTTTCTACTGCTTCCGGCGGTATAGATTTGAATCGTCCCGTTGCCGAAGCACTTGTTCAAAATTCCTTCCCCTCTGTCAATGTGATCGATGTTTTCGGAAAGAATCGTCTGTCGAGTCCGATAAAAAATGCCGGATTCCCGGACGATGCCGCGGGGCGTTATCCGAAATTCAATGACCGATGCCGACCAGTAGGAGCCCACGAAAATTGGCAAAAACAGGGCCAGCACCCCGCCGGCCGCGGGCAACGTGTATGCCGGTATGGTCGCAGCGGTCCCGCCCCCAACGAGTCCCATCAGTACCCCGCAGGCAATCACGGCGCCCGCGAGAGAATTTTTCGGCTCCGGGGCTGAAGTCTGCAGGACCTCCGGCTCCCATTTCTTCAGACCGATCCGGTCGTTGATAACCTCGTCCCGTTCAAAGAGGTTGTTCACGTACTTCACCCGGACCTCGTAGGACCGTCGCACCTGGTTTTCACCCTCTCCTTTTGATTCCCCTGCCACGCCCATTGTGAGGGTCCCGCTGTCAAGACCGGCATATCGTGTGCTGGTCACGTCTTTGACGTCGTCGTAATCCACGTAATACTCTCTTTTGAACAGGTAACCTTCTTTGTACCGGACGAAGGTTTCGTAGAACTCGCAGGAAGCTTTCTCGAAGTACTTCAAACTCCAGACGTAGAAGAATACGCCGAGGATCGGCACAGCAGCGATGCCCAGGAACGATGCGGGAACGATGATCCCGCCGATGATACTGGCCACGAGAAGCATCAATAGCGCTACGAGCCCGAAGGGGTTTCCCAGGAGGAAATTCATCGGATGGACCTCGGGACCGATCTGCTGCTGAACCACCTCGTCCCGGTATCCTTCTCCCTCCAGCAGGCGTTCGACGACCCTCGAGGTTCGGGGCAGGTGTGAAAAGTTGATCGTTGAATCGCTTCCGATGCTCCAGAAGCTTATGGAGACGGTTCCCATCCAGCGATCGATGATGTTCTCCCGGACGAGCATACCGGTGATTTTGTCGTTGGAAAATTCAATCGTTTTCCGGGACAAAAGATTAAAATCACACACGATGCTATCCGGTTTCACCCGGTAGGTGGTGGCCCGGGCCATCACGTATAGAATAACCATGATCGGTAGACCAAGAAGACAGAGCGGCAGAAGCACGAAACCGGGCACCATCATCCGCCAGACGTCCGGTCCAAGGCTCGTCCTGAAATCCCGCTCGGTCACCGATTCTCGTTTTTGTTTTCGTTCGGCCGCCCGACGATCAGCGTCCTCCGCCTCCTCACCGATATGTTCCCGCCGCCGCTCGGCGGTCTCCAGGGACTCGGTTTCCTCAATGAGGTCCGAAAGACGCCGTTCGAAATCCCGGTTCTCGAGACTGCCAAATCGAATCTTGGCTCCCGTCCCCTGACAGCTCACGGTGATGTCGTAAATATCCAGAAGACGGTCGACGAATTCTTGTGTTGTTTCCGTGTCCGCCAGGTTCTCGAGGGGAATCAATCGCTGCACTTTCGTCAAAAATCCGTCGGTGTAGGAAACACAATCATCGTAGAGGTAATACACCCGCCGTTTTCTGTCCATAAACCGGAGGAGGTTCAGGCCGCTGTCCAGCAAACAACCGATGGTATTTGGGGTTTCCTTCAGTATGAGGTTGTCCTGCTTCAGTCGGAATCCGTTCTCTGTCATCAGGTCCTGAATCCGTTCGTACACCTCCGCCGGGTTCTGCAGGGACGTCATGTGGACGACCCCTCCCCGGGCCCCCGCGCTTTCCACTCGAATGTGGCCCGTGTCAAAGACCAAATGTTCCAGGAACGGCAGGGTCAGGGTGACGTTGGTAATTTTCCGGACCGGCAACTCCACGCTGTGGTCGCTGAACATCGACCCGCTCCGGACCACCAGGTGGTCGTCCTCAAATTCGTACCGTTCCTTCTCGAACCGGATCTTCCGGTTGTAATAAATCAGGGCCAGGACGCCTGCAATCAGAACTCCGATTCCTCCGACGGTGAGAACATTGACGGGCGCCTTCAGATAAACAAGTCCAATAACGGATCCGATGACAAAGAGAATGAACAGAAACGCCACCCATCTCAGAACGGGGACATACA
Source organism: uncultured Planctomycetia bacterium (assembly GCA_964580675.1). GTDB lineage: Bacteria > Planctomycetota > MHYJ01 > CAYXQY01 > CAYXQY01 > CAZOLI01. Next base: position 22,213 of record CAZOLI010000028.1, read on the forward strand.
GAAACGGGTCCCGGTCGGGGGCGATGGTTTCGACTTCCCCGGAAGACGGTCCGGAACCACTTTCCAACTCACTGGAAACGTATCGAAGGGGCCCATCACATTCCGGACAGGTGGGGAGTCCGGACTGTTCCTGTACATTTTCGTTCTCGAACTCCCTCTCACATTCCTCGCAGTACAGAAACAGATTTTCAGGCATTATCGTTTACTCCGGGCAAACAGGCGTCGCTTCATTGGACAGGTCCGCTGTTTCCCGAAAACTGAATCACAGATTTTCCTTCTCCTCGATTCATCCCATATCTTAACCCACATATTGGTTTGAAGAAACACACGGGTCTACTCACGTCACATTTTATAAAGGTCCTCGTACCACTTCTCCCTCATTCCCGGGTTTCTCCGAACCAAACGGCCGCCGGGTCGACCGCCAGAAAAAAAGAGGCATTGCAATAAATCCGGTATCGTGGAATGATACCCTTCATTCCATTGGCTGATTTTGATATTCCTTTTCCCTGTAAACGATATGCACCGGCAAAACCTCCGAGAACAACTAACGAACCTCCTCGAAGGCGGTCAGGCACACATCGAACTGGCGGAGGCGGTGGAGGGAATGCCACCGGAACTCCGCTGCCGGCAACCCGATAACACCCCTCATTCAGCCTGGGACCTGGTCGAACACATTCGCCTCGCTCAGGAAGACATCATCGAGTTTACCGTCGACCCGGACTACGAGGAGCGAACCTTTCCCGACGACTACTGGCCGGACGACACGGACGAGGTCTCCGACGAGGAATGGTTTGGCTCCATGGAAACCATCCAGTCGGACCGGGACCGGATGATCGACATTGTGCAGGACCCGTCGAACGATTTGCTCGAACCAATTCCTCACGGAGACGGCCAGACGGTGTTCCGGGAAGCGATGCTGATCGTGGACCACCGGAGTTACCACGTCGGTCAGATTGTGACCGTTCGGCAGGCGCTTGGTGACTGGAACTGACCCGGTGATACCGGTGGGGGACTGGACGAACCGGGACATTCAATAAATGCAATTCTTCCCGACAAACGGTCTCAACATACTTCCATATTTCCTGACGGTAATTGTTTGTTCCCATACCTCCCGATCCTGCCCTTCCCCGTTCCAACTATGGGTATCGGAACAATTGTTTGAAGCGGTTGGGCAACGCACTTTGCCTACCTGCCCAGGACACGCCGACCACATGTCGATCAGAAAAACTCCTGGAGGATCCTGGGTCAGGCATTGGTTAAATCATGAGTGAAAATGAGCCTCCTCTCCCGAAAGGATTCTCTCACGTCTCCAGGCGACCAGCACGTACCGGGGACGAGGATTGTGCAACCCCGGTCACTCACCGCAAACGATAACTTCGGCGTCTTCTTCTTCTTTGAATCCGTTTCTATAACCCAAATATACGAGTCCCCTTGAGAAGTCGGTGAAACAGGTCCTGGCCGGTTATAATCCGTTTCTGGGGTCCCCAGACCAGGATGACGTCCTTATGGGTTCACTTTTTTTTCGGCCGGTACACTTCCAGTTCCTTTAGCACCGTTCCGAGGGACCGGGATGGATCTCGAACCACCAGTGGCTCGTGACAGTATTCACGGAGCGGGGTGGCACTGTCAAAATACAAACGCCGGAAAAATTTGGTCACATTGATCACCTGATGTGGATTCTGGTTTTCGTCCACAAAAACTATCCAGTTTTTCCCGGGTTTTTGCAGCTTCTGCAGGAATGGATCCGATGCATCCGACTCAAACGCCGGGAACCGAACCCCGTCCTCCCAGCGCTCAAGTTCGACTATACTGTCCCCGGACAACATGTTGCCTTCCCCTCCCACCATAATGTCGTCCATGGTTAAAAAGTTTAGTGCGCCCACGCCTTCGAGAAACCCGATGTCCGTCCTGTGTTCTTCGACGTGTTCCCGGATGACCTGTTTGAGGTCCGGTTCCCGGAAATAATGAATGCCCTCTTTTCCCACAATGACATCAAGGAGAACGGCAACCGGTTTCGCCACCGGATACAGAAGCACCCTGTATATTTGCATCACCGGAGCCAGCCAGTACCCGATTGTCATGGCATACCGGGAGAACACCGCCTGCGGTATTATTTCACCGACAAACGTGATCACAACCGTTGAAAAAAGAAAGGCGGCCACGCCCGACATGACCGAATCCGTAAGAAGGGCGAGCAACACGTTTACGGCGACGTTTCCCCAGAGGATGGTGGCAAGGAGATGGTGATAATCCGAACGCAGATCCAGTATTCGCTTTGCTTTTTCATTTCCGGTGCTTGATTCCACCTCCAGCCGGAGTCTTGTAATACTGAAATAAGCCAGGTTCAATCCCGAAAACAATCCCGACTGCGACAGACAGAACAAAATGCCCATCCAGGTCGCGGCCCGTCCGGTGAACATTTCCATGAACAGGATTCCTTAATGGGATCCTAAAATGGAAATCGTGTTTTTCCCTTTTAATCCGGGTCCCGGAATATCAGCGGCTCGCCGGATGACACAATGCGGATCGCGTCCCAGTCGGTGACGCCGGCGTCCTTCGCGGCGTTTCGAACCTCGTTTTCCGTTCTCTCCCCGGGCTCCGGCTCGTCCGAGACGGTATGAACAAAGGTACGGGTGAAGTTCTGCAGCGGGTTCCACCCCCGCTCCTCCATTGCCCGATCAAACCGGTTTTCCGTTTTTTCGTTTACGTTATGGAGTTGAACGGTTAACAATATTTGCTGTTCGTTCATGACGTTCCCCTTCGAAAAGAAATTAAAATGTTCTGGGCTTATCCCCGGATGCCAGAAGAGCGACGTTGTAGTCGTGGATACCGGCGTCTCTGGCCGCTCGCTCCACCTCCGTCCGAGCCTTTTCTTCCGGTGATTGGTCAAACCGCTTCCACCAGGCCGGCGCGGTCTGAATCTCACGATTCCATTCCCGTTCCTTCATCTCCCCGGCAAAATTTTTCTCTCGGACCGAATCCACATTTCGGAATTCCACCGTTACCAATACGTATTTCATGAACTTCCTCCCGTTTACGAAACCTCGTTCGAAGCAGATAGATTATATTCCCGGAGCAAACTGAAGAGGTCCCGACGCCCTCGGATGCTCCGCTCGGCTCATTGTAACAGATCCATGGAAGTGGTTTTTATTCGGTGTGTCTCAGGCCAATCAGGCCAGCATGTTATAAATCGGCGTCTTATCTTAAACAAAAGGACGCGAAGCCACCCGGCCCCGGTCTGGCACCCGGGCCGATGTGATCGTATCAAAGGGAGTCAAGAGAAAAGTACACCCTGCGAACCGGGGAACGCCGGTCCCGTTTCACTAACTTAGGTCCAGGGTTCTGTTTTCCTCCTGGACGAAACAAACCAGGTGAACACGTGGAGGGTGTCGGACGCGGGATTCAAAACGGAAAAATGTTCTGTAACTCGCGGGAAATCCGTCCTCTATTTGAGCTATTTCCGGTTTCCCATCGCCCGGTCCAGATCGTTAAGTACGGATGTTGCCCTTCCGGTGTCGATCTGTTTCAGGATCCACCGGGTGATCAAGATTCGCTTGCGTGTGCCCGTCGTTGGGATTTCATTCTGTAACTTCTTCCTGATCTGGCCAAGGCGTTTTTTGATTTCGGGGTGATCGTGTTTTTTCAGTACCCTCTCAACCTTTTCCGGGCCGGAGACATACCCATTAAACAGTTGGAATAAATTTTTCTGCGCTATTTTTCGCTCCTTCAGACTTCTTTTTGTTAACTTCTCCACAAAATTCTCCATTCGTTTCTGGTCCTTATCGCTCCAGTTCAGAAATTTTTCCACCTGCTTCTCCAGGAACAACATGGTGGTTTCATCCCCATCTCCCAATTCAAAACGTGCCTGCAGAGAAGCCAGCGGATCCGTAGCCACCAGTTTCTCCCAGAAGTCAGAGGGTTTCCTGGTCTCCGGATGTGTAATGGGAAGATCAACGTGCCACCGGCGCGGATCAAGCGAGTAAATGAGGGTGGGGAAACGAGTATAGGCCACCGCCATTGCACCCCCCGCCGGTGAAAACGAAACGTCTTTAATTTGCCTGGGGCCGGATCGAGGAAACGTATGAACCATTTCCCCGGAAGCCAAGTCAAACAGGTGAATTCGCCGGCCCGCCACCGCGACCAGTAAGTTCCCGTCCGGTGAAAACTGAATCACTTTTGGTTGTCCTCCCGTCAGAATTTTTTTCCACAAGGTCTTTTGCTGGCCTGTTTGGATCATATGAAGAAATCCACCTGAGAAGTCTGCACTTCCGCAGGCCAGAAGATCTCCCGCTGGGGACAGGTCAAATTCCGTTATATTTTTTCCTTGCGTCTCACGGAATTCCTTGATCTTTTGTCCGGTATCCGATTTCCAGAGCGTAACCTCCGTTCCGTTAGCCTCTATGCCTCCCATGCCTATGTCCACTCCTCCTATCACCAATTCATCCTCCGGGGCAAACCGGATGATGGGTGTGTAGTTTGTGTCGGGATCAATGGTGCTGACATTCTCTCCGGTGGTCGACCGGAACACCTGTACGGTCCCGTCACCACTACTCGAAGCCACAAGCCGTCCATCCACGGAGGTTTCCACGAAAAACACTGCATCCCTGTGGTCGGAATTGGTCCAGACGGTTTCACCGGAGGTCCAGTTCCATGCTCGAACCGTCCCGTCCGAACTTCCCGACACAAGCAGATCGGTACCCGGCACGAAGGTCAGTGATTGCACCCGGTGGGAGTGGCCGGAAAGGGTTCGAACACATTTTTGTTGTGTGGTTTTCCAGATACGAATATTTCCGTCCACGCCGCCCGTTGCAATAACGGTTCCCCCGGGTCCGTATTCGACGGCGCAATTTCCGGCGGTATTCTCGAACAAAACACGGGTTTTCTCCCCCGTATCCGGATTCCAGAGCCGAACGGTTTCGTCACGACTCCCGGTTGCCAGACGGGATCCGTCCGGAGAAAAAGCCACCGAATAAACTCGTTCCGTGTGTCCGATCAAACTCCTCAATTCCTTCCCCGAATCTGTGTCCAGGAGTTTTACGTTATCGTCAAACCTGTTTTTCCTGTGATTTCGTCCGCCGATGGCCAGCGTACCGCCGTCAGGGGAAAAGGAAATTGCGTCAATGCCTTTTAATTGCCCGGAAGTCGTCCAGTGAACTTCCCCTTCTTTCACATCCAGAAGTTGTACCGTCCCGTTCTCACCACCGCAGGCGATTTGATTTCCAACCGGGGAAAAAGAAACGGCAAAAAGTGGTTTCGATCCGTTCGAATGCTTTGTTTCAACGTTTTTGCTCTCCAGGTTGAGAATGCTCAGAGTTCCGCCGCTATCCCCTAGCGCAATTCGTTTTCCGTTATTTGAAATGGCCAGTGATTCCACGGAGGACGTATTTTCGTGAAGAATGCCCCTTTCCTCCAGTGTGCCGGATCTCCAGCGTCGAACAGTCCCACTGTCACTCCCGGCGGCCAGAAACGACCCGTCGGGAGCATACACCAGAGACGTCCAATGTTCGTCATACCCCGTTTGTTCCTGTTTTTTCTCAAGGGATTCCGCATTCCAGAGCCGGATGGTGCCGTCCGCCCCCGCGGAAGCCAGCGTTTTTCCGTCCGGTGAAAAGTGGAGGGCATCCACACCTTTTTTATGTCCGGACGCGGTTCGTTGGCGATCGCCGGTTTCCAGATCCCACAACGAGATGTGTCCGTTCCCCCAACCGGTGGCCAGTTTCGTTCCGTCGGGGGAATAGGCCACGGACACCACGGACTGTACTCTCTTCTGTTTTTCCTGTCCCAGTCTTGCGATGACTCCCGCCGGGAGTTGAGCGTTCTCCCGGTCCGGTTGTTCCGTCTTCTGTTGTTCCTCCCGGGAACCGTTTCCGGGTTGTTCCGGCTCATCATCCTGGGCAGAAACAACCGCCGGCAGCAACCCCATCAACACAGCAGCACACACGCCAACAGCGGCGGCGGTCGAAGAAACACGCATGATGATTATTCTGAATCTCGAAATAATATTCCCCGACGTTTTACGGTTTGAGAGCGGTGAATTCCCGGGGTTGAATATCCCTGCACCTCACCATCCTCTATTCGGGAATCTTATCCGGAAGAATAACCGTTTTCAACGATTGGGAACTGAATTCGTTCTACATTCGTTCTCTTTTCGAATTTCGTGTTTCTGCTTTCTAATTTCGTATTCCGGATTTTTTTCTTCGTTCAACTCCGCTACAATAATATACATTCATTTTTCAGAAGACGTTTCTCGATTGAGTTTATTTTTCCTATTTCCACATGAAGGCGAACCTGCTGCAGCAAAGAAAGGTGACGGATCGCGCAACCTCCGCCCTGGAGGGGACCCGTCTGGCATTCGTGTCCCTTGGATGTGCCAAAGCCCTCGTCGACTCGGAACGGGTCATCGGTTCTCTGCTGGAGGACGGCATGGTGTTAACCGATGATTACGGGGCCGCGGAGGTGATTGTGGTGAACACCTGTGGGTTTCTTGAATCCGCGGAAGAGGAGTCCATGGAAAAAATCCGCGAGGCCACGGAGCACAAGAAAAACGGCAACTGCCGGTTCGTAATCGCGCTCGGATGCCTTGCGGAGCGGCGGGGGAAGAAAATTCGCGAGAAAATACCGGCCGTCGATGCGGTGGTCGGGGCCAAAAAAAGAGAACGACTCAACACAACGGTCCGATCACTGCTCTCCGGCGTGGACCGGGACGAGATGGTATTAACCGGTGGGGACGAAAAGTGCAACCGGGATGTTGGACGGTACCGCCTCACCAAAAAACACTTCGGGTACGTCAAAATCGGCGAAGGCTGTGACAACACCTGTACGTTCTGCGTGATACCCGACATTCGAGGAGGTCTCCGGAGCAAATCGCTGGATGACCTGCAAGCCGAAGCCCGGGAACTGGCCGCCGACGGCGTCCGGGAAATCAACGTTATCGGTCAGGACACGTCCGACTACGGTCGGGATCTTTACGGTGAACGACGGCTCGGCGACGCCCTCAAAACCATGGCGGACGTGGACGGAATCAGGTGGGTACGCCTGCTTTATGCCTATCCTGGACACCTCCAGGACAACGCACTGGACGTCATGGCCGACCACCCGAACGTCGTGCCGTACATCGACATGCCGATCCAGCACATCAACCAGCGCATCCTCAAACGAATGGCGAGGGGCACGAAGACGGAAGAAGTGTACGAAATTCTGGAGAATCTGCGCCATCGTATCCCGGACATCACGATTCGCACAACACTGATCGTTGGCTTTCCGGGTGAAACCGAGGCGGAATTCCAGGAACTCAAAGACTTCGTCCGGGAGCAGGAATTTGACCGGCTTGGTGTGTTCGAGTACTCGGACGAAGAAGGATCACCCGCCGAACAGCTGGACGGCAAAGTCCCCAGGGAGGAAATCCGGAGACGCTGGGACGAAATTATGGACCTGCAGAAGGAGATCGCGTTCGAAAAAGCGAGGGAGAAGGTTGGCAAAAACACGGAGGTCCTGCTCGAACGGGACGGTGACAACGATAACGGAACCATGGTGGGTCGGAGCAAGTGGGACGCTCCCGAACAGGACCCGGTCACCTTCGTCGAGAACACGAACGGTCACGAACCGGGAGACCTCGTTCCGGTGGAAGTCACGGCCGCCCAGGGTTACGACCTTCGCAGTCAGATCCGCCGGTGATGCAGGAGCCCACACCTCCTCACACGAACCCGAGGGAAAACGGTCGCTGATTGATCAGGGCAGGGACATCAAAGGAAAAGATACTGTACAATTCCCCACGTTCCGACCGCTCCAAGCGCCGCAGCCACACCACCCCCGAACAGCCAGGGAAAAACGGAAACGGATCCCGCCACGTCCTCTCGAATGGATTCGGACGATATGACCACTTCACCAATTCCGGAGCCGGCGGTAATAACCCAGTCCGTTTCGTAAAGGGAGGAACCACCCCGTTCGCCGCTGACGGCATCCCCCAGCACGCACATCTGGTCTCCCGGTTTTACGTAGGCTTCCGTAAACCGGAGATCGTAACCATAATCGTGTCGAAACAGGTTCAGATCGTACCGGTCCCCGGCGTCTTCCACGTAGGACGTCAGTCGTTCGGCGAAATCCGTAATTTCCGGGGGCGGCACCCGGCCCCGGGATACCTGATAGACACTTCGATGCAACTCATCCACCGTTCCCGACACCGGGTCCACGATGACGTCGCCGGACTCGTCCGTTAACCGGAACGGAACCCCGTAAAACCCTGATTCCACCTGCCGCCATGAGGGATCCGCGGCCGACCGGTGATAAACCTCCACGGAAAACCAGAAACAAACACATTCCTCCTTCGAAAACGGTGCGGGAATGGTTTCATTGTGAACCTTTGCTTCTCCGTTTACCTGTACCGGCCCCTCCCGGAGCGACGCAAGATCGGTGGAGGTGGAGTTGCGAATTCGCATCTTGCGAAGAATGTTCAGAAAACCTTTTCCAAACAGAGCAACCCCCGAAACCAGCAGCAACACAGCCACCGGAAGCACTAGTATCAAAATCAACGGATCCTCCTCGTTATGTCACGGTTCGCGGTTATCCTGAAGACATCGAACAACCTCTGGACGATTTTCATGCACATCGTACGAAAGATCCCCTCAATTTCAAGATTCTCATTGATACTGTCAATCGTTTTTCCGTAAAATTTTCTGGTATACGGAAACGATGGAGGCGGGGAAATCCAGCGGGATTTCCTCAGGAGTTTCCGAAACGTTTGCCCGTTTGAAAATGCAGCCATCTCGAACACACGGAACGACAATGAACAATTTCAGAGAATTACCCGACGGACGACGGAAAGGTTCCCGATCCAGTCAACATGAACACTAAAGAAACCTTTCTTTCCGTTTGTGGTGATCTGCCCGGTCGCTTTACGTTTGAGCACGCCCTGGAAGCGTTCCGGGAACGAAAAGACAGTGATCCCTCCACGGAATACCTCCGTTCCGTTCTTCTCCGATCCAGCCGAATTCTAAAAACTCGTGACGATCAATTTGTCCACCGGTCCCGGTTATTCAACGACGCCCACTTCTGGATAAACCCTTTGCCCAACGAAGTCTCGGAGAACTATCTTCTTCTGGGGCACCGGGCCATTCCGTATTACAACCCGGACCTCCAAAACAGAGACATCACGCTGGTCAACGACATCGGCGAACCCCTTGATCGGGTCGAGATCGAAATCCCCTGGCACCTGATCAAGAAATACAATCTCGGGGCCCCGATTGAACATCAGGTGCAACCGGAAAACGAACGTCTGGAACCCTATTTTAAGGAATTCCTGGAACACTCCTACAGAAACCGGGAATTCCAGATACCGGACTTCGACGTAAACCGCCACCCCGAAAACCAGCCGTCCTACCAATTGGACATGAAGTTGTCCGACAACACCCTGATCGTGAAAGGATATCGATTTCGAATATCCCGCGGTACGCCGCT
>CAZOLI010000028.1:31765-35954 GCA_964580675.1 uncultured Planctomycetia bacterium
CTCAAAAACAAAGCCTTTGACCCGAAACTCACCCCCATTCCCAGGTCCGTCAATCAACCCGAACAGGTGCTTTCCCGGTTCTCCATGAACACCGAATTCGGGGAGCTGCTCGAGGAGTACCAGGACCGGCCGGTGGACCTCGTCGACGATGCATTTGATGCCAAACGTGACGGAGATCCAAAATTTGACGGGTACATGTGGTGCATCCACGAAATGGGCTCTGACTGTCACGAACCGCTGATTTCGTACCTGGCCGAGGGAACCGAAAATCAGAAATCCTTCGCCGCCGTGGCACTGGAAATGACCTGGAACGAAGACCTGGAAAACCGGTTGAAAGTCCTGGCGAGCGACCGGCGCCTCTCGGACGAAGCCCGGAACATGATTCTCTACCTCCTCGCCAACCACGGTTCGGACGAAACGCGCAATTTTACGAACCGCATCGCCCGGGACGAGGGCATGCTCCAGAAGGAACTAACACCGGAGGAAGCGCTTCAGCGCTACGTACATTCCGTCGAAGGCCGTGCCGAACTGATTTACGGCCGGGATCCGCGAAACAACGAACTGATCCGGCAGTTGCTGAACGTCAACTCGCCGCTGGTGGCTCACCTCGGGTGCCCGCTGGTTTACAGTACCCGGAAAAAACGCCGGGAATGGGGACGGGACGCAATACAGTCCTCCGGTCTTCCCATGCTGAAGTCCTTTCTGAACGATCTTGATGACAGTCCTTCCGAACCCCTCCGTCGATTTGCCGGCACGCCGTTTGTCGAACGGGAACAGGCCCCGGACGCCGCTGGTGAACTTGTTGCAACGTACTCGAATCCCCACGACCTATCGGGCGAATTCGTGATCGGCACGGGTGCGCGTGTCGATGATCATTTCCACATTCTCCTCGTCATCATCAATCAGCAAAAAGGCATTCTTGACGCGGAATACGCGGCCCTCCAGGAACGGGAACAATCCCTTCCGGAACTGCTGTCCGGCGTAATCCCTTCGTGGGAACTGAATCTGTTTGAAGTTCATCCCCGGTACGCCCGGGACGTCCTGATCGATGCGGAACACCAGGCACTTCATCACGTTCAGTTCCTTCCGGAACATTACCGCCTCGGCAAATTGATCACGTACCTGCCGATGGCAGACCCCATGGAAACCGGCTCCTTTCAGGAATTCTGGGACCGGTCCCCGGAGGGCGGGGACATTTCCGACCGGAACGTCCACCGGTTCTGCCGGGGAGATGCCATCGAGCAACTCTCCAAATGGGTCCCTCTCTGTGCATTCAACAATCACGAACCACGACAATTTGTGTCCCCGGAACGGCCAGAACACCTCTGTGAAAACTTCAAACAACAACTCCGGAATCGGTTCAAGCACCTGGGATACCTCCTCTTTCAGAACAACCAGGAGGAGAGTGCACGCATCGCACGGCATATTTATCTCGGCCTCAAACATGGTCGAAAACAGATTGTCGGCACCATGAAAAATGCCCTCTTTGACAACCTGACCGACCAGTGGGACCAATTTAACAGCCACGAGTAAGTTGCCCTCCATTTCGTTCAGAAACGTCACAAAACGGTTTGAGGAAACGGTGGCCCTCCAGGATTTTTCCTTTACCGCCCCGGACGGGGAAACAACCGTCCTCATCGGCCCGAGCGGTTGCGGAAAATCTACGTCCCTGCGTCTTATTATTGGCCTGAACACCCCCGATTCCGGCACCGTCTCGGTGGGCGGCGAATCGGTGGCAAACAAAGATCGATACGAACTTCGCCGGAAAATGGGGTACGTTATCCAGGAGGGAGGTCTGTTTCCGCACCTGACGGCGTGGGAAAACGTGACCATAATGGCACAGTACCTGGATTGGACGCGGAAGGCCGTTTCCGAACGTCTTGAGGAACTCCGGGAGATGACCGGGCTCGAAGAGGGGCTCCTTTCGTCCTATCCCGGGGAACTCTCCGGAGGACAGCGTCAGCGTGTGAGCCTGATGCGCGGACTGTTCCTGGACCCGGACGCCCTTCTTCTGGACGAACCTCTCGGCGCGCTTGATCCGGTTATTCGCCGCCGGATGCAGGAGGATCTCCGGGAAATATTTCGGAAGATGAACAAAACCGTGCTCCTGGTCACCCACGACATGGACGAAGCGGCCTTTTTCGGGGATCGGATCGTTCTGATGAAGAACGGACAGAAGGTCCAGGAAGGTTCCCTGGAGACCCTGTTAAACGAACCGGCCACACCGTTCGTCAATGAATTTATTAGTGCACAGCGAAGCGTGCTTGCGGAGATGGAGGAGGAATTATGAGGCGCCGTCACAGAAAAGCGAATCGTTCCAGATTGATTCTCCTTCTCCTGTGTATGCTGTTTGTACCGGCGGGAATGGCCATCGGTCAGGATACCGCCGGTTCCGAAGAAAAGGAAACCGAGCGGATTCACGTGGGCACAAAAGCGTTTACGGAATCCGTCCTTCTGGGCCGGATCATTTCCCAGCTGGTTCGGTACGGCGGATTCGACGTGAAGTTTCACGGTCAGATGGGGGGCACCCGAATCGTCTGGGAAGCCCTGCAGAACGGGGACATCGACATCTACCCGGAATACACCGGAACCATCCGAAGCGAAATATTTTCCGGCCGTCAACTTGACACGGAAGAAGAACTTCGTGCGGCCCTCGAAAAACGGGGTATTTCCATGACCCGATCCCTGGGCTTCGAAAACACGTACGTTCTCGGCATGAAGGAAAGCAGGGCAAAAGAACTGGGCATAAAAACCATCTCCGACCTGAAAGATCACCCCAACCTGCGCTTCGGGTTTACGAACGAATTTATGGATCGGAAGGAAGATGGATGGCCGGGATTGCGAAAGGCCTACAACCTGAAACACGAGAACGTCCGGGGGCTCGAACACAACCTTGCCTACAGTGCCCTCCGGGAGGACAAAATTGACGTTATGGACCTGTATTCCACGGATGCAAAAATTCGTGAGATGGACCTTCGAAAACTTCGGGACGACAGAAACTTCTTTCCCGAATATCGCGCCGTCATCCTTTACCGGAAGGAACTGGAAGGTCGTGCACCCCTTGCCGTGGACGCCCTGAAGCGGCTGGAAGGATCCCTCGACCCCGATCAGATGATCGACCTGAACGCGGAAGTGGAAATTGACGACCGCTCCGAAGCACAGGTGGCCAAATCATTCTTCAAACGGGAATTTCAGATCGAGACCGAGACCCGTGAAACCGGTTTCCTGGGCCGGTTGAAAGAAACAACGTTACAGCACCTCAAGCTTGTGGCCATTTCCCTGACCGCAGCCATAATCATTGCCATTCCACTCGGCATCATGGCCACGTGGTGGACCACCCTCGGACAGGTCATCCTCGGCATTACCGGCATCATGCAGACCATCCCGGCCCTGGCCATGCTCGTGTTCATGATTCCGATACTCAGCGTCGGGGAAGAACCCGCCATTGCTGCCCTGTTCCTGTACAGCCTGCTGCCGATTGTGAGGAACACCTATGCCGGCATAAACGACATCCCCGCCGAAATTCGGGAATCCGCCGCCGCACTCGGATTGCCATACCTGCCGAGACTACTGAAGATTGAACTGCCAATGGCCACGCGATCCATCCTGGCGGGCATTAAAATATCCGCGGTCATCAACGTGGGCACCGCCACGCTCGGGGCTCTAATTGGGGCAGGAGGGTACGGTCAACCCATTCTCACCGGAATCCGGCTCAACAAAATTTCACTGATCCTGGAAGGGGCCATTCCCGCGTCCGTTCTCGCGCTTCTGATGCAGGGATTGTTCGAACTCACCGAATGGTTGCTGATCTCAAAAGGACTTCGTCTTTCCTCAGAGGAAGGGTAAACAACATTCGTGATGGACGAAATAAGAAAGAGGAAGAATCACGGGCCCCAGCAATCGAAATCTGAACGCTTTTAAAACGCAAGAAGAAGGAACAAACTGCGTCAGCACACCACCTCTCCAATAAAAGATAGAGGACTATTAAGGTGCCCCCTCCTTCCATCGGACTTCGTCCGGTCGGTGCTCTGTCGCTGGGGATTAATCTATCCCGATTGTTCATCTGGGGAGCCTGAGCTCCGACTGTAAAGGAGGGGTCGAATTCACCCGTGACTGTTGATTTCCAAAATGAACACCTCCATTACGGTCGGTGCTCGTTCTTTGGTGAAACATTTTCCTTCGTAGATCG
>CAZOLI010000029.1:0-32068 GCA_964580675.1 uncultured Planctomycetia bacterium
AGTACACGTTGTCTGTGAACCAGGTAAGGGCCTATTTATCTTAGAAACGCGCACTTCGCTGTCGCTTCGTGCACGACAACAGAACTCGTTTCCCAACGCAAAACTCCTGAGAATGAAATTGCTGTGTTCGTTGTAGTGTCCGCAGGACGGCAACGCCGTCCGGAGTACACGTTATTTTTTGACGCTGGAGACGACTTCTTGGAGAAAACGTGGACTCCGCTGCTGTTTCTTCCCCTACAACAAATCCCCCGACAGCGGTTTGCGGGGTCCGCTCCGCTTACGTTTCGGGGGGTCCTATCGCGTTGGCAACACGGGACCGGGGTTTCCGGTTCAGTTTGTCGGAGATGTACCAGGCAATTTCCACCATCCGATCCAGGTCCACCCCGGTCTCAATTTCGAGGCCGTCCAGCATGTACAGCACGTCTTCGGTGGCCACGTTTCCGGCGGCACCCGGAGCAAATGGGCACCCACCGAGGCCGCCGACGGAGCTGTCCACCGTCGTGATCCCTTCCTGCAGGCCGGCGTAGATGTTGGCCAGGGCCTGTCCGTACGTGTCGTGGCAGTGGAGGGCAAGCCGGTCGACCGGCACCGATCTCGACACCACGGAGATCAGGTCCTTGATCTGTTCGGGGGTTCCCACACCGATGGTGTCCCCGAGGCTAATTTCGTAACAGTTCAGGTCCTGGAGCCGGGCGGCCACGTCGCGGACGTCGTCCGGATCGACCGATCCTTCGTACGGACATTCCGCGACCACGGAGACGTAGCCGCGGACGTCAATATCGTGTTGTTCGGCCATGGAAACCACCGGTTCAAACCGTTCCATGCTTTCTTCAATGGAACAGTTCAGGTTTTTCTGGCTAAACGTTTCGGTCGCCGCCGCAAAAATGGCCACTTCCTCCACCCCGGCCTCCACGGCCTTTTCCATGCCCGTTTTGTTCGGGACCAGGACGGGATAGGTGACGTCCGGTTCCATCTCGACCGCCGCGTACACGTCCGGCGAATCCGCCATGTTGGGTACCACGTCCGGCCGGACGAAGCTTCCAATTTCGAGGTGCGATAGACCGGTCTCCGCCAGGTCCTCGATCAGGGTAATTTTGATCCCGGTGGAGACCTTTCGGTCCTCGTTCTGGAGTCCGTCTCTTGGGCCCACTTCGTATACCCGTACCTGTTCGGGCATGTTCATGATTTGTCGTTCTCCTCAATTGAAATAAGCAGATCATCTTCACTTACCTGGTCTCCCACCGATACCGGGAGTTCCTGGACCGTGCCTCCCCGCCCGGCCTCAATGGTCATTTCCATTTTCATCGCTTCCATTTTGAGTACCGGCTGGTTCTGTTCCACCTCATCGCCCTCAGCAACAAGAACCTCAATGATGGTACCGGGCATGGAGGCTCGCACCCGTCCTGCCCCGGCGATTTCACCGGGTTCTCTGCCGGGAACGTACAGGTGAAACGGCAGGCATCGTCCACGGCGAAACAGGATGATGTCTCCCTCGGAACCGGTCGGAAAAATTCGACCGGTTACCCGTGCGCCGTCCCGGCGCAGTTCCAGGAGACCGTTTTCGTAGGATTCGAGGGCGACGGTTGTGGTATCACCATTGATGGAAAGGGTGTACTGGCGATCATGGCAGGTGGCGCTCACGTCCGTTTCGGTGTCGTCGCTCTGTATGGTCAGGGACGTTTCGAGCACGCCGTTGAGCCGCCAGTTTGTCCCGGTCCACCAGGGGTCCGACGGGACCGCATCGTTCCCGGCGTCGGTGGTTTCTCCGCCGGAAAGATAATGGACCGCGGCCAGGAGGAGGTCCGGGCGCCGCGGGGTTCCGTAATCGGGCGGAATCAGTTCGTCCCGGTGCTCCGGGATAAAGCGGGTATGTACGTCTCCGTTTTGAAATGCTTGCTGTTCGAACACCCGGAGGAGGAATTCCTGGTTGGTGGTCATGCCGGCCACCCCCGTGTCCAGGAGCGCCTGGTGCATGCGCCGAACGGCGCGGCTCCGGTTCGGTCCCCAAACAATAATTTTCGCAATCATGGGATCGTAGTGGATGCTGACCCGGTCGCCGTCCTCGACCCCGGCGTCGATCCGGAGGTGCTTCGAGGGTTCGGGCTGCACGAATCGCTGAATCCGCCCGGTTCGCGGGGCGAATTCCTCGGACGGGTCCTCGGCGTACAGTCGTGCCTCGAATGCGTGACCGTCCATTTGAATTTCGTCCTGTTTCCGGGGAAGTTCCTCACCGTTTGCCACCCGGAGCTGCCATTCGACGAGGTCCTCTCCGGTAACCATCTCCGTTACCGGATGCTCGACCTGAAGCCGCGTGTTCATTTCCATGAAGTAGAAGTCGGCGTCCGACAGATCCCCGGAGGCATCCACGATAAACTCCATCGTGCCGGCATTTGTGTAGTCCAGGGATTCGACCGCTCGAACAGCTGCGTTCCCGATTTTCTCCCGGAAGGACTGTGGCACCCCGGGAGCCGGTGCTTCCTCAATGACTTTCTGGTAGCGTCGCTGAAGGGAACAATCCCGTTCAAACACGTGAACGGCATTGCCGTGATGATCTCCGAACACCTGAACTTCCACGTGGCGCGGGCGGGTTATGAATTTTTCGAGAAGAACGGACTCGTCTCCAAATGCCTTTTTGGCCTCCCGTCGTGACGCGGCGAGTTCATCCTGGAAAGATTCGGGGGATTCCACCAGGCGCATTCCTTTGCCGCCTCCGCCCGAGCGGGGTTTTATGAGAACGGGAAACCCGATCTCCTCCGCCTGTTTCTGCAGGTGTTCCGGATCCTGGTTTTCTCCCCGATAGCCGGGGACCACGGGGACGCCCGCTTCTTCCATCAGGTCTTTGGCCCGATCTTTTACGCCCATTGCTTCGATGACCTCCGCTTCCGGTCCCACGAACGTCAGCCCGGCCTCCGACACGGCGGTCGGGAAGTCGGGGTTTTCGGCGAGGAATCCGTACCCGGGATGAATCGCGTCGGCCCCTGTTTCCTGTGCCGTCTGCACGATGGTGTCGATGTCCAGGTAGCTTTCCGCCGCCGGGGGCGGGCCGATTTCGTGCGCTTCGTCGGCCGTTCGTACGTGCATGGCGTCCCGGTCCGCCCCGGAGTAGACGGCAATGGTCGTAATGCCCAGTTCACGGGCCGTTGCCATGATCCGGCAGGCGATTTCACCCCGGTTTGCTATCAGCAGTCGATCAAACATCAGTCTTCCTGTTCTTCATTGATCCACGACGGTGGTCGATCCGACAGGAACGCCCGAACGCCTTCCCGTCCTTCTTCGGAGGTGCGAGCGGCCGCGATGCGGCGGGCCGTTTCCTCGATTACGTCCTCCGAGATACGGCGGCCGGCAAAATCCAGGCAGAGTTGTTTGGCCTTTGCCATGGCCCGGGGACCGTTTTTTCGGAGCGAACGGAGCAATTCATCGAGAACGTTCTCCATCTCATCGTCGTCCTCAACGACTTCGTGAGCGAGACCGAGTTCGGCGGCTTTTGTTCCCGTGAACCGTTCGCCGGTCTGTGCGTAGCGCCGGGTCTGCCGGGGGCCGATTGCCGCAAGAACGTACGGGGATATCGTGGCCGGTATCAGGCCCACTCGCACTTCCGAAAGCCCGAAGGTGGCGTCGGTCCTTGTAATGACGATGTCGCAGCAGGCAACCAGCCCCAGGCCACCACCGAGAGCCGCTCCTTTTACGCAGGCAATAGTGGTTAGAGGAA
The DNA here is from genome assembly GCA_964580675.1 of uncultured Planctomycetia bacterium. GTDB lineage: Bacteria > Planctomycetota > MHYJ01 > CAYXQY01 > CAYXQY01 > CAZOLI01. The sequence continues at coordinate 3,710 of CAZOLI010000029.1, forward strand.
GGGTGTAGAGGTCGTTGAGCATCCTCGCCAGTTCCAGGGCATCTTCGCGGTTCTCCTTTTCACTGGCCCCGGCGGCTTCCTCCATCCAGTTCAGGTCGGCACCGGCGGAAAAACTTTCCCCCCGGCCCCGGAGTACCAGCGCGATGACGTCTTCCCGACCTTCCAGCTCCGACAGGATCTCGTCGAGTTGGTCGATTACGTTACTGTTAAAAGCATTGTGCCGATCAGGGCGGTTCAGCGTCACCCGGGCCATGCGATCCGTTACCTGAAATTGAACGGGTTCCTGGTTCTCGGACATGAGTCTCGGACGAAATTGTTCGGAATCAATTGCGCGGTCGTTACATGCGAAAGACACCGTAGTTGGTTTCCTCGATGGGGGCATTCAGGCTGGCCGAGATCGCCAGTGCCAGAACCCTGCGGGTTTCGGCCGGATCGATGACGCCGTCGTCCCAGAGGCGGGCGGACGCGTAGTACGGATGGCCTTCTTTCTCGTATTTTTTGCGGATGGGTTCCTTGAATTCTTCCTCTTCTTCCTCCGGCCATTCCTCGCCACGTTCCTCCATCTTGTCCCGTTTGATCGTGGCCATGACGTTGGCGGCTTCGTCGCCACCCATGACGGAGATGCGGGCGTTGGGCCACATCCAGAGAAAGCGGGGCTCGTACGCCCGCCCGCACATTGCGTAGTTTCCGGCACCGAAGGATCCGCCGATGATCACGGTGAACTTCGGCACCGACGAACAGGCCACGGCCGTGACCATCTTGGCTCCGTCCTTGGCGATGCCACCGTGCTCGGCTTTTTTCCCCACCATGAAACCGGTGATGTTCTGAAGAAACACAATGGGAATCCGTCGCTGGTCGCAGAGTTCGATGAAGTGGGCTCCCTTCAGTGCGCTGTCGGAAAACAGTACGCCGTTGTTGGCGATGACACCAACCGGCATGCCGGCAATACGGGCAAAACCCGTCACGAGGGTATCCCCGAACCGTTCTTTGAATTCATCGAACCGGCTGCCGTCCACGATGCGAGCAATGACTTCCTTGACGTCGTACGGCTGGCTGACGTTTTTCGGGATGACGCCGTAAATTTCCTCCGGATCGTACAGGGGCTCCTCCGGTTCGCGGCAGTCCAGGGGATTGGATTTGCTCCGGTTGAGGTTGGAGACGACGCGCCGCGCGATTTCCAGTGCGTGATCATCGTTCTCGGCCAGGTGATCGGCCACGCCGGATTCCCTGGTGTGTACGTCGCCTCCCCCGAGTTCCTCGGCCGAGATTTCTTCCCCGGTGGCCGCTTTTACGAGGGGTGGCCCGCCGAGAAAGATGGTGCCCTGTTCGCGCACAATAATGCTTTCGTCGGACATGGCGGGCACGTACGCACCGCCGGCAGTACAGGATCCCATCACCACGGCAATCTGTGGAATGTCCTCGGCCGAGAGGTTGGCCTGGTTGTGAAAGATGCGGCCGAAGTGATCCCGATCGGGAAAAACCTCGTCCTGATGGGGCAGGTTCGCTCCCCCGGAGTCCACGAGATATATACAGGGAAGGTTGTTTTCCCGGGCAATGTTCTGGGCACGAATGTGTTTTTTGACCGTGAGCGGGTAGTAGGTGCCCCCCTTCACCGTGGCATCGTTGCAGACCACGACGCATTCCTGGCCGGACACCCGACCGATGCCGGTGATGATACCGGCCGCCGGCACGTCGTCCTCGTAGACCTCGTACGCTGCCAGCTGGGAAAGTTCCAGAAATGGGGAACCGTCGTCCAGCAGACGGTTCACCCGGTCCCGGGGAAGAAGTTTTCCCCGTTCCTGATGCCGTTTCCGGTATTTTTCCGCACCGCCTTTTCGGATTTCCGCGACCGTTTCCTGCAGGTCCTCCACCAGCGAGATCATGTGCTCGCGGTTTTCGCTGAACTCGTCGCTTTCCGTGTCAACGGAACTTTCGATCGTGTTGGGAGCCCTGGTCATGATGCGTTCGCCTTCCGGTTCATAAACAGATTCGGATTTGTCCTCGGGAGATTCCCGGGCGCCCCGTACAGGGCCCGAATGTTATCAGAAACATAACCGAGATTCCAAAAAATAACCCCGGCCCGTACAGGATTGCGGTTACGGTTCATCCAGCATGGTCGCGCCGTCCGCCAGGTGGGGAGCAATTGCGTCCGGGTCGAGCGTGACGCCCAGACCGGGGTCCTCCGGCACCGGAATCTCACCCCGGTCGATTACTTCCTCATGCACAACGTCTTCCCACCAGGGAAGCTGATAGGAATGGAATTCCAATGCCAGCGTATTCGAAAGGGCCGCCGCCGTGTGGACGGTGGCCATGGTGCCGATCGGCGAACACACGTTGTGAAAGGCCACGGGGGTGTAATATAGATCGGCCAGTTCCGCAATTTTGGCGGTTTCCCGCATGCCCCCTCCTTTGGCAAGATCAGGGGTCAGAATGTCCACCGCCTGTTTTTCGATCAGCGGTCGGAGCCCGAACTTCCGGTACCGGTTTTCGCCCGCCGCAATGGGGGTTGAGGTCCCCGCCGTTACCCGGGCCTGGACGTCAAGGTTTTCCGGGGGCACGGGATCTTCCAGCCACCACACGTCATGGGCTTCACAGGCCGCCGCGAGACGGGAGGCACTGTCCGCCGAGAACGCCCAGTGACAGTCAAAGGCCACATCCGCCCGATCGCCGACCCGTTCGGTTACTTCCCGGACGATGTCCACCCGTTCCTCGATTTCGCGGGGCCGGAGATGCCGGTTCGCACGATCCAGTGTGGCCCCGGACGGTAGGTCAAGGTCGAATTTGAGACCGTTGTATCCCAGTTCCGATACCACGCGTTCCGCTTCGTCGGCGATGGCTTCCGGCGTGTTTTCGTCTTCGGTGTGACAGTCACAGTAGAGCCGGATCCGGTCACGGTATTTCCCCCCGAGCAGTTGATAGGCCGGCACGTCAAGCACTTTTCCGGCCAGGTCGTGAAGCGCAATTTCGATGCCCGAAATGGCGGATACGGTGACGCCCTCAACGGATCCCTCCCCGGACATTCGCTGGATCAGGTACTTGTAGAGCCGGTCTATGTCCAGCGGGTTTTCCCCTTTCAGAAACGGTTTCATCCGATCAATTAACTGGGGAATGCCCGCTCCCCAGTAGGCTTCTCCCGTGCCGGTTATTCCGGCGTCCGTGTACACCCGAACAAGGTTCCAGGGAAAGTTTCCTTCGACGGTCGTGGTCTGCACATCCGAAATGGTCAGGTCCCGGTCCGGGGATCGCCCCCTGGGGTCCACGTCCATTGCGGACGACGACAGATCGCGTCCCGTGTAATCACCGACCGGGTCTCCGAGGTGTTCGGCATTAATCATTGTCAATGAATGAAAATGTGAACGTGTTCCGCGATTCGGTCACGGTTCATGGGCGGTTGGTTCTTCTGTGCCACGGATGTCGACCGGCATTATACCCGGTCCGGGAAGCCCTTTTTAACACAAGGTGAGTGTTTTCGCGTCCTTTTTTATTTGTTCTTTTATTTCCGACCGATCCGGTTACAATAAAAATCGTGCGGGAAACCGCCATGTTGTTTGTGGTATTTCCGGCGACCCACGATAACGTGCGAGATCAACGCCATCGATCAACGGGGATCCGCATCTATTTCGTTCCAGTTGTACGAGGTGTTCACCATGGGAAACGAGGTGACGTCCCGTGAAATTCGGAAGGGGTTGCACCGTGTGGCGTTCACCGATGACGACGGCAAACTGTTTGCGTACCACCTGCTGGAGTCCGAACGGGGACTCATTCTATTTGATACGGGCATGCACGATACGCCGGAGGCTCATATCTTTCCTTATCTTTCCCGGATCGGTCACAGCCCGGCGGACCTCGTGCTGGTGGTAATCACCCATGCCGATGCAGATCACGCCGGGGGCAATGCCGCGATACGTGATGCTTGTCCCGGGGTCCTTCTGGCCGCTCACGAGGCGGATGCGCCCCTGATAGCGTCCGAGGAGACGATGATGTCGGAGCGGTACGACCAGTTTACGGATGTCGGTGTTCAGTACCCGTCCGAAATTCGGTCCCTTCTGCGTGAGATGATGGACCTCGGAGAACCGGTGGACCTGATGCTTGTGGGCGGGGAATCGATCTCCTGGAGGAACGGTACCTTTCAGATCTGGCATGCACCGGGTCATTCACGGGGATCCATCGTGGCCTATGACCCGGAGGTCGACGTAATGATCGGCGGGGACGCGGTCTACAGGAAGGGCACCGAGACCGTGGATGGAGAAGTTATACAGCCACCGCCCTATGAACATCTGCCGGCCTACCGACGCACGATAGAAAACATCAGGGAAACCAATCCCTCGCTTCTGCTTATGTCTCATTACCGTCCGATGGAGGGGGAGGAGGTGACCGCATTCCTGTCCGGGGCGTTCCGGTGGACGGAGAACTTCGACCAGGTGCTGACCGGGGTCCTTCGCTCGGCGGATCAACCGCTTTCTGTGCCGGATCTCATTGACCGTGTGGTGGATCGCGAGGGCTCGTACGGCATGGACCTTGACCTGGCGTATCCGATTACGTCGCATCTTCGGGAGATGCCGGTCCGGAACGTAAGTACGGAGGAGGACGACGTTCCCCGTTTCGTGCTTTCGGATTCGCCGGCTGAACCGGAGCAGCCGTAAATTGCTTTCGCCATCCGTATTTTCAATAGTCGGGAAGATATTTCTGAACTTCTGGTTTGCAGATCATGAGTGAAATCGTGTCCTTCGGGGAAACCATGGTTCTGATGGATCCGGTGGCGGATGGACCGCTGGAAGAGGTGGATGCGTTCGAGAAGAGGATCGGAGGGGCCGAAAGCAACTTTGCCGTGGGGATTTCCCGGCTCGGCCACGAGGCGGGCTGGATATCACGGCTCGGGGCGGATCCGTTTGGACGTTTCATCGAGTCCGTCATCAATGGGGAGGGCGTTGACACAAGCCGGGTACGCACGGTGGAGGACGATCCAACCGGCGTGATGTTCAAGGAACGTCGGGAAAAAGGGGATCCCGGGGTGTACTATTACCGTCACGGTTCGGCGGCCAGTCAGTTTTCCCCGGAGGAGGTGCCCGAATCCTACATTAAAAACGCCGCCCACCTCCACGTAACCGGTATTACACCGGCTCTGTCAGAAGCATGCACGAGGTCGGTGGAACGGTCGTTTGAGGTCGCCTCAAAGGGCGGTACACGCATCAGTTTTGATCCGAACATTCGGGAGGCCCTGTGGAACGACCGGGAACCGCGATCCGTACTTGTGCCGTTCCTGGAGAGCGCGGACGTGGTGATGCTCAGCGAGGAGGAGGGACGACAACTGCTGGAAGATCAGACAGTGGATCAGATGCTGAACCGGCTTGTCGAGATGGGCGTGGACGTCGCCGCCGTCACCCGCGGGGAGGACGGAAGCACCGCGACCGACGGGGAGGAGGTTGTGCATCATCCGGGATACGACGTGGAAGCGCTCGATTCCGTCGGAGCCGGTGATGCGTTCGCCGCCGGATTCGTCTCCGGGCTCACGGATGATGAACCGCTGCTGGAGATTTTGAAACGGGCAAACCTGTGCGGGGCGCTCGCCACAACCGTTTCCGGCGACATGGAGGGACTTCCAACTCGCAAGGTGGTCACCCGTTTTAAAACCGGGGAAACAGAAGAGGAGGAAAATTAGGCTCCGGCGGTACTCGTAAGGATCGTGAATTTGCGTTTCGAAAACCCGATATCATGGATGTGCTTCAACAGATAAGGAACGAGAAAGTCATTTGTGTGCTTCGCGGGTACTCCCGTGAAACAGCCGTTCAGGTTGCCGGGAAGCTTCTCGACGGCGGCATCCGCTGTCTGGAGGTCACCATGGAAACGGAAAATGCGGCGGAGATTATTCGAGCCCTCGTCGAGCGATTTGATCGGGCACTTGTCGGTGCGGGGACCGTCCTGTCGAAAGAGGACGGAACGAGGGCGGCGGAGGCGGGCGCCGGATACGCTCTGTCCCCCGTGTTTGACCCCGACGTTGTTTCGCATTGCCAGTCGGAAGGACTTGTTGTGGCTCCGGGTTGTCTGACCCCGACGGAAGCACGAAATGCTTATCAGCACGGGGCCGATGCCGTGAAGGTTTTTCCGGCCTGTTCCGTGGGCCCGTCGTTTGTCAAAAAACTGAGGGGGCCCCTGCCTGATATTCCCGTGATTCCGACGGGAGGCATTGGCCTTTCGAATGCCGTTGATTATCTGGAGGCCGGGGCTGTTGCGGTCGGGGCCGGTTCGTATCTCGTGCCGGATGACCTGGTCGACACCGGAGAATTCAAGACGATCGGAGAGCGTGCCCGCAACCTCCGGGAAGCCGTTGACGGCGTTGAAAGGGGATAGCAGGCTTGTTCCCTCTCTTCGGAGATTTCCCTTTTCCCACAGGTTATAGAGTCGAGAGTTGGATTTACGTATTATTTGTCGTGTACGGAGGGCTCTTCGCAACAAAAAAACGTGCACTTCGCTGCCGCTTCGTGCACTACAACAGAACCCTTCTCCCGACGCAGAACGGTTGGAACGAAATTTCTGTGTTTGTTGGAGTGTACGCAGGACGGCGGAGCCGTCCAAAGTGTTTTGACACTGGGGGCTACTTCTTATGGAAAACGTGTACTCTGTATCCCTCCTGTTCGATCCACTCGGGTACTGGAGGGACTGGAAAATTTATGGCCTTGTGTTCCAAAACGTCATCGCCGGCACTTCGTGCGTCACGACGAATGTCCCGTCACCACCGGCTCCAGAGATATTCGTGGCGTTCTTTTGGGCCTATTAGTGCGGAGAAATACCGTCCGTGAAGTGATGGGAAAGGGAGACCGGTTGGGTTAACGATGTTATCCATCCCCGGCCAGGGGATCCCAGTATTCGTCCAGTATTTCCTCTCCGTCGTCCTCCGGCATCCATCCGAGGGAGTTTTTCCGGGTGTGTACACGACGGGTGTTATCGGAGATGCCGTACACCCGGTGAAACGTCCCGTCCAGTTCGTCCTCGTCCAGGGTCACCGCGTGCCGGACCAGACGTCCGCAATCGTTGTGACTGCAGTAGACGGACGGATAGTAATTTACCGGTTCGTGGGCCCCGGGATAATCCGGTTCGTCCTCCGGATGTACGCCGCCAAACCGAATACAGATGATGTTCAGGTTTGGGCCCGCGTAATGCTGTCCGCGGTGTTCCATCAGGAGTTTTCCCCATCCGTACAGGGACGACGGCGGGGGTCCGGAGAAACCGATGTGCTCATCCTCGGACAGAACCGATTCTTTCTTCTGTCCTCTGGCGATGGACCGGTATGGTTCCTCGGCGAATGTGGCCCCCATGTCGAGGGCGTGAATGCTGCTTGCCACGATCACTCTGTTTACGCCTGTTTTGCGGGAAATTCTATACACGTTCTCAAACATTAACCGGTTCTCGTACCGGGCGTTGTCCGTGTTGTAATTTTCATCCAGGTTCCAGGCGAGGTGAACGACGGCGTCCTGGTCCGACAGCACATTACGAAGCGCTCCGGGCTCTCCCGCCACATCGATCCGGTGTCCGCTGTTTCGCGATTGGACGTCCTCCGATTGATCGATGCAGGTCAGGTAAAAGGAGGAGGGAAGTTCGTTTTGAAGTACCTGTCCGAGGGTTCCTTCCGAACCGGTAATGGCGATACTGTGTGTCATTCTAAAATTTGCCGAATTCGTCGTACGCTTCCCGTGGAGGAGTTCCGTCTTCTACCGACTTTCGAACCTTCTCTTCCGTCTGTACCACCTCCTCCGATTTTCGAAGCACCTCGAGTCGTTTTGCTTCCGGAACCACCACGACCCCGTCCGCGTCCCCGACCACCACATCTCCCGGTTGAACCGGCACCCCACCGACCACGGCTTCCACGTTCCAGTCCTGAATTTCCCAGCGCGGTACGGCATCGGCCGGCGAGGTATGTTCGGCGAAAACCGGGAAATCAAGTTCACGGATGGCCGTCACGTCACGTGCTCCTCCATCAATCACCGCTCCGCGTACGTTGTTGTTCTCCAGGGCCGTGGCCGATAGTCCGCCGATGTGGGCGAATTGATCGTCGTTGGCCTGGTACGTCAGGACGGTGTGGGGCGGAGCGTCCTCCAGCATCTGAAGAATGTTTTCGATGTTTCGGTCCGGGTCCACGTCTCGGTTTACCCGACCCACCACGGGAAACGAGATGCCGGCCACCGTCATGTCCGGGGACAGTGGATTGATTCCCGGCGTCATGATTCGGTTTTCCAGTCCCAGTTCGTCCATCACGTCCGATATCGCCCCGGTGTACAGATGGCTGAAGCGATTGCAGAGTTCATTTCTCGGAATCTGTCCGGTCATGGAGGTCGCTTTGTTAATGGGAAAGATGTCAGGAGGACGTTCTTCGGAATCCCCGGGTGGATCGTTCGGACGTGGATCCAACGGTAAAATCATAAGGAATACGGACGTCCTCCTCCAGCATGTCGATCACAACCGCCGCCGTCCACACGAAGTCGTCCACCCCCTTTCCTTCTCCGGTCAGCGGGCTGTAGTATTCCCGGAACCCCTCTTCTTTCACAAGTTCCAGGAATCCGTTTCGAACCGTGTCGGCCAGGTCGTACCGCCCGTAGTTACACAGACCGCAGTAAATCATCCAGGACGTCATGGCCCAGACCGGCCCCCGCCAGTACGTTTCGTGCGAAAAGTCTTCGTCCGCAAAACTGGTGGTGGGAATAAGGGGTTTGATGCACCTGCCGTCACAGAACTGGAAGTTTTCTATTACCCGGAGCAGAGGTTCGGCTTCGGCGGGAGGAAGCAGCCCTGAAAACAGCGGAACCAGGCTCGCGATGGTTGGTTTTTCCACGTGTTCCTCCGCCACCTGATCAAAGCTGTAGAACAGGTCGGCGTCGTCGCCCGGCTGGAAGTTCGCCCAGAAGTGGGAGGAGATGGTGTTTTGCCAGTTTTCCACCTCCGTGGTATCCCGGTCCAGTTCATCGCCGATGTCGATCAGACAGTTGTTGGCCGCGTACAGGATGCTTGTGTTGACGACGTCCCGGAATTTGAACTGGTGATCCCTGTAGATGGCCTCAAAATCGTAATTCTTCTTCCGCATCCGGTCGACCAGATACACGAAACAGTCGTAAAAATCATCCGGGGGCCTTTCGCTTGCGTTCTCTATGTGCTGCAGGTCCTTTCGTTCGTAATCGGGCAGGTCCTCGATCTCCAGCCGGGCCAGCGCTTCGTCAAACACCGGGAGATCGTCCATGCACTCCCAGGGATGAAAGATCGTAATGCCGCCGCTGTCCTCCGGATCTCGATAGCGCATCAGGTACCGGTGAAAATCCATGACCCGGTCGAATTGCTCGGACACGAAGTCGCGCACCTTCTGGTTGTCGAGGTGGTTGCCGAGGAGGTAATACAGGCCGATCGCCTGGGTGGGGGGCTGAATGAGGCCGGACGTTTGAACCCCGTCGGGTGCGTCCGGACTCCGGTGGACGTCGTAAAAATCGGGGCCGGGAAAGTAACTGTCCGCCCCGGGCTGGAAGACGATTTGCGGAATCATGCCGTTGTCCCACTGGGCATCGAGAAGGTGTTTTAATTCCTGCATTCCCTTTTCCACGTCGAAACAGGCGTACGCGGATGCCACGACGGGCGTGTCCCACCCCCAGTGATGCGGGTACATGTCGTATCCGGCCACGGTGAACTCCCCGTTCCAGTTCCGGAGCAGAATTTGTTTGGCTTCCTTGAGGATGTTCTTCATGAACGTAATTCGGCTTTTCGAGCGGTGATTGTTCGGTTTAACAATCCTGGGAGACCCTCCGGACATATTATTATAGTCCCTCACGGCTGCTTCTGCACACTCGATTTGTCCGGGAAAGGTTCCCATATTATCGGCAATGCGAGGGGATAGGACCTTTTTCGAAAACATCTCCTGCACCGTCCAACCGTGGAAATCGTGCATGGTTCCAGCTACCTTAAAGTGGCTCCGGTTTTCGTGAGGCGGTTCCGTAATCCCCCTGTTCCGGACCGTATCGCATTCAATTCTGATTGAAGGACCATTGAACAAGGACCGAAGAAAAACCCCCGTGAACCTAATTTATCTGGTTGGGTTCAGCGGAACGGGGTCGACGCTCCTGAGTATGCTCGTCGGCAGTCAGGCCGGTGTTGTGAACACAGGAGAGCTGAAGAACGTGGTTCAATATGCGGAAAACGACTGGGACTGTACCTGTTCGAAACCGGTTTCCCGGTGCACGTTCTGGGGTCCGGTTCTGAACGACGTCCGTGCCCGGTGGAATGAACGGGCACCATCTTCTATTTCGATCCCCGATCCACAGGAAGAGGCTCGTTCTTTTTTCGACCGTGCTTGCTCCGCATGGCTTCGAGGAGAACTGAATCAGCGGGCCCGGGAAGCGGGTAGTGGGAAATTTGGGAAACTGTACAGCACTCTCCTTCACGCTCTTCGCGACCGGGCGGAGGTGAACCATGTTGTGGATTCCTCAAAAAACCCCCTTTTTCTGCTTCCTTTGCTTTTTAACAGGGATATTTCCGTGAGGATACTGTTTCTTTACCGGGATCTCCGGGCGTATCTTTATCGTCTGCGCAGGTATTTTCACCGCCATCATCACGCCTCCCCCGCACCGGCCAGTGTGATCTACCTTACCGGCCTGCTCTGGGGGAAGGTGTTGTACCGGTACAGTCTTCTTGGCGGTGTGGAAAACCGGAGGGGACGTTGTGTTTCGTATCGAACCCTGGTGGAGAACACGGAGGAAACCATGGAACAGATTTGTTCGTTTCTCGACGTTGATTTTGACCCGTCCACACTGGATCCCGAACGTCCGGAATATTTCTCCCGACGTTCCAATCACATCATCGGGGGGTCCGACGTCCGTTTTGCCGATCAACCTCAAATTACGTCCAGGCCAACCTGGAAGAGCACACTCGACGGATCGGAACGACTCCTGTTCCGGTTGGTAGGCGGACGACTTCTGAACCTTCTTCAGGAATCCGTACTGCCGTTTCCGGAAATTGGATCATGATGCGATGATAAACCAGTTCCGCAAAACGTCCGTGTATAAATATCCGAAGGTTATTTGAAACGGATCCCCGTCTTTTGTAGACTTCCTTATTGATTTGTGACGATTCTCCTGGAATTCATCATTTTATGACATGGATCGGACCGCAGTAGACAATTCAACCCAATCCGGCAGTCGGCGGTCATCCTCCCTCTCCGCCACCCGTATGTCCATGTCCATGATGATGATGTGGGTGATTCCCTCACCCACGCGAAGCTAACCACACCCACAGGTCCATCGTTTCACTCTCTAACGGCTCAGGTTCTGACACCGCAGGATTTCTGATTTATCCTGTTCTGCATCGCTGAACGTTCATTTTTCGGAACCGGCGAGCCGGCTCAGTCGTTGTTCTGGTAACTTTTGGTTCGGCACGTTGCCGGTTGCACGTCTTTCTGTGCGACACACCGGACTTCGTGCCGCTGAAGACGTCGTTTTGAAGGAGGCATCACGATGAACGTAAAAGCAGATATTTCCAAACCGAGAACGGGGATACAGGTGGATCGAACAAACGTGGGACTCGTGGGAACCGGGACCGTCGGCCAGTCCGTGGCCCGGTTAATACACGAGGAAAAGTCCCGCCTGCTTTCTCGATGCAAGACGGAACTTGATGTTGTGGCCGCTTCCTATCGAAGTTCCCGGCCGGATAATCTAAACGGTATTCCCGAGGAGGGATTGACCACGGATATTTTTGACGTGGCCCGGGATGATCGGGTGGACATTCTGGTGGAACTGATCGGAGGGGTCGAGGATGCGTACCGCGTAATAACGGAAGCCCTGGACCGCGGAAAGAGCGTCGTCACGGCCAACAAGGCGCTTCTGTTCCGGAAAGGAGCCGAACTTGTGGAACGGGCGCGGGAGAACGGGGTCTCCCTGTTTTTCGAAGGGGCCGTGGCCGGTGCGATTCCGGTGGTGTCGGCGGTGCAGCGAAGTTTTGTGACCGAGCATTTCCAGCGTGCCTGCTGTATATTAAACGGCACCTCCAATTTTGTGCTTACCGAGATGGAACAGGGGCGAAGTTACGGTGACGCCCTGGACGAAGCGAAGGAAAAAGGGATCGCCGAAGCCGATCCCACGCTGGACGTGTCCGGTCGCGACGCCGCCGAAAAACTTTCGCTTCTGGTCTCTCTGTTATTTGACGTGCCCATACCGGATTCGATCCACAGCCGCGGCATCGAGGACATCGAGCAGCGAGATCTTCGCTACGCCCGGGACCTCGGGTACACACCCCGGCTTCTGGGTACGGCGGAGCGGCAGGACGGTTCGCTTTCCTACGGCGTCCGCCCATTTCTGATTCCGCAGGACCACGAACTCGCCGGCGTTCGGGGAGCCGAAAACGCCATATTCCTGGAAGGGGAGCAAATAGGTTCGTCCCTGTTTACGGGTCCGGGTGCCGGGGGAAATCCGACCGGGGCCGTTGTTGTGTCGGACATTGTCCGGGCCTCCCGGGAACTGAATGACGCCACGTACAATACCCGGCTGACGATGGCCGGAAAATGTTCGGCCCGGGACCCCGGTGATCAATCGTTTCCGTTCTACATCCGGTTCGGCGTGGTGGACCGCGTGGGCATTCTTTCCACCATATCGGGCATACTGGCCGACCACGACATTTCCATCTCCGGTGCCTGGGCGAAGGACAACCGGGATGGCATCGTTTCGCTCGTGATGACCACCCACGAGGCACCGACACGGGCACTGGAGGAGGCCGTGTCCGAGGTGGATGACCGGGATGGTCTCACCACGGGAGACTCCCTGTTTCTTCCCATACGGGATCTGTCGTAACCCCCGCATGTCCTGTGAAAGAACAGAATAATTTTACCTGAATTACAAAAACGGAACCATGAGTGAATACGTTTCATTTGACGCTGACGACGAGGGGGAAACGGAGCGGAAGTTTACCACTCGAGCTGTGCAGGACGGCGAGGAGCCGGATCCGGAGACCGGGGCCCTCGTTCCGCCGTTGTATCATTCCACGACCTACGTACTGGATGGGCCGGGGGAAACGATCAGCGGGTACGACTACAAGCGGACGGGCAACCCGACGCGTGAGGCACTCGAAACCAAGATTGCTTCCCTCGAGGAGGCCGAACACGGTCTCTGTTTTGCCTCCGGGATGGCCGCCATCCACGCGGTGCTCGTGCTGCTGGAAAGCGGCGACCGGGTGGTTGCGGAGGAGAACGTGTACGGGGGCACCCACCGACTCTTCACGAATTTGCTTCCGCGCTACGGCATTGAGGTGGAGTGGGTGGACGCCACGGAACCGGGACGGTTGCGGGACCGGCTGGATCAGGACGCGGAACTGCTCTGGCTGGAATCCCCGACCAATCCACTTCTGAAGACGATTGACATCGAACGGTGTGCCGGCATCGCGGAGGACACGGACACGCTGACGGTGGTGGACAACACCCTGGCCAGTCCGTACCTTCAGAATCCGCTCTCCCTGGGAGCCGACATCGTGGTTCATTCCGCGACCAAGTACCTCGGGGGACACACCGATGCACTCGGTGGCGCGGTTGTTACGGATTCGGCGGATCTGTACAGTAAAATCAAATTCTATCAGAATGCCATTGGTGCCGTGCCCGGCACGCTGGAGAATTTCTCCTTTCTGAAGGGAGCCAAGACCCTGTCGCTGCGCATGAACCGTGCCTGTGAGAACGCCTCGTCCATTGCACGGTACCTGGATGAGCATCCGGTGGTAAACACCGTGTATTATCCGGGGTTGCCGGGACATCCCGGTTATGAGGTCGCGCAGAAACAGATGGACAAACCGGGCGCATTGCTTTCGGTGGAACTGGATGCCGGGGAGCGGGAACTGACCGAGTTTGTGTCGGAACTTGACCTGTTTCCACTGGCGGTGTCGCTCGGAGCCGTGGAATCGCTCCTGAACCATCCCTGGAGCATGACCCACGCCTGTGTTCCCGAAGAGGAAAAACGCCGGCAGGGCATCACGCCCGGATTGCTCCGGCTGTCCATCGGCATCGAGGATGAGGAGGATCTCATAAACGACCTGGAACAGGCCTTTCGATCGGTTTTTTCATTCGAAACTGCTGTGAGGAAAACATGAAATTCCGCACGAAACTTCTTCGGGCCGGTTCGTCGGACAACGATCCGTTCGGTTCCATTCCGACGCCTATTTATCAAACCGCCACGTATCGGAAACTGGATCCGGACGGCGAGCAGGAGCACGAGTATGCCCGGGAGGGAACCCCAACCAGCCGGGCCCTCGAGGAGCGTCTGGCCGAGCTTGAGGAAGGAACCGGCTGTGTTTCGTTTGGTTCCGGAATGGCCGGCATTCTGGCCGTGATGCTGAACCTGGAGGCGGGCGACCATATTATCGCCGGCGAGAAACTCTACGGTGGAACCCGCCGGCTGTTTGACGAGGTTCTGACCAATTTTGACCTGTCGTTCTCCTACGTGGACCTCACCGAACCGGAAAACCTCAACGGGGTATTTCGGCCGGAAACCACCATGCTGTTCCTGGAGACCCCCACCAATCCCACCCTCCGAATGGTGGACATTGAGGCCGTGTCAAACCGCGCTCCCGACGACGTGACCGTCGTGGCGGACAATACGTTCCTGACGCCGTATTTTCAGCAACCGCTCCGGCACGGTGCGGACATTGTTGTGCAGAGTCTCACAAAATACCTGGCCGGGCATCATGACCTGATCGGCGGGGCCGTCGTGCCCTCGGACGAGGAATGGCTGGAAGACCTCCGGTTTCAATTAAAAACCATCGGGCCCACCCTTGCCCCGACGGAGTCGTTCCTCACACTTCGAGGGTTAAAATCACTTTCCTCCCGCATGGAACAGCATCGTGAAAACGCGGAGCGGGTGGCCATGTTTCTCGCGGAACATCCCGCCGTGGAGCAGGTAATTTATCCGGGATCGGACGATCATCCCGATGCGGACGTTGCTCAAAAACAGATGTCCGGGGGTGGGGGCATGCTGGCGGCAGAAGTGGCGGGGGGCGCCGAAACCGCCCACGCCGTCGTGCGAAACACGGACCTGTGGATTTTTGCCGATTCCCTCGGCGGGTGTGACGCGTTGATTTCCCATCCGGCCACGCAATCACACGAAGACGTGCCCGAGCCCGAGCGAAAAAAACAGGGCGTGACCGGTGGTTTGCTGCGGCTGTCCCCCGGACTGGAGGATTCCGACGATCTTGTGCAGGACCTTCGCCAGGCGCTGGACGCCGCGTCTGGGTCGGTTTGAATCGGCATAAATTCCGGGGAAGTGCCGGGTAACCATTCGTCCGAAAAATATGGACTCGGACAATAGCCGGGTTCGTTTTTAAAACCATAAGCGGGGGGGCGGAACATTTCTGGTCGCGTTGGGCAAAAGTTAAGGCACCCCTCGCTCAAGATCGGGGAGCCGTTTGCGTCCTGGACTGGACGGACGACGTGGAAGGTTGGACGGGGGCGGGTCCGGAACTGGAAGCAAAACGTAAGGTACTCCTCACTCGCGCTCTCGCCTTTGCCCACAAGTTATAGAGTCGTGAGTTGAATCTACGTATTAGTTGTAGTGTACGGAGTGCGACACCGTCGCCCGGAGTACACGTTAGTTTCTTTCCCTGGGGTGTTCCTGCCGTAAGAAAATAACGTGCACTCCGCTGGCGCTTCGTGCACTACAACAGAACTCGTTTTCCAACGCAAAACTCCTGAGATTGAGATTGCTGTGTTCGTTGTGGTGCACGCAGGGCGGCGTAGCCGTCCGGAGTACACGTTATTTTTTGACGTTGGGCCAATCTTTTTTCGAACACGTTATCGTTTGTGCTCCGTGCTCGGGCAAGAACCCCCGAGCTACCTCCATCAACGTGATCCCTTCGTAGATCGGGGGTTCCTGCCCGATCTCCTGTGACCGTGGACTTTTCCTCAACCGTAGTCAACTTCCAAAACCGTTATCGACCTTTTGTTGTTTCCCGACGCTTACCGTGGCTCGGGCTGGAAAGCCCGAGCTACCTCTATCAACGTTTCCCCTTCGTAGATCGGGCTTTCCAGCCCGATCATCTGTGGCCGTGTGCTTCTCCTCTCAAAACACCTATCTCCTTCACCGTTTCTTCCTCTTATTGCTAACCCAACTTTTACAGAGGCTCGGGCAAGAACCCCCGAGGGACCCTCCTCAACGTGATCCCTTCGTAGATCGGGCATTCCTGCCCGATCTCCTGTAATCGGAAGCATCTCCTCATTCATTTCCTGTTCCAGGTAGTGTACGGAGGGCGACGACGACCGGAGCACAGGTTGGTTTTGACGCTGAGCCACGACGAACGTCCCTGCCATCAACGCTTCCATGAACGTTTGTAGTTGGGTACGTAACGAAGCGTTGGCGTAGTGGAGTACCCGTTTGGTGCCCCTGACTGTTCTGACAGAGCAGATCTTACACACGACCTAATACGAGGAAAATAACGGCGAAATTGAAAGGATGTGTTACCAAAAGCGCACTCCGCTGACACTCCGTTCGGCAGTACGAACTTCCATTCCCCCAGTGGTTCCCGGGACGTTTGTGGTGGAGTGCCCCTGTGGTATAAGGGGATTTATTCCAGGTCGATGTGACGCTGTTCCAGGTCCGCCAGGTCCAGGTCCCGACGTTTCATCAACCGGAGGACAAGCGCGTCGGTGGTCAATAGAAGATTCTGTTCGAACAAAGTTCGGGCGGGTTGGGCCGACGGGGAATCGGTTGACGTGCCACCCTCCGGTGCGGGGCGGTTTCCCGGTATGACCAGCACCGTGTCGGCCCGTTCCGCAAGTCTGGATTCCGGATTTCCGGTCAGGGCCAGAACGGGCACCTCCTGGTTGGTCGCGATCTCCGCTACGCTGATCAGGCTTTTTGTGGCACCGCTTCCGGAACAGACCACGAATTGATCGGAGGGGCTCAGTGGGGGACGGGAGAGGTCTCGCTGCCACCAGGCGTCCTTGCCCAGGTGATTCAGCCGCTGGGCGAACATCCCGGCCACCTGTCCGGATCGTCCTCTCCCGGCGACAACGATCTGTTCGGCCCGATCAAGATCCCGGGCCACCCGTGAAAAGTCCTCGGGGTCCAGGTCCGGTCCCGTTTTGGTTATTTCCTGATGAATCAGGTCCAGTTCGTCAGGCACTGTTCCAGTCCTCCCGTAATCGCCGCACCTCGAACACCGGCCCTTCACGGCAGACGGTGGCAACCCGGTCGCCGTTGTGCTCCGGGTCACGAACCTTCACCACACACGCCCTGCAGACGCCGAGCGCACAACCCATCTGTCGCTCAATGGCAATTTCGGCCGGCAACTCTTCCTGAAGGGCCAGTTCCCGGATTGCGTCCAGCATCCCCGGGGGGCCGCAGCCGTAAAGATGGAGGTCTCCGGAGACCTCCCCGCTCTGATACAGGTCCCGGAACAGTTCGGTCACGTATCCGGAAAATCCCCGGCTCCCGTCGTCGGTGGAAATGTAAAACTCCACGTCGTGGCGTGCGAAATCTTCTTCACAGAGCACGTCCGCCGCCGTCCTCGCCCCGGTCAGCACGTGTATTGTTTTGCTTCCCGGCCAGAATCGTGACAGCTCGCGGGCAAACATGTGAACGGGAGGGATTCCCACCCCACCCCCCAGAAGCACCGGTGTGGTTTCCGTCCCCGGCACCGAAAACCGGTTGCCGAGAGGCCCGAGCATTTCGAGTTCGTCTCCCGAATCGAGGTTTGCCATAATGCGGGTTCCTTTCCCGACCACGGCATAGAGGAAGTCCACGGCGGTTTCCCCGTCCTGACGTTCCGCAGGCACGTCGTGAAAAGAAAACGGCCGGCGAAGGAGGGGTTCATGGTGATCGGCGACGCGAAGGTGGGCAAACTGACCGGGCGCCGGGTCGAACGACGTCGATTCAAACGTCACCCGCATTTTCCAGTAGCGGCGGCTTACCTTCCGGTTGAATTCCACCGTCACGGGTCCGTTGTAAAGGTCCTCATTTACGTTTGGGAGTTTCATGGATCAGTTGTCTCCCCGGACAGGAAACGGCCGGGCATTTTTCGGAACAATCGAGGCCGGAGGATGGAGAAAATTCAGACGCAGAATTATTGTAACAGATTCGATCCGATGCCTCACCCGCCTACGGATTGGTAAATGGGTTCTGTTCAGGATCCGCAATGGTGAAATCCGGAACGATCTGCAGAAGGGGTTTCGAACGAGAGGAAATTTTTCCTTCCGAACCGGCAAAGAGGAGGCCCTTCCACTGAAACGACTCCGTTAGTTCGTTGAACTTCAGGTTTCCCGCCGCTACGGCGACACCGGAGAACGTCTCGAGCGTGCCGTAAGCGGGATCACCGGGACGTATATCTCCACCGGATCCGTCTTTGCGTTTGCCGATCAGGAAAATAGGAAGAGGGGCATTTTCCGCTTGTTTCAGGTCGTCGGTGATGTACAGGTTACCGGAAACCCGGAATATGACCCGCTCGACGTCGCCCGTGATTCTGTAATTTTTCGTGCTGTCGATGTCGACCCATAAATTTCCCGGAACGATAATTCGAATTGTGCCGGGTTCCCGTTCGCCATCCGTCGTAAACGACAGGTTCGATTTGTCCAGGAAGTAATCCGCGCCGGGCGGATCGTTCCTTTGTCGGTTGCTGTTGGATTTGTTCTTTGCAAACAGATTTTGCAGGTGGGCCAAATTTTTGTTTTTCTCCCGGTCTTTTGCCTTCTTGCCGAGTTTGATTGAGGGGCCGGACGGGTGCCAGTTTTTGACGCGGTTCCCCGGATTTGTCGGGTACATCTTTCGGAGGGTTGAGGTGATTTCCTTCCGGGTTTGAGCGGCTTTTCGAAGTGTGTCTTCTGGTGCGATCTGGCTCCTGTACAGGTACATGAACCCGGCCCGGTTGCCTCCATTTCGACAGACGTCCACCAGCCGTGGAACCACCTGATCCCTTTCTGTCGCTTCTGTGAGAAGAAGTAGGTTCGCCAGCCGGTAGGACCGAAAAACCTGCCGGGAGGGATACCGATTTCTCAACCTTCGCATGGCTTTCAGAAGACGGAACTTTCGTTCCGGCGTATTCTGGTTCTGGCGCAATTTCTTTCGGAGGAACGGTATAAGAGCAGGACCCATTGTTTCGAGGATGTTCTGGGCATCCCGCCGTTTTTTAAACGTGTTCGCCCCGAGCTGTTTGACGAGAGTGCGTGCCCTGTTTCTGGGTATGGCATTCCGAAGTGTTTTCCGAAACAGGGATTTTATTTGATGCGGACGTCCCTCGCCTCTTTTGTTCATGCTGTTTAAGTGGACGGACGGATTGTCCAGAAGCCGATCCCCCGGGGCAATGGAGGATCCGGGTTCACCGGCCCGGAGGGTCTGTACGATCGAGACCAGTGCTGTTAACAGGAACAGTCCGACGGAGAAACAGCGAACCGGATCGGGACAAGAAACCAATTTTGCCCGACGGTTGAAAGACATGATCAAGAGAGGTGGATCATTTGCAGACAAACAACGGCGATCAAACAGGGCTTCCCAAACCAGGGTCGGGACAGGATTTATTGAACCCCGTGACCCGTTTCATTATAGTGGATTTTTCGTTCTCTTTTTTGTTTTTCTCCCCGGGGAATCAGATGTCAATCATCGATCGCGACAACGAGGATTTTATGGAGGAGGCCCTGATGGAAGCTCGTACGGCGAAGGAGGCGGAGGAGGTGCCGGTCGGGGCCGTGATTGTGAAGGACGACGCCATCATTGCCCGGGCTCATAACATGACGGAAACCCTGAACGATCCCACAGCTCACGCCGAAATGATTGCGATCACACAGGCGGCCGAGGAGCTGGGGGACTGGCGGCTCGAGGATTGCACAATTTACGTGACGCTTGAACCCTGTCCGATGTGCGGCGGGGCCCTCGTCCAGTCCCGGATTCAGAAACTCGTATACGGCTGTATGGATCCGGAGGGGGGAGCATGCGGCAGTCTTTACAATATTCCCCAGGACAACCGGCTGAATCATCACCTGAACGTGGAAAAGGACGTTCTTGAGAACAAGTGCCGATCCCTTCTTCAATCATTTTTTGAAGATCGCCGCTCCGGGTGACCGGAGGATGGGTCCGGACGAAGGAACGGCAACACACCGGTGGTTGAAGCCCGTGTTCCGAAGGAATAACATGGAACAATGCGGCGTGGTTCAAGTCCCGCCAATGCGTTGATGAACGTGTTTGTTGTAGTGCACGCAGGACGGCGTTGCCGTCCGAAGTGCACGTTGTTTTTTGAACGCTGGGAACTGTTTCTTTTGGAAATAACGTGCACTCCGCTGGCGCTCCGTGCACTACAACAGAACCCATTTTCCAACACAAAACTCTTGAAATGTAATTGCTGTGTTTGTTGTAGTGTACGGAGCTTATGCGGAGTACACGTGCCGTATTTCGTTCATGATTCCGGTGGAAAAAGCACGTCCGCTCCACTCCGGTTCGTGGACCACAACAAACACACGAGATAAATTTGTAAACGTAGATACCGGGATTTGAACCATGGCGAAAATGAGCAATTTCTTTTGGGTCGGGACCCTTCCGTTGGGAACCGATTCAAATGGTTGATGGCGCCGGAGGCAGGCAAGAACAGAT
This sequence comes from uncultured Planctomycetia bacterium, assembly GCA_964580675.1. GTDB lineage: Bacteria > Planctomycetota > MHYJ01 > CAYXQY01 > CAYXQY01 > CAZOLI01. Next base: position 24,283 of record CAZOLI010000029.1, read on the forward strand.
CGGAGGGAATTCGCGCGAAACGAGAAGACGGTTGACGAAGAATTACAGGAGGAAAACAGGAGAAAAGTTGTTTGGTCCTGATTCTACAGGGGGGTGCCAGAGCGGTCAAATGGGGCGGTTTCGAAAACCGTTGTGCGCGTCAGCGCACCGGGGGTTCGAATCCCCCTCCCCCTGCTGCTGGATCCGGTGGAGAAAGGGAAAAGAAGGATGAAATGGTCCGGCCTGTTGTTGTAGAATTAGAATCGTTTGACCCCTCCGTTTTTTTTCGGTGGGGACCGGCTGGCGTTTTGCGTCGGCCGGCGCCGGACGCCGTGTGCATCACGGCGGTTCCGGAAAAACGATAACGGACGTGCCCTCATTTCCTTTCTTCTCACCGGTGAACAAAACAGGAAGGAGAGGTGCCAGAGCGGCCGAATGGGCGCCCTTGGAAAGGGTGTGACCCGGATACACTGGGTCCGAGGGTTCGAATCCCTCCCTCTCCGTCGGGTTCGGTTATGCTAGGTGGGATACTAGCGGTATCCTGAGGTCCGGAAGGACCGACCTGCAAACCGCTCAGCAGGACCGAACACCCGGTTGAGAACGTGAGACGGCACGGCGTCCATTGCAAGCGGCGATGAAGGCCCGGCCCCATGCAATAGGATGCCAGCGGACCCCGTCAGGCCCGGAAGGGAGCAGCGGACGCTGGTTGTTCTATGTGCCGTGGGTTTCCCGGACTGGAGCTGGCTGCAGTGGACAAAGTGTTCTGTCTCTCGTTCGACGTCGGGTACGCATGACCGGCCCACTTTCTTTTCCACCGGTCCGGGGACACGGCCCGAATCAAACGTTAACAGGTCCCGAGTGTGATGAGTAACGAGCTGTTCGAGGACGAGCCGGATCAACCCGATCGAAGGCAACCGGGGGACCGTCCGGATCAGGCCCCGTATCGCGTTATCGCGAGACGCTACCGGCCCTCCACGTTTGATGATGTGATCGGGCAGGAACACGTCACCCGAACGCTGAAAAATGCCATTCGGGAGGATCGTCTCGGCCATGCGTATCTGTTCAGCGGTCCGCGCGGTATCGGCAAGACCTCGACCGCACGCATACTGGCCCGCGCCGTCAACTGCGAGGAGGGGGTTTCTCCCGAACCCTGCAACGAATGTTCGGTCTGCCAGGAACTGGAAGTGGAATCCACGCCGGACATCATCGAGATTGACGCGGCCTCGCAGCGGGGCATCGACGACATTCGGAACCTGCGGGAGACGGTTCGGTACTCACCGCTCCAGTGCAACTACCGGTTCTACATCATTGACGAGGCGCACATGCTTTCCCGGGACGCGTTTAACGCGTTTCTGAAAACGCTGGAGGAACCCCCGGATCACGTGATCTTCGTGTTTGCGACCACCGAACCGGAGAAGATGCCGGAAACCATCCGGTCCCGGTGTCAGCAGTTCTCGTTCCGCCGAATTTCCCACTCGGACATGCTGGAACGATTGCGGGAAATTGCCGGAAACGAGAACCTGGACGTTTCCCCCCAGATATTGTCGGACATTTGTCGGGCCTCCGACGGAGCCCTCCGGGATGCCCAGAGTCTGCTGGATCAACTCATTTCCATCGCCGACGGTCCGATTGACGAGACGGAGCTGAAACTTGTGCTCGGAACCGTGTCGACGGCTCTGGTCCACCGGATTCTGCAGGGCGTACACGAAGGAAACGCCCGGGCCGTCCTCAATGAACTGCACGAGATTTACCACGGCGGCGCCGACGTGGACGTGTTTATGAACCAATTTCTCGGCCACCTCCGGAACCTGATGATCATTCAGAAGTGTGGCCGTGACACGGATCTGGTGCAGGGGACGGAGGAGGAACGGGATGAATTTGCGCGACAGGCCGAATGGTTCGGTCCCCGGGACGTGTCTCAAATGGTGGAGGAGCTGGTCAAGATTCGGAACCGGACGGAAGACCCGTTCCAGTCTCGCCTCCTGCTCGAATCCGTGTTTGTCCGGCTCTGCGAGTCGTTCGGAGAGGGCAACGGGCATTCGGGAGCTTTCGAAACCGGTTCCGTCACGGAACGGGACGCACCGGAGTCCCTGGCGGATGAATCCGACTCTTACGGTGAACAGGAAACCCCGTCGCCGGACCAGGATGAAGAGAAGGCCCCTGACGAAACGGGGGACGCGGAGGAAGAAGAGCCCGGGGAGCCCGAACCAGAAGACCGTGAACCGGAGGCGGAACAGGAACCGGAACCGGAAGGGCCGGAGGCCCCGGAGACATCCGATAAGGAGGAGAACCCGGAGGAGGACGAAGACCGGCCGGAACAGAAGGAAGACGAGGAAAAAGAAGATCCGGCCGGCGGGGATCTCTGGAATCAGATGATCGGCCAGCTCCGGGTGGATCACCCCACCATTGCCGCGTTGCTCGGGGAGGGGGATCCTGTGGAAATGTCCGAAGAAAAGATCGAGGTTCATTTTGCCGAGCCGTTCTCCTTCCACAGGGAAAAATTGGAACAGGAGAACGGAACACATATAATCAAAGAGGTCGTGGAGGATCTGATGGATGCCTCCCCCGACGTTGAGTTTTCCGGAGCAGGGGAGGCGGAAACGGCGTCGGACGAAGAGGAAGAAGATCGGGACTCGCCCCGAGAACGTGCCCGGGAGGATCCGGACGTGGAGAAGGCACGTGAATTTTTTAACGCGGACATCGTTAACGTGGAGGACGACAACAATGAATCAGGGTGACTTTGATCTTGGCAGTTTGATGAGTCAGTTTCAGAAGACGCAGGAGAAAATGGGGGAAGTACAGGAGCGCCTCAAAGATCGCGTTGTGGAGGGAAGCGCGGGGGGCGGAATGGTTACCGTCAACGTCAACGGTCAGAAGGAACTTCTCGCGGTAAACATTGACGAAGAGATCGTTGAGGAAGAGGACCTGGAGTTGCTTGAAGACATGATTGTTGCGGCGGTAAACCAGGGAATGGAAAAGGCCGACGAGCTCGCCCAGGAAGAAATGAACAAGGTGGCGGGCGATATGGGTCTTCCGGGAGGCATGGAAGGTCTGATGGATATGCTTGGATAGAAGACCATTGGTTGGGTTCGGCCGCCGGCCGACACGAACACCAGAAAACAAGGAAGGGAAATGCCAGAATACACGGAATCTCTTGACCGGTTAATTGATGCTTTGCAGGAATTGCCGGGCATCGGAAAGCGAACGGCGGAACGACTGGCATTTCACGTACTGAACCAGGACGAGGATGAGGTTCAGAGTCTTGCGGATGCACTGACCGCGGTGAGCCGGGAGCCTCTTTCCTGTTCCCGGTGTTACAACGTAACCGAACAGGATCCATGTGAAATTTGTTCGGATCCATCCCGGGATCGGCGCCGGATCTGCGTATGCGAAACCCCGAGGGACCTGATGTCACTGGAGAATTCGGGAGAGTACAACGGTCTGTATCACGTGTTGCTCGGGACCATGGACCCGCTGGAAGGAATAGATAAAGAGGATCTGACGCTTGAGCCGCTCCTTCGGCGAATTCGGGAAGGTGACGTGGAGGAGGTCATTATTGCCACCAACCCCACCGCGGAAGGGGACGGAACGGCACTGTACGTAAGCGAGATGCTGGAGGACGTTGACGTAACGGTGACGCGGATTGCCCGTGGCATTCCGTCGGGCAGTTCCCTGGAATACGCCAGCCCCTCCTCCGTGGCCGAGGCGGTGGCGGGACGACGGTCGTTTTCTCCCGGTTCCTCTCCGGATGACGGAAGTACGGCAGAAGAGGAATCGTCGTAAGTTGGTTCCGTGTGGTTGAAATGTATGCACGCTTGTTGAGAACGGGTTGATCATCGAACCAGAAATAACATCATCATCGTCGGAGTAAGCAGAGAACGGACGAATGGAATTAAATCAGCAACTCAAAAAAGATCAGCGGCTGGACCAGAAGCTGGACCAGCAGATGGTGCTGGCCCCGCAGGTCATCCAATCCATTGAGATCCTCCAGAAGCCACGCCTCGAACTGAGGGACGCCATAAAGCAGGAAATGGAAACCAACCCCGCCCTCGTCACAAAGCAGGAGGACGAGGATCAGATGGAGGATCCGGAGGACGAACTGGTGGACCAGGAGGAGGAAGAAGAAGAGGACGACGAGTTTGACGAAGAAGACCTCCTCGACCTCCTGGAGGAACGAGATCTTACCCGATCGAACCTGACGGAGTCCGCGGGATCGGGGTACAATCAGGAGGCGGCGGACCGCAAAATGGAGGCCCTGTACAACACGCCGGCCACCGAACCCGGACTCCAGGAACAGCTCAAGGAGGAGATTCAGATGGAGGACGTGTCCGACGACGTCCAGCAAATCGCGGAGTACCTGATTTACAACCTGGACGAATCCGGGTACCTTCAGGTTTCGCTCGAGGAAGCGGTGGATATGTTGAACGAAGAAGTACTGGAAACGGCACGTGATTTCGTGGACGAAGTTCAGGAAACGGATCCGGCGTCGGTGGAGGCCGATTCGCTTCCGGCACATTTTTACGAGGACGTACAGGATGATGCCGCCGGTGCTCTGAAGACGCGTGTCCTGGACAACATGGATGAGGAGGGGAAGTTAATGCGTCCCCTGGAAGAGGTGCTGCGGCCGGATCTGGTGTCTTACGGGACTGCTGAGGAAGCACTGGAGCTGATCCAGGAAATCGGACCCGCCGGCACGGCCGCGCGGGACAAGGAGGAGTGTCTCCTTCTTCAACTGGACGACGAGGACGAACAGTACGAATCCAAACGGACCCTGATTGAAGAACACCTTGAGGACCTGGAGGAGAACCGGATGAAGAAAGTGGCCCGCAACACGGACCTGGAGGTGGAGGAGGTGTCGAGACTTGCGGAGGAGATCCGGGAACTGGACCCGAACCCGGGATTTGCGTATTCCGCGCGGCCCGCCCGGGAAGTGGATCCGGACGTGGTGGTTCAACAATCGGACGGGGAGTACGAGGTGATGCTCAACGACTCCTACGTTCCCGAAATCACCGTTTCCCGAAAGTACCTCAACCTGCTGAAGGACGATAACCTGAGTGATGAAGCGAAGGATTACCTGAAGGAAAAAATTCAGAAAGCCCGCCACTTCCAGAATTCCATACAGCAGCGCCGGGAAACCATTCGAAAAATTGCCGAGTGTATCGTGGACAAACAGGAGGAGTTCCTGGAGAAAGGCATTAATTATCTGAAACCCATGAAAATGAAGGAAGTGGCGGAGGAGGTCGGGTGTCACCTCTCCACCGTTAGCCGCGCCACGGACGGAAAATACATTCAGACTCCCTGGAAGATCATGGGCATGAAGGACTTTTTCTCCGGGGGGACCGAAACGGAGGAAGGCGAGGAAAAATCGCGGGTAACGGTGATGAACCGTCTCAAAACCATCATCGAGGAGGAGGACAAATCCGATCCCCTCTCCGATTCGGACATCGCCGACAGGCTGGAAGAGAAGTACGGCATCGACATCGCCCGCCGGACGGTCAACAAGTACCGGAAAAAACTGGACATTCCTTCTTCCACAAAGCGGAAGAAGTACTAAAATTCCCGGGGAAAGCCCCTCCAGATCCCTTTTTACCACGTCGTGGGACGGCCTCATCGAACACCGAAGAAGTTCGAGGAAAGAGGATGAAATTCATTTATTATCCAATTCGACTCCTGTTTGTGGGTCTTTACCGGATGTGGCTGGGCCTCAAGCAACGGTTGTTTCGGCATTCGGAGGCCTACATTGAACTTGAGGTCAGGGGAATTGTTCCGCGTTCCGAGCCGTTCGGGATGTTCGGCACCGGCCGCATGTCTCTTTTTGATTACCGGCAAATTCTGAAGCGGGCAAAGAAGGACCCGAACATTGAAGGTCTGATCCTTCGGATACAATCACTGGGTGGAGCGGGGCTCGGCACCATTGAAGAGTTTCGCGAATTGCTCCGGGAGTTCGGCCACGCGGGTCATTTCACGGCGGCGTACCTGGAGGAAGCGGATACCCGTGCGTATTATCTTGCCACGGCCTGCAAACGAATATTTATGGTTCCCTCCGGTACCCTGGGGCCGCTCGGCCTTCACATGCAGCAGCCTTTTTTCCGGAACACCCTGGAGAAACTGGGGATCGAACCGGAACTGCAACACATCGGGGAGTACAAGACGGCGTCGGACATGTTTACCCGGGAGGACGCGAGTGAGGCACACCGGGAGATGCTGGATTGGCTGCTGAGCGGACTCTACGATGAAATCATTCGTGATATTCACGTCCGCCGTGGCCTATCCGAGGAGGAGGTCCGGGAGGGATTTGACGAAGGTCTTCTGAACGGGCAACACGCAAAGGAACTCGGTTTTGTGGACGACCTGTTTTACGAACAGGACCTGGAGGAATGGATCCGGGAACAGACGGACGACCGGTATCATCCCGTTGATGATATGGCGTACCGGTGGCGCCGGATTCCACGGGATGTGTCGTGGGTACCGCCGCGCCGTGTCGCTCTGCTTTACGCCTGCGGCTCCATTCACAGCGGGGAGGGGCAGTTTTTTCCCAATCCCACCGTTGGGTCCCGGAGCGTGGTGAAATCCCTCCGGCAGGTGCGAACCTCTCCGGCGATCGAAGGCGTTCTGTTGCGCATCAATAGCGGTGGTGGATCGGCGACGGCCTCGGACGTCATCGCCCGGGAAATTCAGCGGGTTCGGGACGAAGAGGACCTGCCGGTCGTTGCCAGCATGAGTGACGTGGCTGCCTCGGGCGGGTATTATATTTCCGTCTTTTCCGAGCCAATTATCGCCAACCGTGTTTCCATTACAGGATCCATTGGCGTGGTACTGGGCAAATTCAATACCGAGGAACTCCAGGAAAAATCCGGTGTGAACACCGAACACTTCAAACGCGGGGAACGGGCGGGCATGCTGTCGCCGCTTCGCCGGCTCCGGGACGACGAGGAAGAGAAACTCGGGGACATGATGGAGCACGTGTACGACCAGTTTTTGGAGGTGGTAAAGGAGGGGCGGGGCGGCGAGAAGGACGAGTGGGAAGAAGTGGCGGAAGGACGCGTCTGGACCGGGAAACAGGCGGTCGCGCGAAACCTGGTGGACCGAACCGGTTCATTTGACGACGCGATACAGCAGGTTCGGTCCCGTATGAACGCCTCGTCCGACGCGCCGATTCACATCGTGCCGATGCCGGCCTGGAAGATGGACCTGTTCGGCTCAATGGGCGCCGGACTCCTCAACATCCTGCAGACGGTGTCCCGCTGGTTTCCCTCCCTGTTTTCTTCCCTGCGGTCGCTTTTCGGCAGCGGTTACCGTTAACATCCCCGACGACTTCCTTTTCCTTCCAACTGGCGAATATTTGTGGATTCAAAAAGGGGCGGTTAAAAAAAATCGCCGTTTACTCCCTTCCACCCCGTGTTCACTATTGTTCGAATACCACCCCTTGTCCGCTTTCACCGTCCCATGACGGAACAGCTGCCTCATTTGTCAACAATCATCCGCATTTTAATTTGTAGCCATTTGTAAGTTTATTTAATAAATAAACTTAAATTGCCATATTATTGGAATCATGGTACAATAGTTGCGTAAGAATCATACGTGCGGGCTCTGTCGAAAGCCATTCTGAGGTGTTTTCGTGACAAATCGGGATAAAAGCAAGGGACACGGGGAGGGGGCTTACGAGACGAAAACTCACATGGAAACGGCAGAACGAATACTCTGCTTCCTGCTGTTTCTGGGGGTCATGGGGTTTTTCCAGTCCGCATTTGCCGGGGCCGAGAGTGACGGCACCAATGAGGTGTTCATTATTGACGAAAACGGCGAT